>CALXSL010000007.1 GCA_944391135.1 uncultured Opitutales bacterium
AAAAATCGCAAAAAGAACCCCTTGGAATCTTCTGGAACCTTTCGGAAGGAATGTAACAAACCTTATGGAAGTTTGCACAAAACTTGGTGTGTTCAAAACAGCGCGCGCCGTTTTTCCCGACATGACTCGGGCATACGTTCGGCACGCCAAATAAACCGCATTTTAAATTCAGCGATACACGCACATGAAAAGCCTCATAAAATTTTTGAAATATTCGGCCGCAATTTCCGCAACAGCCATGCTCGGCGCGTGCTGCAACGTGGACGACATCAGGCTGGAAGAATCCTGCGAGATATTCCAGTTTGAAAACCCCAACGGGTGGCAAAAGGAGGTAAACGCCGACCTGCTCGCGGAGTTCGAGGCGGAAAAGGCAGCCATGCTAAGCGGGGAAGACCGCGGCTGCTTTTTCGGAACAGCGTATCCGTACGAGCTTTACGGGACGTCTAAAGTGTACGCCGACACGCCCAAAATATTTTCGGCAGCCGTTGAGATTTACACCTTCACGGGCGGGGCGCACGGCAACAAAGAATGCAAGGGGTATAACTATGTGATAGGGGACGGCACGGCAAAGCCGTTCGCCCTCACCGACATGTTCAAAGATTCGGCCGGCTGGAAAGCGGAACTGTATAGGCTGTCGATAGAAGCCATCAAAAAAAAGTCGCCCGACGCGCCGTTTTTCGAAGGGCAGACGCCCGAAGAAAACCAAAAATTCATATCGGAATTCGCGATAAGTTCGGACGGCATAACGCTGATATTCCCGCTGTATTCTATATCGCCCTACTACGCAGGGATCTGGAAGCCTTTTATCGAGCGAAGCAAAATAGAAGGCATGCTTTCGGACAAAGGCAAAGAGATATTCGACGCGGCGCAATAATAGCAAAAGGCGAAAAGCACGCCCCAGACACGGCGGCGGGCAAAAACTTCAATTTCCGCCAGTGTTCAGCGCGCGGACGGGAATAAGCTTATCGTCATAAATTATGCGCATACCGTCTTTTTTCCGTTTACGGTTTCCTCAACCCTCCTTATCAGTTTCGGGCTGAACCCTGAAGAAACCCTGTAGTGGATTTTCTTCTCATGGCCCTTGGACGGAACCGCAAGGGTCTCTATATGGTTTTCATAATCGTAGGCCCATGCGCAGGCGGGATTCGAAGGCGCTTCGCTCCTTTTATCAATGGAAATGCTGCGAAGCTTCGGATTCTCCCCCGAGAAAAATTCTTTCTTAACATCGAAAAGGTCGGCGCCAATTTTTTTGACTTCTCCAGTTGAAGCATCCCATTCGTAAGTATTTGAAAATTCACAAACGGAAGTCGAATACGTGACAATCGTCCCGTTCACGGCGACATCCTCCCTTTTCTCGGCATAATACTCAATCTTCATGCGCAGCCTGTCGCCAAATACGGCCTCTTTGAGCAGAAAATTACGCTCCGTTTTTTCCGGCCCTGTAAAAAACTCGAATTCCCCGTATTTGAACGACACGATTCCAGCACCGCGCACGGCGACAAGCAAAGGCCTTAACCCGAAAGTGTCGCAGTTGAATGCGGCGACTTCAGCCCCTCCCGAGCTTCTTATGCGCCTTGGCAGCCCCGACTTTCTGTCATAATCAATATTTATCTCATAAAGCGGGGTGACCTCCCTGATCATCCTCCCGTTTTGATACACCAAAAAAAAGTCTTTCACGCCCTTTTTGCTTATAACAATCCTGTTCCTGCCGAAAGTCTCGGCACTCCATCCTCCATTGTAAAAAGCATTATCCGACTTTTGCGATTTTCTCAGGGCAATCGGGCCTGAACCGCGATGCGTGAAAGCTGTTTTGCCGCTGTCTCCGGGAAACGCGGTGGAATCGACAATGTCCAAAGTCCAAAAGCCGCCGAAAGGGGTTTCGGGAGACCACGGGCCGGATTGAAATTTCAAGACCATCGGGCATCCGGCGCGGAGTTCTTCCGCAAACGGAATACCGAAAGAAATTCTTCCGGACGTCTTGTCAATCTCGTCCGGCAGGCCGGCGACGGAAAACGCCTCTGCGGGGCACAACACGAGCGCCAGCAAAACGACATGGCATAGGCGCGGCATTGGTCAATCTTCCCCGAGCGCTTCAACAATGTTCATCACCCGTCCAAAAAACGGCGAGACTTTGCGCTTGTCGGCCGACACCCACGCCTCGTTCATTGTTTTCTTTATTTCGAAAACTTTCATCGCCTCGCTAATTGTCTGCGCCTGCGCCATTGCCGGTATTCCGCCGTCGTATTCGTAATGGATGGGCGGCGAAAAGCGCATATCGGCAAATTTGAAAGCGCCCATGTCGGAAGAGTCAAAACATGCGGCAATTCCGGCCGGCGTTTCCGGCGCGGCACTGACTGAATAGGTTTTTCTTATCACAGGCTCGCGTTCGTAAAAATAGTCCACTTGGGCGGACATTGCAGCCGAACCGCCGTACTTCAGCGCAACCTTCATGAAAACCTCGCCCGTGGCATTCTTAATGATTTCAATTTCGCCGATCCTGCCGTTTTCGGCGAAAAACACATATGTAAACGATCCGTAAGACACCGTCAAAGCCCCGTTTTCAACACCGACCTCCCCGCTTTTTTCCTTGGCAGCCTTCTCTATGCTTGCGATTACGCCGCGCGGAGACGCCGCAAGGTATATTATGTTATAAAGAGAGGGATCAAACATTTCGGAAAAGCCCCCCGGAAAAATATTGGCCATCCTGGTGTTGTCGATAAGGTCGGCGCGAAATTCCGGAGGGCAGTACAGCGTCATGTTTTCCGGCATTGCACTACCGTAAACGATAAAACTTTCTTTGTCGCACAAAACAACATAAGAGGACCCCGCCGCATCTTTCCCATCAAGATTCTGCGGTTTGAATTCTTTTTTAAGATATTCCAGCTGTTCTTCGACTTTCAGCGCGATAGCATTCGTTTCGGGGGAAACGCCCTTAAGGTTCTCCGCCCAAGACACCGTCTGTGAAAACGCGGCGGACACAAATGCGGAAGAAAAAATAAACAACAAAATTTTCATATGGCTTGCCTTTGTTTTTTACTCGTTTGGATCCGGCTCATCCTAACATTTTTTATGTTCGCGAAAGTAAAAACACATGTGCATTCAGCATATCATATAATTATATGTCAATAATAAACAATCGGCATTCCCGTATCATACGCATACCCTGCAAACGCGCGTTAAGCAACAGCACAAAAAAAGCAACCGTCCCTTACGCCATATATTCGGCAGGGATTTCCACGCTCGCGTCCCTGAACGCCGCTTTGCGCTCCACGCACGTGCCGCAATGGAATTCACGCCTCTTGTAGCCCCACTGCGTTTTGGAGAAGTCCGCATTGCTCTCCGAATCGAACCTGCAGAAGAGCGCGCCTTCCCCTTTAGCTGCACACAATACCATATGAGCCTCCCGCCTGCAGCACCATGTTATTTTATATATAAACGGTATAAACGCTGCAATAATATTATAAAAGTTTTTATTGATATATTTAAAATATTTTAACTACTTAAAAAAGTAAAATTTATACTTAACACATGAAATCATTAATAAAATTATACATTATATTGTTTTTTTCAATAACTGCGTTTGCTGACGAAACAACGCACAGATGCGACAATCACGGAGGCGCCTACGAGACCTGCCCAATATGCCAAGAGTCAATGTCTTCCGAATTGGGAGAATAGTTTTCGTCATGCGCATTATACGCAATCTGCTTGCGTTGCTTCTGTGCGTATCTTTCGGTTCGCATTGTTTCGGCAAGCTTTATCCGTCCCCAAAAAATTTCGCCGGCAATGTTGACGGTACGGTTATGCACGCATAAGTACGCCGCCGGTGCCTGTAAAATTTGGCATCACAGCGCAGTCGCTTTATTTTGAATTTTACACCGACCCCGCACGCAGTCCGGGAATAATGGGGGCATACTGGCATATTCCGCTCCTATCTTCGCAAGCAAGCCGCATAGACCCGACAATGCTCAAATGGCTGGCGCCAAACGGCCTAACTTATTTTTTTCAAAAAAAAGCAGGGCCGACCTTGCCTCAAATAAGGCGGCCGCCCGTAAAATTGAATCAGAAAAATTGGAGTTCGGCATAAGCACGTCGGGCAAGTGGCTGGCATATTTCGACAATTCTTTGGGATATTTGCGCATAGAAGACATCAACAACCCCGATTGTTATTTTTTATATAAAAACGGCAGGCTCGTGCGTTTTTCTGAAAAAAGGGGAAAGAGTTCGACTTGGAATATTCTAAAAACCGCATTTCGGCCCTCAGAAACGCGTCAAAGCGCACCGTCATGGCCTCGTTCGAATACCATCCGGACGGGCTTCTCAAAAGCGTAAGCGCCGACAACGGAACCTATACGTTTGAATACCACGACCGAACGGGATCCGGGATGTTGGAATCAATGGGAGTTGAGTTTGAAGGCATAAAATTATTAAAAAGGATTACATGCCCCGACGGCAGCGAATACGGATTTGCTTACTCCGCCGAAAAGCCAAGGCCCAGAACTATCGGCACAAATGATCTCGCCGAACGATATACTGCCCCGGTAAAAGTCAACAGGATGGCCGGCACATCAGAATCAGGCTTCAATGGCTGGATTGAGTGGGACGCCGGCAGCGGCTTCGCCATGGCTGACGGCGGGGGCGAATATGCGGTTGGCAACAACCAGTTGGATCCGATGAATCCGGACTACGAACACTCAAAGGGAGGACACCATCCCTCTTACAGCTATTTAAGGTACGCCGAGCATGGCAAAAAACACTCCCATACATATTTCTATGATTGGCTCAGACTGATAGAAATAAAAACAGACGCCAATACGGGGGAAGCCTACAAATACAGCAAAATCGGAGGGAGTGGCGCCACTTTCGGAAAAACGCGCAAAATAGAGAGGCTTCGCAAAGGCGCCCCCCTCTCCCTAAACGGCCCATGGGAAACCGAACTGGTCGTACACTACAACGCTGCCGGAAAATTTGTAAGAGAAATCGACGGAGCCGGAAATGTCACTGAAATAGTGCGTTCCGAGGATGGCCCCAACGAAACATGGGCGGAGTTGGTGAACGGCGTAAAGGTAAGAGCCGAGACGTTAAAAAACGGCAGAAAAACCTACGAAATGCGCAAAATCGGCGACGATATTTACGAGGCGTTTTCTTTGGACGGCTCGAATAAAACTTTAGTTAAAAAAAACGGAAAGGACTTGAACACTTATGAACGCTAAAATAAACATTTTCACGCTCGTTTTATTCGGGGCGGCCGCATCCTTGTTCGGAGGCAGTTCGGCTGCTGAATGCTGGGGAGGATGGGAAAGAGCGACCGTCCCTGCGGCAAAATCCATACCGCCGACGAAACAAAAGAGGGGCTGACCGATACGGTAATTTGGGAAGTCTGCCCGGACAGCAGGCCATGGGCCCATAGAACTTATAACGAACGCACAACCGGAACTTATACGCACGACAACATAGAAACAAGAGAGGGAAAAGGGGCGGACGTGAAAGACAACAACGACTGCCCATGCACCGGCGACAAAAAAAAAAAAAAATGCGGTTCAAGCGTATCATGGTTTGACAATGGCCCGAACTAACCATTACCAAATACGAATGCGTTGAAGGCTACAACCCGGACGCCAACCCGAAAAAATAACCAAAGACAACTACCATTATGGCAGCCTGTATTTTTCATACCCGTCCATATGTTTCGACAATCTTGCGCTGGAAACGTGCGGAATAATACAGCTTGCAATGCGGCAACTGCAGTTGAGAAGAACGTCTTTTTCCAACCAAAACGACGTCATCAACATGGCCGTCGCCGACGAAGACATTGACTCGCTGAAAGGTTTGGCGTCGGCAACAGATTCGTTTCCCATAAACCTGCGTTCCATAGGATATTCGCTGAACGCGAAAATGCGTGAAAACGGACTTGTCGAAGAAATCTCCCTCGTATCGTCCGACGGCGGCACGCGGCATACGATAAAAAACGAGTTTTTGAAAGACGGCGCCGAGACTAAAATCAAATTTTCGGACAAATACGCCCAATACCTCTACAGCGGGCTGGCGGATATTTTCGGGAAAAACCATAAGATACTGTCTTTAAACGGAAAAGACGCGGGGTCCCTTTCGGAAAGCGGCATGAAAAAGATCCTGGACGACGCCGAAACAATTGACATATCATTTTTGGCTAGCGGGAAACAAATTGCACACTCGTTCAGACGCCTCACAGGGAGCGAAATGCAAATGCTGTTTATCGCGATGAGGACAAATTACGACCCCAGGGGATTTTTTGAGGACAATTAACCGAAAGGATCGCCCCTTGCTGTTTCACCCCATGTATTCGGTCGGGTCTTCCACGCCGGCGTCCCTGAACGCCATTTTGCGTTCCGTGCACGTGCCGCATGTTCCGCAGTGCGCTTCCCCGCCCTTGTAGCACGACCAAGTTTTTGAAAAGTCCACACCGAGCTCCGCGCCGAGCTTTACGATGTCGGCCTTCGTAAAATTCACAAAGGGGCGCTCCAGCTTTATAGGCTCGTAATGGCAGAGCGCGAGGGTTGCGGCTAGGGCGTCGGCAAACTCGTTGCGGCAGTCGGGGTATATGGCGTGGTCGCCCCCGTGCGCGGCGTAGGCTACGCTGTCGGCGCCTATGGCTATGGCGCGCGCAGCGGCTATCGAAAGCATTATCATGTTCCTGTTGGGCACGACCGTGCTTTTCATGTTTTCGTCGTCGTAGTCGCCGTCGGGCACTGCTGTCGAGGACGTAAGGGAATTGTCGCCCAGAAGCGGCGCGAGGCAGCCCAAGTCCAGCGTCTGGAAAGGCACGCCGAGCTTTTCCGCGTTGAAGCGCGCAAACTCAAGCTCCTTTACGTGCTTCTGCCCGTAGTTTATCGACAGCGCGCCCGCCGCCCGGCCTTCCGAGGCGAGCTTGTATAGAAGAACGGTGGAATCGAGGCCACCCGAATATATTATAAGCGCCATGTTTGCGGATAATCCACGCCCCGGAGCAAATTGCAAGCATTCTCAGAGCATGTCCAACAACGTCCGACCGATTGCCCCTTAGAAAAACACGAGGTCGAAAGTCCAGTAAACAACGCCCGCGAGCAGCGCGCTGACGGGGATTGTGAGTATCCACGCCCAGAACAGGTTTATGGTTATGCCCCAGCGCACGGCGGAAACGCGCTTTACCGCGCCGACGCCCATGATGGCGCCCGTAATCGTATGCGTGGTGCTGACCGGGATTTTCAGGATTTCGGTTATGAAAAGCGTGAGCGCGCCCGCCGTTTCGGCAGATACTCCTTCGAGCGCGGAAACCTTGGTTATCTTGCTGCCCATGGTTTTGACGATGCGCCAGCCGCCCATCATGGTGCCCATGCCTATCGCGGCGAAGCAGGTCAGCGGAACCCAGTCGGGCATGGATTCCACGGAGTCAATCTGGCCGGCAGCGATCATCGCGGTCGCCACTATGCCCATAACTTTCTGCGAGTCGTTGAGGCCGTGCCCCAAGCTGAACAAGCCCGACGACACGAGCTGTAAGCGCCTCAATATGTGGTCGGCCTTCTTCTGGTTCACGTTGCGGAAAGTCCAAAGGATTATCAGGGTGATTATCGCGGCCATCACCATGCCTATTACGGGGGCGAGTATGATAAACGAGGCTATCTTGATGATGACGCCCGCGTGAATCGAGCCTATGCCCGCCGCGGCTATGGCCGCGCCCGCAAAGCCGCCGATGAGCGTGTGAGACGACGACGACGGTATGCCCAGCCACCATGTAAGCAGGTTCCATGAAATCGCCGCGACAAGGCCGGAAAGTATTATTGGCAAAGTCACGTACTGCTCTATCACGACTTTCGAAACGGTGTCGGCAATGCCGAACTCGCCGATGATGTGCTTGGCCACAAAATACGCGAAGAAGTTCCACGAGGCCGCCCAAAGAACCGCCTGAAAAGGCGTGAGCACCTTGGTGGTCACTATCGTCGCGATGGAATTCGCGGCATCGTGAAAGCCGTTGATGAAATCGAAAACGACCGCCAGCGCTACTACGATTATGAGAAGGCTCATGGCTTAGGCGTACTTGATGAATATCGTTTTGAGTATCTTGCCTATCTTGTTGACCCTGTTGACGGTCTTTTCAAGCTCCTGGATAATTTCCTTCTGCTTGATAAGCTCTATGGTGTCGGTTTCCTCCCTGAAAAGCGCCATTATCGCCTTCTCGTAAAGAACGTCGCCCTCCTCCTCGAGCCTCTTTATCTCCCTGTAGTACTGGCGGAGTTTCGGGTCGGATTTTTTAAGCTCGCGCAGCCCCTTTATCGCGCCGTGCACCTGTTCGATACCCTGCTTGATTATGGCGATCATCGCCACGGAGCAGTCTGCGTGCCTTCTGGGCGAATACAAAAGAACCTTCTGGGCGGCGCGGTTTATCGCGTCGATGCAGTCGTCCATTTCGTCGGCTAGCGCGTCGATATCCTCGCGGTCGAAGGGGGTTATAAAATTCTCGTAAAGGGCTTTGTGTATGAGGCCGGTGACCTTGTCGCCGCGGCTCTCCTCGGCCTTTATGCGCTTGCAGCAGTCCACGGCCTTCTGCCTGTTGTCGAGCGTGAAAAGCTCGTCCAACATGGAGGCGGCCTTGACCATGATGTCGGAAGTTTCTTCCAAAAGCGGAAGAAACTTTTTATCTTTGGGGGCGAATATGCTCAGCAGAAAATTTATATTCATAAATGTCCGTATGTGCTGCGGGGACCATTGGAGGCAATCCCCGCATAAAGGAAGCACTTTGCTTGCACCATGTTAATTTGTCAATAATTTAGCCGGGCTTTTGCGCGGCCGGCTTAAACTTTGCAGCCGACATTACAAATTTGTACATTTTTTGGCATTTTTGACAAAAAATACGTCGCCCTCCCTCGTTTATATTTGCATAGACTCTATTTTTTGTCACTTTTCGGTCCAAATTTTTTTTCAAAATTATGGGCACCGCACTAGAGATATTGGGCAGCTTGGGGCTTTTCCTCTTCGGGATGAAGCTGATGAGCGAAGGCTTGCAGAAGCTTTCGGGGGAAAAATTGCGCTCCGTAATGCGCTCAATGACCGGCAACCGCTTCAAGGGCGTGTTCTCCGGCTTCGTGGTGACGGGCGCGATACAGTCGTCGTCGGCCACGACCGTCATGGTGGTAAGCTTTGTCAACGCCGGACTGCTAACGCTAAGGGAGGCCATAGGCGTAATAATGGGGGCCAACCTTGGCACGACCGCCACCGCGTGGATCATCGCCATACTCGGGTTCAAATTCTCGCTTTCCGACATCGCCCTGCCCATCGTGGGCTTCGGCATGATAGCCACTTTCTTTAAGAAAACGGCGTGGAAAAACACGGGCGAATTCCTCGTAGGCTTCGGCCTGCTCTTCCTCGGGCTCGACTTCCTGAAAGGCGCGGTTCCGGACATGAGCGCCGACTCGCCTTTCATACAGTGGATAGCGCACTATTCCAACATGGGCTTCCTGTCGGTGCTGCTCTTTTTGTTTTTCGGCGTGCTGCTTACGCTCATAGTGCAGTCGTCGTCGGTCGCGATGGCGATAACCATAACCATGGCGGCAAAGGGCTGGATAGGCCTGGACCTCGCCGCGGCCATAGTGCTGGGCGAAAACATCGGCACGACAGTCACCGCCAACATAGCCGCGCTCACAGCGAGCGTGGCGGCCAAGCGCGCGGCCATAGCCCACTTCGTGTTCAACGTGCTGGGCGTAATCTGGATGCTTTTCGTGTTCTACTGGTTCATGGACTTCATAAAATGGATGACACCGCTCGACACCGCGCCGTCGCTCGAAACGCTCAAGGCTATGGGCATAACCAATTTCGACTCCCTGCAGGGTGCGGCGCGCACGGAAGCGCTGGAGCGTATAGCAATCCCCACGAGGCTCGCGCTCTTCCACACAATGTTCAACCTTACGAACATAGTGCTGCTCATAGGCTTCGTACCCCAGATAGAAAAGATATCGTCGTGGCTTATCAAGCCGAGACCCGACGGCAAGAGGCGCTCGTCGCTGCAGCGCATAGAATACCTTTCAAACAACCTCGCCGAAATGGGCGAACTTGCCCTGTACGAAGGGCAGAAGGAAATGGTGAACCTCGCCAACATGTCGGGCGAGATGTTCCACGGCTTCGTGCACATAGTCCAGAACCCCGACAAGGACCTGAGCGCGGAAGTGACAAGGCTCAGGGACTTGGAGCAGGAGTCCGACAAACTTTCGCTGGCGCTTACCAACTTCTTCGTTCAGTGCTCGTCGCACGAGCTCAGCCAGAACAGCATAAAGCTGGTAACGCGCAACATGCTCATCGTCCCCGAGCTTGAGGAGCTTTGCGACTCGTGCTACCGCCTGATAACCATGGCGCGCAAAAACTACCGCAAACAGTATCTCGAAAAGATGCTCCACTCGCCCGCCTTCGCCGAATTTTCGGCGGAAATGACGCGCTTTGTCGACTTCGCCGACGAAAGCCTGCTGCACCAGTCCATTTCCAAGGACGACCTCGAGAAGTCCATGAAGATGCGCAGCAAACTCGACGCCGTACGCAAGGCGCTGCGCCGCGAGGCCATAGCGCAGATGGAGGCGGGCGGCGTCACGAGGGGCGGCATCCTGTTCATCGAAGTGCTTTCGGCGTGCGAGCGCGTCAACGCCCACGCCATGAATATTCTGGAGGCCATGAATTTAAAGATGGACTACAACGCCTAAAAAACCTAAAAAATTCAACCGTGCGAAACTTTTGCCGCTTTGCGGCGTTGGACTTTCAAGACGGTTATGGCGCAGAATATGATTTTGATTCCCGACAGCGTGTTTTTCGTGAAAACGATGGACGCGCCCAAAGGGCTTGCGGACGGCGATATCGACGATTTTGTCGAAACCGCCGTTGAGACCTTTTCACCCATACCCGCCGACCGCCTAGCCAAGGGATTTTTCAAAAAAGGCGGCACGATCACCGTATTTTCGACCCTAGAAGAGAAGGTTAAGAACGGCCTTGAAGAGGGATCGTTCATGTCGGCGCCGCTGATAATACCCGCGTCCGCGCTGCTTTCAACCGCCCCGCTTGGAGACGGAATCCTGTGCTTCGACTCGGGCGAATCCATATCTGCGATAGAGATAAAGGACGGCCTCTGGACGAATTTCGCCGCGGTGCGCAAAACCGGCGCCGGGGCCAGCGACATGGAAAACCTGCGCGCACTCGCGAATTTCAGCGGCCCGATAGGCTCAAGGGTTTTCAAGCTCGCCAAGTGCGAAGTCCTCAAGAACGGCAAGATTTCCTGTGAAATAGCCGAAGACGGCAACGGAAGCATAGAATGGCAGACGTCGCGAAAGGATCTGCTTACGTGCGACCTGCGCGACAAGGCCCTGATAAGGCTGGCCGAAAAAAACAAGCGCAAAAAGGCGGCGGCGGCAATCGCCGTCAAGGCTGTTCCCGCAGTGTTCGCGCTGCTGCTGTTGTGGCAGGTCTCCCTTTTCTTCAAGGAGAGCGGCATAAAATCCATGCAGGCGCTGGTAAACGAGCGCGAGCCCATGGCCAAGACGATCGAAATGCAAAGCGAGCAAATCGGGGAGCTAAGGAGCTTCACGAGCAAAAAGCTCCACTCCATCGCAAACCTCGCGTTCATAAATTCGCTCAGGCCCGAAGACATACTGTTTTCACAGGTCACACTGGAATATCCGGCCGACATTATAGTCAGGGGCACGGCAAACTCCATAGGCACCGTGGAGGCGTTCACCAAAGCCCTTAAGTCGTCAGGCAAGGCGGAGGCCGACCTCTCAAACATCTCGTCCGTCAAGGACCAGGCAAGCTTCACCCTCAGCGTAAAACTCAAGTAATGTTTGCGAAAATCACAGCGTTTTACAGGTCGAGAAACAGGCGCGAGCGCTTCATGCTTCTGGCCATGGTGTTTTTCGCGGCGGCCATATGGTTTACATTCCTCATGGACAAGGGCAAAAAGCTCTCGGCCGAAAAAGAGGCTCTCGAACAGCGGCTGGCCTCGGCCGACTTCATAATTTCCAAAGGCCCGCAGATTCAAGCGGAGCTGGACAAGATAAGCGGCGTGATTGACCCGGCGAAAACCTACAACGCCCTCGCCCTGCAAATCGCCATAGAGGAATGCGCGCGCACGGCCGACATACAATACACGCTTTCAAACGCATCCACCAAAGACGCCGGCAAATTCAAGCTGCATACGATAAGCATCAACTTCCCGAAAAACAGCCTAAAAGCGTTCGCCACATTCGAAAACGCGATAGCCAAGTACGAGCCCTACATAACGATTTCGCGCGTCAATTTCGACGGCGACGGCAACGGCGGCGTGACAGCCCGCTACAACGTGTCGTCATTCGAGCTGGCCAAGTAAAGCCCGCCGCCCCGGTGTGAGCGCAAAATGCTCGTTCAATGCAACCGAACCTGCGCATCCGCCGCATTGAAGATACAATGTCAGTTCGCGCAATCAGAATACCGCTTTAGCAACCATGGCGACCGCGCAAGCGTGTCGCCACATGATGCGCCGTTTATCGTGTGCGCATTGCGCACCTACAAACGGTGAAGCTACCATAAGCAGTTCGCGTTTCTTTCTGTATGCAAACAAGCAAAATCTACAGCAACGAATAATTCAGCCATTGCTTTAGCAATAGCGGAAGATTCAGCAACAAACAGCGTCACTATGCCACGGCGCGGCTCGCGCCTAGGCGGAGGTTTCAGAAGGCGTCTATGAACCTCATGAACAAAAAGGCAATTCTTATCTCGCCATGGCGTAAATGTTTTCCATGTCGTTTTTGTCGAGGCGTTTGAAAGCGCCGAGTTTGCGTCGGCCGCCCCAGCTGCATTTGTCTGCGAGTTCGCGGATGATTGCGTCGTCTAGGTTTATGCCAAGTTTTGAAATGGATGTCGGCATTTCGACTTCTTCGAAGAAAGCTTCCATTGCTTCGATGCATTCTATGGCGCGGTCTTCGGCGAAGGGGGAGGCGCATCCGAACACGTTTTCGCCGAGGTCGGCGAAGCGTTCGGGGTTGCTTTTGTAAACGTAGCGCGCCCAGCTGCCCCAGATTGCGGCAAGGCCCGCGCCGTGGGCCACATCGAACATGCCGCTGAGTTCGTGCTCGAGCTGGTGGCACGACCAGTCGCCGATAAACCTGTCGCCGGTGACACCGTTGTGCGAGAGGCTTCCGGCCCACATGATTTCCGCGCGCGCGTCGTAGTTGCGCGGCTCGCGCATCAGGATTTTCGCGTTTTTCACGACGGTGGAAAGCAAACCGAACGCGAGGGCGTCGTTGAGTTCGGAATTTCTGCACGGGGTGAAATAGCGCTCAAGCGTGTGCATCATGATGTCAACACAGCCGCTTTCGGTCTGATACTGCGGTAGAGAAAAAGTGAGCTCAGGGTTCATTGCGGCGAATTTGCAGCGGGCGAGGTCGTTGCTGCAGCCGCGCTTGACCATGCCGTTCTCATTGGTAATCACGCTGGAGTCGCTCATTTCGCTGCCTGCGGCGGCTATTGTGAGCACCGCGCCGATGGGCGCGCACGCGGAGGGCTTGCGCTCGCCCATGTAAAAATCCCACACGTCGCCCTCGTTGGCGATGCCGTAGCCGATCGCCTTGGCAGAGTCTATCACACTGCCTCCGCCGACGGCCAGAATGAAGTCTACGCCCTCTCTTTTCGAAAGCGCGATACCCTCGTTTACCTTCGACAGCCTCGGGTTGGGTACGACGCCCCCGAGTTCCACAAACTCGATTTCTTCCGCCTTTAGCGACGCGACAATCCTGTCGAGCAGCCCTGACCGCCTTGCGCTACCGCCGCCGTAGTGCAGCAGGACTTTTTTGCAGCCCAAGTCTTTTACCAAACGCCCGGTCTGCGCTTCGGCATCCCTGCCGAACACCACCCGGGTGGGAGTATAAAATTCAAAATTCCTCATTTTTTATAGTTATCTCCGATCGGCCATTGCAAAGCAATGCGCCTCTGTTCTTTTTTATTTCGTTTTTCGATTGCGAAACAATGCGCCTCTGATTTTTTCCAGTTTGTTTCCGCCCCGCGATTTCGGAGCAATGCGGCCCTGTTCTCTTTCATCTGTCCGGCATTCGGCCGCGGCGGATAAGCCATCCCGCCAAACCGCTCATTTCCTCCTGCAAGCACAGACACCGAAAAAAGCGGCCGTGTTCTGCGTCAGACGAGGAATATCGAGCCGAGCCCGAGAAATATGAAAAAGCCGCCGGAATCGGTCGCGCCCGTCGTGAATATCGACGAGCCCGAAGCCGGATCGAAGCCGAAACGCTTTAGCGTGAAAGGAATGAAGCTGCCCATGAAGCCGCCCAGCGACATGTTTATTATCATGGCGACCCACACGACCGCGGCAAAGTCCAGCCTGTGCGTGGTAACTATTGCCATGCCCGCGGCGAGGGCGCCTATAGTTATGCCGTTTAAAAATCCCTTGAAAGTTTCGCGGCGGCAGATGTTGGTCATGTCGAAAAGCCCGACTTCGCCGAGCGCTATGGAGCGCACCGTGACGGAAAGCGTCTGCGCGCCCGTGTTGCCGCCAATGCCCGCTATGATGGGCATGAACACCGCCAGAAGCGGAAGCACCGCAATGTTTTCGTCGAATGCGCTGACCACGCCGGACGCGATGAATGCTGTAATGAGGTTTACAAGAAGCCACGGCGCGCGCTGGCGCACGCCCGCAAGAATCGGGTCAAAAAGGCTTTCGTCGGCGCCCGCGCCCGCGAGCTTCTGCATGTCCTCGGTGCCCTCGTCGCGCAAAATGTCCATAACGTCGTCGTGCGTGATGATGCCCAGAATCTCGCCCGATTCGCTCACGACGGGCAGCGTGTGGTAGTTGGTGTCGGCCATTATGTGCGCCACGACCTCCTTGTCCATCGTAGGGGCCAGAAGCCCTATGAGATTGCGGCTCATGATGTCTGACACGTTCGCGCCCTTTGGCGCGAGCAGGAGTGTGCGCATGGAAAGCACGCCCTCCAAAATGTCATTGGCGTCGACGACGTACATGTAGTAAATGTTCTCGTATTCGTCGCGCATTTTCCTGACCTGCGCGATGGCCTCGTCCACGGTGATGTCGTCGCGCAGTGTTGCCACGCGCGGGTTCATTATGGCGCCCGCGGTGTCCTCGGGGTATTCCAGCAGCTCGCGGACGTCGGCGGCGGAATCGGGCTGAGACTCGCTCATGCCCTTAAGCAGTCGGTCTCGGTCGTCGTCCTCCAGCTCGCGGACGATGTCGGCGGCGTCGTTGGGATCCATCTCGTTGAGGACGGAAACGGCGCGGTGCTCGCGCATCTCGGAAACGAGCTCGGCCGACTGGTCGGCGTCCATCTCGGAGACGATTTCCGACGCGCGCTCGGGGTCGAAGTTGCGCAATATCTCCCGCTGCGTGTCGACGTCGAGACGGCCCAGAAACACGGAAAGCGTGTGAGGGCTGGTTTCCTGCAGCATCCTGCCGTCGAGCTTGTCGAGCTCCCCGGCGTCCGACATCACAACGAGGTCGTACAGCGAGTAGCCGCGCTCGGAATGCGCATTCAACATGTCTTCATTGTCGGGCATACGGAATAAGTTATCATATTGTTTTTACTTCAAAACGGGGCCGGTTCAAGCTTTTTGATGTGCGCCCGCAAAAAAGACCGCCGGCAACATATTTTTTTACTGTCCACACGCACGCAACTCGCGCCGGCCAGGCACGCCAAGCTGGCTCGCTGAATAAAGCTCCGATTGCACACACCAGCACAACAAGCTGAAACAGAATGCATGGCAAATATTTCACCTTACGCGCACGCAAAGCGAGCGCTCACTCCTTCAAGGGCGCGTCAAATTGCGCGTCAGGCGAGTATTTGAAAGCGACTGGCGATGGGAGCGTACTTACGTACGTGACCAGTGCAAGTCACTTTCAAAACGGAGCATCACGCGCGATTTCACGCGCCCTCAGCTGAGGAAGCGAACGAGCATAAACGCCTCGGCGTACTTCATCGCCATGATGGAGCCCCGGAAAACCGCGAGCGCCCTGAGCGCGTCCACGGAACGGGCGTTGGGCGGCATTTTAAGCTGGCTTTCGTACGCTGCCACAGCCTCGAGCTTCTTGTCGATGAAACCGTCCACGTCGTTGTAGACGTTCGGCAGGAATCCGCCCTCGACGCCGTCAATGTTCCAATGCGTTTCGGAGAGAGTCTCGTACATGTAAATTTCCTTTATCTTCCTTCCGAAATCGGTCGTGGTGCGTGCGGCCACCTGCGCGGCGTAGACAATGTCCCTGTGGTCCTTGTGCAGGTCGTTGAGGAATGGAACGTACAGAACGTCGGGCTTGACTGATTCGATGACCTCGTAAACGACCTTGTTCACGGCGTGAACGGGCATCTCGGGAACGAGCACATTGGGCATGTCCCTGAAGATAACGTTTTCCATTTTAACGCCGAGTATTTCCATCGCCTTCTTTGTCTCGGCGCGGACGACATGCTTGTTGGGGGTCATTACGGGGTGGTCGCTCTCGATTGACGTGAGGACCGCCACGAAAACCTCGTGGCCCTCTTTTACGGCCTTCGCCATTGTCGCACCGACGCCGAGGGTTTCGTCGTCATTGTGGGGCGCTATAACCAAAATTCTTTTGCTTGTTTTCATGTAGGTGAAGTCTGTACCGCGCCAAGTATTAGGGATTTATGGCGGTATTTTTCAGGACGGGAGTACGGCAATTATCTCCAGTTTTCCTTGAGCCATTTGGGGGTAATAACGTGCCTGAACAGCTTCTTTATCCCCTTTATTTCGCCGCGCATTGCCTGGTCGGGCGTGGGGTTGCCGTGGAACACTATCATCTTGGCGCCTTCCGGCAGAACGGGCTCCTGAAAAAAGCACAGAGGGAAAGGCCGCATGCAGTTGTATTTGAAGCTTGGCATCCATTTTTCGGGCCAGAAAGAGAGCTCGCCGCGCTTGTGCAAAGTGCTTATCACATAGGCCTGCTCGTGGCGGTTGTTGGCCTTTACCTCGTCCATGTTTGCCATGAAATGCTCGAAAAGGTCGGGATGCGCCCCGGCTTCGAACCTGAACACGCCGGTCTCGCCTATGCTCTGGGTTTCGGACGGCTTCCAGTGCTTTATCGCGATAAACTTACCGTCCATCGTGAGGAAGTCGTCGATATTGCCCACGATTACGGTGTCTAGGTCGAGGAACAGCACGCGGCCTTCAAGGCCGGAGTTTTTCTGGAATATGGAAAGCTTTCTCCAGCCCCTCTCCTTTCCGTCGGGAAGGTCCATGGGCGGAAGCGGGCGGGCGTCTATGTTCTTGTCGAGTCCGCTCGCGTCGTCGGTAAAGCAGACGAATTTGAACGGCAGGGTGCAGTTGCGGCGCGCCATGTTGTACAGCTTGTTGACGTAGTCGCCGCCGTATTTCGTGCCCCACTTCATAGATACTATAGTGTAATTGTCCATATTCTTAGTATGTGTAATTGTCTGCCGCGCGCCAAACGGCACAAGCATTTTGTCCGGAAATATTATTCACATAGAACATTAATAGTTTCAAAGTGTAAAGCTGAAAAGAATCGGTACGGTAGCCGCCCCGAGCAAATCGGCCGCGCCTTCGGGCCCGATGAAAAAATTTTATGTTCAATGGGGGCAAAATCTTAAAAAAAACTTGCAAAAAAAATAAAAGTGGAGATTATTTCATTCAACACAAGGGGCACAAAAAAGGTCCAAAAACGTTTTCTACTAATTACATCTTATTAAAATCATGAAAAAAATCAAAAAGACTAAAGGTTTTACACTTGTTGAACTCCTCATCGTTATCGCGATTATCGGTGTTTTGGCTTCGCTCCTCATGCCCGCCGTCACCAGCGCACTCGGACAGGGCGACAGGATAACCGCGAAAAACAACGCGCGTTCCATAGCGCAGTCCTGGAAGACATATTCAAGCTCCGGCGCTCGCAACATGATAGCGGCCAAAGACATCCACGACTGGGCGGCGGTTCTCGCCGAAAGGGCCGACCTCAACGAAGCCAAAATATGGCTCCTGCCCTTCGACCTCGCCGTGGCCGAAAAGACCGCCGAAGGCGCCCCCGTTCCGCTTACCGTAGCCAACAAGGTCGGCAACAACTGGCAGCTCAACCCCGAATTCAAGGCTTTCCCCGTCAGCTGGGAAGTTGCCAACAGGGCAGAACCCAACGCCCCCTCGTACTCCCCGATCGTATGGTCGCGCGGCCTGAGGGCCAACGGCATGTGGGACATGACCGGCGTGTTCAAGGACGCGGGCGGCATTATGGCTTTCGCGGACTCGCGCGTCGAATTCTATCCCAGCATGCTCGACGACAACGGCCAGGGCATTCTCAGGGTCTACGGCGGCACTGAACGCACGTCGAACATCGCCCGCGCCGTCCGCAACGGCTCGGCCAACATTCTCAAGTCTGAAATCGAAGTTTACGACGAAGAATTCTAATTTGACGGATTTTCTAAAAAAATGCGCGAGGCTCAAAGCTTCGCGCTTTTTTTTTGGCCCATGCGACAGCCGAAGCGCTATTTTAAAGGAACAGTCCAAAAAAAGAACAGGCCGCTCACTTTTATGTTGCAAAGGCCCCGTGCTTTGAGTTTTAAAATTAGCCCCGAACATGAAGTACATTTTTATCACAGGCGGAGTAGTTTCATCTTTGGGCAAAGGCCTCACATCGGGCGCGCTAGGCGCGCTTCTCGAGACAAGGAATTTGACGGTCAGAATACAGAAATTCGACCCTTACCTCAATGTCGACCCGGGCACAATGAGCCCCTTCCAGCACGGAGAAGTCTACGTGCTCGACGACGGCGCCGAAACCGACCTCGACCTCGGCCACTACGAACGCTTCACCCATGGAAAGCTCAGCCGCTTCAACAACCTCACCTCAGGGCAGGTTTACGAACACGTCCTCCAGAAGGAGCGCCGCGGCGACTATCTCGGGAAGACAGTGCAGGTAATACCGCACGTAACCAACGAAATCAAAGACCGCATACGCGCGGCCGGCGAAGGCGTGGACGTGCTCATCACCGAAATCGGCGGGACGGTCGGCGATATCGAAGGCCTGCCCTTCCTCGAAGCCCTGCGCCAGTTCGCGCTCGAAGCCGGCAGGGAAAACGTGCTTTTCGTCCATGTGACGCTCCTGCCCTACCTTAAGGCGGCCGGCGAGCTCAAGACAAAGCCTTCGCAGCAGAGCGTGGCGAAGCTTCGCGAAATCGGCATACAGCCCGACATACTCGTCTGCCGCACAGAGCACCCCATGACGGAAGACATGCGCCAGAAGCTTTCGCTTTTCTGCAACGTGGAATACAAGGCCGTCATCGAGGAAATGGACGTTCCGCATTCGATTTACGAGCTCCCCGTCATCCTCGCCGCAGAAGGCATGGACAAGCTGGTCGTCGACAGGCTCCAGATAAAGAGCAAGGACGCCGACATGGCGCAGTGGAACGACATTGTCCGCCGCATCGTCGAACCCCAGGCGGGCGAGTGCAAAATAGCCGTCGTGGGCAAGTACATAGACCTTCAGGACGCCTACAAATCCATCTACGAATCGCTCACGCACGCGGGCATTGGCAACGACTGCAAGGTGAAAGTAGTCCGCGTCGACTCGGAGATGATCGAATCGGAGGGGCCCGAAAAATACCTCGCCGGCATCGACGGCATACTAATCCCCGGCGGCTTCGGCGACAGGGGCATTGAGGGCAAAATAATCGCGGCAAAATACGCCCGCGAAAATAAGATACCCTATTTCGGCATCTGCCTTGGCATGCAGATAGCGGTTATCGAATACGCGCGCAACGTCCTCGGCCTCGCCGACGCCAACAGCGCCGAGTTCGACGACAAGACGAAACACCCCGTCATCGACCTCATGGACGAGCAGAAGCTCATCACCGACAAGGGCGCGACAATGCGTCTGGGCTCCTACGAGTGCGAACTTGCTGAAGGCTCGAAAGCCCTCGCCGCGTACGCGCAAAAAAGCATCAGGGAGCGCCACCGCCACCGTTATGAATACAACAACGCCTTCCGCAAACAGCTCATCGACGGCGGCCTCAAAGTTGGCGGCATAAACCCCAAGCGCGACCTGGTGGAAATAGTCGAAGTCGAAGACCATCCGTGGATGGTCGGCGTGCAGTTCCACCCCGAATTCCTTTCAAAGCCCTCCAAGCCGCATCCGCTTTTCTGCGCGTTCGTCGGCGAGGCGCTTAAAAAGTCGAAGCGATAATCCGATTTTTTCATCTGCGCGGGCGCATTCCGCCGCCCGCAGAAAATGGACACCCTATGATATACGATAAAACATCCGGGAAAATGCTTCTCATTGCGGGCCCGTGCATGCTCGAAAGCCGCGAGCTCAGCCTCGAAGTGGCTGAAAAAGTCCACGCCATAGCGAAGCGCCATTCCGGCTCCCTCACGGTCGTGTTCAAGGGCAGTTTCGACAAGGCCAACCGAACCAGCCCCGACAGCCCGCGCGGCCTCGGCATAAAAGAGGGCCTCAAAATCCTCGCGGAAGTGAAAAAAACTTTCGGCCTGCCCGTCCTTACAGACGTCCATGAAACCTCTCAGTGCGCGGAAATCGGCGAAGTCTGCGACGTCATCCAGATACCCGCCTTCCTATCGCGTCAGACGGACCTTCTCGTGGCCGCCGCCAAAACCGGCCGCTGCGTAAACGTCAAAAAAGGCCAGTTCCTTTCCCCCCACGACATGAAGTTTGCCGTGGCAAAACTCCGAGGCGCGGGCGCCTCCGAAATCTGGCAGACCGAACGCGGCACAACTTTCGGCTACGGCAACCTTGTCGTCGACATGCGCTCATTCCCTATTATGGCCGAAAACAATGAGCCCGTAATCATGGACGCAACCCACTCGACCCAGCTGCCCGGCGGCAACAACGGCTCGAGCGGCGGCGAACGCAAATTTGTCCCAATCCTCGCAAAGGCGGCCATAGCAGCCGGGGCCGACGGCCTCTTCATCGAGACACACCCAGCCCCCGAAAAGGCCCTCTCCGACGCCGCCACGCAACTGCCCCTCGCCGAACTTGAAAACCTCGTAAAAACCTGTCTCTCCATCAAAGCGGCCAGATAGTTATCGCAGCAACATCGGCTGCGGTTTGCTCTAGAATAGAGGCGCATTATGCGCCTTTGGGCCATTTCATGAGATGCGTGGTTCATAACCTTCACCTAAGCCCGGCCTAGGAAGCGCAGCTTCCATTCCTGATGCTACGCATCGCTATGGATGATGGTGATGTTCCCCTGCCAGCCATCCTATGGCCTGGTGTGGTTTAAACACGAACACTCTTTGTATCAAGGGTTTGTCTTCTACAGCGTGCCCTCTGGCGCGCGGTGTATTTTAATATGAGTTAATGTGAGTTCTATATAACGCTGTTGCGAAGCCTACGAAAACAAAGAACAAGTGTAAACCGAAAGTATTCCCTTTAGCGGCATCGCGCTTACACACTGGAACCATAAGCGCGCAAGCGATTATGAAGAGAGAAAGGTTTATCGGTAAAAATGCCGCAGGCATTTTTAGGGCATGTCCGCGCTTTAGTAAGCTTGCCCGGCGTATAAACATTTCTGGCGAAACTCCGTTTGTTCGTCATTACTCACAGTTCGCAATACACAAGCTATCCGTCTATCAGCCATTGCGCAAGGCAAAACGCAAGTGCGCTTTATTTATTGCGCAGCTTGCGGGAAGAATAATTTTGCGTAGCAAAATTACCCGGAGGGCGAGAATGAATTTGCGCAGCAAAGAACTGACTATTAAAGGTGCAACCAAGCAAGCGAGTTCAATGCGGAAGACTCAGAACAACCAAGGTCAAGGAGGCGCGAATGAGATGCGAGCTTGCCAACATACCCGAAAGGACGTTCACGGCGCGAAGGCGCCGTGAGTGGATTTGCCAAGGGCAAATAGCCGAGCAGGCGAGCGACGAGACGAGCGCCACTGGGCGAGCGAGCACAAACGGTTTACATTGGCAAACGCGACTCATATCCAAGCTATGCCTGATGCGCCTAGGCGGCTATGAGCCCCATATTTTAAATTGCGGCAATAAAAAAGCGCTTCTTGCGAAGCGCTTTTTGTGTTGTTAAAGTTCTGTGACTATCGCGTCGGCGAGGCCGTAGTCGATGGCCTGCTGTGCGGTCATGAAGAAGTCGCGGTCGGTGTCGGCGGCGATTTTGTCGAGGGGCTGGCCGGAGGCGTCGGCGAGGATTTTGTTGAGCTCTACGCGCATGCGTTCGAGTTCCATTGCCTGTATGTGCATGTCGACGGCGGTGCCGCTCATCTGGCCCATGATAAGGGGCTGGTGAATCATGACGCGGGCGCTCGGGAAGAGGAACCTCTTGCCTTTGGGCGCGGCGCTGAGGAGGATGGAGCCCATGCTCATGGCGATGCCGGTAACGACCACTTTGATGGGCGCCTTGATGAGCTTCATGGTGTCGTATATTGACATGCCGGCGCTGATGGAGCCGCCGGGGGTGCTCATGTAAAATGTGATTTCCTTGGAGCTGTCGAGCATGTCCAGGTAAAGGAGCTTTTCGACGATTTCCGCGGCGCTTTCGTCGGTCACGGAGTCCCAGAGGAATATTTTGCGCTCGTCAAGGAAGCGCTTTTTGATCTCGTTGGAGAGGGGGGTCTTGATCTCTTTGTTGTCTTTTTCGTTTTCGTTCATTTTTGTTTTTCTTTTGAAATTTCGAATACGGCGTAGCCTGCGAACATGTCCGGCCAGAAGCGGCACGGGCGTTCCCAGTCGCCGCGAAGGAAGCGGCTTCGGTTGATGATTATATCGTTGTCTTTGCAGAATTCCTTAAACGAATTCAGCGAAATGGGGTTCATTGGGCGCGAGCTTTCCCAGCGGGACGGGAAGACCTCGTTTACGATCCTGTCGCCTGTAAAAAATTCGGCGAAGCGGTTGCGCCAGTAGGCGTGGTTTACGAAGCCCACAGCCACGCGTCGCGCCACGCGCAGTGACTCCATGACGACCTCGCGCGCGTTCTCGAGTTCGGGGAGCGTACGCGAGCATATTATCCAGTCGAAAGAGTTGTCGTCGAAGGTGCGGAGGGCGTCCATGATGTCGCCGTGGTAGGCGTTTACGCCGCGCTTCATGCAGCGGCTTATCTTGTCGAAGTCGGAGTCCACGCCGACGGCGTAGATGTCTTTGAGACGCATCAGTTCGCTCAGGAGGATGCCGCGGCCGCAGCCGAGGTCGAGCACGCTCTCGCCCCTGCCCACCCAGTCGCTGATGGACTCAAGCTCGACTTTGCGCTTTGAAAGCGTCTTTGCTGTTTTTTCTTCAGACATCCAAAAAGTACTCTATGAGTTTGTAAAGCTTGGGCGAGTGGATAAGGAAAGAGTCGTGCCCCAGGTCGCTTTTGATTTCGGCGTACGACGCGGTTTTCTTTATGCGCAGAAGCGCCTTGACTATTTCCCTGTTTTGGGCTGGCGGGAAGAGCCAGTCTGAGGTGAAGCCCACGACGAGCACCTTGGCCTTCATGTCCCTGAACGCGGACTCTAGCGAGCCGCCGTACTGGCGAAGATCGAAGAGGTCGAGGGCGCGCGTGAAATAAAGGTATGTGTTGGCGTCGAAGCGGTTGACGAAGCTCTGCCCCTGGTAGTGCAGGTAGTTTTCAATCGCAAAAGATGGCTTGAAAATCTCCTTGCCGTCCGGGGTTTTCTGCCCCTCGCGCTGTTCGCGGCCGAACTTGCCCTCCAGCCCCTTGTCGGAAAGGTAGGTTATGTGGGCCATCATTCGGGCTATGCCAAGGCCGACGCTCGGAACGCGCTCGAGCTTGTAGTCGCCGTTGTTCCAGACGGGGTCCTGCATGATTGCGGAGCGGCCGACCTCGTTAAAGGCTATGGCCTGCGCGTTCTGGCGCGAAGTCGTGGCGAGGGCGCAGACCTTGCCTATCCTGTCGGGAAAATCTATGGCCCATTGGAGGCACTGCATGCCGCCCATAGAGCCGCCTATAGCCATCGCAAGCTTCTTTATGCCCAAGTGCGTTATGAGCCTCTCCTGAACAGCGACCATGTCGCGCAGGGTGACTGCCGGAAATGAAAGGTTGTAGCGCTCGCCGGTTTTCGGGTTTATCGACGAAGGTCCGGTGGTTCCGCGGCAGCCGCCTATGCAGTTAGAGCAGATTACAAAATACTTGTTGGTGTCGAGGGGCTTGTTGGGGCCAATGATGTTGTTCCACCAGCCCGACTTCCTGTCGTCGAGCGAATATACTCCGGCGGCGTGGTGGTCGCCCGTAAGCGCATGGCACACGAGTATGGCATTGGACTTGTCGTCGTTTAGCCTGCCGTAGGTTTCATAGCGCACGTTGAAAGATTCGAGCTCGCCCCCGAGTTCAAACTTCAGGGGCTCAGCGCAAAAGTAGTCGGAGTACGCGACGATGCCCACATCGCCCTCGTACTCTCTTCCAAGCGTTATGTCCACTGGGTTGTTCATTCTGCGGTTTTGCCTTCGGAAGCGTCCTTATCGGATTTTTTCCCGGCCCCTGTAATTCTCACCGACGGCGCGAGTTTCGATTCCGCCGCCTTTAAAACGTCCGGCGATATGCGTTCGGCCAGAACTTCGAGCCTCAAAATTTCTTCCGCGCGCCTCACCTTGAACACGGCGGTCTCGCCGGGGCGCACGAAGAAAGTGCAGTCCCTGAGCTCGGTGTTGTTGACGACCTTTTTGCCGTTTATCTCAATTATCTCGTCGCCAACCATGAAGCCGGCCTTTTTCGCGGGGGCGTTCTCGACCACGAGGTCCACGACAACCTTCGTTTCGGAAAGCCCGTCGGCGTCCTTTGCGCGCAAACCGAACCAGCTGTATACCGGCTCGCCCGAAAGCAGGATGTCGTCGCGTATTCTCGCGGCGGCCTTCGCGGGGAGGATGAAACTTCCGCCTATCTCCGGAAGCGACGCGATTGTCATGCCTACAAATTTCCCGTTGAGGTCGAAAACCGCACCGCCTGTGGCCCCGCTGGGCGCGGCGAGATTCGTCCTGACATACACGGTGGGCAGGAAAGAGCCGCCGAACTCGATATTGTGCCCCGACGCGAGGCCGAAGCGCGGCGACGGAGGAAGCCCCATCTCGTACGAAACCGCGACAAGCATGGTGGCGACCGGCGGGAGGTCGGCGGTGCTGTCAATCTGCACGATGGGCGCGTCCTTAGATTTGAAGTCTCCCTCGATTTTCACGACCGACACAGTTGTGAGCGGGTCAAAGCCCACACTTTTGGCGTCGAGCAGTATGCCGTGCCATTCAACCCACAATTTGTCGGCGCCATAGGTTATATACGCGCTCGTCATAACCGTACCGTCCTTGGCGATGAGAAAGCCCGTACCGACGTCGAGCAAAGTTCGCGCGCTTTCCTTCCCGTCGGGGCCCATCTCCAAAATATTTTTCTGGGCGAGCACCTTAACGACGGAATCCTTGCCCGCGCCGTACACCTTGTACAGCTTGCTTTGCAGAGATTCGCCGTTTTTCGGGAACTCGGGCGCGCTTGCGCCGTTCTGCGCGTAAGAGCGCGCAAAAAGGCAAACAAAAGCGGCCATGGAAACCGCCCCCCATTTTCTTAAGACAAATCTCATAATATCATTTCAAAGATGGACATTTAGACTGCCGAATCAAGGTTTTTGTTCACAAGTATGTTAGCGCAGACCGCCGCACGGAGGCAAGGCCTGCTAATTTTCTTGAAGAGGGCGCAGCAAGTGTTTTATATGGAACGAGAATAAATGAATATGAACAAAATGAAATCAGCTTTTCTCGCGGGTCTTTTGGCGCTTGTCGCGCTTGCGGCGGCCGGATGCGGTTCGGATTGGGCCCAAAAATGGGACGACCCGGTCTATTTCGGTGACGAAGACGAATTGGGCAAGAGCGTCAACGGCTCCGGCACCGGCTACGAGACTTGGAAATTCGACAACTGGTAAGCGGAAATGGACTCGGACAGCCAGAAGCCCGGCACGGCGCGAAGCGGCCTGTCGGGATTTATTTCTTTCAGGGCGATGATTATAACCGCCGTATATACGGTTATAATTTCGCTGTCGCTGGTTTTGGCCTACCTTCTCCGCTTCGACTTCACCTTCTCGCACCTCGACAACTTCGACATACTAAGCGTTCTTCCGTATGTCATACTGATAAAACTGGCGTTTCTGGCGGCATTCGGGCAGTATAAGGGGCTGCTTTCGTTTTTCCACATTCCGGATATCATAAAAATATTCTGGGCCATGACGCTTTCGGCGGCCGTCATTATGGTAGCCAGCCAGCTTGAACGCCATACCTTCGTGCCGCGCGGAGTAATACTGGGCGACTACATAATTTCGATAATAATCTTCTCGCTTCTCAGGCTCGGCATGAGGGTTTACCGCGAAAGGATGATGCAGGATTCCGACACCGGCAAGCACGCAAAGCGCGTCGTGATAATCGGCGCTGGCGACATCGGCACGTCCCTCGCGGCCGACCTCCTCGCGCGGAAAAACCTTGGCATTATACCGGTTCTGTTCCTTGACGACGACCCGAAGAAATGGGGGCGCCAGATACTCGGCCTCGAAGTACTTCCGCTGGAGTCTAACATAGAAACCATCGTGCACGGCAAAAACATTGACAGGGCGATTATCGCCATTGCGAACGTCCCGGGCACCAAAATTGCCAAGATAACCACGGCTTTCAGAAAAATCGGCATAGAGACCAGCATAGTGCCGTCGTACCACGACCTGGCTTCCGGGCGCGCGCGCGTCTCCAACCTCAGGGAAATCGACATTGAGGACATACTCGGACGCGACCCCATAAAGCTGGACTCGAATGCGATAGACAAAATGCTTCTTGGCAAAACCGTAATGGTTACGGGCGCCGGCGGCAGCATAGGCCGGGAGCTCTGCCGCCAGGTGGCGTCGAAGTCCCCCGCCCTGCTTGTGATGGTGGAGCAGTCGGAAGTTCAGCTTTTCCAGATTGAGCAGGAAATGATTGAGTGCGAATACGGCTCCATAATCAAGCCGCTCGTAGGAAGTGTCGGCGATGAAAAACGCATGGACAACATCGTCAGGCGCTACGAGCCAGACATCATATTCCACGCGGCGGCGCACAAGCACGTGCCCATGATGGAATCGCAGCCCAGCGAAGCCTTGAAGAACAACACGCTCGGCACCTGGACGCTCGCCTCGGTGGCAAGCCGCAACCGCGTGAAAAAATTCGTCCTCATTTCAACCGACAAGGCGATAAACCCCACAAACGTCATGGGGGCGTCAAAACGCCTTGCCGAAAAGGTCATACAGGCAATGCAAAGGCGCCCCGAAAACACGACGCAATTTGTGGCTGTCCGCTTCGGCAACGTGCTGGGCTCCTCCGGCAGCGTCATCCCGACATTCAAGCGCCAGATTGCCAACGGCGGTCCCGTCACGGTAACGCATCCCGAGGTGACGCGCTATTTTATGACGATACCCGAGGCGGTCGGCCTTGTTCTGCAATGCGGCGCGCAGGCGCACGGCGGCGAAATATTCGTGCTCGACATGGGCAAACCCGTCAAGATCATAGACCTCGCGCGGCAGATGATACGCCTGAGCGGCTTCAACCCCGACACCGACATGCCAATAAAAATTATAGGCTTAAGGCCGGGCGAAAAGCTTTACGAAGAACTGCAGCACAAAAACGAATCGCTCGTAAAAACCGCCCATCCGCGCATATTCGGCTTTGTGTCGGACCCCCCGACCTTCGAGGAAATGAAAAAATTTACCGATACCATCAGGAGCAGCGCCGACAAAAAAAGCGTCAACGAATTGAAAAAACTCATATCAACCGCCGTTCCCGAGTACAAACCCCAATTCTACGATTAAGATAAGCGGAACCTGAGAGACTTGTTTGGCGCACAGGCGCGTCATACTCGAAAACGAAACGCGGCGGGTACTTAAGTACGCGCCGCGTCTGTTTTCTGCGTGTGCCACGCCTGTGCGCCAAACCGTACCTCTCAGAACCCGCTTGTGTCGGTCGGTACAGTGCGGGTGTTTTTTATTTTTTAGGTATGTTTTGCAGATGCTAAGGCTGTTTTCAAATCTCAAAGTTGCGTACGTTTTATTATTTTAACTAAGGCATGAAAAACAAAAATATTTGACCAAGAGCCGCAGACTCCCGCTCAGAACAACCGATACAGTGCGAATGCTTTTTTTATTTTTAGTTTTTTTTTGCGGGCGCTAAAGCAATTCTCAAAAAAACATACATCGAAAATATTTCCATTTTATGTCACCGCGCAAAAACGCATAAAACGCCTCAAACAAAGAACATAGCCAGTTCGCTTACGCTCAACATCGCTTTAGAAAACATGGCGATCGCGCTAGCGGTCGCCACATGATGCGCCGTTTATCGCGTGTGCATTGCACACCGATAAACGGTGAAGCTACCGTAATAAGTTCGTGTTTCTTGGTGTATGCAAACAGGCCTAATCAACAGTTACAAATAATTCAGCCATTGCGCGAAGCGCAATGCGGAAGATTCAGCAATACCCAACGTCACTATGCCGCGGCGCGGCTCGCGCCTAGGCGGGGCATGGGGCGGCTATGAGCCCCATTTCTATAAGCATAAAAAAAGCGCTTCTTTCGAAGCGCCTTTTTTGTGTTATGCTTTCAGCACGTCTTTTTTGAATTTCGCGAAGGCGTCCTTCCACATTTGCGCGTTTTCGGGCTTGGGCTCGAAAACCTTGGGGGTCACGCTGTTTGCGATAATCGCGCGGCCTTCGCGCACATCCTTGATGTCGCCGGAGCCTTTCATCTGCATGATGACATTGCCCAGCGCGGTGGATTCGGTAGGGCCCGCGATGACCTTGCGGCCGGTCGCGTCGGCGGTGAACTGGTTGAGCACGGCGTCTTTGGAGCCGCCGCCCATGATGTTGATTTCGTTCACCTTCTGGCCCGTAAGGCGCTCAATCGTGTCGAACACAAAGGCGTACTTGAGGGCGATACTTTCCTGAATTGCGCGGAAAATCTGGCCGTGAGTTTCCGGAACGGGCTGGCCGGTCTTCTTGGAATGCTCGGCGATTGCCGCGGGCATGTCGGCGGGCATCACAAAATCCGGGTCGTCCGGGTTAAACACGGTGCGGAAAGGCTCGGCTTCGAGCGCGGCGGCTTCGAGCTCCTGGTAGGACTTGTCTATGCCCTTGGCTTTCCAGACTTCCTTGGACTTCTGCACGAGCCACATGCCAGTAACATTCTTGAGGAAGCGTATCGTGTTTTCCACGCCAACTTCGTTCGTAAAATTTTCCTTGAAAGCGGCCTCGTCGGAGACGGGGGTGGGAGTCTCAATACCGGGCAAAGACCACGTGCCGCTGTTGATGTACGCGGGAACCTTCGCCTGCGTAGGCGTGGCAGCGACCGCGGAGCCCGTGTCGTGGCTCGCAACCGCGACAACCTTGATGTCGCCGAGTTCGGCCTTGAGCTCGTCCTTGAGCGAACCGATGACGTCGCCGCATTCAACAAAGCCGTTTTTGAATATCTCGACGGGCGCGCCGATCTTTTCAATGATGTCCCATGCCCAGTCGCGCTTGAAGGGGTTGTAGAACTGCGTAGTGGAGGCGTTTGTGCGCTCGTTCACCTTCACGCCGGTGAGCATGTACGCGAGCAGGTCGGGCATCATGAGGAAGCTCTTGGCCTTGCCGATGTTGCCGCCCTTTTCGACTTCCGCGCGGATCTGGAAAATAGTGTTGAAGAACATGAACTGTATGCCCGTTTCGCGGTAGATGTCCGCCTTGGGGACGAGCTTGAAAACGGAGTCCATCATGCCGTCCGTGCGCGAGTCTCGGTAAATGTAGGGGAGGTTCAAAATTTCGCCCTTGTCGTCAAGGAGGCCGTAGTCAACGCCCCATGTGTCGATGCCCAGCGAAACGATGGCATCGCCGTAAACGCCCTTGGCCTTCTTCACGCCATCCACGATATATTTGTACAGCTGGTTTACGTCCCAATGATAGGAATCGCCTACTTTCACCGGCTCGCTGGCCCAGCGCGTAACTTCTTCAAGCTGTATCGTCTTGCCGTCGTAAATGCCCGCCATCACGCGCCCGCTTCCGGCGCCGAGGTCAACCGCCAAATATACTTTCTTGCTCATATTATCTGTATCCTTGTTTCGTTGTTAATGGACGAAGATTCTGTTTCCAGATTCAACAACTGTCAAGAATAAGCCAAAAAAAATAAGGGGTTTTCAAGCCGCGTTTACTCCGTTTTTTTATAAACAGGAAGCTTCGCCGGTTTAGAATTGCGGGGCTCATTGGCTCGCTTTCTAAACGCACAAAAAAAGGGCGCATTTGCGCCCCGTGTAAAAAACTATTTTACTTTCAGCTCATAGTAGCGGCCTGATTTTTTTAGGTTGCATTTAGCCCCGTAGGCGGCGCTGAGGTTTTTGGATGTGAGGACGTCTTCCTTTTTGCCCGCGGCCATTATTTTGCCGTCCTTGATTATCATGGCGTGGGTGAACGAAGGCGGGATTTCCTCGACGTAGTGGGTGGCCATGATAACGGCGGGGATTTTCCTGTCCTTGGCTAGTTCGTCGAGGAATTCGATGAAGGAGCGGCGCGCGATGGGGTCGAGACCGGTGCAAGGCTCGTCTAGGAACACTAGGGAGGGCTTTATCATGAGGGCGCGCGCAATGAGGATTTTCTGGCGCTCGCCCTGCGATATGTAGGCCCACGAGCTGTCGATAAGGTGGCCCACGCCCATGCGCTTCATTCTGGCGTAGGCCTCCTTGACGAGCTTGACGGTCATTTCGCCCCAGTAGTTTATCTGCGCGTATTTTCCGCTGACGACGACGTCCACGACATGCTCGTCATTGTCTATCTGGCGCTGGAGCTGGGAGCCTACAAGGGCGATTTTCTCGCGAACCTTCTGCCAGTCGTATTCGGAGTAGGTTTTGCCGTCCACGGTCATGGCGCCGGACGACGGCGTGTTGTAGGCGCAAATTGTGGAGATGAGCGAAGTTTTGCCCGATCCGTTCGCGCCGAGCATCACCCAGCGTTCGCCCGCAAGGACTTCCAGGTTTATGGCGTCGAGGATTTTTTTGTCGGCGACTTCAAAGCTGAGCTCGCGGATATCTAAAATTTTTTTTATTTTTTTTGCCTTTTGGGGTGTCTTTTTCATTATCAAGGGCTTCAAAATTATGAATGAACCCGAATTCGGCAAGATAATACTGGCGTCGGCGTCGCCGCGCCGCAGCGAACTGCTTGGGCGCGCGAATGTGCCTTTCGAAGTTGAAGTGTCAAGGGCGCAAGAGGACAACGACCCGGACGCCGACCCGAGGGAAGCGGTCCTTGCGAACGCGAGGCTGAAGGCGGAGGAGGTCGCACGGAGGTTTCCCGGCAGGCTTGTTCTCGGCGCGGACACCGTGGTTGCCTTCGGAGGCAAAGTGTTCGGCAAGCCGAAGGATATCGCCGACGCGAAAAGAATGCTGGGCATTTTGAACGGCAACACGCACTCGGTTTTCACCGGGGTAGCGGCGGTGTGCGCAAAGCCGGACGGCGCGGCGGAAATTGAAGCGGATGTGGAAGAATCGAAAGTGACTTTCAAAAAACTTTCCCCGGAGGGTATCGACGAATATTTAAGCAAAGTGAACACGCTCGACAAGGCGGGCTCCTACGCCGCGCAGGAATTCGGCGAACTCATTATTGAACGCATAGACGGCGCGTTCGACAACGTCATGGGCCTGCCTTGCGCGCTGGCCCAAAAGAAGCTCGACACGCTTGGGAAGCGGGTTCAGGATGCGCACTGAAAAAACTTTCTAAGTTGCATAGGGAATTTCTGAAAACCAGCAGTTCGGTGTTTTTAAATTTGTTTTGAGCGAAGTTTTTGCATTTTTTGAGGATGATAATTGATTATCTGACGAAAAAAAGGTGAAAAGTGCGCCAAAAGAAATTAAAAAGACCAACTGTATTTATAAAAAGGATTTCAAAAACTAATTTTTAGAAGTTCCCCCGAGTATAATGCAGAAAAAACGGGACAGCGAAATTTATTACGACACGGGGCGGACGGACGCGGCGGCGATAATCATCGCGCTGGTGCTCACGGTTCTCATACACCTCGCGGTTTTCAGGCTGGTCCCGGCGGAATTTGAAAAATACGGCGGCGGCCCCGACATCGAAGAGTTGAAGATTGAGATACTCCCGCCAAAGATAGACAAGTCATTCCCCGAGTTTGTCGAGGCAAACCCCTACGCAAACCAGTCTGAGCCAGAGCCGGGCGCGGCGGAATCTTTCATGACCCAGCGCGCGGCCGAAGAGCTGCCAGACCCCGACTCGAAATCGCGCAAGCCGTACACAGAGGGGGAAATACCCGACGGGCAGAAAATCGTCGACGGCACGAGCGCGCCCGAGGACGAACTCGCGCCGCATGAGGTTATGGACGTGCTCGAAAGGCCTTTGCAGCAGCAGGCGCATCCCACCGAACGCGGCGGCGAAACAAGCCCCGCCCAACAACAGGAAGCGCAACGGCAGCAGGAGCAGGCGGAAAAGCTCCGCATTCCGGAAGAAATAATCGAAGACATGGAATCCGGAGAAAAGGGCGGCGCGGAAAACAGCGAAAGCGAGTCGGAAAGCGCCAAGGCGGAAGACAAGCCCTCCAACACCGAAAGCGAAGACGCATTTCTTACTGTCACGAAGCGCGAAACGCAGGACATCAAGAATTCGGCAATAAAAGAGGGCGAAAACGCCGCCGTCAAAGGCACCGAGAAAAAACAGGAACAGGCCGAAGCGCAAAAGCCTAAGGAACAGCCCAAGCCCGAAGAGCAGAAGACACCCGAGGAGCTCGCGCAGGACGAATCCCTGCCCGCCCCGAAAATGCGCCCCACACTGAGCATGAGGATACCCGCCGGGCCGCTGGCCGACAACCGCACGCGCGCGAGCGAGCGCGGCGTGGTCGCGGTGGACTCGCGCTTCAGCGAATTCGGCGCGTACCAGCAGCGCATGATTGAGGCGGTATCGCGCCAGTGGAACCTCATCGCGTCGAAGTACGACCTCGCCACGGCGGTGGGCTCGCAGGTTGTCATAGAGTACAACCTCAACACGAAGGGAGAGCTCACAAAGATAGAGGTGCTTTTCTCGAACTCAACGAACACCGGCACAGGACTGTGCGAGCAGTCGATACTAACAACCGCGCCCTACGGCGAATGGACGCAGGAGATGGTGAACACTTTGGGCACACAGGACCAGACGGTAAGAATAACATTCCACTACAGATGAGCTTAAAAAACTTTATAGAGGAAATTCCGTTCTCCACGGGCTGCGGCGTCATAAAATTCGACGACAGCGGACTCATTGCGATAAGCAAAAAGGCCGGAAGGGCCTCGCACCCCAACCCGAACGGGCGCGACGGGAAGCCGCCGATGGTCCGCGCCGCGTACAATTTTGACGGCGAATATTACGCATGGCAAATGCCCGGCGGCGAAAAGCAAAAACTGTATCTTGTAAACAGGCTCGACTCGCCGACGTCCGGCGTGATCCTGGCGGCGGCGAACGCCGAAACCGCCAAAGCGGCCAAGGACGCGTTCAAAAACAAGGAAGTGCAAAAGACCTACTACGCAATCTGCCTCGGGAAATCCATACAGAAAAAGGGCGTGTGGAAAGACATGCTAAACCCCGTAAAGGCGGGGCCCTTCGTCCGCTCAACATTCGGCGGCGGCAAGGGCGTGCCCGCCGTATGCGGTTTTTCCGTCGAACGCCACGACGACAACGGCGCGGGATTCACGCTTTTCAAGCTCGAGCCTCTCACGGGCATAACGCACCAGCTGCGCGTTCAGTGCGCCAAGCACGGCTTCCCGATTCTCGGCGACGCCACATACGGGAACTTCGCGATGAACAAAAGGTTCAGGGCGGCGTCGGGAATAAACCGGATGTTTCTGCACTGCGCGGAAACCTCTCTGCAATTCGAAGCGGGCGGGCGCAAAGTCAATTTTTCCGCAAAAAGCCCCCTGCCCGAAAGCTTCGGGGCTATACTTGACTATAACAACAACATAGCCAAACTCTACAGGCCAAGATGACCGAAATATTCAAAACCCTAGTCAAGTCTTTCGCGCACCCCTCGGCCTACTTTACCGCCGCGTTCAAATGGAAGTGGCGCGCCGCAGCGTATTTCCTTTTGCTTTCGGGCATATGCGCGCTGTCCATAGGCGTTATATCGGCGAGGGTTAGCATTGAGTTTTACGACGACAACATAAAACCCGCGCTGCCCGACATCATGAAAATGGACATCGCGGACGGCAAAGTAAAAACGCCCGACGGCAGGGATATCGAGCTGAAAGACAAAAACGGCAGGGCTTTCGCGCTGATAAGCGAAAACTACGCCGACCCGAACATCCGCAAAAACCACCTGATGCTCTTGGAAAAAGACAGGCTGGCGATAATCATGCCCGACGGCAGCGAAATGTACTCGCCCCTCGACGGCATGACGCCGGAATACAAAAAGATGTTTTTCGAGTTCATGGATTCGGCCGCATACAAGCCGACGGCCGTGCTTTTCTCTTTCATAATGGCGCTGGCAATCGCGATGGCGATGATGCTCATGCAGTCGCTGGTGCTTGGCGTTGCCGCGATGATATTCACAATAACCATGGTTCCGCGCCTGAGCTTTTTCCAGTGCTGCAAGCTGGCTCTGGTTTCGATGTCGCCGCCGATAATAATAGACTTCTTTCTCGCGGTTTTCATGAACACGCTCATGCCAAGCTTCGTGTTCTCGCTGCTCTCGTGCGGCCTGATAATGTACGCGGTAACGTCTTTCAGGCGCGGAAAAGTTGAAACGGTTTAAACCCGAGTCAACGCGCATAGGCCATCATAAATATTTTACATACCGCGCACGCAAAGCGCGCGCACACTTCTTCAGGGCGCGTGAAAATGCGCCCCTTCAGCCGAAAGGCTATTTTCCGATATGGAAAATATGCTTGCCATAATCGCCCCATAGGCGATTATGCGAAATTCGTCGTAAAAAAATGAGCGAAGTAAAAAAAGATTCAATAGTGGCACGCGATTACGGGACGCAGGACGCCCCGCGCACATGCTATGAGGAAAACTTTGAGGTCAGCAGCGAATACAAAAGCTCGCTTCCCGACGTCCAGAACGCCGACAAAAACGCGATCAAGGGCGCCAACGTGCCGATAATGCAGGTCGGGATGCACAACTTCAAGCTGCCGCTCAAATTTCTGACCAAGAACTGCGAAGTGCGCGAGCTCCAGGCGTCCGTCACTTCCACCGTGTCGCTGGCCGCCGACTGCAAGGGCATCAACATGTCGCGCATCATGAGGGTTTTCTACCGATTCGCCGACAGGATTTTCACGCCCGACACCCTCGGCGAGATTCTCGCGGCGATGAAGGAGGAACTCGACACCTCCCGCGCGCGCATAAGGATTTCCTTTGAATATCCCATCCTGCAGACCAGCCTCAGGAGCGGGCACAAGGCGTGGCAGTTTTACAACTGCACCTACGAGGGCACAATCGACGACCTCGACATTTTCAGGAAAATAGTCCATTTCGACTTCATCTATTCGTCGGCCTGCCCCTGCTCTTCGGAGCTCAGCGAGCACGCGCGCAAAACCCGCAACATATACTGCGTGCCGCACTCGCAAAGGAGCAAGGCCCGCATAAGCGCCGAAATCGAAAAGGACGCGCACGTGCCGATAGAGGACATGCAGGCCATGTGCCTCAAGGCGCTCAAGACGGAGACGCAGACGATGGTGCGCCGCGAGGACGAGCAGGCCTTCGCCGAACTCAACGGCGCGTACGCCAAGTTTATCGAGGACGCAACAAGGCTGCTTTATCAGGAGTTCGACGCCGACACGCGCATAAAAGACTTTGAGATAGCCTGCATACACCTTGAAAGCCTGCACTCGCACGACGCGGTGGGCGTGATATGCAAGGGCCGCCCCGGCGGCTTCACGGCAAACTTCTCCGACTTCAAGGATCTGGTTTGCTAAACTCAATTATTCCACAAAAAAAGCGCTTCGGTTGAAGCGCTTTTTTTGTGCGTGAAATCCGTCTATTTCTTTTTGTCGGAATCATCGTCAGGATTCTCTCCGTCTTCGCCGCCATCCTCGACATCCCTGAATTCCTTGGGGACGGGGCTTAGCGAGAACAGCGGCAGAAGGAGGAGCAGCCCAACAACCGTCATGCCGAGAACAAAGTATCCGGCAGCGTCATGCACGAATCCCGCGATGGAATCGGCGCCGTTTTCATAGGCCCAGAAGGAAAGAAACAGCGCGCGCACGAGGTTGAACAGGAAAGCCAGAACCATCGACGAGGCGACAAGGGCGACCTTCTTCCAAAATTTGTCGAGGAAAACCGCCGCAAGGAAGGAGCCCGCAAACAGGCACGCGGTGAGCGAGCGTATGCCGCTGCACGCGTCGGCCACGCCGACCGAACCGCTCGGGAAATGTATCACATTGCCCCTGAGTTCCACGACATATCCAAGGAAGTCCATGACATTGAGCACCACGTACGCGACCTTAGAAAGGAGAAACAGGCTTATTTTTTCTTCGACAACGCCGAAAACCGGCGCCGATATTATCCACGCAAACGCAGGAAAAACAAACAGCATCACAAAGTCCCAGCGCCTTTTAAGCGGCATCTTCTCGCCGGCAAGGTTTTTTGCCGACGCGAAATACGCGGACGTGAAAAATATGAGCGAAAACCCGACCGTCATCGGGAATATCGCCGAAGTTCTTCCCTGGGCGATTATGAAAAGAAGCCCGAAAAATATGAACAGAACAATTCCGGCTACCGCCGTAATGCCGAATCCGGCGCCGACGGCGGCCTGCAAGGCTCCGCCGTTGGCTGATTCTCCGGGTTCAAGCGGGGAGCTGAAGTACGAATATATCTTCGCCCACCTGTCGTAAAGCACGTACAGCACGAATACGGGCATCAGGTACCCGAAAGAATAATCTTCGCGCGTATTCCAAATGTCGGACAGCAAATAAGTGAGAATGGCCCCCATGACGAAAACAAGGGCGGCCGACATGATCACATCGCGCGGCAGGGTGAAAAACCTGTACTTTTTTAAGCCTTCGAAACTCATTTTTCAGCCCGGTCGACGTTTTCCAATGCCAGCTTCTGGAGCGCCAGCATAAGCTCCTTAAACCCTTCGTCCCCAAAAAGCTCCTCAATCGGGAACGGCGCGTCTATGCGCACAAAGTACTGTTCGGGAGCACCGTTCAACGCGCTTTTGAGCATGGTTGAAATATATACGTCCAAACGCGGCATGGCCGCGTCTTTCGGATTGTAGTTGTAGGGCTCGTAGTCGAGCAGGTGCCAAAAGCACGCATAGCGCCTGTACTCCATGCCGTTCGCGCTTATCGAAAGCTCCCTGTAGTTTGCCGGAAACACGTTCACGCCGTCCACGGCTATTTTATAGTCGCCGACGGCCTTGTCCTTGTGGTTTGTCCATCCGTTTTTTACCCAGCACCTGTCGGGGACGTGCGTTGACGCCTTTTGCGGGTCTTCAAGCCCCTTCCCCCAGTAATTGATGAACATGTTAAACTCCCTGCCGCCGTTTTCCGAAACGTATTTTCTGGATATATACTGGCTTGAGTTCAGGATTTTTTCAGTTGCGCGCGCGACCTCTTCGGTCGTCGCAATCGGCACCTCTTCCGAAGTCCATCCCGTCAGGGTTTTGGGAATTACATCCTCCATATGCCCCTTGGGCTTTTCAACATACTCCGCCTTGTGGCGAAAATCCACCACCGAAAACAAGACTATAAAAACGACGGCAATAACTGCGGATATATTGATTATTTTCAGCATAGGGCGGGTTGTTTATTTATAGGGATATATCGGCTTATTTTTGGCACACATAACCTCCGTCGACAACCAAATTTGTGCCCGTAACCCATTTCGACGCGTCCGAAAGCAGGTATTGGGCGGCATTGGCCACATCCGAGACGTCCCCGTATCCCAAAAGGTATTTTTTGAGGTCCGCCTGGTACAGGTCCGGCGAATCTTTTATGAAATCTTCCGTCATGGGGGTACGCACCATTCCGGGCGATATGGCGTTGGCCCTTATTTTGCGCGGGGCGAATTCCACGGCCATGTCGCGCGCGAATTCAATCATCGCCGCCTTGGACGAGCCGTACATGAACTGCCCTATGCGCGACAGCATTCCGGAAATGGACGCAATGTATACCACGGAGCCGCCCTTGTTGATCTTTTTCAGCTTCATAATGTCGCGCGTGAGGCGCACGCCGGAAAAATAGTTTGCGTCCATTATGAAATTCAGGTCTTCATCAGTGGAAAACCTTATGGGCATCTGCCTTGAAACTCCCACGGCATGGAGAAAACCGTCGACGCTTTCCATCGAAGCCGCCAGCTTGGCCGTGCCATCGGACGCGGATAAATCCCCGGGGAGCGAGACCGATCCAGGGCACAGGGCCTGCACTTCGGCAAGCCTTTCCTCGCTTCTGCCGCTGAGCAGTACTTTTGCTCCCGATTCGGCGAAGCATATGGCGCAGGCCCTGCCGATTCCGGAGGACGCGCCGGTTACAAGTATCGTTTTGCCTTTGAGTGAGAATGCTGTATCCATCGCGCAAAAAAAATCAGATTTCGACAAGGGGCGGAACGGCTATGCCGTCCGTTTCAATTACGGCGCTGCCCCATGAGAGCCCCACGCCCGAAAACCTCACACCCGATACAGCAGAAAGTGCCATATTAAGACTTCGCCCCGACTATTTTCCAAAGCTCCCCTACAGTTTTGGCTTCGGATATTTCGGAGCTTTTAATGTTGACGCCGTATTCCGACGCAATCATGGCCATCAGGGAAAGCACTGCTATCGAATCCCACTCGGGAAGCGAGTTGAAATCCGTGTCTTCGGTGATTTCGACGTCCTCAAGCGCATCTATGTTATTCTTCAAATTTGCGATAAAATCTACCATGGCTGCAAAGTTATATAACGGATATTTCCGGTCAAGTTCAAAACAAATTCCGCAACAGGCTCCGCCGCATTCCTACATTTTTACGGCGGGATTGCCGTAAACCGTGGAATTTTCAGAAACTTTGGCCACGACGCCGGAGTTCGCCCCAACGACGGCCCAATCGCCTATTTTCGATTTGGGCATGGCGACTGCAGAAGAGCTGAAAAACACACCTTCCCCCAATTTGGCGTAGCCGTTAACATTGCAAAAGGAACTCAATGTGGTCCACGATCCGATTTTCGCATCATGCCCAATGCTGCTTTTGCTGTTTATGGCGACAAAATCTCCCATTTCAATATCGCATGTCAACCAAACGCAGGGGCACAACACACAGCCTGTCCCAAGTTTCACATTGCGTCCAACCCGTGCAGATGGATGGATAAAAGTTTCAAATTTCGCCCCTCGCAAAAGCAGGCGTTCTACTATATATTTTTTTACTTTTGGAAGTCCTAAAGCGGCAATAAAAATATCGTTTTCGCAAATTTCATACCCGTCCACCGTGCCCACAACTTTGTGAGGATAGTTGTAGGAATCAAGAGCGTTCAAGTTATCGTCGATAAAACCCTTTATGCGCCACGGGAAACCTTCGGCAAGGCAGTCCTCCACGTATGTGTAAATTTCCCGCCCGAAACCTCCGGCCCCGACTATAAGAACATCTTTCATGGCAATTTTATTTTCAGCGTTTTCCCTGCGGCAGAGTATGCCCGCAAAATGGTGGCTATATTGTTTCTTCAGAAATGCAGCCGACGCAAGTATAAAAAGCCGCCCGACAGGCGGCTTTGTGCGGTTAAAAAAAACTAGTCCGCATCCGGCTGCGGCGCGGGAATAGCCGGCAGGTCGGGCTGGGCCTCCGTATTGGCCAGCAGCGCGCCCGTGGCGTGCGCGAGGCGCGCGATGGACGAGGCCAAAGTGGACTCGGCCAGAACAAACTGCTGGCGCGCCTGCGAAAGGCGGCTCTGCGCGTTGAGCAGGTCGGTGATTGAGCTTACGCCGTTGTCGTACGAAGCCTTGGTGGCGTCGTAAGCCTCCTGATTGGCTTCGACCGCGGCCTGCGTGCTCTGGATCTGCTTGAACGAGCTCAAATAGGTGTGGTAGTAGTCCCAGATGTCGGAAATTATCTGTATTTCCGCGGCCTTCAGCTGCTGAGCGGCGACGCGCTCCTGCGCCTTCGAGCTGATGAGCTCGTACTTGCGCGCAAAACCCTCGAAGAGGCTCCACGAAGCCTTGAGGCCCACCTGATACTGGTACGAATCCTGGCGGTCGTCCCTGCTGTAGACAATGTAGTCGGCGGTTCCGCTCGCGCCTATCTGCGGGAGGAAATCCCTGCGGGCGACCTCGGTTTGCTCCTCGGCCTTCCTCAACTGCGCATAAGATGACAGCAGGTTCTGGCGCGAGCGCAGGGCCTTGGCCACAAGTTCGCTTACCTTTTCGGAAGTGTCGGGTGCGCTCGGGATGTTGACCTTTTCGGCGACTTTCATGTTTTCACTCACGCGCACGCCCAAGACGTTAGCAAGGTTCGCGCGGGCTGTCTCGACCTGCGCCTTCGCGTTTTCGACCTCGTACTCCGCGCTTTTGGCGACGGCAAGCGCGTTGAGCATGTCGGGCTTGTTGCCGACGGACGCGTCGTAGCGGGCCTTGGCCGATTCGTACGCGGTTTTCGCGTCCTCGAGGCTGATTTCGGCGGCTTTGACCATGCCGACTGCCGAGTAGAACGCATAGTACGCGAGGTTGACGTTGAGCACCACGTCCTGTATGGACTGGTTGTAGTCGAAATTCGCCGCGAGAAGCGCCTGCTTGGCGACTTCCACCTGTGCCTCGCGTTTGCCGAAGTCGTAAATGAGCCAGTTGATTTCGGCCGACGGGCCGTAGCCGGTCTCATAGTATGAGCCCACCGGAACGCTCGGGGAAATTCCGGAGCTGCTCTGGGTCTTGTTCCTGTAAACCTGGCCGCCCACGGAAATTTGCGGATAGTAGGTGGAATACGCCTTGCCCTTGGCGGCGGCGTAGGCCTTCGACTGGAACCAGTACATGCGCGTTACCGTATTGTTTTCCAGCGCGATGTCCACAAGGTCGGCCAAGTCGAGCTCCTGCCCCGCCATGAGCTTTTCGGCGGCGGTTTCGGGCTGCCATTTGCCGTCGGCCTGCGAATTCAGGTCGTCGGTCTTTTGCGCCTTCTGCTTGTCGTACTGCTCCTTGTCGATGATTTTTTCCGTCTCGATGCGCTCGGGGGCGACAGCCTGTTCGGGCACCGCGCCCTTGGGCGCCTTCCAGTAGACGGAGGGGGTTTCGGATACGGACTTGTCAACGTTGACGCAGCCGCCCAGCACCGCCCCAAGCGACGCCAGTGTGAGTATTAAAATCTTGTCTTTCATAATACGACTATTCATCAGAGTTCAAATCGCCGCGGGCAAAGAACGCGAACTTGTCGAGCACGTTGGTCTGGAACCAGTCGAACCAGATGTACACGACGGGGGTAATGTAAAGCGTGATTAGCTGCGAGAATATGATGCCGCCGACCACGACGACGCCCAGCGGAACGCGGCTTTCGGCGTCGGCCTTGCCCCAGCCCAAAGCGATGGGGAGCATGCCCATAAGCGCCGCGACCGTCGTCATAATGATCGGGCGGAAACGTTCCATACAGGCCTCATGAACGGCATCGTAGCGGTTCATGCCCTCGTGCTGGCGCATGATGGCGAAGTCGACGACCATGATGCCGTTTTTCTTCACGATGCCCATGAGCATAAACACGCCGATGGCGGAGTAGATGGAAAGCTCCATGCCGAAGAACCACAAGCTGCCGAGGCCGCCCACGAGCGCAATCGGCAGCGCCAGCAGAACCGTCCACGGGTGCATGTAGCTCTCGTACAGGATGCCCAGAATGATGTACATGACGAATATAGCCACGCCCATGAGCATTATAAGGCTGTTCATGGTTTCCTGGAATGTTACGGCCTCGCCGATGAACCTGCCGTTTACGTCCTGCGGGAGGACGTTCGCCGCGATTTCGTCAACCTGCCTTACGACGTCGCCGATGGCCACGCCGTCCTTTAGGTCGAAGAATATCGTCACGGACGGGAAGTTGTTTACGTGGTTGATGGCTGTAGGCGCAAGCACCGTTTCGGTGGTAGATATCGCCGAGAAGGGAATCATGCCAGAAAGGGTGTACGCGGGGTTAACGCCGTCTCCGCCGCCGCCCGTGAGGGTGGTGACGGGGTAGCCGCCGGTCATGTAGGTGTCGGCCGTGAAATTGAGCTGGTTGAGGTTGTTTTCATACGCCCTGTCCTCGGGCCTTGCCTCCATAATCGCCCAGTACTGCTGGAACTGCGACTTGATTAGGTAGAAATAGAAGCGCGAGAATGAGTCGCGGAAGACCGTCGTGTAGCCGTTCGCCGAAACGCCCATCATCGCCGCCTTGTCGCGGTAGGGCTTGAGCGTTATCTGCGGGTTGTCGAGGAACATGTCGCTCTGGAGGTTCGAGAACGTCGTGGCGCGCAGCGGAGTGAGGGCATTCATGAGGTCTCCCGCGGCCTTGTACAGCGACTGTTCGTTCATTGACGACAGCGCAAAGGCGTACTTGCCCTGCTGGCTGCTGGTCGCGCCCGTGGAAATCTTGAGCGTGGGCTGCGGCGTGAACGTCGAGTAGACGCCGGGAATGAGCGAAACCTTCGCGTTTATCTCGGCGGCGATTTCGTCGATGGGGCGGCGTTCACCCTTGGGCTCGAGAAGCACGAAGCCGAAGCCCATGTTCTGGTTCATGAACGCCGATATGCCGGAAATCAAAACGTAGTTCTTCACGCCGGGGGTGTTTTCGACGACCTCCGCGACCTCCTTTTGGAGCAGTCCCATTTCCTCGGGCGACGACTTTGTGTTGGAAATGAAGAGGCCCTCCATGAAGCCGCTGTCGCCGATGGGGAAGAATATTTTGGGAATGTTCATCCCGAAGTAGTAGACGCCGTAAAAGCAGGCGATTATTATGCCCAGCGCAAGGAAATTCCTATGCAGAAACCACCGGAGCGTGGGCCCGTAGAACTTCAAAAACGACGCCTCAAGCGCGTGCGAGCCGCGTTCAATGAGCGTCCTGTCCTTGACATTCTTCGTTCTTTTCTGCAGGACGCGCGAGCACATCATGGGCGTTACCGTAAGGCTTATGACGCCCGACATCAGGGTAGCCACGATGATGGTCACGGAAAATTCCTTGAACACGCGCCCCATCAGGCCGCTCATGAACACCAGCGGTATAAACACCGCCGCGAGCGAAAGGGTCATGCTCAAAATTGTGAAGGAGATTTCTCGGGAAGACAGGAAGGTGGCCTTGCGCGGGTCTTCGCCGAAGTCCTCCATTCGTCGGACGACGTTTTCCAAGAATACGATGGCGTCGTCAACGAGGAAGCCGATGGACATGGTTATGGCCATCAGCGAGAGGTTGTTCAGCGAGAAGCCGAACAGGTACATGAAAATGAATGTCGCCACGACCGAGAACGGCAGCGCGACGGTCGGTATGAGGGTGTCGCGGAAGCGGCCCAAAAAGAGGAATATGACGATAACGACGAGCACAAACGCGATAAGCAGCGTTTCCTTCACGTCCTCGATGTTGTCGACGATCAGCTGCGAGCGGTCGTAGAACTCCATGATTGTGATGGATTCGGGAAGTTCGGTCTTGAACTTTTCCATCATCTTCTTGATACCCTCGACGGTCGAGACTGCGTTGCCGTCGGCGCGCTTTCTTATGCCCATCGCGATGGTCGAATAGGTGTCGTCGGTCGGGAACGCGCGGTTGAAGAACGAAAGGTTGAGCGTGTCGTACTGGATGGACTCGATTGCCTTGCCGATATCGCGCAGGTATATCGGCGTGCCGTCTTTGAAGCCCACCACGAGGGCCTCGTATTCCTCCGGCGTCGAAAGCTGGGTGTCGGGGAAGAGCACGAACTGCGAGGAGGGGCCCTGAAGGTTGCCCGAGCCTATCATGTTCGTAGACTGCGAGAGCGCGGCGTTAAGCTGCGTCATCGTGTAGCCTAGGTTGTAGAGTTTGTCGGTGTTAACCTGTACGCGTATAGCCTTGGGCGCGCCGTAAATGTCGACCTTGGAAACACCCTCGACCATGTTAAGCTGCTGCGCGACCTGCGAGAACGCGTAGTCGTAAAGGGCCCCTTTGGTCATGTCGCGGCTGACGACCGAAACGATGTAAATGGGCATGTCGTTGGGGTTGTCCGTAGTAAACGAGGGGGGCGAGGGCAGGTCGGCGGGAAGGTTGCCCATCGCGCGCTGAATGGCGCTCTGCACGTCGGTCGCGGCGGATTCCAGCGATTTGCTCAGCGCAAACTGCAGAATGAGCTGCGACGCGCCGAAACTGTTTCGGCTGGTGATCATCTCGATGCCCGAAATCTGCATGAACTGCTGTTCGAGGGGGGACGCCACGCTCGCGCCCATGATGGTAGGGTCCGCGCCGGGGTACGAGACGTTTACCTGGATGACCGGATAGTCAACGCCGGGAAGGTCGTTGACGGGCATAGCCTGGTATGCGTATATGCCGAAGAATGCGGCGGCCAGCGAAAGCAGGACGGTCATGACCGGCCTCTTGATGAAAATATCGGACAGGGACGCCTTTTTCATCAGCGACGCCGAATTGTCCTTGGGGTGGTACTCCCCGCCCTGCTGAGGGTTGTTGTTATCTTCCGACATAAAAATTCTCCGTAAAAATTACAGCGGGCGGGCGCGCTATTTCGCGTCCTGCGACTGTATCACTTCCTTTTCCTCAACGGCGGCGTTTTCCTGGCGCGCTGCCTCGGCCTTTTTCTCCTGCCCGGCCTGCGCCTGCATCATTTTGGCGCGGAGCTCGTTGGCTATGGGCTCCGTGGACATTATGAACTTCTGGATTTCCTGCGGGTTCGTAATGAGCTTGCCGTCGGCACCGTAGGGGACGCCCTGCATGTTTGTCCTGTAAACGAAGGGGCCGAACTGGAGGCGAAGCTGGCTTACGCGCTCGGCGACGAACTCGCCGGGCTTCAGGCCGGTAACCATGCGCATGGCGTCGCCGTAGAGCTGGCCCTTGCCCACCTGGAGCTGCTTGATTGTGTAGACGCCGTCCCTGTAGGGGGTGGCCACATAGACGTAGGGGCCTATGTTGTTGTTCTGCACGCAGATATTGGGCACGAGCACGGCGTCCTTGACGTCTTCCATGTCGAGGACGACCTTCACGGGCTGGTCGGGCCAGAACATGTGGTCTTTGTTCTCGATTTTGCCGCGGAGCACGGCGGTGCCGGTCTCGTAGCGGATTTTGTTGAGGATGATGTCGACGGTCGCCTCGCGCGAGCGTTCGGCAAGGTCTCCCTCTATATAAGTGACGATTATCTTGAGCTTGCCGCCCCTGTCCTTCATCAGGTTCTGGACGTCGAAAAGCCTCTGGCTGGGGATGACAAAGTCCACATAAAGGTCGTCCACCTGCTCTATCGTGGTAATGACTGAAGACCCGGCGGCCACGACGTTGCCCGCGTTTATATTATAGAGGCCGGCCTTGCCGTCTGCGGGCGCGGTGATGTCGCACCAGCCGAGGTTTATCTTTGCAGTTTCGAGCGCGGCCTGCGCGGCCTCTATTACGCCCTTGTCGATTTCGACCTTCGCCACGAGGGTGTCGTAAGACATCTGGTCTATGTAATTGTCCTTGGCGAGCTTCTCGTTGCGCTTCACCTGAAGCTCGTCTATCTTAAGCTGCGCCTGCGCCTGCGCGAGCGAGCCCTCGGCCTGCTTGACCGCGGCCTCGAATGGGCGCTTGTCTATCACTGCGAGAACCTGGCCCTTTTTGACCATGTCGCCCTGGTTGAACTTGATTTCGACTATCTGCCCCGAAACCTGGGGGACGACGCTTACGCTGTGCGTGGACGCCGTCGTGCCGAGGGTCGATATGTACGCCGGGACGCTCTTGGAAACCGCCTGAACCAATTGGGCCGGAGTTGCGGGCATCGCCTGTTTTTGTTCTTCCTTCTTGGAGCATGCCCCGAGGAAAATTGCGGCCAGACACACGGTCGGAACTATAATCTTTTTCATATATGTGTTGTTTGTCTTTTTAAATACCAATCCCCCCGCACGCATGGTAAACCGTAGTGACGGAAAATATCCCTGAAGGCGCGGTTGTATATTATTAGCAGTCTGCGATTATTTTCATCGGCCTGCCATGGTCAATGAAAAAAGGGCGCACCCTTCCAAGAGAGTATATGACACGCAAAACGCGCCGGCGGCGCAAAAAATGCGCTTTACCTGAAAATTCCGCGAAAATCAGGAAAGCAGATCGGGCGACTCAATCGCCAAAAGCGTCCGCTTCATGTCGAGGCCGCTGCTGAAGCCGCCAATGCTTCCGTCTGCCGCAATGCACCTGTGGCACGGAATTATCAGCGGAATCGGGTTCACCCTGTTTGCGCCGCCCACAGCCCTGAACCCCTTGGGGCTGCCGGCCATTTCGGCGACATCCTTATACGAGGCGGTTTTGCCGTATTCTATTCTAAGCAGGGCGTTCCACACCCTTTTCTGGAATTCCGTGCCCTCGGGCTTCAGGGGCAAATCGAAATCCCTGCGCTTGCCGGCCAGATATTCGTCGACCTGCCTGAAAGCCTCGTCCAGAAGCGGCGAGCTTCCCCTGTCGGAGACTCCCTCTTCAAAAAAATTCAGCTCGGAAATAAAGCCGCCTTTTTCGGTTATGCCGATTTTTCCGATTTTGGTATTTTTAACTTTTTTCATGGCAGGTCTCCTTTTATTGCTTGACATAAAAGCGGCTTTTTACGATTTTGCACCTTTATTTTTGCGAAAAAGCGCAGAAAAATTTGAATCGCAAGGAGGTGAATTAAGCAATGTCAGTAGAAGTAAAGCTCCGCAAAGGAGAAGCAATGGAGAAGGCCCTGCGCCGCCTCAAGAAAAAGCTCGACCGCGAAGGCGTGATCCGCGACGTGCGTCAGAAGCGCTACTACGAAAAGCCCTGCGAAATCAAACGCCGCAAGAACAAGGTGGCCGCATTCAACAACATGCTCCGCCAGCGCTACGAAAACCGCTAACAGGCATATTTTCACATCGAAAAACGCAAACGGCAGAACTTCAGGTTCCTGCCGTTTTTTCTTGCCCGCGCAAAACAAAAACGCGATATTTTGCAAAGAACAGACGCGCACAACCGAGTGTCTGTATTATATACCGTATGAATGCGAAAAAACTTATAACGACCACGGCCGCGGCGCTTCTTGCAGTCATCGCGGCAAACGCGCAAACACAGGAATTTTTTGTCGAAGAAGTGTGGCCCGAGGGCAAGATGCCCGGCAAGCCCGCCGCCGAACCGGAAGTGGTCTGGGGCAACGAGGTCGACATGGGCATAAGCCACGTGTCCAAGCCCACGCTCGAAATTTACCCGGCAAAGTCCGACAAGAAGACACAGACGGGCGCGGTCATCATAAATCCGGGCGGCGCATACCAGGGGCTTTCATACACGTTGGAGGGCCGCGAAATCGCCAGATGGCTAAGCGACGCGGGGATAACCGCGGCAATCCTAAAATACCGCGTGCCCAACAACCGCGAGGGCGCGCTCATGGACATCCAGCGCGCCATAAGGCTGATGCGCTCGAAATCCGCCGAGCTCAAGATAAACCCCGACAAAATAGCGGTCATGGGTTTCTCGGCGGGCGCGAACCTTTCCGCGCGCGCGAGCACGCTTTTTGAAAAAGACTCCTACGCGCCCATAGACAACATAGACGCGCTTTCGGCGCGCCCCAGCTTTACGGGACTCATCTACCCCGCATACTGCGACGACCCGCGCTTTCAGGAGCACTGGGGCACCAAAGCTCCGCTTGTCAGCAAAGACTACAATCACGACTACAAGCTCGCCGAAGAGCTGAAAATAACCGACAAAACCCCGCCCGTTTTCATCGTGGAGACACAGGAGGACGAATGGGTTAACTCGTCGCTGGCATACTATCTGGCAATGAAAAAGGCCGGGCGCCCCGCCGAGCTGCACCTGTTCAACAAGGGCGCGCACGGCTACGGCATACGCAACGCCACACAGCCCGTAAGGCAGTGGAAAGACCTTTTCCGGGAGTGGCTCAAATTCAACGGATTCATGGCGGAATGATTATGGGAAAATTTTTTGCGGCAATGGCGGTTTTCGCGGCAGTCACGGCGGGCGCGTCCGAAAAAATTGAAATCTGGCCCGAAGGCAAAATGCCCGGCACGGCCACGGACGCGCAGGAAAGGGCTTTCCCCGACAACAACATCACGATTGTGGAAAATGTGTCGAAGCCCGAACTCGAACTTTTTCTTGCGGACTCCGCATCGCCAAACGGCTTTGTGATAATCTGCCCCGGCGGCGGATACCACATTCTGGCCTACGACTTGGAAGGCACGGAAATAGCCGAAGCCCTGAACAAATTCGGAGTGTCGGCCGGCGTGCTCAAATACCGCGTGCCGGGCAACCGCGACGGCGCCCTTATGGACGCGCAGCGCGCCATAAGGCTCGCGAGGGCGAACGCGAAAAAGTGGAACATAGACCCGGACAAAATCGGCATCATGGGCTTCTCGGCCGGCGCAAGCCTGTCCGCACGGGCAAGCACCGCCGGCGCCCCCAAATACGAAGCCGTGGACGAAACCGACAAACAGCCGTTCAAGCCGAACCTCACGGGGCTCATCTACCCCGCCTATTGCGACCAGGCCACGTACGCGCAAAGCATGCGCCTGCCAGCAGAACAGGCGACAGACTACAACGGCGAATACAAACTGGCCGAGGAACTTAGCATAACAAATGAAACGCCACCGGTTTTCATAGTCGAGGCACAGGACGACCCCTACGTAAACGCGTCGCTCGCCTATTATATGGCGATGAAAAAGGCCGGACGCCCCGCCGACATGCACCTCTTCAGCCAAGGCGGCCACGGATTCGGGCTGCGGAAAGCTCCGGGCAAGCCCGTCGAAAAATGGATTGAACTGATGGGCGAATGGCTCAAATTCAACGGAATGGCCGGGCAAAAAAAATGAAGAAGCTTTTCTGCATATGCGCCGCGCTCTATGCGTGCTTCACGCTTAACGCGCAAATGAAGCCGCAGACATTCGACCTTTGGCCGCAGGGCAAAATGCCCGGCGCGGTCGCGAACGCGCCCGAGAAGTCGGAATACAGCAAAGACTGGCAGTTCACGATAGTAAGCAACGTGTCGAAGCCGACGCTTGAAGTTTTCCGCGCAAAGACGAAAGGGCCGACGGGCTTTGTGCTTATCTGCCCCGGCGGAAGCTACGAAATTCTCGCATACGACCTTGAAGGCACGGAAATCGCTCAAAAGCTCGCCGAAAGCGGCATAAGCGCTGGAGTTCTCAAATACCGCGTGCCGGGCAACCGCGAGGGCGCCCTTATGGACGCGCAGCGCGCCATAAGGCTCGTCCGCGCCAACGCGAAAAAATGGAAGGTGGATCCCGGCAAAATCTGCGTAATGGGCTTCTCGGCCGGCGGCAACCTTGCCGCCCGCGCCAGCTCAGCGGATAATGCGTCTTACAAAGACGTTGACGCCGCCGACAAGAATCCTCCCAAACCCGACTTCACAGCACTGGTGTATCCGGCGTACTGCGATTCGCAGAGCTTTTTGAAACACTGGAAGGGCGGCCCGGAAATCGCGCACAAAGACTACGACAGCGAATACGAGCTTTCCCCCGAACTTTCGGTCGGTGCGGACACTCCGCCCGTATTCATAGTGGGCGCGCAGGACGACTACTGGGTGAACTCGTCGATAGCCTATTACGCCGCAATGAAAAAGGCCGGGCGCCCCGCCGACATGCACCTCTTCAGCCAGGGCGGCCACGGATTCGGGCTGCGCAAGGCCCCCGGCAAGCCCGTCGAACAGTGGTTCGGCCTGCTCGAAGAATGGCTCAAGTTCAACAATTTTCTTAAAAAACAATAAAGGAAAAGGCTTATGAAAATATTCGGATTCTCACTGGGGCAGCTTGGCACAAACGCCTACCTGCTGTTCAAGGAAGGCGAAAAGGAGGCCGTCCTTATCGACGCGCCCATGGACGCGGCGGAAGTCGTGCCGCAGTTCCTGCGCAAGCACGACCTTAAACTCGCGGCCATACTGCTTACGCACGGCCACTGGGACCACATCTGGGACGCCGCAAAGCTTAAGGAAATAACGGGCGCCAAAATCTACGCCGCCGAGGACGGCAAGCGCCTGATAGAAGAGCCAGATTTCCAGAACAAGTACCTGCCCGGCGCTAGCTTCGAGCCTGCGAAAATCGACGAATTTATCAAAGACGGCCAAACGCTCAAAATAGCCAAGCTCAAAATCAAGGTGCTTGAAGCCCCCGGCCACTGCCCCGGCAGCGTCGTCTTCTACGTCAAGGAAAAGGACGGCGGCTACCTGTTCGCGGGCGACGTCATTTTTGAAGAGAGCGTGGGGCGCACCGACCTTTGGGGCGGCAGCTTCGACGTTCTCAAAAAATCCATTCTCGACAAAATTTACACCCTGCCCGACGACACCGCGATATTCCCCGGGCACGGCGGCGCGACGAGCGTCGAGCGCGAAAAAAAGACCAACCCCTTCGTGAGGGGTTAGGACTCTTTGCAGCACGCAAGAAAAACCCGCAACGCAAACATGGAAAAAATGGACGACGACGCATACATGCAAAGGGCCCTTGAGCTCGCGAAAAAAGGCTGGGGAAACACCGCCCCCAACCCGATGGTTGGAGCCGTTCTCGTCAAGGGCGGCAGGATAATAGGCGAGGGGTTCCACGAACGCGACGGCGCACCCCATGCCGAACGCGCATGCCTCGCGAACGCCACCGAAGACCCCAAGGGGGCTACCATGTATGTAACGCTGGAGCCGTGCAGCACGCATGGCCGCACGGGCGCATGCACCGACGCCATAATCGGCGCGAAAATCGCGGAGGTGAAAATTGGCGCACTAGACCCGAACCCCGCGCACGCGGGCCGCGCCCCGCAGATACTGCGCGACCGCGGCATTGCATGCGAAACGGGAATCCTCGAGCGAGAATGCGAGCGGCTCAATTTCATTTTCAACTACTCGATACGCGAGCGCAAGGCGCTTGTGGCTATAAAATACGCGATGAGCGCGGACGGCAAAATCGCGGTCATCCCCGGCGAGCAGGCATCCATAACGGGCGATGAGGCGCGAGCCGACGTCATGAAATGGCGCAGGCTGTTCTCGGCCATAGGCGTGGGAAGCGGCACGCTGCTCGCCGACAATCCGGCGCTGACCTCGCGCGGATACATCGAAAAGGAGCATGCGGGCATGCGCGTTATTTTCGACGCGTCGCTGCGCCTCGCGGAATGCGACAACCTTAAAGAGTACAAGGTGTTCTCTGACGAATTTTCCAGAAGCACGCGCATAATCTGCGACGTGCTTGCGCAGCACAGCAGGTTTCTGAAGCTCGCCGAACAGAACATAAAAGTCTCGCAGATGCACTACGAAAAGGCCGACGCCGAAGACTTCTGGAACGAGGTAAAAAGCCGAATGTTTCTGGCGGGTATAAGCTCGCTGTACATAGAGGGCGGCGCGGAAATATTCGAGTCCGTATGCAAGGCCCGCGCGGCCGAGTTCGCGTTCGAGTACGTCGCGCCGAAAATCATCGGCGACGGCGGCCTGCCCGCGTTCAAAAACGGCAAAAACTTTTCAATCGAGCCGTGGGAGGAAAGGCGGCTCGGCGAAGACTCGCTGACATTCGGAAAAATAGCATGGACCCGCTGAACGTAAAGGGATATTTCGAAAAGGCGCAGGTTGTCTGCGACTACGCCCGCGCCGTCGAGGAAGTCGGCCTGTGGAACTCCGAAAAAATCGTGTTCGGGCAGTGCTTTTCGCCCGACATGCGCATTCTTGAGCTCGGATGCGGCGCGGGGAGAATCGCGCACGGCCTGTGCGGCCTCGGATTTAAAAACGTAACCGCCACGGACTTTTCGGAATCGATGATTGAATCGGCAAGGGCGATCGCCGCCAAATATGAAGACCCCACGGTTTTCGAAGTGCAGGACGCGACCGCCCTGCCCTATGACGACGAAAGTTTCGACGGCGCGATTTTCGGCTTCAACGGCCTCATGCAGATACCGAGGCGCGCCAACAGGCGCAAGGCGGTAAAAAAGATTTTCGACATCCTCAAAAAGGGCTCTTTCTTCGTGTTCACCACGCACGACCGCGAGGCCGCCCGCAACCGCGACTACTGGGAGGCGGAGTCGAAACAGTGGCTGACGCGCTCGCAGCACCCGCTTCTCGACGACTTCGGCGACCTATGGTATGCGGGCGCGCACGGGAACATCTTCATCCACTCGCCTGTCAAAGACGAAGTGCGCGAGGATCTTGAGGCGGCGGGCTTCAGGGTGGATTTCTGCCGCCTGCGGAGCAAAATCTCCGAAGAGCCGGAAGCCGTCCTCGAATTTTCCGACGACTGCATATTCTGGGCCGCCCGCAAGCCCGACTAAACAGGACAACAAAATTTCACCATGAAAAAATTTCTGCTTTTAACAATGCTCACAGCCCAAATACTATCAGCCGCGCCCGAATTCAAGGCCGACGAAAACCTGAAAACGCAAGTCCTGCCCAACGGGATGACCATCGCGGTCTATAAAAACTCGGAGCCGCCCAACAGGGTGTCGATGCGCCTGCTCGTAAAGCGCGGCTCGGCGTACGAGCTCGAAAACGAGCGAGGCCTTGCCCACTTCCTCGAGCACATGGCCTTCAACGGCACGAAGCATTTCCCGGCGGGCGAGATGGTCGAATACTTCCAGCGCCTCGGCATGGCGTTCGGCGCCGACACCAACGCGCACACCAGCTTTATAGAGACGGTCTACAAGCTCGACATGCCCGAAGCCTCGCCCAAGCTCATCAGCGACGGCCTCATGCTTCTGCGCGACTATTCTGACGGCATGCTGCTGCAGCAGGACGCCATAGACCGCGAGCGCGGCGTGATCATCGCCGAGAAGGACTCGCGCGACACGCAGGACTACCGCAAGGCGGTCAAGGAGATAGCCCACCTGTTCAAGGGCTCGGTATTTCCCGACAGGATGCCCATCGGAGAGGAAAGCGTCATCAAGACAGCCGACCGCGACACTTTCGAAAAATTCTACAGGAGCGACTACCGCCCGGAAAATACCGTGCTCATAATAGTCGGCGATATCGACCCCGAAGCCATGCTCAAGGAGGCCGAAAAGTATTTTTCCGACTTCTACGCCGACAAGGATTTTCCCGCGAGAACGGCCGACTTCGGCAAGCTTGAAAGCATAGACTACGACTTCGCATTCGACGCCGGCACAATGCCCTTCGAGATTGCGTACGACTCCACCGCGAACGCGGCGAAATCCTACGCGTCCGTGGCCGTCGTACAGGAAACGAACGTAAAAGACTCCCTCGAAAAGCGCGTGCGCGACATGCGCCTGAGGGCGCTTTCAAATGCCATAAGCGCGCGCTACCTGCGCACGTCGTACCTGCCCGAATCCAAAATTTCGCAGGGCTCGGCGGGAAGCTTCGAGTTCTGCAATTTCGCTTCGGCCTTCATATTCAACGCGGACGCCCCCGTCGGCAAAAGCGCCGACGCGCTGGAGGAAAATTTCCGCCAGATACTAAGCCTAGAAAACCTTTCGGACGCCGAACTCGAAAGCGCAAAAAAGAAGATTTACGAGTCGATAGAAAGCGACATCAAAGGCAAGGACACCCGCAAAAACCAGGAACTGGCCAACGAAATAACATCGGTGCTTTCCGCCGAGGAAGTGTTCACGTCGCCCGAGGACGACCTGACCATAGCGCAGTACGCTCTCGGCGACTTCTCCGCGAAGGACGCGATAGCGCTGCTGAAAGACGCGTTCAAAAACTCCAAAGTAAAGGTGTTCCTTTCGGACTCCGGCAAGGAGCCCGAAGGGCTAGCGAAAACCGTGCAGGAAAAGTACGACGCAGCCAAAGCCTCGCGCTACGACGGCGCGATTTTCGCCGCGCTCGGCTTCGAGTTCTCGCAGTTCGGCGAAACGTCGGGAATCAAGTCGGACACAAGCGTGGAAGGACTCGGCATAAAGCAGATACTTTTTGAAAACGGCGTGCGCCTGAACGTAAAGAGCACCGATTTTACCAAGGATGAAGTCCTGATGAAAATCTCCTTCGGCAAGGGCCTGCTCGACATCCCTACGGACAAGCCCGAATACTTTGTGGCGGTTTACGGGCTGCTTGCGGGCGGCACGAAATTCCAGAATTTCAGTGAAATAAACGCGGCGCGCTATCCGCTTAAAATGTCGCTCGGCGCGGGCGTGGAAGGCAACAGCTTCCACATGGCGGGCAAAAGCACAAGCAAGGATTTCGAGGCCATGGCGCGCCTCGCCGCCACGTACGTCGCCGACGCGGGCTTCCGCGAGGACGGCCGGGAGACGCTCATGAAATACGGCGAGTCGTTCTACATGGACTTCCTCACCAACCCCGCCGCCAAGCTCAGCTTCATCACGCTAGACCTCATAAAGGACGGCATCGCGAAAGTGCCCGGCAGCTTCGACAGCTTCAAAAAGGTTTCGATGGCGGAAATCGCGCAATGGATGGGGCCCATACTCAAAAACTCGTACATGGAAATTTCGATAGTGGGCGATATCGACCCCGACGCGGCGGTCGCGCTCGTTGCGGAAACATTCGGCGCCATGCCCAAACGCGAGAGCGTAAAAGCCGACCCGTACGCCGCGGTTGAACTTCTCGATGCAGGCTCGTCAATCTCGATGACCTACGAGACCACCGACGAGCCGCGCTCCGTGGCGGCGCGCCTCTGGAAAACTTTCGGGCGCGAAGACGCCAAAAAGATGAGGGCCTCGAACGTCCTCGGCGCGGTCTTCGACGACGTGCTCCGCAAGGAGGCGCGCGAAAAGGAAGGCAAGGTTTACAGCCCCTTCGCCTACAACAATTCCAGCACGTGGATGAAAGACGTCGGCTTCATGTCGGCCTTCACCTTCGTCGTGCCGCAGTACAACGGGGAAATCGGCGAGCTTCTAGAAAAGTGCGCGGGCATTGTCAGCGCGAATATTTCCGAAGACGAGTTCGAGCGCGCGAAAATCCCGCTGCTGAAGGGGGTTGAGGCCAACAAGCGCAAAAACGCGTACTGGCTCGACGCCGTCCTGAATTTGTCGCAGGCCATCCCAAACAACATTGAGCTGGCCAAGGACATAGAGACGGCATACTCGAACGTGAGCCTCGACGAAGTCCGCGAACTCGCCAGGGAGATTTTCGCCCAAAAACCGTACAAGGTCACGGTTATGCCGGAGGAAATCAAGGAATAGCCGAAAGCCCGAAACACGCGCAAGCCCGTCTTTCCTGAATGCGGTGCCCGGCACAAAAGGCTGGACACTTTAAAAATAAACCGCTACTATTTTAAATAGTTGAAAGGCTCTTTTATAGGGGAATCTGGAATCCGCCAAAGCGCCCGGCGGAAGATGGGTTGTTCTGCAAAAAGGGCCCGCTCAAACATACCTCTCAAAAAATTGAAATGAATAAAAACATAATAAGCATTATCATGGGAGGCGGCAGAGGCACCCGCCTTTACCCCCTTACGAAACAGCGCTGCAAGCCTGCGGTTCCGCTCGCGGGCAAATACCGCCTCGTGGACATTCCGATAAGCAACTGCATCAACTCGGGCTGCGACAGCATCTACCTGCTCACGCAGTTCAACACGGCGTCGCTGCACAAGCACATACAGCAGACCTACAAATTCGACAATTTCGGCAAGGCGTTCGTGGACATTCTGGCTGCGGAGCAGACCGACGCGGGCGGCTCGTGGTACCAGGGAACGGCCGACGCGGTGCGCAAGAACATGCACCATTTCGAGCGCCACGGCGAAGACTGCTACTTCCTCATCCTGTCGGGCGACCAGCTTTACCAGATGAATTTTGAGAAGATGCTAAACCACCACATAGCCAGCGGCGCCGACATCACAATCGCGGCCAAGCCCATGCCCAAAAGCGAGGCCCCGAGCCTCGGCGTGATGCGCGTAAACGAAAAGCTGGGAATCACGGAATTCGCCGAAAAACCGAAGGACCCCGCCGTAATAGAATCCTTCCTTATCGGCGAGGATTTGAAGCACGGCCTCAAAGACCCTAACCAGGACTACTGTCTGGCGTCCATGGGCATTTACGTGTTCTCGCAGAAGATTCTCGAAGACGCGATGTCGGGCGACGAGATGGACTTCGGCAAAGAGGTCATCCCCGGGCTGCTTGGCAAGAAAAAGCTCTGCGCCTACATCTTCGACGGCTACTGGGAGGACATCGGCACGGTCGGCGCGTTCTTCGAGGCCAACCTCGCCCTCACCGACGAAATTCCGCCCTTCGACTTTTACAGACAGGACAAAGTTGTCTACACGCACTGCAGGTTCCTGCCCGGCGCAAAGATGTACGACAGCCGCATTGAACGCTGCAACATTTCCGACGGCTGCATAATAGTGAAATCCGACCTCAACAGGTGCGTCATAGGCATACGCTCGGTGATACGCGAAAACACGCATTTGCGCAACGTGATCATGATGGGCGCGGACTTCTACGAATCTCTCGAGGAGATAGAGGAATCTTACGCTTCCGGAATACCGCCGATAGGCATAGGCAAAAACTGCACGATTGAAAACGCCATAATCGACAAGAACGCGAGGATAGGCGAAAACTGCGTGCTCAAGCCCGACGGCAAACCCGACATGTGGGAACAGGGCGGCCTGTTCGTGCGCGACGGCGTGCTGATTGTGACAAAGGGCGCGGTTATACCGTCGAACACCGTCGTTTAAATTCAGGCGCAACATAAAAATACACTTTAAGAGACCGCCAAAAAAAGCGGTCTCTTTTTTTGAAAAGCCAAATGCAACGCTCAATCCCAATGCAATTCAAGCCGTGGAGGGGTTGAAGCTTTTCTTTTGAATTCCATATAACAACCCCGACAATGCGCGGAAAGCTCGTAATGCCACACAGGCATACGCATGGCGGATACGCGCCGCCCTGCACCGCGCGGGGTGTGGGCGCCGCGACTGCACCCACATAGGCCCGCGAATCTTTATGAACTCCGCAACCAGTGTCGCGGCGGGAAACTTATGTTTGGAATAAAACCTTCAATCCCGTCCACGGCAAAAAAACTTTTACATTGCCGCGCGTAATGGAATTGGCTGAAAAATTCCCGGCTTTCCGTTTTTATATGGGCGGCCCTACGCGCGCTCGTCTTTGAAGTGCTTCGGATAGCGAGCCTTCAATTCTTTTTTTATCTGCAGCCAAGAAGTTTTCCAGAATTCTTCAAGATTCTGCGTTGTCTGGATGGGCCGCCCGTTCGGCGCTAGAATCTCAAAAGTGGGCTTCACCTTGCCGTCGCAAATGCGCAGTTTGTTCGCGTCGAAATCGTAAAAATCCTTGAAGAAGGACGATATTACCGCGCGTTTTGTCGAAGGCTCGTAGCGTATGTATGCCGGACGCTTGCGCTTGGGGAAGTCTGCAGTGCGCGGCGCGAGGTATTTTAAAAGCCCCAGCTGCTCATGAGACAGCCATTCGCGCAGCGCGGCGTGGACGTCGGCGTTTTTCACCTCCGCATAAGACGACAACCCGCAGCACATCTGCTCGAACAGCTCCGCCTTTGCCTGTTCGTCTATGGGCTGAATGCCCGTCTCGGGGCAGACCGCCGCAACAAAATTCACGCGCTCGATAAAGGCCTCCGCCTCCTCGTCGAAGTTTTTAAGCGGCAGGCGGCCGGAAAGGATTTCGTCGCGCAAAATTTTCGCGGCCTCGTCGGGCGGAGGATTGTGCGAAGCGGATTCCGATATGGAAAGATCCCTGAACTTGACGCTTTTCTGCGATACCACGCGCTTGTTCTTTTCGTCGAAACGCACGTCGAAAGCTTCCGAAAAATCGTCGGGGAAAAGCTCCGCGAGGAATTCCTCTTTCACGGGCGTTATCATTGACGCGAGTATCGAAACCCCGCCCGCCTTGTTCTGCTCCTGCAAATCCATCGCCACGAAAATATTTTCCGCGTACGCGCGCGACTCTTTGCGGACCTCGCCGCTGCGCCCGCCAATAATCCTGCACGCCAGCGTGCCCTTGTTCATGCGCACGCAAAGGCGGTCGGAGAACGCGCCCAAAACGCACTTTGCGATTGCATCGGAAAGGCTCTCGCCGTCCGGGGCTTCCGCGACGTGCCTGCGGGCGAGCCGCTCCAAATCGGCGGCATAAACACAGGCCTTGCGGGCGTTCGCCCCGTGTATGCCGTAGTCGCGGCAGAATGAGTCTTTAAAGGAGTTATCGCGCGCGATTTCGCAAAGGCGCGCAAGCTCCTCGGGCTCTCCGGAAACGTCTCCGACAAGCTCGTCGCGCTCCCTTTCGCGGAACGCGTCGCCGAGCGGAAGCTTTATGCGGCCAACTTCCGTGAGGGCTGCAATGAGCGATATCTGCCTGAGGCACCCGCGGCGCGCGCCGTCCATCAGTAGCCTTGCGAAGCGCGGCTCCGCAGGGAATATAGTCATTGCGCGGCCTAGCCGCGTGACATTCCCGTCCGCGCCGACAGCGCCAAGGTTTTTTAGCGTTTCCACCGCGCGCGCGACAGACTCGTCCGGCGGCGGCTCAAACATTTTAAGCGATGAGAAATCCAGCCCGGCGGATTTGAGCCACAGAAGCGTCTGGCTTAAGTCGAGACGGCGTATTTCCGGCGCGGTAAAGCGGTCGAAGGCTGCTTCATCTCCCTGCCGCCAAAGCCGCACGGCGCGGCCTGGCGCGGTTCTGCCCGCGCGGCCCGCGCGCTGGGTGGCGCTTGCAAGGCTTATGCGCTCGACAAGCAGGGTGTTTACGCCGCGGGCGGGGTCGAAACGCGCCACGCGCGCAAGTCCGGAGTCTATCACGACGCGCACGCCGTCAATAGTAAGCGAAGTTTCCGCAACGTTTGTGGAAACTATAACCTTGCGCCGTTCGTTTGGCGCCAAAATTTTGTCCTGCATCTGCGGGGGAAGGTCGCCGTGCAGAGCGAAAACGTCCATGCCCTTGGCGTGCGGATTTTCCATGAGGCGCGACACCGTGCGGCCAATCTCGTAGGCGCCGGGCATGAATATGAGAAAATTGCCCTCCTCGCCCTGCCGCATCAGGCGCTCGAACTCGCGCACGGCGCAGTCCCAGACGGGCGCGCCCTGCATTCTGGGCGGGGCGTATTCGGTTTCGATCGGGAAAAGTCGCGTGCCGCACTCGAAGCGCTTCGACGTTTCGCCGAGGTATTCGCGCAGCCTGTCGGAATCCATCGACGCCGAACACACCGCAATGCAAAGGTCGGGGCGGACGCTCTCCTGGGCGCGCAGCGCGAGCGCGAGCGAGATGTCGGAGTATATGTTGCGCTCGTGAAATTCATCGAATATCACTGCTGAAACGCCGTCGAGTTTCGGGTTTGACAGAAGCATGCGCGCAAGTATGCCTTCGGTGAGGAACACTATTTTCGTGGACTCGTCGTAATGCTTGTCCATGCGCACGTGCCAGCCGACTTGCCCCTGCATTCCGAACAGCGAGCCGACAGCCTTGGCGAGCATGCGCGCCGCAACCCGGCGCGGCTGGAGAACCAGCACCCGCCCGTCCGATTTTTCAGAAAAAAACACGGGCAGGCGCGTGGACTTTCCCGACCCCGTCGGCGCGCTTATCACAAAGCGGCGTGTGCCGCCGTCGTATGCGGTCAATATTTGATCCTTCAGATCGTCTATGGGAAGCGCAATCATAGGGCCTTCAAAACAAACGGATTTTTGAAAAGTTTTTCCGCGAGCGCCGCGACTTCCGCGGGCGTCACCGCGTCTATGGCCGCATTAATTTCGCCTTCCGAAAAAATTCTTCCGAACGCGAGAAGCGAATATCCGGCGGCGGACGCCCACGATGCGGGGTCCTGCATGTTCGCGCCATTGCGGGCCTTTATGGCGGTTTTCGCGTTTTCAAACCTGCCCGCGCCGAAATTTCCGGCGGACGCGTCCTTTGCGGTTTCTTCAAAAATTTCGATTATGCGCCCGAGGCTTTTCTTCTCGCTCGCGGCATGGAAATATATCATGCCGCTTTGGAAGTCGGATATGCGCGACGCCCCGGCCGTGTAGGCCAGACCCTCGCGCTCGCGCACGCGTTCGAATATGATTCCGTCTTCGCCGCCCAGAATTTCGAGCAGCACGGAGCGCGCAAAATAGGTTTTGACGTCCGGAACATCGACATCGGCAAATGCGGAGCAGACAACGGATTGGTTCTTTTTAAGCGCGACGCTTTTTTCTTCCGCGCGCGGATTCCTTTTGAAAGGCTTCGGCATTTTTGCGGCGCGCCCTTTCAGGCGGCCAAACAGCTCTTCGCAATATTCCAGAACTTCCTTTTCGTCGAATTTTCCGCTTATGCAAAGCGCGCTTGAAGCCGGATTGAAATTTTTTGCAAGAATCCCTTCGACGCTTTTTATCGACGCTTTTTTTATGTCCGCCACGTCGCCGTCCGGAGACAGCGAAAGCGGGTATTTTCCGAAAAACTCACGGCGCAAAACACGCAAAGCAGCCTGCTGCGAATCGTCCAAATCCTCAAGGACGTCCGATATAAGGGCGGAGCGTTCGGTCTCGAAAGTTTCGCGCCTTATCTTCAAATTCAGCACCGCGTCTGCCATTATGTCCAGCGGAAGTTTCCACTCCCCCGCAAGCGATTCCGACGAAACGGCGCACAGGGCGTTGCCGAATTCGCTGTTGAAAGAAACGGCCCTGTCGTCCAGAAATTCCGCGAGTTCTTCCGCCGTGCGGTTTTTCGTGTCGCGCAAAATTAAGAGCGCCGCGAGGCCCAGCCCGCCTTTCTCTGGCAAAGAGAGCGTCTGCAATCCTCCGGCCGACACGAGCCTCGCATGGAATTTTTCCAGATGCCGCGCATGCCCAAGCACAACCGGAAGTCCGTTTGAAAGTTTTTTTATCTCAAAAGGGCGATCCGTTTCCAACGCTTTTTTTTGCGTGCGCCTTGAAAGCCGTTTCGGCAAAACCGCCGCGAATGTCGAACGGTCCTTGTCGATTGATTCCGACAATATTGCCGCCGTTTTTTCGGCATCAAGGCCGTCCAGTGCCGATATGTGGGAATTGAGGTAAGAATTGTCCAACCCCTCGGAATGCAGCGACACAATCCACTCCGAAAGGCTCGTGGAATTGCGCATGGAATTGACCGACTGCAGGGCGCAGTGCCGCGCATACCTGTCGAGCCGCTCCCTTGAGAGGCCCGAGACGCACAGCGCGCGGATTTCCTCGAGGACGCGCCTCCTGACTTCTTCATTTTTCGCCGGATCGCACTCCCACATGACGAGGAAAAGCCTGTCTCCGCGCACGCGCATCATGTCGCAGTCTATGGAGTCCGCGAGAGCCTCGCCGTACTTCAATTTGCGGACGAGCAAAGACGAATTCCCATAGCCCATCGCGTGGGAAAACGCCTCCAGCGCGGCGTCTTCGCGGGCGGAAGCGGCGGGCGGGAGCTTAAACGCCAGACACGACCTGGCAACTTCCACATCCGAATATTCGCGCGTTTCCCTCGGCGCAATTTGGACGGGTTCGAATGGCTGCACGGCGGTTTCGCATCTTCCGCAATCGCGCTTTCCGAAAAACTTTTCGGCGGCCTTGAAAACATTTTTGTCCTCAAGGTTTGACGACACCGCAAGAAACATGTTTTCCGGCGCATATCGCCTTTTATGGTAACGCTTCAGGTCGTCGAGCGAAAGGCTTTCGAACATGCGCCTATGGCCTATTATCGGATGCCTTAAAGGGTTGCGCATATACATTCTGGTGAAGACCGAAGAAAACAAAAGCTCGTCCGGATCGTCCGCGCACATGTCTATCTCGCGCAGTATCACGCCGCGCTCAAGAGCAAAGTCATCCCCTTTCAAATGAGGATTGAACACCATATCTGAAAGGATTCCGAAAGCGCCCGCGAGGGCTTCCGAAGGGCAGTCGAGGCAGTAGACCGTGCGGTCGTAATAGGTATAGGCGTTGAGCGTCCCGCCGATGGAATTCACAAATTCGGCGATTTCGCGCTTTCCGCGCGGCCCGGCGCCGTTGAACACCATATGTTCCACAAAATGCGATATCCCGCAGCCGGAAAATTCGCCCTCGTCAACGCTTCCCGTGTTGACAAAAAGCCTTATAGAAGCCGCCGAAAATGCGGGGACCCGGGCATGCAAAACGGAAAAACCGTTTCCAAATTTTTTTTCGGAAACGGGATTTTCAAAAAGAATCCTGCCGGTCCTGTCGGGCATCAAAGCGTAAATCAATCCTGCAGGGACGATTTCGGCAGGCTGAACTGTGTGGACCGCGTGCTGTTTATTTTTTTGAGATCTATGCGGTTGTCGTCCTTGACTAGCTCCCCCCTCATTTCCATATACCCCTTGAAGCCGCTGCCCGGCATTTCAACGTACCTTCTTCCGGAGGACACCATAATAATTCCCCGGTCGCCCCTCATAAAACTGTCCGACTGGTAGTCGTAGGTGAGCACGAAATAGCGCGGAAACCATATGACGGCCCCGTATTCAACAAAGCCGCTGTACGGCGACACTCCGCCGTCTTCGGCCACTATTTCAAGCAGGAGCCTGTCGCCGTCTATGGATATGAAAGAGCGCGTGGGTATGGTGGCCGCACCGCTTATTATTTTGCCTGTGCCTATAAGGCGCGGCGACGAAGAATTGGGGTCGGGAACATAAGTCTGCTGGATGCTGGCCTGAACGATCTCCTTGTCCTCTACGTAAATATTCTGCAAGCCAACCCAAGAGCCCGCGTACGCGTTGAGGGCGTCCTCGATATTCGCGAACATTTTCCAGGAGTTGTTCTGAGTGAAAACGGATTTCCCCGTTATTTCGACAAACTGGCTGTCGGTCTGCGCCGACGCGGCGCCGGTCGAAAGCAGCGCCGCAGAAAGGATGCATTTTAAAATTTTCATATAGCTAAACGTCTATTACATCATCGTCTTTGTCCTTGCCGCCGTCCTGCGCGTTTCTGCTCAGGGCCTTGCGGATTGAGCGTTCCGAGCGGGCCATTTCAAGCCCCCACGACATTACCGAAATTATGAATGAGGCCAGAAGCGCCGCCCAATAGCTGCCTATAACGACGCCGTTGCCGGGTATAAGCCTCGCCGCGAAATAAATTATCACGGCGTTTATAAAAAGCATTCCCACCCCCATGGTAAATATGATGAAGGGCAGCGTGAACACCACGAGTATGGGGCGCAGAATCCAGTTCATAAACCATATGAGAACCACGAGGATTATGAACGAGAGAAAATCCGTAAACACGATGGAAGACGGCAGTATCGCCCACGCAAGGAGCAGACCGAGCGCATTGAGCAGGCATGTCCTGAGGAAATGCAATTCTACCCTCTGCGTTATGCGGAAACCCCGCGGCTTATTTTGATTTTCCTCGTCCGGACTCATTTTGTATCTTTCTTTTCAATTCCCTGTACCCCGCGAGGCGTTCGGCTATCTGCTTTTCCGCGCCGTACTCCGTGGGGCTGTAAAGTGTAATGTTTTCGGGCATGTAGTCCTGCCCGCTGATAAAGCCGGGGCAGTCGTGGTTGTAAACGTACCCCGCCCCGTTGCCCTGCTTTTTGTTTAGCGACGTGTGGGCGTCGCGCAAATGCATCGGAACAGGCTGTACGGGATTTTCTTTTACAGCTTTTTTTGCGGCAAACAAGGCTAATGTGGCGGAATTGCTCTTCGGGGCGGTCGCCAAAAATATTGTGGCGTGCGCAAGGTTGAGCTCGCATTCGGGCAGCCCTATGCGCTCGCAGGCGTCGAAGGCCGCGTTCGCGACAAGAAGCCCCTGCGAATTGGCAAGCCCCACGTCCTCGCTTGCGAGTATCAGCAGGCGGCGCGCGATGAACCTGGGGTCCTCGCCGCCGACGAGCATTTTTGCCAGCCAGTACATGGCGGCGTCGGGGTCGCAGCCTCGCACGCTTTTAATAAACGCCGAAATGGTATCGTAGTGCTCGTCCTCGTCGGCGTCGTAGCGCACGCGGCGCTCCTTGGCGAACACCTCTACGTCCTCCGGCCCGAGCTCCGTGCCGCCGCCCTTGGCAAGCACCATGGTTTCCAGAGCGTTGAGCGCGCGGCGAAGGTCGCCGTCGCATATTTTCGCGATGGAAGAAAGAATCGAGTCGTCGGCCGTGCAGTTGTAGGCGCCAAGCCCCCTTTCATCGTCTGCGAGAGCGCGCTTGAGCACCTTGACGATGTCGCCGGTTTCGAGCGGCTCGAGCTTGAAAAGATGGCTGCGCGAAAGCAGCGGCGCGTTGATGTAAAAGCCGGGGTTCTGGGTGGTGGCCCCTATAAGGCGCACGTTGCCGTCCTCCACGTCGGGCAGGAGGAGGTCCTGCTGCGACTTGTTGAAGCGGTGGATTTCGTCAATGAAAAGTATGGTGCGCTCGCCCTTGCGGTAGCGCGCCGCCGCGAGAATGTCGCGCAGCTGGGCGACGTTCGAAAGCACGGCGTTTATCTTGACGAAGCGCGCGCCCGTTTCGCGGGCGATTACGTCGGCAAGCGTTGTTTTGCCGCATCCGGGCGGCCCGTAAAACAGCAGGGAGCCGAAATTGTTGGTCGCCACGAGCCTTGGAAGCAGCGCGCCCCGCCCGAGTATGTGCGAATGCCCCACGACTTCCGAAAGCGAGCGCGGCCGCATGCGCACGGCAAGCGGCGCCGACATCGGAACGCTTTCCTCGCGCCCCGCCTCTCCGGCCTCAAAGGGAAGTTCCATGGAATTGTCGCCCATAATTAATATACGGTAAAAGAATGCATTTATTGAAAGCTTTGTCAAACAATGTAAGGCTTGCAAAATCGTTTCGAACGGCGTTTAATATAAACATCTTAAGAGACGCAAATTTGTCTGTTTTGTTCATAAAATAGGGGGGGAAAACCATGAAAACAGCGGCAGCGGTATTTTTTAGCCTTATATTTTTCTGCCTGTGCCGGGGAAATCCGGCCGGAAAGGAGGTTGTTGAATACAGGGCCCTTGTGGTCGCGGACAAAGCCGGGGTCGAACATTTCGGCGGCGAAGAGGAATACAAAAAGAAGCTTGGCATCCTTTTCGACAACATAAACGCGTTTTGGAACAAAGGCAGCGACAAGTTCGAATACGAATTTAAGTTTGTCCCGGTTTTCGGCGGGACCTACGGGGGGTCTTCCGCCGGACAGGAAAACAGGTACAGGAAAGACTTCGACCTGTCGAAAGCCGACTTCCTGCTCGTCCTGGACCACATGAAAGACCACGGCGACGAGGGCGAAGCCTATTACTGCGGGGAGGATTCCAACGGAATCGCCGCAGCCGTCATACGCTTCGGCACGGACGAGCCCAAAGACTGCTTTTCGGACGAATCGTACCGGAGCATCGCGCACGAATTCGGCCATTACAGGCTGGTGACCGACCTTTACGCCTCGGGAGTGTACGCAAAAAACAACCCGGTCAACGGCGAAGACTTCAGCCCTGCGCCCTGCATAATGCTCAGCGCGTCCCACTATGACAAGTGGTGCGCCTACGCCGCCGCCATAATCAGCCACGTGGCAAAATCGAAAGTTCCGCACCACGACTTTCCGAAACTCTTTCAGACGATGTTTCCCAAATACCTCGCCATACACGTAACGCGCGGCGGCAAGCCCGTCGAGGGCGCGAAGGTGAGCCTGTACGGAGTCAGGGGAGCGAAATTCGACGTTGTGGCGCCCGCATACAGGGTTTACGAAACGGGCAAGGACGGCAGGGTTCTCATAGGCGACGCAAAGGAAATCTACTGCAACCCGCCCCAGCCAAACTGCCCCGAAGACCTCCCGTGGGGACGCTGGTTCAATTTCCTCGTCGAAGCCGAATACAATGGAGAAAAGGCCTACGGCTGGATGCCCGAATACGAGGTGCAGATGCCTTTCTTCGACGGCAAGGACATATACGAAACAACCATTTCACTTTAACGCTTTTTTAGGGGAACAGCAAAAATGAAAAGGATTTTGGCCTGCTTTGTCATGCTTGGAATCTTCTGCGGGGCATTCGCGGAAGAAGCAAAAACGCCAAAACTCAAAACGGCGGAATACCGTGTTTTCGTGGTTGCCGACAAACCGGGCGTCGAACACTTCGGCGGAGAAAAGGAATACAAAAAGAAGCTGAAAACGCTTTTCAAAAAAATCAACACCCACTGGAACGCCTCCGCGCAGGGACGCTTCAAATACAATTTCAAATTCACGCCAACGCTCGGTGCGGTTTACGACGGCTCGTCGAAAGCGGCCGAGGAAAAATACCGCGAAAACTTCGATTTCGGCAAACACGACCTGCTGATGGTAATAGACCATATTGCCGACCACGACGGCGAAGAGGGGGCCTTCCACTGCGGGGGCTGGAACGGGCTTAGCATAATTGCCATAGGCAACGACAAGCTTGAATTCCTCGACTATTTCGGCGAGGAGCGGTGGTACAAGAGCATCGTGCACGAACTCGGGCATTACAGGATGGTGACCGACGTTTACGCCACGCAGGTGCGCGGCGAAAACAACCCGGTTAACGGCGAAACTTTCAAGCCCATGACATGCATAATGCACGACAGCTGGGACACTTGGAGCGACTACGCCGTAAACATAATCAACGCGCTTGCGGAATCCAAAACTCCGGGGCGCGACTTCCCCGACTTTTTCCGCAGCCTCTTTGCCGACAACATCATAGTAACGGTACTAAAAGACGGAAAGCCGCTGAAAAACGCAACAGTCAACCTTTACGGCGCGCGGGGCAAATATTTCGACGTAATCACGCCCGCCTACAGGACGTACACGACAGACGACGAAGGGAAAATCCACATAGAAGGCGTGAAGGACATGTACTGCAACCCGCCCCAGCCCAACCGCCCCGAAGACCTTCCGTGGGGCCGCTGGTTCAACTTCCTTGTAGAGGCCGTGGACGGCGAAAAGAAGGCCTACGCGTGGATGCCCGAATACGTGGTGCAAATGCCGTTCTTCGAAGGCAAGGACGTTTATGAATTGACCATTTCGTTTTAGGGGTGTTTTCTGGCGGGCTATGGTTAAAAGTTTGGAAAACATGCCCTGCGCCATGACGGTCGCGGGGAGCGATTCGGGCGCGGGCGCGGGCATTCAGGCCGACCTGCTCTCAATCGCGGCAAACGGCGTCTACGGGTGCTCGGCCATAGCCGCGCTCACCGCGCAGAACCCGGACCATGTAACGGGAATCGAGGCCGCGCAGATTTCCACTGTTACCGCGCAGATGCAGGCAATCGAAGAATTTTACAAGCCCCGCGCCGCGAAAACCGGCATGCTCTTCAGCGCCGAAATAGTGTCGGCCGTATCGGATTTTTTTGAAGCCCACCGGGAAATATCATTAGTCGTGGACCCCGTGATAGTCTCCACAAGCGGCGCGAAGCTCCTGAAAGACGACGCGATAGAAATCGTAAAAAAGCGCCTAATACCGCTCGCGGCGGTGTTTACGCCGAACCTAGACGAGGCGGCAGTCCTTCTGGAGTGCGGCAAAATAGACTCGCGCAAAATGGCCGAAACAGCCCGCGCGCTTTGCGAAAAATTCGGCGCCGCGGTATTGCTGAAAGGCGGGCACATGGAGTCGGACGACCTCGAAGACGTGTTCGTTTCGCCCGCCGGAGAATGCGAGACGATAAGGTCGGCGCGCGTCAAGGACGTAGACACGCACGGAAGCGGCTGCACCTTAAGCGCCGCCATGGCAGCGAACCTCGCCAAGGGCGCCGGGGTTTTCGAGGCGTGCAAAAAGGCGCACGCTTATCTGCTTGCAGGAATGCAAAATCCCATTAAAGTGGGCGGCAAGTATTTTATAAACCACTTCCCCCGCCTTTGATGAACAGCGAAAAAGCAAAAAAACAGCACGGCGGCGAAGGACACAGAAAGCGCCTTCGCGAAAAATACATGCGCTCCGGCATATCGGCGTTCGCCGACTACGAGATTGTGGAGCTGTGCCTCATGCTTTGCATACCGAGAATAGACGTAAAGCCCATCGCAAAGGAGCTCATAAAAAAATTCCAAAACCTGCGCGGCATTCTCGAAGCCCCGGTCGAAGAGCTCATGAAAGTCAAGGGCATCGGCGAAAGCGCCGCGACAGCGCTGAAGCTGATGAAAGACGTAATAACCGTCTACCATCAGAACGAGCTCGAAATTGCCGGCGACAAAGTCTCAACCATCGACAAGCTCATAAAATATTTCAAAAGCAAAATTTCGCGCGAAAAATCGGAAGTGCTCGAACTCGTATGCTTCGACACCCAGCTGCGCATGATTCCCGACGGCTGCGTTCGCCTATTTGAAGGCAGCGTAAACACCGCGAACGTCGACATCAGGAAAATCGTGGAAATTGCCATCAAAAAAGGCGCCTCCAGCATAGCCATCGCGCACAATCACCCTAGCGGCATGCCCAACCCGTCGTTCGAGGACGTCCGCTTCACCCGCAAAGTTTCCGAGGCCTGCAAGCCTATCAACCTCAATTTCATAGAGCACATTGTAGTGGGCAAAAACGCCTGCTACTCTTTCAGGCGCGACGGCCAGTTCGACTCTCTGTATGACGATTCGCTCGAGGAAAGCAGGCTGCGCGGGCGCGCGAGGGTCGCCGAAGACAAGGCCGAAATCGCATGAAGATTCTTTCCATAGAAAGCTCGTGCGACGAATCCGCCGTCGCAATTTTCGACTCCGGCATAGGCATACTCGAAAGCCTGATACATTCGCAGATAGACCTGCACGCGCTATACGGCGGCGTCGTGCCCGACCTCGCAAGCTCCGAGCACCTCAAGAAACTCCCCGCGCTAATCGCCCAAATAGCGAAGTCGGAAAACTTCAAAAACATCGACGAAATCGCCGTGACGTCCGGCCCAGGCCTTCCAAACTGCCTCGCCATCGGCGTCTCCGCCGCAAGCGCCCTCGCGGCAACGCTTAAAAAGCCCCTCTTCGGCGTCAACCACCTGCGCGGGCACGCATATTCCCCGTTCATCAGCGTGCACGCCGAAAGCCCTGAAAATTTCCGCGAAAACTTCAAGAGCCTCCTGCCCCACCTCGGCCTCACAGTCTCCGGGGGCAACACAATGCTCTTTGAAATAAACGAAGACGAAACCCTTCGCGTCATTGCCGAAACCATAGACGACGCCGCCGGCGAAGCCCTCGACAAGGGCGCAAAGCTCCTCGACATGCCCTACCCCGGCGCGCCCATGCTAGAAAAAACCGCCGGGCAAACGCCCCCCGACAAAACCATTTTCCCGTACGGCCAAAACCGAAAAATAGAGGACGACCCCGACTTCAGCTTCTCCGGCCTGAAAACAAGCCTGCGCTACTACCTGCAAAAGATCTCCCAAGAGGAAATAGAACTGCGCAAGCCCGAAATATGCGCAAGCTACCAGTTCGCCGTGGTCGAGCAGCTCCGCCGCCGCACCGAATTCTTCGCAAAACGCAAAAACTATGCCAGCATCGGCCTCTCCGGCGGCGTCTCAAACAACTCCCTCCTAGCCGACACCTTCGCCAAAATGGCCTCGCGCATGCGCGCCAAATTCCTAATCGCCGACAAATCCATGCGCGGCGACAACGCCGCCATGATAGCATTCGCCTCATGGATATCCCCCCAGTCCCGACAGCCCGCCGCCAACAACACCCTCAAAATTGCCCCCTCGTGGGAATTGAAATAGTAATAAGCATTAAAGCAGGACTCATAGCCGCCCCGCGCCACGGCTTAGAATTGAGGGGCGCATTGCTGCCCCTCAAACACCCCGCTAGGCGCAAGCTGCGCCGTGGCATAGTGACGTTGTATTCGTTGTATCTTCCGCCTTGCGCAAAGCGCAATGGCTGAATTCTTTGTTTCTCTTGTTTCCTTTATAAGAAAAAACATGGCATTGTGCGACCTATCTCGCGGTCACTAGGCTTTATTGCCGCCTGCCTTTTGTAATTTGGCAGGCTAAAACTATATGCATGCATATAGTTTTACAATAAAGCCTTGGGGCGGTCTTTACGCGATACTACGAAGTTTGGTTTCTAATTACTTTGCCTGTTAAGCGATTTTATTACCTGCTCATTCACTGGCGTTCTTTCGCATTGCTGTTTGGAAAAGTTGCAACGAACTCACTTCGTATAACACAAGCTCCTTGCAAAACAAAAAACACAGTCAGTTCGTTTAAGCCGCATATCGCTTTAGCAACCATGGCGATCGCGCTAGCGGTCGCCACATGATGCGCCGTTTATCGCGTGTGCATTGCACACCGATAAACGGTGAAGCTACCGTAGGCAGTTCGCGTTTCTTAGTGTATGCAAAACAGCAAAACCAACAGCAACAAAGTATTCAGCCATTGCGTTAGCAATGCGGAAAATTCCGTAATAAACGACGTCAAGGAGGAAGCAACGCTTCCGAGGTGCAGGCGCGCCTGCTAGGCGGGGTGCGGGGCGGCTATGAGCCCCGCTTTTTATAACGGGCACAAAAAAAAGCGCTTCTTACGAAGCGCGGTTTTTGAAAGCCTATATGGAGCCTTTAGTGGTTGGGATGTTTGAGCCGCGTCGCGGGTCGAGGGCTACTGACATCGCGAGTGCTTTGGCGAAGCATTTGAACGCGCCTTCGGCGATGTGGTGGGGTTCTTCGCCGTACTCGAGTTTCACGTGGAGGTTTGCGCCGGCTTCGTTGGCGAATGCCTGAAAGAACTCCTTGCAGAGGGAGAGGTTGAAGTCGCGGATGTGCCGGTCGGCGGGATGGCCGAGGTCGGACACGAGGTATGGGCGGTTGGAGAGGTCTATGGCGACGCGCACGAGGGTTTCGTCCATGGGGAGGATGAAGAAGCCGTAGCGGTTCATGCCGGCCTTGTCGCCGACGGCCTGCTTGACTGCCTGCCCGAGGACGATGCCGACATCTTCTACGGTGTGGTGGTAGTCGATGTCGATGTCGCCCTTGGCCTTGACCTTGAGGTCGAAAATGCCGTGGCGCGAAAAAAGTTCGAGCATGTGGTTGAAGAACGGTATGCCCGTGTCGATTTCGTAATTGCCGGAACCGTCGAGATTGATTTCGAGTTCAATCTGGGTTTCCTTGGTGTTGCGTACAATTTTTGCCGTTCTGTTTTTCATAAATGCCTATTTTTTTGACCATTCGAGCGCCGCGTCTTTGAAGGCCTTCATCTGTTCGGGGGTTCCGACGGTGAGGCGTATGGACGAGCTCACGCTTTTTTCCTTTGGGAAGTAGCGCAGGAGTATTTTCTTTTCTCGCAGAAAATCGAATAGCGACGCCGCAGCGGCGGGGGAGGATTTTCCGCTTTTGTCTTTCGGGGTGAAAAGGATGAAATTGGACGAGCTTTTCACGTAATCCCAACCTATGGAGTCGAAGAACTTCTGGGTTTCCTCGCGCTCGGCGATTACCTTGCCGCGGAACTCCCTGTAGTAGTTATCGTCGCCCATCGCGGCAACGCCGGCAGCCTGCGCGAGGCGGTCGAGATTGTAGCTGTCGCGCACCCTGTCGAGCACGTCGATAAGCGCGGGGTCGGCTATCGCCCAGCCTATGCGCATCCCGGCGAGCGCCCAGCCCTTAGAAGTGGTGCCGACCACTATGAGGTTGGGGTATTTCCGCACGAGCTCAGCCGCGCTGAAGTTCGAGAACGGCGCGTAAGCCTCGTCGACGAGGACTATGCCGTCAAAGTTTTCCGCGATTTTTTCGACGGCTTCCCTGCCGAATCCCGCGCCCGTGGGGGCGTTGGGGTTGGTGAAGAAAAAGATGTTCGCGCCGCTCGAAAAGATTTTTTCGTACGGGATTTCCAGACCGTTTTCAAAAGGGATGTTGATGAGCTGCGAGCCTTCGATTTTCGCGAGTACGGGATAGAGCGAATAGCTCGGGTCTATGGTGACGATTTTCTTGTCGCCGTCGGAAAAGGCGCGCACGGCGAGGTTTAGGATGTCGTCGGAGCCGTTGCCCGCGAGCACATACTCGGCGGGGACGCAAAAATGATGAGCAATGGCCTCTCTCAAACGTCGGCTGACCGGATCGGGGTACAGGCGCAGTTTGGCGCAGCCGTCGGACAGTTCGCACATAAGCGCCTCGCGCACCCGCGGGCTTGGCGGGTACGGGAATTCGTTGGTATTCAGCTTGACCCAGTCGGGGGTGCCGGGCTGTTCTCCGGGAACGTACGCGGCGACCTTCGAGACCGGGGCCGAAATTTTGTCATTCAAATCAAAGGTTTTCATTTTCTGCTGATTCCAGTTCGCGCGCTTTCGCAGCGTATTCCGAAACGTCGGGCAGCGGCTTTGCGCGCATCCCGTTGTTGAGGCGGAGCATATACGGATCGGGCTTGCGCTCCAGGCTGAAAGGCTCTTCGGGAAGGTTTTCCTCGTCCAGGTCGAGCTCGTCGATCGGGTCGAAATCGTCAAATATCATCGTTATGCGGCGCGCCTCCTCGATGAGAAGCTCTATCGGGTGCGCGACCCTGAAGTTTTTGTCCACAAGCTCTACCAAATGCGGCTGGCGCATTTTTTCGTATCGCAGCATGAGGTCGTTTACGAACTTGTTGGGAACGTACGAGCGGCGCGAAAGCAGGAGGCAGTCGGCGAAATGCGAAAGCGCGTCGGCGTATGCTTGCGTCTCGTTCTGGAAGAAGTAAAGCATGCCGCAGTCGATAAGAGACCATATGCGCGCGAGCCTTATCTTTCCGCCGTCCACAAGCAGCTTGAAGTTTTCGACCTCGTCGGCGAGGCTTTTGGTGGAATCGGCTATGTAGAACACATGCGTTATCTTGTTCTCGTCGAGCGCGAGCATTTTTTCGGCGGCGTCCTCAAGGCCGGCGTAATGCACGAAGCCCGCGTTCGGGGCCGACGCGATTTTCTTGTCGAAATCGGTCGGGGCCTCGTTCCTCGAAATAAACACGGCGCAAAAGTCGTTTTCGCCCATCGCCTTCGCGATGACGTCGTCGACAACTCCGCAGCGCCCGGATCCGGGCGTGCCCAATACCAAATATGCGGGTATGCTCATGATAAAATCCTTAAATCCTGGTTGTTCGCTGAATGAGAAGGCAGTCCGCCGCGACGAGCGCCGCCATGGCCTCGACTATCGGAACGGCGCGCGGGACAACGCATGGGTCGTGCCTGCCGCGGCCCACAATCTTCGCGGGCTCGAGAGCGCGCGAGAGGGTGTCCTGCTCCTTCGCTATTGTCGCGGTCGGCTTGAAGGCCACGCGGAAGTCCACGGGCATTCCCGAAGTCATGCCGCCGAGCGTGCCGCCCGCGTTGTTTGTCTTCGTGCGGACTTTTTTGTTTTCGTCCACATAGAAAATGTCGTTGTGCTGCGAGCCGAACATGCGCGTGCCCGCAAAGCCGCTGCCGATTTCAAAGCCCTTTGTGGCGGGAAGAGAAAGCATGGCCTTTGCGAGCTCGGCCTCAAAACGGTCGAACACCGGGTCGCCGAGACCGGCGGGCAAGCCCTCGATCCGGCACCTGACGACGCCGCCGACGCTGTCGCATTCGCCGCGAGCCTTTTTTACCATTTCAACCATGCGCTCGGCCGTCTGGCGGTGCGGGCACCTGACTTCTGTCGCATCAACCTCTTCAAGCGTAGGCGTTTCCTTGACCTGCGGCATGGAGATGGAATGAATGCTTTCAACCCACGCGCGGATTGTGACGCCGTCGCCCAAAATCTTTTTGGCTATCGCGCCAGCCGCAACGCGGCCTATGGTTTCGCGCGCGGAGCTTCTGCCGCCGCCGCGCGGATCCCTGAAGCCGTACTTCATGTCGTAGGTGTAGTCGGCGTGCGAGGGCCTCCAGACTTTCGCGATTTCCGCGTAGTCGCCCGAGCGGTGGTCCTGGTTTTCTACAACGACGCAAATTGGCGTTCCGGTGCTTTTGCCTTCGAACACGCCGGAAAGTATTTTGCACCTGTCGGCCTCGTCGCGGTGCGTGGTTATGCTGCTCTGGCCGGGGCGGCGCCTGTCGAGGTCGCGCTGGATGTCCTCTTCGGAAAGAGGCAGCATGGAGGGGCAGCCGTCGACAACGCAGCCCACGGCGACGCCGTGGCTCTCGCCGAAGGTGGAAACCCTGAAGATTTTTCCGTATATGCTTCCCATTCTTATATAACACAGCAATGCGCAGCGCATTTCAAGCTTATTGAAACGCGGAGCAAACGCCGAAATTTCTCCTTGAATATTTTACAGTCGCAGCGACCCTACCACGAATTGCGGTGGATCTTTTCCCTCTTAAATCTGTCGCCCGGCTGCGGGGGCTGCATTTTGGCATGCCCTACAACAACAATCGAAAACGGCTCTATGTGAGAGGGCAGCTTGAAAAGGCGCTTGAAGTCGTCCGTGCGCTCCGCGTTGGGGTAAATGGCGCACCAGCAGCTGCCCAGGCCCCTGGCCTTCGCGCCGTGCAAAATATTCATTGTGGCCGCCGCAGCGTCGCAAATCCAGAAGCCGCTGTCATACTCCTGGTCGATATTGCCGCACACCATTATGCCCGCGCCCGCATCCTTGAGAAAGGCGCACCACGGGTGTATTTTCATAACCTTTTCCTGTACCTCGGGGTCGGTGATCACCACAAACTCCCACGACTGCCTGTTGTGGGCGGAAGGGGCGTGCATGGCCATGTTCAAAATATCGTCGATGTCGGCGGGCGAAACCTTTTTGGAGGAGTCGTACATCCTTATCGAGCGGCGGGTCAAAATGCCTGTTTCCAAATCCATAAATATCCTTTTTTCTTTGCTGTTAGACATCAAATATGGGCCTTTAGTTCAAGCTGTCGACAAAGAATTTCTAATACACATGCACATGCAGCGCATGTGCCCACTTCTTTAGGGCGCGTCAAAATGCGCCCCGGGCGAGGCTTTGAAATTTGTTCGCGACAGGAGCGTACTTGAGTACGTGACTGGTGCGAACAAATTTCGAAACGAAGCATCAGGCGTATTTTCACGCGCCCTTATTGTCGGGAGGGAGTTTGAATTGAGACACCTTGGCCTTCAGCTCGAAGGACGTCTTCTCGAGGGCGTCGGTGACGATTTTCAGGTCGCCGGCCTTGTTGCGCGTCTGAAATGCGGCGGAATTTAGCTCGTGCACGGACACGCTTATCTTTATCGCGCTCTCCGACTGCGCCGAGACGCCGTGCGCAAGCGAGTCGAACTCCGCCCCGAGCTCCGCCACCTGCGCCTTTGCCGCGTCGAGGCTCTCCGAAAGCATTTTTATCGTGCGCAGACTCTCGCGCATCTGCGTTGAAAACAGCTCCATTTCCGAAAGGCCCGACTCCACCGATTCGCGCATTCTGGAGACCATCTTCGAAACGCGCATGGCCGAAAGCGCCGACCTGTCGGCGAGCCTGCCGATTTCCGACGATACGAGCGCAAAGCCCTCGCCGAACTCGCCCGCCCTCTCGGCTTCAAGCGAGGCGTTGAGCGAAAGCATGCTGGTCCTGTCGCTGACGGCGTTTATGGTTCCGACGGCGGCTACCATATCCTCGGTGTTTTCTAGAATGAGGGCCAGACGCAACGCGACCGACTCCGTGGCGCTCAGGATGCCAAGGGCGTTGTCGCTGAGCCTGCCGACAGAGCCGCCGCTGTCGTTCATGTACGAAAGCAAAACGTCCACCGACGCGCCGGCGTCGCGCGCCTCGGCGTTGAGCATTTCAACGGATTTCGCCATGGAGCCTACGGTGTCGGAAACCTCCCTGATGGCGTTTGATCGAGCGTCCGCCACAGTTCCCAACTCCAGCGCGCCGGAGGCGATTTTCTCCACGCCGTTTGCAAGGTCGACGCCCTCGGACTGCACTTTAGAGACCAGCCCGGAAAGGCTGGCGGACATCTTTTTGAGCGACAACGCCAGATTGTGAATCTCCTTGTAGCTCCATTTTCTCGAACTCGTGGTGACATGCAGCGTGCGGCGCGCAGCGGTTATGTCGCCGAATTTTATGAGGTTGGCCGATGTTGAAAGCTCGTATATCACGCCGACGGCCCTGGAGGCCGCAAAGCGGGCGGCCAGCCCCGCGAGTATGAGCATGGCGAGCGCCAGCGGCAGCAGCATGAACATGAATCTGTCGGAAGCCTTGTTTATGTTGGCGACGCCGGAAGCGAAGTCCGACCTGAAAACCGTCGCGCAAAACACCATGTTCCACGGCTTGAAATAGGTGTAGGCTATGATGACGTCGTCGCCCGCCGAAGAATCTCCGCCCATTTTGAAGCCTTTTACGCTTATCTTTCCGTCGCCGGCCGCCACGGCCGACCTCACGATTTCAAGCGTGGCGTCCCGGCGCTCCTCGCGCGTGTCTTTTTCGATGACGCTGCCGTTCATCTTGCCGTCCTTCGACACGCGCACGACGGACTCGCCAGGGCGCGGCATGTCGACGCCCCAAACGTAGCCGTTCGCGCCTATGCGCATGCCCTCGAAATATTTCAAAACGTAGTCGAAAGAGCTCTGCGGGCGGCCGTAGCTTATGGCGCCGGTAACCCTGCCGTCGGAATTGAGAAGGGGCTCGTATGTCATCAGGTAGCCGGTTCTGCCGACGTAAAATACGCCCGTATAGGTTTCCTTGTTCAGAAGCGCGCGCACTATCGCGCCGTCGTCGCGGCCGCCCTCGTAGGGGATATAAGTGCCGATGCGCGTGCCGCCGGAGTTGTTTTCCATGGTGCTGACTATTTTGAGCATGTCGCCCGAAGTGTTGAGGCGCGTGTATATGGAAAACTCCATATCGGTGTCTCCCTTAAGGTTCATGAGGATGTCCTTGACGGGTCCGGAGGAGTCGAGGAGCCGGAGGCTTTCGCCGTCGGATTTAATGTCGATTTCCGAGCTTCCGAACATGATTTCGGGCACGGAGACGCGGTTCATCGTTTTGCGCAGGTCGAACTCGTTGGAAATCATCGCGGTGTATTTTTTGCCCGTGGCGCGCATGGGGCCCAGCTCGGCGAGGCGTGCGAGCACCGCGCCGCGCGCGTTGCCGTCGGCAAAGCGCTGGCCGTCGCTTATAATACGGCATATTCTGATGGTGTCCTCGGCCATCTGCCGCGCGCCGCTTACGCCTATCTTGTCAAATTCCGCGTTCGTTATGCCGCTTATCTGGCTGTTCATGTTCCAGACGAGCAGCGCAAGCGCGATGATGGGAAGCGCCGCAAGCCCGACCGCGAACAGAACGAGAACCCTGAGCACCGAAAGCTTCATTTGGATTCCCCCTTGCCCGAAATCTTGAACTTCGAAACCTCGCCCAAAAGCACGCCCGAAGCGCCCTCCAGCGACTCCGTCGCCGCCTTGAAGTCCGATATCCTGCCCTGCGAGCGTTCGGAGGCCGCGCTGAGCTCGCCCATAGACTGGCTTATGCCGCGCGCGCTTTCAGACAGCGCCGCGATGCGCCCGGCGATATCCTCGAATTTCGGGCCGATTGACTCGACGTCGTCGACCACGCGCTCGAGGGCCTCGGCGGTTTTCATTATTATCGAGGAATTCTGGCGCAGCCTGACGACGAACTTGTCCATCTCGCGCGCGCCCAGCGACACGGAGTCGCGCATGCGCTCGGCCATGTCCTCTATCTCGCGCGACGAACGTGATGTCCTGTCGGCGAGCGAACGTATCTGGCGCGCGACCACGGAAAAGCCGAGGCCCAGCTCCCCCGCCTTCTCGGCCTCTATGGAGGCGTTCAGCGAAAGGAGGTTAGTGCGCCTGCTTATTTCGTTTATGGCGGCGACGACTTCCGTGATTTTGCCCACATTTTCCCTGATGAGCGCAAGGCGTTCCACGACACCTTCGGCGGAGAGCGTAAGGCTGTCGTAGTTGCGCTTCAAAAGCGATATGTTTTCGCCGCAGCCGCGGCTGGTTCGCAGGGTTTTGGCGACCTCGCGGGTGGAGCCCACCGCTGCCTTGTTGAGGGCGTCGTAGGAGTTTGAAATGGTCTTGCCCGCCGCGGCCACGCGTCGGATGGAAGCCGATTCGTACTCGGAAATGCTCTCGAGTTTCAGCGACGTTTCCGACACCTCGGCGGCGCGCGCGGTTATTTCATAGCCGCTTTTGCGCACGCCCGCAACGACGGCGCAAAGCCTTTCAGACATCTCCAGAAAAGAGTCTATGAGAACTTTAAACTCTACGATTGGGATGCGCTTTTTGCGCCAGTATCTGTTGATGATGTCGATTCCGCCGGAAATGTCGCCGTCCGACTGGATTATAGCCGCCTGCATGAGCATTTTCAGCGGCTTGGCAAAGCGCGATGCGAGCATCCACGCTATGCCGATGGCAAGCAGCATGAAAAAGGAGCCCGCGTAAATCACCTTGCGCGTGAGGATGTTGGTCTGCTCGTGGACGGCTATTTCGCTCTCGTAGAACTCCTCGCCGTTTGTCGATGTGCCGATGACCCACTTCCACGGGCTGTAATAGGTGAAAGTCATGAGCCTGTGCGCGTCCTTGTTGCCGTCGCCCATCGGAATTATCATGAGTTCGGCGTCAATCTCCCCCGAGCGCATCTTTTTGCTTTTGGCAAGCGCGCGTTTCAGGAAGTCGCGGCGCGCGGCAACGGGGTCGTCGTCTATGCGCATGCCTTCGGCGGAAGGGTCGTTAGTGACGCGCAGCGTAGGCCCCCCGGGGGCGGCCTCGTCTATGACCCACACGGAGCCCGACTGGCCGATGGTGAAGGCCTGGAGGTATTTTTCTATCTCGTGCTTGGAGTCCTGACGCATGCCGTAGTTCACCGCGCCGATAACCTCGCCGCGGCGGTCGAATACCGGCATGTAGCCCACCAGGAAAGGGGCGCCCGACGCATCGGACGTGTCGGAAAATTCACTGCCGCCCAAAATGTTGTCCGCCAGCCTGCTTTTCGCGCCGCTGCGCAAAAGGCCCGGGACATAGAGCCCCGCGAGAGACTTTCCGTTCTCGTCGGTCTTGGTTGTCGCCACTCTCAGCATGTCGCCGTCGTAAGAGATGCGCTGGTATATGGTAAAGTCGCAGCTGAGGCGTTTTTTGAGGCGCAGAAGCGTTTCGCCTATCCTGTTGCCGGGCATTTCTAGCGGCTGGGCCGGGTCGACCGTCTCCGCGCCGAATTTCAGCAGCCGGAGCCTGCGGCGCTGTTCGGTGTCGGGCGCTGACTGGCTTCTTATCGTCCGGTCTGCCACGCGTCTGTCTAGCGATGCCTCGCCCAGCTCTTCAAGGGCCGACATTACGGCCGCGCGCGCGAGGGCCATGCGGTTTTCGTCGGAAAGCTGTATGACGTCGCACATCTGGCGGATATCGACGGTCGCCTGCCGCGCGCTCTGTATGGCCGACTTTTTGAATTCGTCGCCCGCAATGTGCGCGATGTCCGCGCCCATAACCTTGATGAAGGCTATCATGGCGGCGACGGGTATGACCGTAACCGCCACACCCAGCCCCAAAAGCGATGCCTTAATAGACGCCCTCATTGCCCGACAATACAAAAGCAAGCGCAATCGGCGTTCAAGCCAAAATGCGCCCGCCGCATTATTTTGGAAGCGCGCGAGAAAGGAGGCTTTACCTTAAACCCATTCATATCGCGGACGGGCGTATTCTTTGCGCATGACGCCAAGCATCCAATACTGTTTGTTTTTTTGCGCGACGCCTGTCGCATAATAAAAATAGAAATTGACTAACCCTCCGAAATCTGCTGTGCTTTTAAAAGTATTTTTTAATCCCCGCCCCTGTAGTTCAACGGATAGAACGAGCGTTTCCTAAGCGTTTTATTATCAACGTTTTGCGCATTTTGAGTTGGAGTTGAAAGTGGCTGGTATTTAGCAATTTATTTATAAGTAAAAATCTTTCTTTTTGTGTATTTTTATGCATTGGAATCATTTTTAAATAGCCGCATAGTCCATCATTTGATTGTATCGTTGCGCCTAAAAGTGCAACAAAACAGCAACGCAAATCAAGGGCGTTTTTGGCGCGAAATTTATTCCCAATTTGGCTCATAATTTTGAAGCCTGTTCCTTTCCCAATATTCGACCGCTCCCCTTATTGAGCTGTATAGGCGGACTTTTTGGGGATTGGTATCGAATAGAATTTGTCTGGCTATTTGGTACTTTCCGAAGTATTGCATGAGTGCAGAGAGATTTTTGTTCTCCGCGAATATTTCCAGAAGCTTTTTAACCCAATCGGTTTTTCTTTTAGAGAGCCCGTAAAATACCCAGTAGAACTTTTCGTTGTCGTTTAGGATTTTCAGAAGTCGGAATTTGTCTTTCGATATATTCTGGAAGTTGTTCCCCTTGTCGCTTGCGAGATAGCCGTCCAAGCGCACTTTTCGCAGGCGGAAACATCTCCGCTTTTCTTTGGCGACAACCCAGACGCCTATGGCTTTCTGGGGAAGCTTCAATTCGCCTGCGTATTTGCGGCTTATGAATATCTTTTGGTTCTCATAAACTCTAACATCTGACTTGCGTGGCATCATATTGCATATGATACTACATTATCAAGTATTTGCAACGGTTTTCTGTATTATTTTTAGAAGAGCGATAGAAAGAAAATCTTGAAGCGATTTCAACAATATGAGAGATATAAAGGCATGGAATATTATTATAAAGGTAAAAACTTCTGGCTCGTAAACGGAAATTGCCTTGAAGTATTAGCTGATATTCCAGAATGTTCTATTGATATGGTGTTTGCCGACCCTCCATATATGCTTTCAAATGGTGGCTTTACTTGTCAATCTGGGCGCACTGTTTCAGTTAATAAGGGCGATTGGGATAAAAGCAAGGGATTTGAAGCTGACTTTGACTTTCACAAGAAATGGATTTCCGCTTGCAAGCGTGTATTAAAAACCGAAGGCACTCTATGGGTATCTGGTACATATCATTCAATTTTTCAGTGCGGATTTGCAATTCAACAACTTGGGTTCAAAATATTAAATGACATAGCATGGTATAAACCAAATGCTTCTCCAAATTTAAGTTGTAGGTATTTTACTGCTAGCCACGAAAGTTTAATTTGGGCAATAAAAGATCCTAAGTCGAAACACATCTTTAATTACGATACAATGCGCCGGGAAGATTTCCCCGAAGATTTTTTGAAAAAGCCTGGGAAGCAAATGCGTTCAGTTTGGGCTATAAATACTCCCGCTCAAGTCGAAAAAATCTACGGTAAACATCCTACCCAGAAGCCATTAAATCTTTTAAAACGAATAATAGAAGCGTCAACAACTCCGAAAGCTTTGGTTTTAGATCCATTTACAGGAAGTTCAACAACGGGAATTGCCGCTATCACAACCGGACGGAAATTTATAGGTATAGACATTTGTAAAGATTATCTTGATTTATCCGTAAAACGATATGAAGATTTAAAGAGGTGAATAGTTTTGCGCTCCAGTTTCCTGAAAGCATTTCCGCTTCGCCCGTTATTAAGTGGGCTGGCGGTAAACGTAAACTGTTGCCCGAATTAAAGCGGAGACTTCCCTCCTCGTACAATCGTTATTTAGAGCCATTTATCGGCGGAGGTGCATTATATTTCGACATAGCACCGTTTGATGCTTATATATCGGATATAAATCCTGAGTTAGTAAACCTATACGAGGTTATTCGTGACGATGTCGAAGCGCTAATATCTGACCTATCTTCCCATGAGAATTCATTAGAATATTATAACGAGATCAGAGCTCTAGACAGAAATCCCAACTATACGAATATTTCACCTGTCCGAAAAGCAAGCCGTTTCATATACCTAAATAAAACATGCTTTAATGGGCTATACAGGGTAAATCGCAAAGGTTTTTTTAATGTCCCGTTTGGCAGATATGCCAACCCGAATTTTCTGAATAAAGAAAGCCTGTATGCGGCGTCAGAAGTTTTGCAGACTGCACAGATTGAATGTGCCAGTTTTGAGAATATCCTAAATTTTGTAAAGAAAGGTGATTTTATTTACTTCGATCCACCCTATATTCCACTTTCTCAAACGGCATCTTTTACTTCATATTCAAAAGAAGACTTCGGAATGGACAAACAGGTTCAATTAAAATCACTTTGCGACAAACTTTCGGCAATGGGCATAAATTTTATGTTATCGAACTCCGATACTCCTATATCGAACGAGTTATATTCAGAATACAATGTTGAGAAAATCTTTGCGAGCCGTTCCATAAATTCAAAAGCCGATAGACGGGGAAAGATAGCGGAGATTATCGTAAGGAATTATTAAATAATTGCTAATTTTTATTTCCTTCATCAAGATTGTATCTGATGAAACTTGATGAGGCCTTGCCAATTTTAAAGTCTGCCTGTAATATTCCAATTCGAGATTTGTTTAAGAATCACCCCGAAGATTTGCGAACTAATAAAGGGAATGTCGGTCAGCTCTTACTAAAATATATCGGACTTTCACTCGATAGTGCGTTATGTGATTTTGAAGACGGTGAACTGAAGACGAACAAGACACACGCAAACGGCGAACCTGCCGAGACGATGTTTATTACGCAAATTTCGGAAATTATAGACGAGCTTGTTTCTCCTATCCCGAAAGAATTTCAAGAGTCGAATTTGTACAAAAAAATCCGAAACCTTGTATATCTACCAGTCGTAAAGGATTCAAAAGATGTCGGTGATTGGTATTTCTTAAACGCCTATCACGTTCAAGTCACAAAAGGTTCTGATTTATTTAAGTGTCTTGAAGCCGACTATTATTCAATCTGTTCGCAACTACGAACACATATTGAAACTTCGATAGACGGATTTATCCATACAAGTAGCGGAGAATTAATCCAAGTTCGTTCAAAAGATGCTAAGGATAAAAACGGTAAATATCACCCGATTTTTTCGACAACTTTTAATCGTTACGTTTCGAACAAAAACCACTCTTTCTATTTCAAGAAAGAGTTTATGAGGGAATATAAATAATGCCAGAGACAACAGTAGATTTAACAAACACAAAATTTCCAAATAACAGAACCGATTTAAGAAGGTTTATTATCGAATGTTTTCTAAATGAACCTCCGGGGACAGGGAACGGAGAGAATACGCAGAAGTATAGGTATAATATTAAAAAATTTGCAAATGATAGAATATTATATCTTGATAGACCTGCATATAAAAACAAAGGTATGGATTTTTTGATTCGGGTTGAAAATTACCAATTTAGAGGGAAAGGGCGAGGTATTAAGGTAGATGCTCCTCGACAAGATGAAATTGTTGAAGACTTGTGTAAGAAAAAGAGGTATAATCCTAAGCAGTACGAAATATTGAAGGCAGAAGTTGATAAGATTTTCAGATGTTCTCCTTATTGTAGTACTATGCTCGGCTTTTCTAACATAGGAATTCCTATCGACATTTTATTAGAATCAATACGTTGGTTATTTGTTGAACAAGACGTTACATATTGGCATGCAAGTGGAAGAAACATGCTTATGGATGCTATAAATTTAATACAATAAACCTATGAAAACATACACTTGGAAAGAAGCCATATACAAAGTAATGGCTGAAAACGGCGGACAAATGACGGCAAACGAGATTTCCGATGCTATATTGCTTGCCAAATTGAAAAAGCCAACACCAACTCCCGCCGCGACAGTTGGGGCGAATATATACGTTTCAATTAAAAAGCTTGGAAATAAATCCCCTTTCAAACAAGTAAGCAAAGCAAAATTCGGGCTTATTCCCGAAAACATTCCGCAGAACAAGAAAAATGATAGAGATTTGACGAGCACCGAAGTTGTAGAATCCGTAAATCAAGAAAGCATTATAAAAGCCTTCGGAATGTTTTGGGATAGAAATGGAGTTAATTGGGATTCCTCGCAAATAAAGCTTTTGGGAGAACCTTCTAGTTTTAGTGGTAAACACGACAACTCCAATCTCGCAAAAGTAAATTTTGCTGACGAAAGCGGCATTTATATCTTGTACGATCATCGTACTATTGTTTATGTCGGACGTGCGATAGAGGGGACGCTGGGCAGACGATTGAAAGAACACACTCGCGACAGGCTAAACACGAGATGGAATCGTTTTTCATGGTTCGGGACAATAGCAATAAAAGAAGATGGTAAACTTGCAAAAGAATCTTTGTCGGATACTTTTTCGATGGATAAGATTATATCAACACTCGAAGCAATTTTGATAGAATCTCTTGAGCCGCTGCAAAATAGACGGCGCGGAGATGAATTCGACAATGAATTTACTCAAGTAATCGATGATTCAAAAAAGCGCGAGGCAATAAATACATTATTGGGACGTTAGTATGGGAAACCGTGGAGAAAAGATATCTAACGATAAGCGCGCGATGAAAAAAGCGTTGGAGCGCACAAGAGCTATTCAAACTCGAGCCGAACGCAAAGATGGATTCGCAAGCCATTACGATTCCCTGAAAGCTAAGTACGAAAAAATTTATAAAAATTCCTTTAACTGTTTTTCCAAAGGAAAAGAATTCAAAGAACATTGGAATCGCCAATTTGTATTGTCCGCAGACAAGATAGCCGATATATTTGCACTATTTTACAAAGAAACGAAAAATGATACTGATGAAGCTTTGAAGAAAGCTTTTGAATTGGACGAAAAGATTGGAAGATATTGTAATAAACGTCATGCTTATCTAAATGATACCTTTGGCGAACTTACCAAAAGGGAATTTTTTAATGGAGAAGAATATTACATTTCTTTTGATAGCGCAGCGGAAAAAATATTTGGGAAGAACCCGCCGTCAAAAACGATATGGGGAAAGTCCGTGCGCGGGAATAAGGAATTGTTGAAACATCTCATTTTACTCAGGAAACTGTGTGAGTCCGCAGGATATATTGACATTGAAAAGCTCAATGATCGGAATTTTATTAAAAACGAACTATTCGGTGAATCGCAATGGAGAAATTTCAAAGAGAAACTTGATGTAGAATTGAATTTAATTCGTAAAAGAGGAGTTTCTCCAGATATATTTTTTGAGCTATTGCAATGTTATTTGGATCGGCATCTCTTTGAAAATTATTGCGAAGGGAAAGATTCTTTCGTTGATGCTGTGATAAGGGGAGATTTTTTATTTTAATTTTTTCATAGCACAGAATTCTAAATCTAATACAGATTGGGTTTATCATTCTGCAGATTATCTGTTTTTAGCCGCAAAAATCGCAGTTTAAAAAGCATTTTTATGCTAATTCTCAGCATATCGCGGCAATATCTATACAAAATGCCTGATTTTGGCGGAATTTGCGTTATCGAAATTCTGTGATATATTGGGGCCACCTTGGACGAACTGCGAAATCCACTTTAAATCGTCAAGGTGATTCCAATATGAAAAACAAAACAGAAACACCCAATACAACGTTAACCAAGCCGGTCGCTTGCGACAGGCTTTTTACACGCGAGCAGGTCGCGGAGTATTTGTCGATAGGCAAGACTCTCGTCGAAAAGCTCCGCCGCCAAGGACGCCTGCCGAGCATTCGCCTTTCGGGGAAATGCATTCGGTACAGGAAGTCGGACTGCGACAAGCTTCTCGAAAGCTCGACAATATACCGCCACGTTGGAAAGGAGTCGGCATAATGGAAAACATTTACGACACCATTTCAATATTCGATGCGGCAAGCAAGTTCGGGGTCGCCCTCAAGGGCAAGGGGAAACTTTACTGTTCCCCTTTCCGCAAGGACGAACACCCGAGCTTTTCAATCTTCGGGAACGGAAAGTTATTCAAAGACTTGGCAACTGGCGAAACCGGCAATGTCATCAGTTTTACGGCAAAGCTGAAAGGGATTTCGAATAAGGAAGCCTACAAGCTTTTGCTCTCAGAGTTCGATAACGGCTCTTTTAAGGCTGTTTCTTCGGGCAGACATAGTCTGGATAGGAATGAAGAGAAAAAGCCCCGCAAAGGGGATATTAACGCGCCCAAAAAACTGCTATGGGACGACGCCCTCGCGGACATCGTAGCCAAGCGGTATTCAGTGTCCGTCGAGAGCCTAAAGCATGCGTTTGACGCCGGATGTTTCGGATTCGGGAATTCAAATAAAACAGGGAACGTCTGGATTGTGAGCGACAATCGGAAATTGAGCTATCAAATCCGAAGAATGGACGGCAACAACTGGAAATTCTCGGGCAAAGAAGCAAAAGCGTGGACTCTGAAAAACAGCGACTGCAGTTATCCGATCGGCTTGGAAAACGCAAAGGACAAGCAAGCGATATGCATTTGCGAGGGGTCCACCGATTTCCTGTCGTGCTTCCATATTCTGAAAACGCTCAATATGCTCGGCACCCACGCGCCCGTCGCGATGCTTGGCGCGAACCACAAAATAGGCATTCCCTATTTGCGCGAGTTTGCGGGGAAAGTCGCAATGATTTTTGCGGACGCAGACGAAGCGGGGCATAAGGCCGGCATGGCTTGGGCAAACCAACTTAAGGACATCGCGGCTGTGGCAATGATATGCATGTTGCCAGACTATGCCCTAAAAAGTGGGAAAAAGATAAAGGACTTAAACGACTATCTCCGCTACTCCCACGAGCAGGGCAAAGAGCTTAACCCGTTTCGCATGTAAGGAGGCAAAGATGGAAAGATTTATTACAAAAACGACCTTGCCGCCCGACGAGGTCCTTTCGGAAATCTACACAAAATACTATGAGCAGGAATGCCCCATTGGGGCGTTCCCCCATATTATCCAAAGAGTAGCCAGAACCGTCCACGAAGCGCAGAATCTGCCTATGGAATTTTTATGCTTCATCGCCTGCGGGATTCTAAGCGGGACTGTCGGAAAAAGCTTCCGCGCCTACAACGCAGTAAACGCCTACACCCAAGACGCGAATTTGTATATGCTCGGGCTTGGGGCAAGCTCTTCGGGCAAAAGCGCGAGTGCAAAAATTCTGGGGAAGCGGCTTTTGAGCTTGGAAATGGAAGCAAGGCTCGAATACCGCGAAAAGCTTCTGAAAAAGAAAAGCGCAATGACAAAGTCCATTGATGCGTTTGAAAAATTGGGGGAAAGTTCTTCGGAAGAAAAGAAAGCTGAAGAACCCCAAGAGGACGAAAAGCTTGAGGACCCAAGCTTCATCGTTATGAATGCCACGTCTGAAGCCATCGCGCAGAAGATGGCGGAAAACGGCGGGACTGTGTTTTCGCTTTGCGCCGAGGCGAGAAGCCTGCTTGCCATAGTCGGCGGCCTATATCGAAAAGAGGGAGACGACACCGAAATTTACAACAGCGGTTGGAGCGGCGAAAGCATACGGCAGGACAGAATCTCAAGGGGCGTCGCGGAAATCCACAAGCCCTGCCTGAGCATACTTTGGCTTGTCCAGTATGACGCCTTCCGCAACATCATGGTGAAAAACGAAAACTTCGTGGCAAGCGGATTTGCGGGAAGATTTCTGTTTTTTAGGGGGCCGAAAGACATTCCCATCGACAAGGGGCTGAAAATCCCGCTCGATAAAAACGTAATGGAAGACTGGGACAAAATGATAACCGCGCTTTATGAATTTCGCAGGAACAAGGGCTTTCAGCGGATTCAAGCCACGCCAGAGGCCGCGGAAATCTTCAGGAAGTTCCATAACGAGCAGGTCGAGCTTATGAACAACGAGCTGAAAAGCGTTCAGGAGCTGCTCGGAAAGGCGAGAGAAAACGCCGCAAGGCTTGCGATAATCTTCGCCATAGCCGACGAGACGGAAATCATCGACGGGCGGATAGCCGAAAACGCCTGCAAGGTCATAAAGTATTCGCTCTACAACGCTGTGGAATTTTACACGAGCGGGCTTCTTGTAAGGCTTGAGCAAAGGCGCGAGAAAATGGAAAGCATATTGCGGAAAAAGGACGGGCGGGTTCGGATAAGCTATTTTCAGCAATTCGCGAAAATCTTCCCCGACGAAATCCACAACATTGTGGCGACATTCCCCAACCTCTACGCATTGCGCAAGGAAAGCAACGGCACTTACGTTTTGCTGAAAGAAGTCTATCCAGACCCTGAGGCGGAGAAAGCCCCCGGTGAGGAAGCCGAGGACGACGATATGCCGTTTTAGAAGCTTTAGACTTTAGACCGCATAGCAAAGAGAGCCAGATTAAAAGTCTGCGCTCTTTTTTATTTTTGCGCTTGTTTGCGCAGTGCTTTTAGGGAAAGAATTTTTAGCCTATTTTTATTTGCGAGTCTAAAGTCTAAAACGTCTAAAGTATGCACTGCGGGGGGGTATAAAAGGAATCTATTAAACGCCGACACACGGCAGGGACGTTCGGCAGGGCGGGTTCTCCTTGCGAATGGATTTTTTGAAATGTCCCACTTTTTTTCGTTTGGGTAGCCAACAATCCCAGTAAAATAGCGCATCCGTGAGTGTTTTTGAGTGTGGGAAATCTGAGGGAAATGTCCCGTTTTTATGCAGTACAATCGCGCATTGTTGTAATAACAAATAACTTGCAAAATAAAAAATGTTCCGCCCTGCAATCCACAAACAAAACTATCGCGACACATTAGGCAAAATTAGGAACACAAACTTGCAATTCTCACATTAGCAGTAATAATTTCACAAATTATGGATGCCTCTGATATTAGTCTAGATGATTTAGAGTCGAAATGGAAATCATATGTTAGAGATTTGGACTCTTCTCAAATAATTGGATTGTTCCCTTTCTCTGAAGAAGAAAAAAATATATTTCTAAAACTGACATCATCTATTAACCCATTAGATGACAGTACACTATCGAAAATCTTTTTGCAGCTATTCCAAAAATATCCTTTTTCTATGTCTATTTGGGTAGCGTCCACCGCTGCAGAATCGTATGCAAACGGCGAATTTTGGCCTACGTTTACGGCTAAGTTAGGGCTGCCCAATCATTTTAAGAATAATAATTACAGAGAATCCCTTTTGAAGAACTTCCGTAGCGCATGTGATGCCTGTGGATTTCCGAAATATTATCCAAGAAAAGGGCAAAAGAATTTTATAGCGGCATTCCTCTTTTACGCAGGGTTCCCAATTTGTCATAGCCAAAAACTTGCGGAGATAATATCGCAGTTGAATAATAGAAACGAATTGCCCAATCCAAATGAAGATGATGCGCCTGAAATATTATTGGATTTACTGTTGGAATATTCCAGCATGCCTATTACCTTAAAAAGGGCGTTACAAAGCGACGCAGGAATTTTAATCGCTGAAACCGCATTAAATGTACTTAGCACCGAGGATTTCCATAAGGTAAATAAGAAGTTAGGCGAGGCATTAAAATCCTCTTTCGCGAATATTTCTCTCAAAGAGAATGTTTCACACAGTCTTCGTCCTGCATTGTATTTAAACAGCGAGCTTACCGGATTTGAAATTCATTGTTACAAACAATATGATTTAATTGAAGGCTGTGATTTCGGATGGATAATTAACGGCGAATTATTTCGAAGAAACAGCAATGAAGATTTTATTTACGAAATTCCTGAAAATGAGAACGAAGTAAAAGTTCAACCTCAAGGTGTTCGAGATTCATTCAGATACGCACGAAGTTTTGATGTATCAAGGCTACGAAACATCTCGCAGGAAATTGTTTTCTTTGACGCAAATACGCTAAAACAAAAGGGGAAACCTATCTATACAAAAACCAGAGAGGTTATAGAGGTATCCGCCGGACAATATTGGATTCTTTCAACGAAGAATGTATGCTGTGAAAATGTCATCGATGAGTTAGATTTTGCATCTGCGAAGTTGCAACGAATAGACATAGTCCCCGGCAATGAAGTAGAATTTAAAAGAGATGATGGCGAAAGTTTCAAAATCCTATCAAGACCTTCGCCTACAATATTACTTTCAAATAACATAAATGTACTTAGAACGCATAGCGGAGAACCTATTGTAATAAAAGATTCATGCGTTTTAGATATATGGGACATTTTTTATGAATCTCAAGCCTACATTAAGCTAGAGTCAAACGGCATTTGCGAGGAGTTTCCGATACCCTTTTTAAAAAACGATAACGGATGGCGATTTGCGAATGTAGATATTTCCAAATTCTTATCATTACTTCCAGATCGTTTATGCGATTTACATATATCGGCTAATACGTTCTGGAAGAGTAAAAACGAAGAGAAATTTATTATATTTAAAAGGAGTATCGCAATATGATGGCGGAAACATTTATTTTAATGTTATTCCCGAAAATATCAAACCCGAACGAATGTCTGGATATTCATTATCCGGCAATTCGTTAAAAATCGAAGAAAACGGCGAACCGTTTCGGAATATTGCGTTTGAAATTAATAGGGAATTAAGATTTTTTACTTTTAGAAATAAAGGGATCTTTGCTCAAATAATCCGAAGGAAAATCGGGGCAAAAGATATTACTGAGAAATTTAATTTAGGAAATGAATTTTACGTATCGTCCTCTGATTTATCTTCAATGCGAATATGGAATTCGACGGAGAAAGATGTCCAAATTTTCATTGATAAATTTGCCGAGACTACAATTCCAAGCTATTCATATTTTGATATTTCGCTTTCAAATCTCGCCGACAGATTCCCATCCGGGGGCATAATAAGCACAGTTGTAGATAACGATTCTCTCATTATTTCACGTTTTAGGAATCGTCCTAAAGTCGAGAAATATACCCAACCTACGCTTGCGGAACCATATCACCAATTTGAGTTTAAACATCAGATTAAACGTGCCCGCATAACAATAAAAAATCTCATTGACGGATTTTCTCATAAATTTCCTATATGCGTTTTAGATTCCGAATCTTCGATCGTTCTAAATGACGAATATTCGCCCGTTATTAAAATTAGGAATTATAAAGATACGGACAGTGTATATTCCAAAGATTTATTTATAATAGAAATCCCGGAATCTTACTGGGAAGAAGGGATATGGGTTATAAATGCCGAAGTGTCATTTTCAAATAATGGCGTATTTGAGCGATTGTACATAAACGATAATATTTTGTTTTCTGCTATTTTGATTCAGATAAACAAGGGCACAAACAATCCGTTATTAGCACTTATAAACGAATTTAGGGCTGGCAAATATGACGATATTCATATATCTCCCAATATATTGCCCGAAGCCATATCGTTACTAAATCGTATTCGCCAACTAAGTCTTTCCAATATCCATGAATTTAAAAAATGGATACAGGATTTTGAACAAAAATGTTACAGCTACATAAAATATAATTTTAAGGCAAATGGGGATAAGAATTATTTGGGATACTTATTTCAGTTATCCGAAGAAACCCCTTCGCGTCTTCTTGACTCTATGGAGGTATTTGGGCTAGATCCTATATATTATGATTCTATCTTAGATACGAAGCTCGTTCAACTTTTCGCGTTAAAGGCGTGTAAAAAAATTATGGAATTCGTTTCCGTGTTCGATATGTTCGTATTGGAATTATTTAATTATGATTTTGTGGGATGTTATAAGGGCATTTCCCAAGAAAAGTATGATTTTATTGACTTTGATTTGGGAAAATATTGGGATATGCTAAGGAAGGGATCAGTAGATTGTAATTACAATCTGAGTTCGTTTAAGGCTATGCTGTCAAAAGAGCATTGGAATTGGGCATTTAACAAAAGTATGCAAAGGCGTTATATGACCACTAACAATCTTGATAGCATTGTCGTTGTGAATGCTTACACAAGTAGAAACAATGATTTTTTGGTAAAGGCACTCCGAAATATTTCAAAAGGATTATTGCCTGAATCAATATGGAACTATATACTACCTCGGATTAACAGTGAATATAACATCGATGAAAACATGGTAAATTTTATCGCCATTTATGCTTTGGCTTGTCGACTTGTATCAACGGGGGATATTAACTTTCACGATTGGGAAAGGATATTAGATTCAACCGGAATGAATAATATTGAGAATGGGGATGGCGAAATAATAAAAACGGTATTTTTTACTTATGGCGAAGTTTTTTCTTTCTTTATAATATTTTGGGAAACATTAATTAAAACTTATAGAAATGTCTGACATTAATCCTATTGAACTTTGTAAAAAATTGGAAACGTCTCTTCGTAGATATTTACAGGTAGCGCTTCCAATTTCTAACAGGTATCCTAAGTTAAAAGCTGATATTAACGATGCCCTAAAAAAGCCGGACTTACTTTTAAAAGGACCGTATGTCGAGTCATTATGCGACTTCGAAAAAGGAGAGTCCTTGTCAAATCTTGTTTCTAGTGGCGTTTTAAATAAAGATGTTGCGATATTAAACGAGAAGTCTCCGCAGATTTACAATAGACCACTTCATAAACACCAAGAGTCGGCGATAAGATCAGTCGGACAGGGCAAAAATGTCGTTGTGGCAACTGGAACGGGAAGCGGTAAAACGGAATGTTTTCTATACCCGATATTAAATTCGCTTTTGAACGACGATGAGCTAGACAGTCCGGGCGTAAGAGTCGTATTAATATATCCATTAAATGCTTTAGCAAATGACCAATTGTATAAAAGAATTGTCCCATTCTTTGTTGGAGATTTCGCAAATAAGAACATACTAGTTGGCAGATATACTGGACTTACTAAAGATCGCGACAGAGCTAAAGAGGAAGAGGATATACTATCTTCCGAACCATTCTTCAAATCTAAGTTAGGATGGACAAAAATACCACCGAATTGGTTGTTAACACGAGAGGAAATGTTGAATACTCCGCCTCATGTTCTGATAACTAATTATGCGATGCTGGAGCATCTTCTCCTTTTCCCCAAAAATGCTTCGTTATTTAAAAATGCAAAATTAAGATTCATTGTTCTCGATGAAGTTCATACTTATTGCGGGGCTCAAGCGACAGAGGTATCTTTTTTGATACGAAAATTGAAGCAAAAAGTAGGAGTTAAGAACGTTCAGTGCATAGGAACAAGCGCCAGTTTTGGCGGCAAAGAAAACGATACTCAGGTGCTAAAATTTGCCTCTGATCTATTCGGCGAAAACTTTTCAGAAATAATAAGAGGGAAAAGAGAACCGCACATTTTGCTTAGAAATCCTCCAAAAGATGAATTTTCTTTCTCAGCAAACGAATGGATGGATTTTTCAAGAAAAATTCAAGACTATACTCCCAATGAATTACTTGAAAAATTTGCAAATAATTCTGAAATAAGGAAACTCTCAAGTATTTTTATGTCAGGGAATAGAAACGTATTCCTTTTCCAAGATTTAGCCAAATCCATTTTTGGAGACGATCCCAACGCTAATAATGCTCTTGCCTCAATTATTTCGACAGGGATAAAAGCAAGAAGAGATATATCAGATTATCCTTTATTGCCTGCACGTTACCACATTTTCTTGAACGGCATTGACAATATTACAATAGGTTTATCAACAAGTTCTGATGAGCATTTTTCAAATATAAAGGTTGGTAAAAAATTTGCGGATGAAAAAGGTTTGCGATTTAATTTGCTTGTATGCAGAAAATGCGGGCAACCATTTATTGAGGGCTATTTAACCGGAAACATTTTGAATCCATCTCCGCAAAATAGTTCTAACCGTATATCCCGTCGTATTTTCGTATTGGATAATAAAGACAATTTCGATGACGAATCGGACGATTCATCTGAAACGATATATGACAAACTAAATGAAGTCGTCATAAATCCACGCAATGGAGAATACAAATCAACGGATGGAGTTACATTGTTTGAAGTCCCACTAGATAAGGACGTTGATACAGGTACAAAATATTTAAAAAAATGCCCTTGTTGTGGCGGTACGGCAGGTACAGATGCAGAAATTGTCACACACTACCATCCGGGAGATTTTATGTTTTCCGCGGTAGCAAGCGATATTGTCTATCAAAATATTTTTTCCAAAAAAGGTTCTGAAGATCTTGTTGGCGAAGGCCGTAAACTCCTTGTATTTTCCGATAATCGACAAGATGCGGGGCAATTCGCATTTTCGCTTCAAAAAACAAGCGAAGATATTTTGCTTCGTAGGTTAATAATGAAAGTATTGCTTGATTCTGATTCGGCTATATCTTTCCGAACCTTAAAAGACGGAATAATGAATCAAATAAGCGGAATTTTCCCATTCCTAGACGAGAGTGGCGAGCAATATAAAAGTACTGATGATTTAGGGAATTATCTGCTTGGTAGAATATTAAGCGAATTTTGCCTTCCTACAGGTAGAAGAAATTCATTAGAAGCATTGGGTCTGGCTAGAATAGGTTATGATCCTCAAAAGTTTCATGAAGCGTCTGAATCTTTTTCGTACGCATTGCCGGAAAATATACGACATTTTTCGGATACGATCTTGGATACTTTATTGGAGTCAGTTCGAAGATGCCGTTGTATTACGCATTTGGGGAATGTCAGTCTTTCTGATAAACACATTTGGGGCGAGTATTTTGTTTCTGATAATCTGAAGTTTTCCCTTCATAAATCTGAAAAAGCTAAATTTAGCTGGATCCCTAATATTGAGAATGGGAGACTTCTCCGAAATCGTAGGAGTGCCTTCATCGAAAAGATATTAAACAATCCAGAAGATAAAAATATTGTAGTCGATATTCTTACTGCGGCCTATGAATCATTAAAATCGGCAGAGATTATAAAAACCGACAATAAGGGTTCTATGCTCGATCCGCAGCTTTTTACAATAGCAGATGGCACAAAAGATGATATATTCATTTGTAATGGATGCGGGCGTAGAAGCTTTAATAATGTGCTAGATAAATGTGGCGCTTTTAATTGCAATGGAACCTTGAAGGTTCTTGATGCAAAACATAGAGCTGCGGAATTTGAAGAAAAGCATCATATGCGTCTATATTTGGCAAAAGATGGAGAATATGCCAGTAAGATTGTAAAGGAGCATACTGCTGCAATTAACAATAGTAAACGAGAAGGAGTTGAACGTCGTTTTAGGAATGGAGATATTAGTATCCTCAGTTGTTCTACAACAATGGAATTAGGCGTGGATATTGGAGAGCTTGAAGCTGTCGTTTGCAGGAATATTCCTCCCACAATTCAAAATTACCAACAAAGAACTGGACGTGCGGGACGTAGAGCGCAAGCTGCGCCAATTTGCGTTACAATCGCAAGAAATCGTAATTACGATCAAAGTGAATATAGCAATGTTGAACAATATTTGACGCAAGAACCAGCTACGCCATTCGTACATTTAGACAATACAAAGCTGTTTGAGCGACATCAGTTTTCAATAATATTGTCTAAATATATGGCTGCTAACTTATCTATAGACGAAAAGTATTCTTCTCCTACACTCGGAGATTTCTTCGGTGCCGATTTTTCAGAGGAAAAGGAAGATAACTTCCTTAAATCATTCAAAGAATGGATAAAATCAGAAGACGGCGCAATAGCTGTAAATGAGGCGCTAAAGTTGTCAGAAACCTTACCGGCTTCACTTCAAAAAGAGAAAAAAGAACTTGTTAACTCAATTACAGAAAAGATTAATGATTGCGCCCAATGGTATGGAGATCGTTGGCGTTTTTACACAGGGAAAGCGAACGAATGTTGGAATAATAGAGATAAAAAGGCATTTTATTGGGATGAAAAATGTACTGAGTGGACAAGCCAACTATTAATCGATCAATTTCCCAAAATGGGATTAATCCCAAGCTATTCATTCCCGACTAGCAACATTCAATTGGAAGTATTGACCTCGAAAAAGAAAGCGTCACCTTGGGAACAGGATATACAACTTAACAGAGATGCGCGTTTAGGTATTTCAGAATATGCCCCGGGAGCAAGAGTTATTGCGGACGGCCGAATATGGGAATCTTACGGGATTGGGCATTATCCAAAACATTTTATGGCTACACGTTTTTACTTCTTCTGCCCGACCTGTAAAAATGTTGAAATTTACGAGTCGAAAGATGATGTTCCGCAGTTCTGCTCTATATGCAAGCAAAATATATCAAAAAAAGACGTAAGGGCTTTTTTGGAGCCCAAAAGTTTTGTTACGTCGTTAGAAAAGCCCTATGGGGATGATCCGGGCTTAACAAGGTTAAAACCACCCTTATCGCAAGAATCCAAATTGTTGGACGGCGCAGAAGATTCAAAGTTTGAGGAAACGTCAATTCCTGAAATCACTTGGGCGTATCAAGATTCAAGCAAAGGGAAAATGTTCATAGTCAATAAAGGACACGGAGAAGGCTTTTTGCGTTGTAGTTGTGGTTATGCAAAAGCTGTCCGAAGGGGAGAATTAGCTAAAGTTAAAGCAAATAAACATAAGACTCCATTCGGAGAAAATTGCCAAAAACATTGGGAAAACAATGGGTATCCGGAGGATCTTGCTCACATATATCAGACTGATACTTTACAAATCAGGTTTAAAAAGTCCTTACCCGAACCACCAATTGATCTTCCCCAAGAAGAAGTTTCACAATGGCTTGAATCTATGTGCATAACATTGGTCGAAACAATTAGAATGGCTGCCGCAGCAACTATAAAAATCGATATTAAAGAAATAAGTTGTACGTACAGATTATTAAACGGATATCCTGAGATTATTTTATACGATAACGTTCCTGGGGGTGCTGGATATTGCAAATTGATACAAATGCACGATATCAAAGAAATTCTCAAGGCTGCCGAGTATCGTTTGGATTGTAAAATGGATTGCAGCAACTCATGTCGGTCATGCCTTCAGTCATACGATAATCAAGCCGTATGGGATTTGTTGAGGCGTAAACCTATACAGGAATGGATAAAAGCGTTCATGGCATAAATTTTATATCATTCGAATATCAACAATAAAGATTTTCTTAACAAATTGGGATATAACTTGTTGCGCTCTCCATCCAAGGGGTAAAAATAACCGCTCTTCGTCAAACTCAGTGGGATGAGGAAGAAAGAGGGGATAAGAGAAGAAGGAAAACGATTAGAAAAAGAGA
>CALXSL010000008.1 GCA_944391135.1 uncultured Opitutales bacterium
GGGCGAGACATTTTCTGCTGAAAATGCGAGTACAACATTAGCCTGAAAGGCGAAGGGGAAGTATGGCGGCGCAGCCGTCACCCGGAGGGCGAGACATTTTCGTGAGAAAATGCGAGTACAATACGACAATTTTGCGAAGCAAAATTGCCCGAAGGGCGTTCACGGCGCGAAGGCGCCGTGAGTGGATTTGCCGAAGGCAAATAGCAGAGCAAAGCGAGCGCCGAGACGAGCACCACTGTGCGAGCGAGCACAAACGGCCCCCGCTAGGGGGTGCGAGTCAATGCGCTTATCAATGCCAAGCCGGCTATGAGCCCCGCTTTTAAAATCACGGAACAAAAAAGGAACACCTGCGTGTTCCTTTTTGTATTACTTGTTTCTTCTCCGCTTGCCGCCTTTTTGTTTTTTCTGCTTCAGCTGCTGTTGCTGCAGCGGGCGCTGAGGGAGGTCGTCGCTGCCGGCTATGCGGAAGTCTATCTGGCGCTTGAAGCGGTCTACGGCCTCAACTTCAACCTGTATTTTGTCGCCTATCTTTATTATGCGGCCGCTTTTCCGTCCGCGCAGTTCGGTGGCGGCGTCGTTGAGGTGGTAGATGTCGTCGCGCAGGGAGTGGATGTGGACGAAGCCGAAGGCCATGGACTCGGTGAGCTCCACGAAGAAGCCGTGGTTGGAGAGCGAGGTTATTACGGCCTCGAACTGCATGCCGTTGTCCATGTTGCGCTCGAAGTATTCCATGAGCTTTATTTTGCGCGAATCCCTTTCGGCCTCGGCGCTGTTCTGCTCGGTGCGCGAGATGTGCTCGGCGGTATGGTCGAGCATTGCTTTGGTGGCCAGCGTCACTTTGCCTTTCGGCGCATAGGGCATGTTCTTTTCCTTGAAAAGGAAGTTGAGGTTGCGGTGTACGGTGAGGTCGGCGTAGCGGCGTATGGGCGACGTGAAGTGCGCGTAGTACACCTTGTTCAGGCCGTAGTGTCCGTCGGGGGAAGCCTTGTAGTTGGCGCGCTTTAGGCTGCGCAGGAATTTGGTTTTGAGTATGTAGCTTTGCGGGTGCCTGCTTATTACGGCGAGCAGGCGCATGACTTCGCGGCGCGAGGTAAGGTCTCCGACTTTTATGTCGAAAGACTCGAGCTCGTCGCGGAGCTCGTTTAGCTTTTCGGGGTCGGGGTCTTCGTGCACGCGCGAGATGTACGGTATGTGGTGTGAGAACAGTTCGCGCGCGACGGCCTCGTTGGCGGCGAGCATGAACTCCTCGATAAGCTGGTGGCTCTCGTTGTATTCCTCCTTTACGATGCGGTCGGCATAGCCGTCCTTGTCGACGAAGATTTTAAAGTCCGGCATGTCGAGGTCGAGGCTGCCCTTGCGCATGCGTTTCTGGCGCAGCGTTGAAGCCACCGACCAGAACTGCCTAAGCAGCGTGCGCAACGTTTGCATTTCCTTGCGGCTCAGCTCGGAAAGCGGCTTGCCGGTGTACGCTGTCTCGTAGTCGGCGGGCGGGTTTATCTGCGCGATTTTTTCGAGGTCGTCTTCGGTTATAAAGGCGTGGGCCTGCTCGTAGCTGAGGCGCTTTACGCTGCGGATTACGGAGTTTGCGAAGCGCACGCCCTTGCAGTCGCCGCCGGCGTCGTAGGTCATGAACACGCTTTTGACGAGCCTGTCCTTGTCTTCGACGAGCGAGCACACGCCGTTCGAAAGCTCGAAGGGGAGCATGGGTATGACGGTCCCGACGAGGTAGGTGGAGTTGCCGCGCTCGCGGGCCTCCTTGTCGATGAGGCTGTTGGGGCGCACGTAGTACGAGACGTCGGCGATGTGCACGCCTATTTCCCAACCGCCGGTGTCGGCGCGCTTTATGGAAATTGCGTCGTCGAAGTCCTTGGCGTCCTCGGGGTCTATCGTGATTACGAATTCGCCGCGCAAGTCGAGGCGGCCGTCGATATCCCTTTTAGAGACTTCTTCGGGAATGTCGCCCACTTCCTTGAGGACCGCGTCGGGGAAGGTTTCGGAAAGGTCGTACTTTGCCAGGATACCCTTGTATTCGGCCATGGCCGTGTGGCTTTCGCCGAGGTTTTCGACCACCACCCCCGAGGGGTTTATGTGGCGCTGGCGCCATTCGTTTAGCCTGACGATGACCTTGTCGCCGTCCTTGGGCTTGGGGAAAGCGGTGCTCTTTGCGGGGTCTTCGACGAGCACGTCGTAGAAGAAGCGCGGGTCGTCGGGCACCACGTGCCAGAAATTGTAGCTGCGCTTGAGCGTGCCGACCATCTTGTCGGTCTTGCGCTCAAGTATTCTTATGACTTTCGCGCGCTTCTTTTGTGCCATCTCATGCGTGAAGACGGGCTTGCTAGGCTTTTTGCCGCGCCTGCGGCCCGCGCCGTCGCCCCACCTGTCGGCGTTCGCGTGTAGTATGCGCGCGAGCACCTTGTCGCCGTTGAGCGCCACGCCCGTGTCTTCGGGGCGTATCTCAATTTGCGCCGAGCTTCCGCCGTCGGTGCGCAGAAATGCCCAGCCGCTCTGCCGAAAGTCGATTACGCCGCCCACGAGGTCGAGGTCGGCGGACGCCCCGTATTTGTCGCCCTTGACTTTCGCCACGCTGCCTTCGCTGAGCATTTGTGCGAGGAGCTTTTTAAGGCGGGGGTTGTCTTTGCGCTCGAGGCCGAGTTTCGCGGAGAGCTCGAACAGCGTAAGCGGAACGTAGTCTTTGCCGCGCATCAGCGCTATTATCATTTCGGGGAATAGTTCTTTTCTCATTTTAAAATTGTTCCTAGCTCTATCGGTATAAGCAAAAGCAGCGCTGCGGCCGCCATGCCGATTGTGTTCCATGCGAGCCTTGACCCGCCAAGTTTTTCAGTTGCGGCGCAAAGGTAAAGAATGCCCACCATCACGAATACGGTTGCGCCCACGGCGAATTTCAGGTACATCATCGTTCCGATCGCCTCGGTGTGGAAGGCGGCTAGCACGCCGACCGCGAGGGAGCTTGCCATTAGTATCGCCGCGCCGCCCGTCATCGTAATCTGGCCGCGCGCGAGGGCGTCGAGCGGCGGAAGCATTTTTGCCAGCCTGCCGTTCGACTTCTTCTGAAGCGACCTTTTCTGCCAGACGTACATCGCCGCCATCATGGCCGCGCCTATTATGAAGGCGTACGAAACTACCGCGAGTGCGGCGTGAGTGCCCGCGAACTGCGCCGACTGGCGCGCGGGGCCCTCGAGGCTTTTTATAAACAGCGGGCAACCCAGCGGCAGCAGGGTGAGGACGGCCGCGGGCAGCATCGAAAAAATCCCGACGAGGTTGAGCCTGAATACCCCCGCGCACAGAAGCTGCACGAGCACGAACATCCACGCTATGGATTCGAGTAGGTCGTAAGATGTGCCCACGGGCATTCCGCCTATTTCGCAAATGCGAAGCGCCATCGCGGCGGTGTGCGCGGCGAAGCCGCCGAGGGCGACATGGAAAGAGACCCTTATCCTGCCGGTGTCGGGTTTGCCCGTGAACGCGATTCCGAATGAAACCGCGTAGGCCAGACCCGCCGCAAGAAATAATATTGCCGTTTCCATTTACATTTCCTGAAAGAGTTTTACAAAGAGTTCCGCGTGCGCGTCGCTGTCGTTTAGGCAGGGCGCCACGAACATTTCGCCGCCGCCCTCGCCCGCGAATTCTTGCCGCAGGAGCCTGCCGATTTCGACGACGGTTTCGGTGCAGTCGCACGCGAAGCCCGGGCAGATTGCGGCTATGTTTTTGCGCCCGTCTTTCGCCATTTTTCTCACCACTTCGACCGCGCCGGGTCCGAGCCAGTCGCCGCGACCCGATTTCGACTGCCATGCAATTGTAATATTGTCGAAGCCCGTCTCTTTTTTCAAAAGTTCCACCGTCTTTTGGCACTCGGCCACGTATGGGGTTTTCTTCGTGTGCTTTACCGGCACGGAATGGAATGTCGCCGCGACTGCGTCCACTTTGCCCAGGAAAGGTTCCAGCGACTTTGCCAGCGCCTTTATGTAAAGCGGGTGGTCGCAATATGAGCTTAAAAATTTCCAGCGTTCCCGGCGGCGCATGAGCCTCTTGATTTCGCGCTTCGCGCTGACCGTTGTCGAGAACGCGTTTTGCGGAAACATCGGTATGAAGCAGAATTCGTCGAAGCCGTACTCGCGCGCATAGTTCACGGTTTCCTCTAGGTTTTTTGCGCCGTACCTGTACGCGGCCACGGTCATGTGGCCGGAGGCCGCCGACACTTTCGCCGCGAGCGATTCAGTGTAGTGCCTTAAGGGGTGTTTCCCGTCCACACATATTGCCTTGAGCATTTCGGCGTAAATTGCGGCGCGCTTTTTGGCCGCCATCGACGCTATGAATTTGCGCATCGGGTAGGGCAGGGAAATGACGCAGGGGTCGGACAGGAATTCGCGTATAAACCTCGAGGCCGCCTCCGCCGTCAGGTCTTCGGGGGCTCCGAGGTTTACGATTATGTCCATTCTTGCCACTTTTTTAAACTCTGGCGGAAATTTTTGCGGCCGCCGCAAGGCCGTTTTCTATGCACGAGCTCACCCCGACGCCGTTGCGGTACGAGCCGACGAGCGCGAGGCTCGGGAACTCTGCCTCAACATTGTCCATGAGGTCGAGGAATTCCTGGTAGCCAACATTGTACTGCGCAATGGCGTGCTCCCAGAAGAAGCGCTGTTTGAACACGGGTTCTCCCTTTACGCCGAGCAGCTTTCTTAAGTCTTCCATTATCAGTTTTTCCTGCTCCTCCGCGCCGAGGCGCGCGAGCTTCGGGCTGCGCATTCCGCCCACGTAGTTTGTGAGGGTTACGCAGCCTTCGGGGGCGCGGTTGTCGAAAATCGTGGACTGGAAAAGCGAGCCAAGGATGTGCATGTTTTCCTTTTCGGGAATCAGCACGCCGAAGCCGTCGAGCTTGTGTCCCACGTCTTCGCGGCGGAAGCCGAGGGTGTATGTGGCCACGGGCGCGTACTCTATCCTTTTGAGCGGCGCGAGCATCGCGCTGAGCGTGCCGGGCAGGGGAAGGGTGTTAAGCTCGGTGGAGGGCACCGCTATTACGAGCGCGTCGTAAATGTCGGCGGAATCCTCTATCTTGTTGCCCCATTCCACGTTCCAGCCGTTTTCGGCCATGTCTATCGAAATTATCTTGGCGTTGTATTTTATGTCGCCCTTGAGCCTTTCTTCCATCGTGGAGATAAGCTCTCCCATGCCGTCCTTGAAGGAGATGACCATCGGCTTGAATATGTTGCCCGCCGCCTTTTTCTCTTTCATCGACTTCATTGCGCCGCCTATTATGGAGCCGTACTTCTGCACGAGGTTCCAGAAGGGCGGGAAGGCGTGGCGTATCGAAAGCTTGTCGGTGGAGCCGCCGTATATGCCCGCCATCAGCGGGTTTAGGGCGTAGTCGAGCCCGTCGCGGCCCAGCCTGTGGCACGCGAACTCGCTAACGCTCGGGTCTGATTCCGGGTCTTCCTTCTCAACCCACGGCTCCATGAGCATGCGGATTTTCCCGCAGAATGTGAACAGGCGCGTGAACAGAAAGGCAAAGGGCCCCGTGGGCACCGCGCGGATTTTGCCGTACCTTGCGAAATAGCGTTTTTTCTGCACGGGTTTGGAATAGGCAATCCTGTCCTTCAGCCCGAGGCTGTCGATGAAATCCAGCGTTTTCCGGCTTTGTATCATCACGGAATTCGTGCCGCTTTCGGCCTTGAAACCGTCTTTGGAAACGGTCGCGATAACGCCGCCGGCGCGCGGATTCTTTTCGAGCACGGTTACGTCGAACCCCCTATTTTTCAGACCGATGGCCGCGGAAAGCCCGCTTACGCCACCTCCGATGACAATTGCCTTTTTATTTTCCATCTATAACAATCAAATTGAAAAAATCCCCCAATGCAAGCTCTTTAGACTGCCGCGCGCGCCGCATGTTCCTCGCGTGCGGCGATTAATTGTCATGCGCCCAAAAATCCCGGTGGAATCAAAAAAACTTGATTGCGGCGGCAAACTGTGATTTCCTTAAGCCCTTAAATATTTATCAATTTCAGTATGAGCGATAACAAATTCAGAAAAGGCCCCCAGAACAGCGCGAAAAACAGGCCTACGCGCATGGAGGACGTCGGCTCCGCAATATCGTCCGCCGACGAGCGCAACGTTCAGGTTGTTGACGAGGATTTCGAAGGCGCGGATTTCGAAGACAAGGTGTGGCTCTGGTGGATACGCAACAGGAATTTTGTCATTTTCACAATAGTCGCCGCGTTTGTAATCGTGGTTGGCATACAGGGCTACAAGGCTTTCTCGCACTCGCAGAAAAAGGCCATAGCGGCATCCTATATGAACGCGGCGAATGCCGACGAACTCGCCGCTTTCGCCTCGCAGAACGCCGGTACCGCGCTTGCGGGGGTCGCCCTTCTGGAAAACGCCGACGACGCCTACAAGGCCGGCAAATACGCCGAAGCTAGGGAGCTTTATTCCTCGGCCGTCAAGGAGCTTGAAAAGACCGTACTTGAAGGCCGCGCATCGCTTGGCGCCGCGGTTAGCGCATACGCCTCCGGCGACACGCAGGCCGGGATGGACGCGCTGAAGGCGGTTTACGAAGACAATTCCCTCGCCTACACTTACAAGTCGCTGGCCGGCTACCTTTTGGGCATGGCCCTCAAACAGAACGGCAAGCCGGACGAAGCCAAGGCCGTTTTAAAGGCGGTGTCCGAAGACCCCATGGGAGGAACCTTTGCAAGCGTCGCGCAAGAGGCGCTTTCGAATATGGACTGATTATCGGTTTGTAAGGTTTGAAACAGGCGCGCGGCCCTTCGGAGCCGCGCGCTCTTTTTTTGGCTTGCGCAAAGCTTTTGCAAATCCATATTGGCTGAAAAGGGCGCGCTTTCCGAAGCGCGAACGTTAATCTTTAATTGTATATTTATGAAAAAAATTGTTTCAGTATTGTTGTTTTTGACGGCCGCCGCGGCGTGCTCGTTCGGCAAATCCGAGGCTCCCAAATGGGAGAGCAGGGGCGACGTCCGCGTCAGCGGCGATACCATAACGCTTTCCGGCGAAGGCTCGGGCATAGTCCTCTCCGGCGGCGAAAGCGCCCCCGACTACAAAAATTTCGAGCTTTCCGTTAAGGCCAAAACCGCTTCCGGCGGGAAGGGCTTTCTCGCGTTCCATACCGACGACTCCCTTGTGAAAGGCTATAAAATCGCCATAAACAACGACCTCGAACACCCCATCTGGTGGCGCATGACCGGCAGCATAATGACCGTGCGCAACCTTGCCAAGAGCCTCGCGCAGGACGGCGAATGGTTCGACCTCAAGGTTACTGTAGACGGCGCGAACGTCAAAGTGTGGGTTGGCGACACCTTGGTGGCCGACTACATCGAGCCGGAAAAACCGTTCAGGCTTCCCGTCGAAAAGGACACCGTGCTTTCCTCCGGAACTTTCGCCTTTGCAAATGTGAGCGACGGCCTCATCCAGCTGAAAGATTTCCAGCTCAAAAAGCTCCCCGAAAACGCCAATGTCGCCAAGCAGCGCGAAAACGCAATCGACGAACAGAAGGACGACGTTATCAAGCTTCATCAGGCCGACTTTCCCGTGCTCGACTACCATGTGCACCTCAAGGGCGACCTCGCCAATAACGACAAAGCCGCTCTCGAACAGTCGCGTCGCTACGGCATAAACTACGCCCTCGCCCCCAACTGCGGCAAAGACTTCCCCATAAAGAACGACGCGCAGGTTATGGAGTACCTCAAGACCCACCGCTCGCTTCCGTTCATCCTCGCCATGCAGGCCGAGGGCCGCGAATGGGTCACGACATTTTCCCCTGAAGTCCGCGCCGAATTCGACTACGTTTTCACCGACGGCATGACTTTCACCGACGACAACGGCAAGCGCGTCCACCTATGGATCAAGGAAGAAGTGGACGTAAAAGACGAGGAAGCCTACATGGACAAAATCGTCGACGTAATCTGCGGTGTCGTAAAGGAACCGGCCGATGTCTACGCCAACGCCCTCTACCTGCCCGACGTAATGCAGCCCAACGCCAAAAAGCTCTGGACCAAGGAGCGCCGCGAAAAAGTCCTCAACGCCCTCGTCGAAGGCGGCATGGCCCTCGAAATAGGCAACCTCTACAACACCCCCGACAAGGAATTTATCCTCGCCGCCAAGGAACGCGGCGTGAAATTCACATTCGGCAGCAACAACGGCAACTCGAACTTTGGCAAGCTCGAATATCCCATCAAGATGATAAAAGAATGCCGTCTTACACCCGCCGACATGTACAAACCCAAAATCAAATTGAACTGATTTTAATTTACCGGGGCGCAATTTTGCGCCCTTTTTTTGTGTTTTATATTAGGGGGCGCATTGCTGCCCCCTAAAACCCCCGCTAGCAGGCACGCCTGCACCTCGGAACTCCGTTCCTCATTGACCTTGGTTATTCTGAATCTTCCGCATTGCATTCGCAATGGCTGATTAGCGGATAGCTAGTGTTAGAGGAACTGTAAGTAATGACGAACAAGCGAAGCCTCGTAAGAAATGTTTATTGGCCGGGCAAGTCCGCTGATGCGCGGACATGCCCTAAAAATGCCCTATGGGCATTTTTACCGATAAACCATTCTCTCTCTTCATAATCGCTTCGCGCTTATGGTTGCAGTGTGTAAGCGCGATGCCGCCAAAGAGAATCCTTTCGATTTACGCAGTGCTTTTTGTTTTCGCAGGCTTCGCAACCGTGTTATTGTGACATTGTGACATTCGGAATTAGTCATAGCTCACTCGACAGCAATGCGAAAGACCGTTAGTGAATGAGCAGGTAATCAAATTGCTTAACAAGTATAGAGATTAGAAATAAGCTTCGTAGAATCGGGAAAAGACCGCCCCGAGGCTTTTAGCCGCCCCAATATAGAGGGCGGCGGCAATAAAGACTTGTAGCTGCGAGACAGGTCGCATTTCATCGTTTTTTTCTTATAAAAAAGCATGAGCGATAAATAGTTCAGCCATTGCGAATGCAATGCGGAAGATTCAGAAGCACACAACGTCACTATGCTACGGCGCGGCTCGCGCCTAGGCGGGGTGCGGGGCGGCCATGAGCCTCGCATTTAAAAGCAAAAAAGCGCCTCATTTGAGGCGCTCTATTATTATTCAATTGTAATAATTGTGGCGGTGTCGCGCGGCAGTTGTATTTTAAATGGGCCGTCGTAGGGATGGTCAGTTATGAGGCCGGTTTCGGGATCGTATATTTTGTAGGATTTGGCCTTTGGGTTTATTTTCACCTCGAATTCGACGGGGGAGGACTGCGGGTTGGCGACGATTGCGAATGTGGTTTTTCCGGCCTTTCTTATCTGCGTGCGGATTTTGTCGCTGCCTCCGAACTCGAACGCCTGCTTGGGAAGCTCGAATTCTTTTGAGACGTCGCACTCCTCGTTTTCGACGAGCGAGACGTTTTTATTGTTGGCGACCAGCTGTTCGAATTCTTTTGTAAGGGCGGGGTTTGCGCCGACGGCGTCGTCCCCTTCGGGAAGCGTCCATACGAAGCAGAGTCTGCCGCCCTTTTCGGCGAATTTTTTGAGCGCACGGATTTCCGCTGTCGAAAGGTATTTGGCTGCTGGCACTATTATGTGCGAGAATTCCATCTGGCCGAGCTTCATGCCGTCTTTGCCGAACTTGGCGCTTCCCAGCATGCTCGGCGATATGATTTCAAAGTTGGTCTGGCTTTTCAGGAGATTGACGACGGTTTTTCTGAAGCAGTCGTCAATCATAGTTGCCTGCTGGTTTTCGCCGAAGAATGTCGGGTAGTCGCCGCCGGTAGGGGGATTGTACACGCCCCATATGGCGGTTTCGGGGGCGAGCACGGCGATTTTTGAAACCGACTTGCCCTTGCGCGCAAAGTAGGCGATGCGTCCGACGAAGTCGGAGACGGATTTGTATCCCTCGCGCGGGAAATAGTCCTGCACCGTATAGGTGCTTATGTATGTAACACCTTCGGCGAGGTGCCAGGCTAGGACGCCTTTGGCGCGCTGGGGGTCGATTCCCTCGGCGAGGCCGAGGCTCTCGCTGAAAACGCCTTTTTTGCCGTATATGTTGGCGACGCTCGATGCGAGCTTGGCGGTGTAGTCTTCCTCTAGCTTGAACACGCCGTCGGCCCAGCCGGGGTGCATGCTCCTGTATTCGAATGAACACAGGTAGTCTATGCCGGGCAGGTCCATGAAATTGAAATTTTTGAAGAAGCTGCCTGAAAACATTATGTGGAAAAGCAGGGATTCTTCAAGCAGCATGTGGCCGGACGACATTGTGCCGTTGTCGCGGCACCATTTCTGAATTTGGCCGAAGAAGTTCTCGGCTATGAGGTCGGTGTAGACGTCGTAGAAGTCTATGCGCATCTTTGGGGTTGCGGGGCCGAAGTCCGCGAAAAGGGCGGGCAGGGCGGTTTCGATATCGTAGCCCTTGTCGCGCTTGAATCGTTCGACGATTTCGTCGGTCCACTGGACGGCGGGCTGCATGTTCTTTCTGCCGCCTATCCATTTTTCGACCGCGCTGAGTTGCGGCTCGTCGGTGAAGAACGCCTCTATATTCTTGAAGTTGCCTTTGAGTTTTTCCTTGTAGCGCTCGTGCGTGAGGCGGATGAATTCGGCCATGGCGGCCTTGTCCATTATGTTGCCGTTGCGCCGCCATGCGTTTTCGGGGAGGTTCCATGTGTCGGAAAACCAAGACTCGAGCACTATGAGCTTCCAGGAGTCGTCGGGAACCGTTATAGACCGGGCCTTGTCGAGCGTGATGCGCTTCGCCTGCTTGAGGTCGGCGGCGCCGTCCTTGAACGGGACGAGTGTCCCGAAATATGGCGTTTTATCTTTCAGAGGTGCAAACTCTATTTTGCCGTTTTGGGCGGACAATGTGCGCGAGCCCATGATTTTGCTGTCGAACTCGGGGTTCGACAGAACTACCTGGCCGCCGGCCGAGCCGCTGGGATATGCGTATTCGTCATAAATCCAGACTTTCAGGCCCTTGTCCTTGGCGTATTCTATAAACTGGTTGAGCCTGTTCCAAAGCGGCTCCGACTGCAGATAGCCGTAGTTCACGTGGAGTTCGCGCTCGAACTGCTCGTTGGGGGCGTCGGTGCCGGCGTCTACCACCAGGCCGCCGAGGCCCGACTCCCTTATCTGCGCGTCAAGCTCGGCCAAATCCTTCCGCAGGGCCCACGAGTGGGGTATCTGCATGAGCCTGTATTCGCTTGGAGGGTTGGCGAATTCTTCTTCATCAGGAAATTGCGCGGCAAAGCCGCCTGCGCACATGACCCCCGCCAGCATATATATAAGCGCTTTCATCTGGCGGCAGTCCACAGGCGCGGCGGCCTGTTGTCAATGCAAAACGCTGTTTTGGGAGGCGCTTTGAACTCGCAAGGGCCTAAACTAAAAAACTATAAAAAAATCTTTACTTATTTTTTCGGGCCATTAATCTCACTCCCAATTATGAATACCAAGAAAATCTCAGTTCTAGCAGTTTCTATTCTCTTGGCGGCGTCTTCCGCATTCGCCTGGAGCAAAAAGAGCGAAAATACGGGCAACCTCGGCCGCATGTATCTAAGCATCGGCGGCGGCGTAAACGTTACTAAGGCAAAAATTAAGGGAACTAACGAAACTTCGTCCCCCACAGGCGGCGTCGGCATGTTCGAGCTCAACGCCCCCGTTTTCAAGCCCGGCATCAATGCATTCAAGGACATCAAGTGGGCCGGACTCGACGCTCAGGCTTTCTTTAACTATGATTACACAGGAAAATTTAGCGGAAAATATAATGGCGTTGATGGTTCCATTACTAATGACTCTTATGGAGTGGGGGTAGCGCTTGTTCCCTACCTGAACTTTGAGACAGGGCTTTCTTTCTTCAAGGCAATCAAGCCTTACGCCAAGGGCTTTTGCGGCTATATGTGGAACAATACTGATACTGACGGCAGTGCTTCGGCTCTTGATGTTATTGATGGCAACTACTTCTTCTACGGCGTGGGCGCGGGCGTTGAATTCGTGCTGCTTGATGAAGTTTCTGTAACCCCGTGGTGGCAGTGGAACGGCAACGCCCAGAGCGGCATGCCCACATACCAGACGGCGGGCGTTGAAGCTTCTTACTGGGTTTCCGAGCTTTTCTGCGTTAGCGCATTCTGGTCTCACAGCTTCGGCACGAAGGATTACTTCGGCGCGGCTGACCTCGAACAGAAGCACGGCGACGTAATCGGCTTGAAGTTCAAGCTCGGCTTTTCGAGGTAATTTCTCGGATTCATAAAAGAATTAAAACGCTCCGGTTACCGGGGCGTTTTTTTTGATAATTATGGTTGAAAACGGTTAGGCGCAACTTATCTTACAATCAGATGAAGTCTTTCCTCGATTACGCCAAACGCCTTGAATCCCTCGCAAAGGAGGCCCGCGCCATAGAAGGTGGAAATTCCCTAGCATCGGAGGATCTTGCGCTTTCAAAACGGCTTTTGGGCCGCGGCGCCGATGACGACGCGAAAAAGGTTTTGATTTTCTCGCCGCACCCCGACGACGAATGCCTTGTCGGCGCGCTTCCGCTGAGGCTTTGCTCCGAATGCGGATGCAGGGTCAGGAACGTGGCGGTAACGCTCGGTTCTAAAAAGCTGCGCCGCATATCGCGCTTTGAGGAGCTTAAGGGCGCGTGCGCTTTTCTCGGGTGGGGTCTGACCGTCTGCGGAGAGTGCGGTTTTGAAAGCATGAACGCCTGCGAGCGCGGCTCCGAATCTTGGAATGCGTGCGCCGGGGAAATCGCCTCGATAATACGCGCTGAAAATCCTGCGGCGGTGTTTTTCCCGCACGAAAAGGACGCCAACAACACCCACATGTGCGTGTCTATGCTCGTGCGCGACGCGCTGGGAATCCTCGGGAATTTCGGCGGAGCGGTTGTGACAACCGAATATTGGTCGGCGCACGACGCGCCGAATATGATGGTCGAGGTTTCGCCGGAAATTCTCGCCGCCCTCGTTTGTGCGCTTTCTTTCCACAGGGGCGAGGTTGAGCGCAACGACTATCATGTTCGCCTTCCCGCGTGGATGTCCGACAATGTCCGGCGCGGCGCGGAGCTTGTCGGCGGGCAGGGGGCGCAAAAGCCCGATTTCGAATTTGCCGTGCTGTACAGGCTTGGGAAATTTGAAAACGGCGAAATAAGGTTCTCCAAAAAGAAAAGGCTCATTTCGAATTCCGACAGGGCCGATTCAATATTTACCGCCTAAGCGGGAAACGCTTCAGGCCGGTTCTATAGGGTGGCTGCTGTCCGGCGCTTGGAGGAGAGCCGCGTTGCCGCGCAAAAAAAAGGCGGCAGCTACTTAATTTCTATCGAGTCCGGGTCGTAGTCCGGTTTAGGCGCTTTGAGCTTCAGCGCTTTCAGCGCGTCAACCAGCGCCTGCATCACGTACAAATCCCTGTACCATTTGTGGTTGGCGGGCACTATGTGCCACGGCGCGTATTTTGTGGACGTGAGTGTCAAAATCTTTTCGTAGGCCTTCCGGTAGTCCTTCCAGAACTCGCGTTCGGCGATGTCTGCCGCGCTCAGCTTCCACTGCTTGTTTTCGGTTTCGAGTCGCGACCTCAGGCGCTTTGTCTGCTCGTCCCTGTCGATGTGCAGAAAGAACTTCAGTATGAGCGTGCCCTCGTCGGTGAGCATTTTTTCAAATTCATTTATGTGTCCGTAGCGTTTTTCTATGGTCTTTTTGTCGACCGTCTTGTGCACGACGGGATACAGGACATCCTCATAATGGCTGCGGTTGAATATGACAATCTCGCCGCCTATCGGCACGCGCAGATGTATTCGCCAAAGAAAGTCGTGGCCGGCCTCTATGCGCGTGGGCGTTTTGAACGACGCCACGTTGACGCCCTGCGGGTTGACGCCCGTGAACACCTTGCGTATCGTGCCGTCCTTTCCGGCCGTATCCATGCCCTGCAGGACGATGAGGACTTTGTCCCTGCCGCTCGCGGCGATAAGCTCCTGAAGCGACGAAAGCTCTTCGCGCAGCCTGTCGGTGCGCTCTTCTGCCTCGGCTTTGCCGCCCTTGCAGGGCGAAGTGTCGGCCGGGTCGAAATTTTTAAGCTTAAGGTTCTTGGTCTTTTTTGTTAAAACGGTGTCCACTAAATCTTAGACCATCGTTTCCCACTCGCGTTCCACGGCGTCGCGCACGCGCGAGGAGAAGTCCTGGTAGCTTTCGCTGTCGAAAGCCCGCATGAGCGGCAGGAAGTGCACCTTTATTTTTGCGCCGAACTTCGGGAATGTGCCGCCCGGCTTGAGGGCCTCGTAGGCGCCGCGTATTGCCACGGGCATGACTGGAAGCCTCATCTCCTTGGCGAGTATCGCGAAGCTCTGCTTGAATTCCGCTATCCTGCCGTCCTTGGTGCGCGTGCCTTCGGGGAAAATTATGACCCGGTTGTGCAGGCGCAGGGCCTGCGCCATTTCGCGTATGGATTCGCTGACCTTGTCGTTGATGTCCATTATGATGACGTTGCTGCGGCGCGCGAAGTTGCGGATGAATCCGCTCTTGATTATGCTCCTTATCTTCGCGAAGAAGAAAGTTTTGTACATCTGCGTCTTCGAGAAGGGCTTGATTACAAACAGCGAGTCCACATAGCTTTCGTGGTTGGGCGTTATGAGGAGCGCCTCGTCGTCGGGAAGATTTTCAAGTCCCTTGTACTCTATGTTGTAGAACAGACCCGTGAGAATTTTGAACAACGCGACCGACGCGAAATGGAAAAAGTGAGGTTTTGGCAGCGTGGGGAAGGGGCGCGCCGTTATGATGTCCGCCCAAGTCACGTCTTTTGTGTCGGGTTCGAAATGCGCATCGCGGTTGCCTTCCACGAATTCGTCCAGCGCGCGCAGCGTCGGGTATTTTTCAAAGTCGCGCTCGCTTACGTCCAGACCGTAGTTCTCCTTTATGAAGCACTGCATCGAGATTTTCCCGAGCGAATCAAGCCCTAGGTCGAGCTCCATGTGGGCGTCGGGGCGCACCTTCATGGTTATCTGCGATTCCAGCGCCTTGCGCAGCTGCGCGTAGGTCTGCGTCTGCGGTTCCGGCTTGGACGGCTTCCGGGGCTCGTTCGAAATGTTTTCCAGATAGGCGGCCAGCTGGAAGCGCTTGAGCTTGCCCACTCGCGTGCGGGGAAGTTCTTCCGTTGTAACCGCGAACCTGATGATGCGCCTGTATGTGGCGGTCATGCGGTTGTAGGGGAGTATGACGGTGTTGCGTATGTGCTCCTGCGCGCCCTCCGTGCCGAGGCGTTCGACCAGGGCGGGATCCACCCTGACTATCGCCTGCAAAATATTTTCGTACATCAGCACTCCGACTTCGAGAGCCTCTTCCGACTGATGCTTTATCTGCGCCTCCATTTCGGCGGGGTTCAGGTTTTTGCCGTTGGCAAGCACTATGATTTCCTTGCGCCGCCCTGTGATGAATAGGAATCCGTCCTCGTCCAGATGGCCGAGGTCGCCGGTGTGAAGCCATCCGTTTTTGATGGACTCTGCCGTTTCCTCGGGGCGTTTGTAGTAGCCCTGCGTAACGTTTTTGCCGCGCACGGTTATTTCGCCGTCAACGACCCTGATTTCAACGCCGGGCAGGGCCTGGCCGGGAGAGCCCACCTTTATGCGGGAGATTCTCGGAAAAGTGATGATGGGCGAGCATTCCGTCATTCCGTAGCCTTCGCGCATGGCGAAGCCCAGCACGTCGAGGTCGCGCCAGACTTTCCTGTCGAGCGCGGCGCCGCCGGAAATCCAGAACTTTATTTCTCCTCCGAATTTCTTGTGTATCGTGCCGAAAAGCTTTCTGGAAAGCCGCTGGCTTCCTATCAGTTTTGCGACGTTAAACAGCGTCTTTGCGGCTTTCGACTGCCTTATCTTCGCCATTATGTTAGTGTGCAGAAGCTCAAAAAAGCGCGGAACGCTTATGACCATGTCGACGCTGTGCGCCTGCAGGACTTCCGCGATGTCCGTCGGGGAAATGGAGCGCGGGAAAACAAGCTTGCCGCGCACCGAAAGGGGCATCACCAGCGTGCCCATCAGGGGCAGTATGTGGTGGAAGGGCAGCATTATGAGCACGCGTATGCCGTCGGTATAGTACTGCGCCTCTGCGACAGCCTTCATGTTGGCGTACATGTTCGCGAAAGTGAGCATAACGCCCTTGGGTGCGCCCGTTGTGCCTGATGTGTAAACTATGAACGCCAAGTCTTCCTCGGGGCGCTCCAGAACCCATTCGCTTTTGTCGGGCTGCGGCAGCTCGCCGGCGAAAAGGTCTTCCAGCACTATGAGCTTCGGGGCCTTTTCCAATTTTGCGATTGCGAGTTTTGCGGTTTCAAGGTTGTCGCGGCCCACGCACATTGCCCCGGCTTCGCTGTCGCCCATGATAAATGCCACTTCGTCCGCGGAAGATTTCGCGTCTATCGGCACCACGGTCGAGCCCGTCATCCACGCCCCGTAGAGCGCGAAGCACCATTCGGGGGCGTTTTCCGCGAAAATGGCGACTTTCTCCAATCCTTTGCCGAGGGCGTCGCGCGCCTTAAGTATGCGCACGTAGACGTCGGTATAGGAATAGCTGAAGTCGAGGCCGACCATTGCGGTCGAGGCGGAATTTTTTATCAAAGTAACGTTCATGTAGTCTTCGGATTCGCGGACAAATTGCTCCGCAGTTAAAACAAGCTCCCCATGGAAATTTCATTTACAACCCTATGCAGTCCGATTTTCCATTCAAGCTTTTTAACCAGTCTCGCAACGGTTCTCGGTGCGGCGCCTGAAAAAGTTCAACAAGCAATTATTCATAAAAATATGTTAATTGCATAGATTTGTTAAGAAAGTATAAAGTTTGCAAATGTATTAAGCTAAATATGTTGATAATAAATTAAATTAAATTTTTAAAACAGGCCAGATGAAAAAATCATCATATTGATATTTGCCGCTTGCGCCGTGGCTTCGTTTCCTCTGAAGGCTGAATATGTCGGCTTGGATTACGGAGTTCCCATGCATTCGCTTGGAAATGCCGACGAATATGGAAAAGTATTGTACAGCGAAAGGCTTTTTGATGTGAAGCTTTTGAAAAACAGTGAGGGAAAAAACGATGCATGCATTCCTTTCAGAATTGTTTTTTTTACAAATTTCGAGCTTAGAAAGGGATTTCTTGTTCCGCCATATTGGAGCTTCTCAATTTTTGATTCCTATATCGCCAAACGGAACGAAAACTGTATTGTCTGGCAGACTCCGGATATGAGCATAATTCCGCTAAACAAAAGGATCTCCGGCCAGTGGCAGTCGAATGACGGTAGCTTTAGATTGAGCGAAGAAAAAAACGGGTTGATTACAATAAGCGGAGCAAGCGGCCCAAATTGCAGCGAGTTTACATATAAGGACGGTCTTTTGAGCAGAATAACGCTGCTGAACAACGAAAGAAAGCTTGCTTACCTGGTTAAAAGGACAAAAAATCACATGTCTTTGTGTTCTTCTCAAAACGAGGAAATTTTGTCCGTAAAAAAATTGAATGTTCCGCCGCCTCCGTACATGGACGGATACTCCGTGAAATGCGGAAACAGGGAGGCAATTTTCTTTATAAGAAAAGAAACGGTTTTTTCCGGCAAAGACAGGTTGGAAATCCCTATGGTTGCCGCAATTTCCCGCGACGGTGCGGTTCGCGAAATGGAATATGAAAGCAATGAAAATGTTTCCAAGCTCACTTGGGGCGACGGCAGGTTTTTTAAATGGAAATCCTCAAACGGCAACATAATTTCCGACGAATACAGTTCTTATTGCGTGGATGATGTCGCCGGCGGAGTCCGCATATCCAGAAAAACGGTGTGGAACAATTTGGAGTATGCCAACAAGTTTTCCGAGGGGATCATTATTGTGGAAAACGCCAATCATTTCTTGTCCTACAAGCTGGTTAAAGGTGTTCCAAGCCTGTCCGGACAGAGCAGGCTTATCGAATATAAAAACAAGTCTGATTCTTCCCAAAGTTATACGATAAGGAATTTTTTCTCCCCGGACGGGGAGCTGTTACGATCAATAAAAAAATAACAAATTGGCAATAAATATGGAGACTTTAATATTAAGGCTGTGGATTGCTCGCAGCAAAGACGACGGAACCGGAAGCGGAGCCCAGGAATAGGAAAATCGCATCATGAATAGATTTTTTGCGTTCATGGCGATGGCGGCGTCTGCGGGTGGGCATCTGTTTGCAGGCTCCCAACTGTCCTTGCTGAAGGAGGCTTTCGCCGATTATGCAAATCCCCTTGAAGGGGTTGTCATGAAAGTGACGGAAGAATATGACGGAGACGAGGGCGTCATTCTGGAAGACCTGAAAAAAAGCAACATTCCCGCCGTCGGAATATCCTATACGTTTTTGGCGCGAGACGGCCTGATGCACTGGCAAAGCCCGACAAACTTTTCAAAAAACATTGAAGACGGATATTACGACGGGGATTCCCTTGTCATGACAAACACCGTAAATCCGCATATGCTGGAGATATACGACGGAAAAGACGTGTATTTGCATTTGCCTGTTCCGTGGCACGCTTATTTGAGCCTGTTTTGGCGATTGCAGGATCTCCTTAAAAAACCTCCGGAAGGCATGGCCGTTTCAAAAGCGGCGGACGGAGGTTTTTTAATCGCATGGAACTCGGAGGACTGTGTCAATATGCTTTCGCTCGATAAAGGTTTGCTCCCGAAGGGCATGGAAATCAGGTATTCCGACGGAAAGCCATTTTACAATATTGCCGTCGAGAAAAAAGAAAATGGTTTTGTTCTGAAAGGCGAAGTATTCAACGATTCCGGCGGGCTCATGTGCCGTAAAAAAATCACCGTCGAATTTGATGCCGATTCCGATTTCCCGAAAGACGCCGGCGTGCGCGCCTTCGGATTTTGCGATGTGTTCGACAATAGGGGCGGACTGCGGCGCCATTATGTCGTGGTGGACAAGCTTCCGCCAAAAAACTTCATCGACAGGCTTTTTGAGAATCCGGACGATGTCGAAAGATATAACCGGGAAATGCTCAGGTTTGCGCCGGCAAACAGCGATTACCAAAAGATAGATAAAGAAATCCGAAAAAAGTGAGTAAAAAATATGTTTTCCTGCTCTTTTCGCTTCTGGAGACCGCCGTTTTTGCCGGATTGCAGTTTGAATACTCAAGCGTGGACGAAAAGGCGTCTCCGCTTGACGAAACATTCGAGTTTTCATTTCCATTCAAAAATAAAGGCGACAATCCGTTGAAAATTACGGATATTCAGCCGTCATGCTGGTGCGTTAAGGCTTCGGCTGAGAAATGCACGCTTAAGAAGGGAGAATCGTCCAGAATAAACGGCTCTATGGACATGGCTGGCGTTGTCGGCGAAGTATCCAGAAAAATAATTGTAAAGGCAGATACAGGGGATGTTGCCGAACTGACCGTCCGCGTAAAAGTTCCTGCCGTTTTAAAAATGCATCCTTTGCTTTTATTTTGGAATATAGGCGGGGATTCCATTGAAAAAAGCATGAGAATAACGACAAATCCGGAATACGTGGCTGCGGTTGAAGCGGTTGAACCCGTTGGGGAGTCGTTCGGAAAAACGCATTTGGAGCGGGATTGCGGCGAACCTTCCGCATACATTGTGTTTGTTTTCCCGAAATCGACGGGCGCGGAATGCAAGGCAATGTTTCTTGTGAAAGTGCGGATGGTTGACGGTTCAATAAGGTCGCATTTCTTTTACTGCCTCGTCAAATAAACATGATGGAAGCGTCTGTCTTGTTTGAGCTTCGCTTTTGGGGAAGCCTTGTTTATGGGCGTCCGGGATTGCCTGTTTGGCTGCCCATGCCGCAAGCCGGAATTTCACTCCCGCTCAAAATTACGCCGCTCACGGCCTTTGCCGTGAAATTTTTTGCTTTGGGGGCGCCTCGCGCTGTTTTTCATGAATTCCCTTTGGACGCAAAAAAACGCGAGCTTTAATTTTTGCCGTTTGGCCTGCGTCAATCAGTTTGAAGCAGTTTAGGGAATTTTCAGTTTAAATGGTGCCATTTGGCAAACAACTTTGATGCCTGCCCGCGTTTGCTTTGCCTCAATGCAGGGAATGCACAAACGCTTGCCAAAGCGGCAAGCGGTGCGGCCAATCGTTTGAATATTGCTGCGAGTGTTGCAGACATTTATATTTATTGCGGCTGTTTTTGCCGGGAAACTGGCTTGCCACTTTCCGGAGGGGCGGGGAATTCTTTGCCTTCGGGCCACGGCTCACCGGGGATGATCTCTTCCATGGCGCTTTCCCGGGGGATGCTTTTTGCAATTTCCAGCCAGTTTAGGAATTCCTCGCGCGTAAAAGATATCGCGTTGGTGTCCCATGTCGTATCTTGAGTATTTGGCAGCAGATTTTCAAAGCTAAATGATATCATTACCCTGTCGTACTCAAATGAATTTATATGCTCTCGAATTGAACGGATATGGTCGCATACATTGTATGTGATATATTTCATGTCCATTTCAATCCCGTTTGGGCCTATCTTGTAAATTTTATAATCCGGATTGTATTTGTCTCTGAGTATATTTTTAAATGAGCTTACCCGCGCCCCTCCTTCATTGAGCAAAACTATGTCGGCGGAAAATAGGAAAAACGCGTTTTTGTTGATTACAATTTCCTTTTTGTTGCTCGCGGGGATAATTTCCAATTTAAAAACTCCGTCATTTAAATTGCCGGGCGATAACTTTAAGGTTATTTGTTCCGCTGCCTCAACAAACTTGTTGATGCTATTGGCGTCGTTTTCGGCATATGAGTGCGCAAAAGCTATTGCGGAAAATATAAATATGCATGATAAATTTTTCATAGTATTAACGGCATGTGCATGCGCCAGTGTTTAAATCATGGTCAAGGCATTCTTGATCAATCGGTTTTTGTACAATACTATGCTTCTTTTCCATGTTAGAAAGAACCATATCAATCTTATTCGCCAAATCGTTTATCAAATCATTTTGCACATCGCTTAATTCTTTCCCCTTTTTTTTCACTGAAATGTTTTTTATATTGTTTTCGACTGTGGTCTGTTCAGATCTTACAAAATTTACACATGCGCGCTGGTGCCTAAGCTCATGAGGTGCTAGGCGATCTGCAATGAGATTCTATGCCGCTCGACCTTGAGGACAGTAAGCGGTATTTTTGTTTGCCCAAAAAAGATACCAAGAATGTGTTATGATAATATCCGGTTTATTCTCAAAATGCTCAACTGTTGCGGTGAATTTGCACATGTTATTTTCCGCTTTTCCTTATCGTAACTTATTGTGTATTTGCAATAAGCCCTGAATCCCGTACTCCCAAATTTTTTAGACATATTTTTTATCGTTTTAACATTTATTGACTTAGGTGATACGGCAATCATGTCTGCCGCATTCAAATGCATGGGCAGGAGTATGGAAAGGCATGCCGCCGTTTTCAATATTATGCTTTCAATATTCATTTAATTTCCTCTGTTTTTGATGATATCAATTGGTTGTCTTTGTAATAGCGCAAATGCCTTAGGCCGTTTTCCTCGGATATTTTTACCGTCGCGTTTTTGGCCGCGAGATGGATTGACTTTTCCACGGAGCCTTTGCGCCATTCGGTTTCCTCGCTGTCGCCGTTGTCCTTAAGTGTTTTCAAATATACAAGGCGCCCATTTTCGGTTTTCTTTTCAAGCTCCTGTGAATCTGTGAAATACTTCCATTCGGTTATGGCCCCTGCCGAATCGACGGATCTTATGATGCGTCCAAACTGGTCGTAGTGGCAAAGTTTTTGCAGATCCCATTGCGGAGAGCTGTTCAGGGAACTCCCCGGGCGGAGTTTCTCAACGCGCCTGTCGTTTAAATAATTGGTCCCTTTGGCCGCCATTTTGACATAACGGAAAATACCGCCGGCTCCCCCTTTAATTTCTTCGAGTTTCATCCAGTTGTAATGGAACAGTTCCCGGTTGCCGCCCTTTTCCGGGGCGTACTGCAGCGTTATGTAAGACGGTGTTGCCGCATTCGGATTCGCCCTAGGGTGTTCCGAGTCAAGACGGTCGTTCCCGACCGAGTATTTGCCGCCGCTGTCGGCCATGATTATTCCTGTGGATTCGCACCATTCCACCCAGCTTTCCGCGCCTGCCGCGTTTTTTTGAGTCATGCGGTTTGCATTGGTTTTTACCGTTTCGGAAGAGAAGTTCTCAAGTAATATGCGCCTTTCGGCGCCGGGGGTGCGCATATATGAAAACGTGTCTTCGCTTTTGTCGGGATATTTTATTTTTGCCAGCAGCCTGCATGATTTGTCCGCTGCGTGGCTTTTCGCAATCATGTCGCCTTCTGCGCGTTCGCAGTATTCAAATTCATATGCGGCGCTTCCGACCGTTATTTTTTTTACGTGCCTGCCGTCCTGATGATATTCAAAGCACATGAGCGTTTTGCGCCCTGCCAAATCCCTTAAGGCTGTCGGCTTCCCCCCTTTGGCGAATTCTATGTCGTATTCGCTTTTTTTCCAGTGCCGAATTTCGAAAGTATTCCGTCTTTGTATATAAAATATATGGTCTGGTTGTTTAAATCCTCGATTTTTACAAAGTTCTCGCCTTCATATGCCGCAAATCTCAGGAAGTTGTCGGTATATACCGGCAGCTTCCCCGAACTTATTTTCCGCGCAAGATTTGAACCTGCTTCCGCTTCGTCGGCTGTCGCCTTGTTAAAGAAAAATGACGCACCGTTGGGAGCGATCCATTTTATGTGCGTCGGGCTTAGTTTTACAGTTCCTGACGAGAAAAACGGGATATGCCAGTATGGGCCAAGCATTCCGGGGGCTGTTTGCGGCGAAGATTTGAACTCCAGGGAAAAATCCAGCGATGCGTCAATCCCCTCCGGCGCCAAATTTGTCTTGGTTATTCTGGCCTGTCCGTCTATATCTGCGTTGCCGACAAAATTTGGCGTACCCGATGGCAGGACGCCGCAATAAACTATGGCGGCGGAAAACGCCGCCGCTATTCCAAATGCAATGGCTCGGTTCATTCGGAGAAATCCGAAAAACTATTCCCCAAGGTTTATCGGCATGGCTTCGCAGGGCTCTCCGCCAGTGCATCCGTCAACTTTTATCGAATGGCAAGCATGGTCGCCCGTCGAACTCGCGAGTGCCGGAACTGTCAAAAATATCAAAAATGAAATCAGCTGTATGGTTTTTTATGGTTTTAATATATTGGCATATAGTGATTGTTGTTTTTATGAAATATCAATATGTTATTATTGCATTAAAATATAACGATTACCTATATGTTTTCATTGTATTTCCGGCTCTCATAGCGCGCGATCCATTCGGCGCTCCATTTTTCAAAGTCTCCCTGTTCTATGTGCAGGCGCGCCTGTTCCACAAGTATCTGGAAGAAGCGCACGTTGTGTATCGAAAGCAGCGTGCATGCGAGCATCTCGTTGGCCTTCACCAGATGGCGTATATATGCGCGCGAGAAGTTCGACGCATAGCTGTCTATGGCGGCGTCGAGCGGCTCGGGGTCGTCGTAAAAACGAGCGTTCTTTAGGTTTATTTCCCCGTCGAGCGTAAACGCCACCGCGTGGCGCGCCAGACGCGTGGGCATCACGCAGTCGAACATGTCGGCCCCAAGGGCTATCATTTTCAAAATCTGCGGGGGCGTTCCGACGCCCATGACATAGCGCGCTTTTTCTGCCGGCAATTTCTGCGCCGAAACGTCCACTTGGAAAAGCATTTCCTCCTCGGGTTCGCCGACGCTCACGCCGCCTATAGCGAACCCCGGGAAGTCCATCTCCGAAAGCCGCTCGGCGCACTCCATGCGCAGATCGCCGTAATTGCTGCCTTGTACGATTGCAAAGGCGTGTCTGCCGCGCTGCGGAAGCCCGAGCGCATGGTAAGCGTCAAAACATCTCTTTGCCCAGCGTATAGTGCGCTCCACGGAAGCGCGGCACGCCTTCTTTTCGCAGGGGTAGGGTATGCATTCGTCCAGCACCATGCAGATGTCGGACCCCAGATTTTTCTGGATTTCCATGCACGATTCCGGAGAAATAAAAAGCCTGCTGCCGTCCAAATGCGAATTGAACGCTATGCCCTCTTCGCTTATCTTCCTCAGCTTCGAAAGGCTGAACGCCTGAAACCCCCCGCTGTCCGTAAGGATCGGCTTTGTCCATTTCATGAACCCGTGAAGCCCCCCGAAACGGGCTATAAGCTCCGACGTCGGGCGAATGTTCAAGTGGTATGTGTTGCCCAGTATTATTTGCGCGCCCGTTTCCTCGACCTGCCTCGGTGTGAGCGACTTCACCGTCGCCTGTGTCCCCACCGGCATGAACACCGGCGTCTGCACGTCCCCGTGCGCCGTGCTCAAAACAGCCCTACGCGCCCGGCTTGCGCCGCTCTCCCTCAATATACTAAAAGCTTTTTCCATAAAATTAAAAACAACCTATACCCATAATTCCCGCATTGTAAAAGTTTTTATACCAAAGAAAACAAGTATTAGAAATGGGGCTCATAGCCGCCCCGCACCCCGCCTAGGAAGCAAAGCTTCCATTCATTGTGACCTTGTATTAGGCGCATCTTCCGCATTGCATTCGCAATGGCTGAATTTTTTGTTTCTCATATTTTTTTATAAGAAAAAACATGGCATTATGCGACCTGTCTCGCGGCTACAAGTCTTTATTGCCGCCGCCCTTTATAATTGGGCGGCTAAAAGCATGTGCATGCACATGCTTTTACAATAAAGCCTCGGGGCGGTCTTTCCGCGATACTACGAAGTGTATTCTCTAATCACTTTGCCTGTTAAGCGGTTTTAATTACCTGCTCATTCACTAGCGTTCTTTCGCATTGCTGTTGAGTGGGTTTTAACCAAATCAGAATGTCGCAATAACACCGTTGCGTAGCCTGCGTATTCAAAGAGCATTGTGTAAACCGATAGTATTCTCTTTTGCAGCATCGCGCTTACACACTGCAACCATAAGCGCGATAGCGATTATGAAGAGAGAGAAAGGTTTATCGGTAAAAATGCCCTTCGGGCATTTTTAGGGCATGTCCGCGCATCAGCGGGCTTGCCCGGCCGATAAACTTTTCTAACGAAACTCGGCTTGTTCGTCATTACAATCAGTTCTGCAACTTTCGGCTATCCACTAATTAGCTATTGCGCTTTGCGCAAGGCGGAAGATACAATACAATCAAGGTAACTATGCCATGGCGCAGCTTGCGCCTAGCGGGGAAAACAAGCGAAGCGCGTTTAGATCTTTCGCAAAGCGAAAGACCCGAAGGGCGCGACGCTCCGAAGGAGGCGCGTCAATTTGAGGGGCAGCAATGCGCCCCTCAATACTAAGCTGGGGAGCGGGGCGGCTATGAGCCCCGCAATTTATGTCGCACACAAAAAAAGCGGGGAAAATTCCCCGCTTTTTTACCATTAAAGGATTGGCGCCGGAACGTATTCTTTTGCCTTGGGGAACTTGTCGGCGAGGGCGTATGAGCGTTTGACGAAATCCTCGGTTTGGTCGACGGCGAGGCCGGTGGCTTTGCCGCCTGTTTCGAGGATGGCCCTGAGGTCTTCCATCGTGAGGGGCATGCGCGGGTCGTCGGCGAGGCGTTTGAGGAGGTCGTTGGCGGCTATCGCGCCTGAGCGCAGGTCGTTGGACGTGGCAACGGCGTGTTCTTTGATAATTTCGTGGGCGTCTTCGCGGCCAATGCCCTTTTTCACCGCGTTCATCATGATGGTGGTGGTGAGGAGGAAAGGCATGTACTTGTCGCATTCGGCCTTGATAACGGCAGTGTTCACGACCATCTGGTTAAGGACGGTGATGAAGGTTTCGAGGAGCCCGTCGATGGCGAAGAAGGCGTCGGGGAGCATCACGCGGCGCACCACGGAGCATGAGACGTCGCCCTCGTTCCACTGGTCTCCTGCGAGGCCCGCGCCCATGGTCATAAAGCCGCGCAGGACGACGTGGAAGCCGTTGATGCGCTCGCAGCTGCGCGAGTTCATCTTGTGGGGCATGGCCGACGAGCCCGTCTGGCCCTTGGCGAAGCCTTCGCTGGCGAGCTCGGCGCCCGCCATGATGCGCAGGGTTTTTGCAAAAGAGGACGGGCCCGCGCCGATCTGGTAGAGCATCGAGACGCATTCGAAATCGAGTGTGCGCGGGTAGACTTGGCCGGTCGCTACAAAAGTGCGGTTTATGCCGAGGTGCTTGCGGATTTTCTCGTCGAGCTCAATGACTTTTTTGTGGTCGCCGTCGAAGAGGGTAAGCTGGTCGAGCTGTGTGCCGACCGCACCCTTGATGCCGCGCACGGGATAGGTTTCGATGAGCCTGTCGAGGTTTTCTATTGCGCGGAGCAGGTCTTCGCCGTATTCCGCGAGGCGCTTGCCGAAAGTGGTAAGCTGCGCGATGACGTTGTGGGTGCGCGCGGCGAGGATGGTCGCCTTGTGCTCTTCTGCCTTTTTGGCGAGCAGGTAGAGGGCGGATACGGCCTTCATGCGCACGAGCTGCAGGGCCTTGTAAACCTGGAGCTGTTCGACGCTTTCGGTGAGGTCGCGGCTGGTCATGCCCTTGTGGATGTGTTCGAAGCCGGAGAGTTCGCAGAATTCCTCGATGCGCGCCTTTACGTCGTGGCGCGTCACCTTTTCGCGGGCCGTTATTTTGTCCAGACATACCACCCCTTTTACGCGCTCGTAGCTTTCGATAGCCTCCTGCGGTATTTCGAGGCCGAGCTCTTTCTGCGCCTTCATGACGGCAATCCAAAGGTCGCGCTCCAGAAGGATTTTGCCTTCCGCGCTCCATATTTGCTTCATTGCGTCCGACGCGTATCTGTCTGCCAATATATCCGGTATCATAAGCTGTGCAATCATGGACGATTTTCGCGGCATTTGAAGAAAAAAGTTTAAAAGCGCGTTTTTTTTTGCTTTGCTGGGCTTAGGCAAAGGGATTTGAAGGACGCCCTTATGAAAATCGAGAAATTTTGAGCGTGTTTGAGGCGTTTTTTTCGGAACGGAAAACGGTAAAACCCTTGACAGATTTCCGGGGGACGGGTTAAATGCCTCAATCGATATAGAAAAGAATTTGACGGCGCAAAGGCGCGCCGCCGCAACGGAGGGACAAATGAAGAGAAGAGATTTCGTTAAAAAAATTGCGGGCGCGGGGGCGCTTATAGGCTTCCCGACGCTCATACCGGCAAGGGCCTTGGGGCGCGACGGAAACGTGGCCCCCAGCGAGCGCCTCACGCTCGGTTCCATCGGCCTTGGAGGCATGGGGATCGGCAACACGCACACATTTGTGGGCGACAAGCGCGTCCAGCTAGTCGCGCTTTGCGACGTAAACAATTCGGAAGGCAAGCAATTTTACGGCTACGGCAACAACGAAACCTTTGGGCTGCGCGAGGCCGCCAAGAGGTTCGGCGCAGACATTCCGCAGTTCAACGACTTCCGCGAGCTTCTGGCCAAGCCCGACATCGACATCATAACGACCGCCACGCCCGACCACTGGCACGCCTTAATAGGCATAGCGTGCGTGCGCGCGGGCAAGGACGTCCACGGCGAAAAGCCGCTTACGAGGACCATCCGCGAGGGGCAGGCCCTGCGCGACGCCGTGTGGGGGTCGGGCCGCATCTGGCAGACGGGCTCGTGGCAGCGTTCCATGGAGCATTTCAAGCGCGCGGCGGAAATCATCCGCAACGGCAACCTCGGGCAGGTGAAGCGCGTCGTAATAGGCCTTCCTTCGAACTTTAAGGCGGAAAGCCTCGACGAGGTTCCCGTTCCGGCGGGCATGGACTGGGAAATGTGGCAGGGGCCCGCGATGCGCACCTTCTACAACCCGCGCAAGATCTTCACACGCTGGCGCGGCATATCGAACTATTGCGCCGGAAAGATTTCCGACTGGGGCGCGCACCATCTGGACATCACGCACTGGGCGCTCGGCTTCGACAACTGGGGGCCGGACGAAATAGTGCCCAACAGCGTCACGTGGCCTACGGACGGGTTCTCCGACCAGCCGCTGAAATTCAGCGTCACGCTGCACTACAAGGGCGGCATAGAGGTTGAGATTTCCGACTCCAACCGAAACGGCGTCGAATTCTTCGGCACAAAGGGCAAGCTGTTCGTGTCGCGCGAAAACATTTTCAGCGACCCGATTAACATCGCCGACATCAGGATATTCCCGACGGAAGACAGGCTCTACCCGATCAGGCGCGACAACGCCCATGTGAGCGCGTTTATCGACAGCGTGCTTGACCGCCGCGCGACGGCCACCGACATCGGCGTGGCGCACCGCACCAACACCGGCTGCCTGCTGGCGGAAATGGCCTACCGCCTGAACCGCCCCATAAAGTGGGATCCAAAAACCGAAACGGTCATTGGCGACGAGGAGGCGGCGCGCCTTTGCGACCGCGCATACCACGCTCCGTGGGAACTCAGCATTTAAAGGGGGGATTTATAAGATGAAAAAAATAGCATTTTTTGCGGCGCTTATCATGTCGTTCTCGGCCTTCGCCGACAGCTACGCGGACATGTCGTCATACAAGCCCGGCGGAAGCACCGCGTGGTTTTTCTCGCTCTACGGCGAAAGCCACGCAACCAAGAAAAAGGGCGAGGAGGTCGAGGCGGGCATTCTTGCCGAAATGGAAAAGGCGCCGCTCGACACGGAAGCCTTCAGGCTGGCCTGCGAAATACTCAAGCCGATCGCCGGGGACAAATCCGTGCCCGTGTTGAAAAAGTTCCTCAAGGATCCCAAGTACTGCGCGCCCGCTTGCGACGTGCTGCTTGCGGTAAATTCTTCCGACGCCGCCGACGCTCTGGAAAGCTCGCTTGACGGCGCAGATACGGGCTGTGCGATGTCTATAATTTCCACCCTCGCCTCGATGGGCAAAGGCGGCGACGCCATTGCGAAAATCGCGAAGGGCGGCGACAAGGCCCTCGCGCCGTTCGCCGTTGTGGCGTTGGGCAGGCTCGGCACGAACGACGCCTGCGCGAGCCTCGGCGAAATCGTGGAGGCCGGCGGCGAATACAAGGCCGCCGCCATAGAGGCGCTCAGCAACCTCGCATGGCGCGCATTTTTAAGCGGCAAGGTTCCGCTCGCCAAGCGCGCCCTCAAGTTTGTGCCCGACGATTACGTCGGCGCGGTCGTGGTGCGCGGCGAAATTTCCAAGGACAGGCAGGCCTATTTCGACTCCGTCATAATCGCCGGCGGCCCCGCTGTGGAGCCTGCCGCCCGCGCAATGAACAAGGGCAGGGATTTCGAAAAGTCGGCGAAGCTCATGCAGGCCTTCCCGAAGCTTTCAAAGGAATCGAAGCTTGCGGCTATCGGCTCGTTCATGGAAACGGGCGACGTGCGCTACTATCCGGTAATCGCGCCCGAGCTTGCGTCGGAAGACGACGACATTCTGGCCGAGGCCATATACGCCGCGCGCTTCATCTGCGCCGACAAGGAAGCCCTTAGAAGCATACTGGAAATCTACAGGAGCGGCCACAAGCCCTATTCGGATCTCGCCCTGCTTGTTCTCGAGGAAAACCCGTCCATGCAGATTTCCCAGCTTCTCAAGGAAAACGACGGCGACATCGACGTTCTGAAAATACTCGTCAAGCGCGGCGACATCGACGCCCGCTCGGCGCTCTGGAAAAAATTCTTCACCAAGGACGGCTGGAAGGACAAAAAGATATCCTCCGCGGTTGAAAAAACAATCGCCTACGGCGAGCTTCCCGCGTTCGCGTCCAACTTCAAGAAAGTCAAGGACGAAGGACTGCGCGGAGAAATGATGAAAATCATCGCCAAAAAGCTGGCTTCCAGCCGCGACAAAAACTTCATGAAAACGGCCTCCAAGGAAATCTTCAAGGACAACATTTCGAAAGAAGACAAGCTTTATATAGACACCATGTCGAAGCTGGGAATTCTCGAAAAGCAGGTCTGGCAGAAGGGCTACGGCAACGCGGTCGACGACAGGCTCATGAAAGTTTCCACGGCCAAGGAGCCCAAGCGCGATTCAAGCTTTGTTTCGCTTTTCGACGGCAAGACGCTCGACGGCTGGAAAACCTCCACGGGCAACGCAAAATACTCCGTTGAGGACGGCTGCATCCTGGGCGTCACCGACCCGGAGATGAAGCAGAACTCCTTTCTCATCACCGAGCGCGACGACTTCAAGGACTTCATATTCACGTGCGAATTCAAATGGGTCGAGCACGGCAACAGCGGCATCATGTTCCGCGGCCAGCGCAAAAACAACGGCAAGGGCGACGTCCACGGCCCGCAGTGTGAAATTGACAATTCCAAGCGCGCGTGGACGGCGGGGCTCTATCACGAGGGCGGCCCCTGGAAGTATTCCGTGTCGCGCGAAGACCACGAAGCCGCCCGCAACGCGGTGAAGCTGAACGACTGGAACAGGCTCACCATCTACTGCAAGGGCGACAAAATTCGCACATGGCTCAACGGCGTTCCGGTGGTGGACTACGACTGGGGCGAATTCAAGCAGGGCTTCTTCGGCCTCCAGATACACGCCGGCAAAAAGTGCAAGGTGCTCTGGAGGGACATCTATGTCAAAGAGCTGAAGTAGCCTTTAACAAGCCCTAAAAAACGAAAAGCGCCGGTGTGAAAAACATTGACGCTTTTTTGTTTTGCCGATAACCGTTTTGCATGTATTTTAACTTCGTCAAAAAACTTGTGCCCCTGGCGTGCGCCTGCATATTCGCGGCGGCGGCCGGTGCGGCTTCCTTTCCGGTGAAATCCCCCGACGGCAGGATCGAAATGGTCTTCAACGACGGCGAGAAGCTTACAATGTCCATGTCCGTGGACGGCAAGCCCGTAATAGAAAACGCCGCGATTGGCATGAAGACCGACAAGGGCGAGCTGGGCGCAAACGCGCAGGCGCGAAGCTCTTACGGCTCGGAGCACCGCTCGGAAATTGAAAACCCCTTCGGCATACGCAGGGTTGTCCCCGACAATTACAACACGCTCACTGTCGAGTTCGACAACTACAAGCTGGTCTCTCGCGTTTATGACGATTGCGCCGCGTACCGCTTCGTGTCCGCCATGGGCGGCGGCGAAATGACCGTGTTCGGCGAAGAGCTCGCGCTTGGCCTCGGCGACGACGTTCCCGCGATAGCCCATATAGAGGACGGCGACGGCACCTCGTTCGAAAAAGTCCATGCGCGCGTGAAAGTTGGAGAGCTCAAGGACAGGCACAGCTCGACGCTTCCGTTCATTTTTGAAAAGGGCGGCGTGAAAACCGCCGTGCTGGAATCCGATCTCCACAATTATCCCGCCATGCGCCTCGCCTACGGCGACGGCGGCATGCGCGCATATTCGGCCAAATATCCGAAGTCGCTGAAGGAATCGGGGGCGTCGATGATGGCGGCCGAAACCGAGGAGTTTATCGCGAAAACCGTGGCCGACAGGGCCTTCCCGTGGCGCATATTCGTCGTTGCGCGCGAAGACAAGGATCTCGCCGTAAACGACGCGGTCTACAGGATGGCCTCTCCCGCGCGCGTCGATTCCGAATGGGTGGAGCCCGGAATGAGCATTTGGGAATGGTGGAGCGACTGGAACCTTGAAGGTGTCGATTTCAAGTCGGGAATGAACAGGGAAACCTACACCCACCTCATCGATTTCGCGTCCGAGCACGAGGTGCCCTATCTTCTTATAGATGCGGGCTGGCTCGACGAAACGGGCGTTGCGCGCGAAGAGTCCATCCTCAAGGGCAAACTCAAAATCGACATTCCCGGCATCATCGCCGAGGCCGCCGAAAAGGACGTGAAAGTCGTCCTTTGGCTTTTCTCCAGCAGCCTCTTCGGCGACGCCGCAGCGGCTTTGGACAAAATCAAGGAATGGGGCGCGGCCGGCATAAAAGTAGACTTTACCGACCGCGACGACCAGACCGCCATCGAGTTCTACGAGCGCATTGCGCGCCTCGCCGCCGAAAGGGGCCTTGTGGTCGATTTCCACGGCTGCGCCAAGCCCGCGGGCCTCAACAGGACATACCCCAACGTCCTCAATTTCGAAGGCGTGCGCGGCGGCGAGTTCAACAAGTTCGCCTCGGTAGAGCCTCCGCACAATGTCGACCTCATTTTCACCCGCATGCTTACGGGCCCGATGGACTACACTCCCGGCTCCATGTCGAACGTGCGGAAGGAAGAATTCAAGATTGTCGGCGAAAACCCGATGACGATGGGCACCCGCGCCAATCAGGTCGCGATGTTCGTCCTCTATTTCGCCCCCTACCAGGTCATGTGCGATTCCGTCACGCAGTATGAGCGCAACGAGGAGGTGTTCGACTTCATTTCGAAAATCCCGACAGTTTGGGACGATTCCGTCGCGCTTGACGGTAGAATCGGCGAATACGCCGTTGTGGCGCGCCGCAGCGGCGACACATGGTACGTCGGCGGCATGAACGACTGGAACGCGCGCGAAGTGGAGGTCGATTTGGGCTTCCTAGACAGGGACGCCGCTTACAAGGCCGAGATTATCCGCGACGGCGCGAACGTCGGCAAGCTTGCGCGCGACTACAAACACGAGGTTGTAGAAGTCAAGCCCGGCCGGAAGCTGAAAATCGAAATGGCTCCCGGAGGCGGCTTCGCGGTAAAACTTACCAAAAAGAAGTTCGATTTTTTCGGTATTGAACTTTTTTAACTGTTTGGCCGTTTTGCGTCCGCCGTCCGGCGGCATTCCGCAATACGGCGCCGGCGCTCAATGGAAGGTTTCAGACACATACTGGTAGACGGATGGAATGTGATACATTCCGACACCGCGCTTAAGTCCCTCCTGGAAAACGAATCTCAGGAGGCCGCGCGCTCCGCGCTGCTCCAGAAGCTTGCACCGCTTCACGACTTCGGCGGCGTCCGCGTAACCGTCGTCTATGACGGCATTGGCGACGACATATCCATAGTGCGGCGCGACAAAATCCTCACGCTTTCCGAGGTTTTCACGCCGTCCGACATGACCGCCGACGAGCTCATCGAGCAGCTCTGCTCAACATCTAAAAATCCCGGCCATCTGCTTGTCGTGTCGCGCGACAATCTTCTTCGCCTAACCGCGTCGAGCTTCGGCGCTATGTCCATAACCCCGGAAAAGGCCCTCGAATGGGGCGGCCAGTCCGCAAAAAGCATATCGTCCGCAGCAGCGTCGAACAACCGCAAAAGCGCCGTTGAATGGGGAAGGCAAAGCCCTTTCAGCGCCCTCGACGCCCTTGCGGCCGACTTGAAATCGGCAATGGGCCCCGATTCCCCGCTATTGTCAAAAAAGCTGAAAAAACGCTTCAAGGTAAAGTCCGCACACGGAGCCTTACCCGAAAAAAAAGCCGCGCCCAAGAACTCGGCCACACAAGTCAAAAAAACTCTGCTCGGCGGAAGGCCCGCCACCATAAAATCCCTCGAAGACCTGAAACTGAAATTTTCCGGCGCCCCGCAAAAACCAAAGCGCAAACCGCGCAATAAATAAGCCGTATTATAAGAGCGGGGCTCATGGCCGCCCCGCGCCCGGCTTAGAATTAGGGGGCGCATTACTGCCCCCTAAGACCCCCGCTAGGCGCAAGCTGCGCCGGGGCATAGTGACCTTGGTTATTCTGAATCTTCCGCATTGCATTCGCAATGGCTGATAAGTGGATATCCTAAAGCAACATAATTGGATGCAATGACGAACAAGCCAAGTCTCGCCAGAAAGGTTTATACGCCGGGCAAGCCCGCTGATGCGCGGACATGCCCTAAAAATGCCCGTAGGGCATTTTTACGAATAAACCTTTCTCTCTCTTCATAATCGCTGTCGCGCTTATGGTTGCAGTGTGTCAGCGCGATGCCGCTAAAGAGAATATTTTCGGTTTACACTGTGCTCTTTGTTTTCGAAGGCTTTCGCAACAGCGTTATATAGAACTCACATTAACTCATATTAAAATACACCGCGCGCCCGAGGGCGCGCTGTAGAAGACAAACCCTAGATACAAAGAGTGTTCGTGTTTAAAACGATGCCCTGTTTGTTTTTGCCGCAATTTGAAGCACTTTAGCCCGAAGGGTTGCCGAAGTTCCGAGGAGCGCTTTGCGCGAACGAGGAACGGCAATGCTTCTAATTGCGGCAAAACCACACCAGACCATAGGATGGCAGGCAGGGGAACAACACACATCCATAGCGATGCGAAGCATCAGGAATGGAAGCTGCGCTTCCTAGGCGGGGCGCGGGGCGGCTATGAGCCCCGCTTTTAAAACGAAAACATCCTAGGGAGTATTCCAATAAAAAAGCCCGCTGAAATCAGCGGGCTTTTTGGTTTTGCGAAAAAATTTATTCTTGAGTTTTTTCTTCGGCTTCCGGCTCGGGAAGCTTTTCATCGGAGATTTCCGCGGCGTCGTCCTCGTCTACCATTTCCTCTTCGGCGGCTTCGGCAACCTCTTCGGACTTGGCTATTTCGGCTTCCGACTTTTCCGGGGTTTCGGCAGCGGGTTCTTCGGGCTGTTCTTTTGCCTTGCTTGCGAAAACGGGCTCGTCGGCCGCGCCGAGGTTTTCCGTGTTCTGGTCCTCCGCCTTGCAGTCCTTGGCCTTGGGGCGGGGCAGGTAGGGGTTGGCCTGAAGGGTTGTGTCGGCGTATTCAACCACATAGCCCTCGGAGACGAGCCAGGCAAGCTCGCTCCAGGCGGACGACAGCTTTTCCCTGTCTTCTGCGGAAATGCCGCCGGTTGCGGTTTCCGGTTCAGACTGCGCCTCTTCGGCTGCTTCGGTTTTGCTCTCTTCCGCGAGGGTTTTGCCCTTTTCAATGGTTGCCGGGGGCTTTATGCCGAGGAACTTGTAGGGCATTGCGCCGGCGGGAACTCCGGGATTCGCGAGTATGAATTCGAAGATTTTCTGGGGGGCGTCGGCCAGCGAATCGCCTTCGAAGAGGAACTTGCGCTTGATGGCCGACACGAACGCGAAGCCCTTGCTGCCGCGTTTGTATACTGCGAAGCCCGAGCGCCTGAGGCGCCCGCGGAGGTTGTTGGCGGTCACTATCGGAAAGCGCTTCTGCTTATTCCACGCGTCTTCGATATTGCGGCGTATGCGGCCGTTTGTGGGAAGCATGGCGATATTCGAGCCCTTCATGCGCACCTGCTCGTAAGACTTCACAAGTTCTGCGCCCATTTTGCGCGCCACGTAGTTCATGGCGGCGTCTCGGGTTTCGAATGTGTCGTTTTCGCCCTCTTCGGGGGTTTTAAGCTTGTAGACGTCGCGCACCTTCATCTGTTCGAGCCACGCGGAGATCTGCTCTTCGTCGCGTATGCTTTCGATGGACGAGGTGAAGGTTTCGAACGATACGTTGGGGCAGTTTTCGCGGTGGTATTCGCGCAGATGCTCGCCGTAGCGGTGCCAGTTGGGCGCGCCGAGCAGTCCGCCGGTTATGCCGCATTTGTTGACCACTTGAAAGCTGCCCTTGGGGGCCTCGACTTCAATTTTTCCCTTTTCAAAAAGCTCGCCGAGGTAGTATTCGAGGGCGGCGTTTTTTGCGTCCTGCTCGTTTTCGAATGGCAGGTTCATGGGCTGCGCGCAGAAAAGCGGCCTTACGGCGCCTTCCTTGTCGGGAAGGTTTTTCGCCAGTATTATAAAGCGGTCGGGTTTTTCCAGCACGAGTTCGGCTATGTCGAAAAGCTGGTATGTGCGCTTCGATTCCTTCATTATGCCCGAGAGCTTGTTGAAGGGGGCGTCGTCCGGATAGAACAGGACTTCCATCGTGGGCTTGAAGGGGGCGAAACTCTTGCGCCTGTCGAAGGGCTTTCCGCCGGGCTTTCTGAAAGGCGGCCTTCCGTCCTTGTCGCCGCTTTTCCCCCTGTCGTTGCGGTCTCCGAACCTGGGCTTGCCGCGATTGGCAAAATCGCCCTCCTTGCGCGGACCCTTTTTGAAATCGCGCCGTTCGCCGCGCCTGTCGCCGTCGCGGTCGAAAGGCCTGCCGCCTTTTCTGGGCGCCGAACCCCTGTCGTCCTGGTTGGAGCTCGGCGTCCATGCCGTGGCAAATTGGAGGTTTGAGAGTTCGCTCAAATCGACGACCTCTTTGTTTTGGTCCTTGTTGTTGTCTTGCTCGGACATCTTGGTATATGATTTTTATTCGATTAAACGAAACAACCTGCCCGTGTGCAAGTCGTATCGGGTTTATTTTACGGCTTGCATTACAAACGAATTTTACGCGCAACGCAAAACAATTTTTCATATCCGGCGGTGCATGTGTTTTATATTTAATTTTTTGAGGAAACGCCCGATTTTATACAAATACCGTCCGAATTCGGACTTCTTAATGCTAAAAAAGGCAAAAAAAAGCTTGTATTAGGTACGGCAAATCTTTAACTTATTTCCACAATCAAATAAAGCACCCCATTTAAATAACCAAACTAAGGAAAATGAAAATGAAACTATTTAAGCACATCCTTTCGATTTTTGCGATACTTGCGTGCTCGGCCGCGTTCGCGCAGCAGGACGTTCCCGGCGGAGCAACTTCGGTCGGCGAAGGTGAAAATCTCGGTGCCGGCGTGGCTTCCAGCCAGACATCCAGCGACATGAGCGTCGAAGCGGCAACGGACAAAGATGCCAAGCCCATCGAAATCAACGCCACCGACAATCACGACATCGTGCACCTTGCGGTAAAGGTCAACATGGACAAGGCTTCCGAAATTACGGACGACATGATTATTCAGCACCTCACGACGGCCCTTAGGGGTGTCGGCCATGCTGGAGACCTCAGCCCCTTCTATCACTCCGCCATTGCGGCTGTGAAGACCGCAGTCAACAATGTCGCCGAAAGCGGCACGGTTTCGGGCACTGTCGATTTGACCTTGAACCTCCCCAATATCCGCTCGGGGCATCCGTTCCCGGACAACACCATTGTCACTTCGGGCAGCTAGTATTTAGTTTTTTTTAAACCGGAAAGCGCAGGCTTTCCGGTTTTTTTTGTGCCTTCATGCTTTCATTTATTGTTGATTAGCGCGGGCGTCCGATTAATTTGTACTCATGAAGTTTTTAAGGGGAAAATCTCTGAAATGCAGGCTCAATGTCATCGTTCTGATATGTCTGCTGGCATCGGCATTTCCTGGTATTTCTCACTATGTGGGTTTGTCGAATGCGATAAACGCCTTGGAGAACGAGAAAAACGGCGTCATGATCCTGCAGAACTTGGCCGCGATAGTTGACGGCTCTTTTGCGGCAAGCGTTAGCGCGAAGGATATGGTTTCCAGAGAAAACGAGATTAACACGGCTTTGCAGCGCATTGTTCCGCTGATTGAAAAGATGGAGAGCAACACCTCGTTTAAGGACGCCGACAGGGGAGTGTCGAGTTTCGACATAGGCCAGCTCAAGGCTTTCCCGTCCCTGCAGGACAAGCACAATGCGCTGCCGGAAATTGCCATGTACGTAATGACCAGAAGCGGCCTTTATACGGACTCGGCTTATGACACCGCGGTTCTCGCGAATTCGGCGGGGGGGAACTTCCCAAGCGTATATTCGGGTTTTTTCGCATTGCTCAAGCTTTTCGACGACTGGAGCGACAGAATGGACTCATCCAATTCGGCTGCGCTTATATCGCGGTCTGCGGTGATAGACGACGACTGCAAAGACCTGTCGTCCATGCTAAGACACGCCTATGGAAGCGGGAATGCCGACGCGTCGGCCACAATGGGGGCGCTGTCGAGGTTTAACATGGCGTCCACCGAGCTCAACACGGTGCTCGTAAGGGCTTGGCGCGACAAGGTTTTCAGCGTTGAACAGGTGGAAAACGTCTTGGCCGACACTGCCCGCATAACATCCGACCTTTGGATATACACCAATTCCAATCTTTTGGAGTCGGTCGACCGCCGCATTGAAAAAGCGCGCATTGAGAGGCTGGCATTTTGCCTGAAATATGCGGCTTTTGCGGCCGTGTGTTTGGGCTTTTCACTTCTGCTGTCGTGGCGCCTTGTGAAGGCTTCGGAAAACACGCTTGAACTTGCAAAGGCGGCCGATGAGGATGCCGCCAAAGTGGACGAGGTTTTCGACTCCATAAGGACGCAGTGTTCAACGTTCTCGGACATAAACGGGCGGATACTGTCTTTCGCGCGCAACGCCGCTTCCGTCCGATCCGCCGCCCGCGCGGTTGCCGCCTCCGCGGCAAAGCTCAATTCCGAAACCGAGTCTTTCGTTCAGAAGCAGAAATCGCGCCTCGAAAACCTTTCAAAAAACTTTGCGAGGATTTTGTCAAAAAGCGAAAGCGAGGCCGTATTCGACAAGAACGTTTCTGACAATATCGTCCATTTGCGCGAATGCCTGAACCTTGCGCAGCAGTCGGCGATAAGCCACTCCAAGGACGCTTTTGACGCCGCCGTGAGTTTGGGCAGCGCCGTGGACTCGTACGGGGAGATTTCCAAAAGCTACGATTTCGCGCGCGAGACGGCGGAAAAGATGACCATAGTTTCGGAAGCCTTCACTTCGCTCGCGGAGCAGGCCAACATAACGAGCCTGAACCTTTCCATCGAAATAGCGAAGGCTGGCCTGAAAGGCACGGGGCTCAACACCATAGCCGAGCAGATAAGGATAATGTCGAAGCGCACAGTGGTTTCGGTGCTCGACATCGACGCCATACGCGAAGTCGTGGTGAAGTCGCTGGGCGAGGGCATGAACGCCGCCGGCGATTTTTACGTGATGCTGCGCGCAAACGCCGGAGTGGTGAGGGACCTGCACGAGTCGCTGGAAAAGCTTTCAAAAAGCATCGACGATATTTCCGATACGGCATCGAACATAGCGTCCGCGCTGCGCGAGCACACAAGCTACGACGCGCAGGCGGAAGAGTCGCTCAAGGCCGTAAGCGAACTGGAATTCTCCCTGACCAACCTGCATTCCGTGGTGAAAAATTCCGCGGCGGCAATCCAAAAGCTTGAAGGCCGCATTGGCGGGTAGGGGGCACGTGTTGCCGCCGCATTTTTGCGCTCAGTTTTTGTTTCCGCGCCTTTTTGGTGCGGCACGCTTCAATGGCTTTCGGATATGTCGGTGTTCGCGTATATCCACCGGCAGAGTGCGTCGAGCATGTCGGCCGCCCTGCTTCTGAACTCGCGCAGCTCCGAACTCGGTGTTTTTACAAATAGCGAGAACATCTCGCGCTTCCCTTCGGGCAGGCTCTCGAAAAAATCCTCCTTTACGGGATAGCCCTCGCCGCGCGCGAGCAGGTACATGAATTTGAAGCGGACTATTTCTGGCGGCGCGTCTTTGGCGATCGCGTCGAGAGCGTGGCGTAAATTGAATTCCAGGCGCGCGCAATCCTCTATGTTCCGGCCGTTAACCGCGACGACCGCCGCGATGAGCGCGGCGTGGTTAAAAGCTTCGTAGGACTTCCCTATTTCGGTGCGGCGCTTTGATATTTCAAAGTCGCGCAGAAATTTCAGGCCTTGCGGCGTCTGCGCGTCGGCGGAGCCGCTGATGTCGTCGAAGAGGTCGGGCAGCAGGCTCGTCGTTTTGACGGACACTTTCTTCATCATCTGCATGAGCCCGTGCTCGCGGCTCAAAACCGAAATATATACCGAACTCTCGCCGCGCATGTCGCGGCCGACCACAATGGCGTTTTCGAATTCGAATGAGTGCTTCACTGCCCGGCGTTTTCGCCTCCGTCGTGTTCGGCGGTCTTTTTCGCGGCAGCCGCGGGGGCTACCGCGCCGCCGGAAATTAGGAGTTTAAGCCCCTCGCCTACGGTCATGTCTAGAAATATTATCTCCTCTTTTGGGAGCATCACGAGGAAGCCGCTTGTGGGGTTGGGAGTCGTTGGAACAAACACGTTGATTTTTTCCGCGCCGATTCCCTCGGCTATTTCGCCCTTAACGCTGCCCGTGACGAACCCGATGGAGTGCAGGCCCTTGCGCGGGAATTCTATTAGCACCGCGTGCTGGAACACCGCGGTATTTTCCTTTGAAAACGTGTCGACGATCTGCTTGACCGTCCTGTAAATCGCGCCGATTACGGGTATCTTGTTTATGGCGGCCTCGGAAACGCCTATCAGCACCCTGCCGATGACGAAGCGCGAAATGGCGCCTATCACCGTTATGAGCAGCAGGACGACCAGTGTTGCAAGCACGTCCATGAGCACCTTGCCGGGGCCGCTCGCGGGCGGGGGCATGTCCATTATCCTGAATACGGGAGAAAATATCTGCTCGGAAACGGGCGTGCCTATGTTGTTGATGAGAAAGCCGAGCACAAACAGCGTCACCGTGAGCGGCAGGACGATTACTATGCCGGTTATAAGGTAATTTCCGAGGGTTTTAAACATTGAAAGTGAAGATAGGTTTCCTGAATTTTTTGTCGAGGATTTTCAGGGCCTCGGCCTCGCCTTCGCGCATGACGAGCGCGTCCTCTTCGGCGACGTCGTCTATGCCCGCAAGGTGGAGGTAGCCGTGGGCCACGTAGAGGCAAAGCTCCCTGTCGGGCGAGTGTCCGTATGACGCCGCGCATTTGAGCGCGCGTTCGGCGCTTACGCAGACTTCCCCAAGCTCGCCGTCTTCGCGGTCGCCCTCGAACGTTATGACATCCGTTTCGGTTGGCTTGTTCAGAAAATCGCCGTGGATTTTCGCAAGGTCCTTGTCGTTGAATATTGCGATGGAATAGACGCCGTTTTCGGCGCGGAATTTTTTCGGAAGGTTCGCGTCTAGTTCGCGGACGAATTTTTTCAGCCGGCGCGGGTCGAAGGAGACCATGCCGCTGAAGTCTGATATGTCTATTTCGCGCGTCATGATAGCATGTCCTCCACGCGCTTGCGCGAGTCTATGGCGTCTTCGCGCTTGACGGCGTAATTGAGCTCGAGCGTGAAGATGTGCTTTTGCTTGTCGAAGAATTTGGAAATTTCCGCGAAGTTTATTACGCCTTTGCCGATCGCCACGTGGTCCTGCCCGTCGTCGGTGCAGTCGTGCAGGTGCCAGCCTATGAGCATGTCTTTGGTTCTTTCGATAAGCTCGAGCTGTTTGCAGAGCAGCATCTGCTCCTTGCGCATCGAGTGCCCCACGTCGTGCCAGCCTTTGACGTTCGGAAGCTCTGCGGACATCTCAAAAAGCTTTTCGATGTTCCAGTCGAGCGGCAGTTCGGAAATCCCGTCGCGGTTTTCGATGCCGATAAGCACGCCCTTTTCGACGGCGAGTTCATGGATGTCGGAAACGTTTTTTGCTATGTTCTTATAGTCGCTTTTTTCAGTGCGCCTTTTGGCGCGTTCCATGAATTTGTCGCGCAGCTTAAGGTATTTTTTGTCCTCGAAAAGCGGTGCCGGCTCTTCATTTTTTTCATTTTCTCCGCCTTCCTTTTTTTCTTCGTTTTCAGCGTCGTCGTCCTCGCGGTTTTTGAGCATCGCGCGCAGCTTGGCGTCGGGGCGCGCGAAGAAGTACGATAGGCTGCCGCCGTGCATCACCATGGCTTTTGCCTTGAAAATTCCCGCGAAGTCGAGCGTGTTGCGCGTGTGGCGCAGCCACTGGCCCGATTCTATTTTCGACTTTGTTGACGGCGAAAACAGGTTTGGAGACGCGCCGCTGGCGAAGGGCGGTATGGGGCAGAAATTGTGGACGCTTGAAGCCTTCACGACGCCCTCTTCGAGGGCTTTCACTATCCCGTCGACCGTTTGGATTGTCGTGGAATGTCCGAGTTCGACGTATTCAAAGCCCATGGCGGCGGCTTCCTGCAGCATGGCGTAGCCGTCGCCTTTGAATTTGCTTTGAAGGTAGCTTGTTGAAAGCGATATTACCGGTTTTTCGTACATTTGCTTTTTTACCTTGCCCATATTCTCAGGGAACTGAGCATGAAATATTCGAGCGCGGGGGTGTCCTGCATGTTGAGCTCCATGAAGCCCGCGGATTTTTCGAGCGCATCTACCGCGCGCGCAAGCTTTACCGCGGGCACGCCATCGCCGCCGAGCGCGCACGAGACGCATGCGTCCTCTATTTCGCCCATCAGGCGTTTGCGCAGGGCCTTGCGTTCGCCCGCCAGCATGGCTTCCATCATTTCCTCGTCCATCTCGTCCTGTTTGCCCTCGTCGGTCTCCGCCTTTTCGTCGGTGAGGCGCGCGAGGATCGCGTCGAAGCGCGAAAGCAGGCCGTAGCAGCGCATCATCGCCTCTCCCAGCTGGATTTTGCGGCCTATGCCGCCCATGAGGGCCTTCTGCCAGCTTTTGTAGTCTTCCAGCCACTGGAGGAATTCGTCGTCGTCGAGCGGGTCGCTCGCGCAGTCAACGCGCAGGGAAATGCAGCGGCTCCTGATGGTGTCAAGGAGGTCGTTGGGGCGCGTTGTGAGCATGAAAATTGTGGTGTCCGGCGGGGGCTCTTCGAGCGTTTTCAAAAAAGCGTTGGCGGCGTGCGCGTTCATGCGGTCGGCCTCGTAGACTATGGCAACCTTGTGCCCGCCCATGTTAGACGACTGCCTGATTTCCTTGAGCAGCTTGCGCATGGTGTTCGGTGGCCAGTCGCCGCCGACTCTGTCTCCATCGCTGCCGATTTTGATGAAGCGCATCTTGCCTTCGGGGCGCAGCTCGAAAAGGTCCGGGTGCCTTTCGGCCGGCCTGTTGAAAAGTTTGGCGGCGATTGTCTTGGCCGTCTCCTCCAGCCCCGCTAGGGAGCTGCCGTACAGGAGTATTGCGTGGTGCAGGCGTTTCGCCGCGAACGCGCTTTCCAAAACCTGCAGCGCCTTAGACATCGAGCTTTTCCTCCACTGCCGAGATTATCTTTTCAAAAGTCTCCTCTTTCGTGCCGGAAGAATCCACCACTTTGACCCTTTCGGGGTCGTCTTTGGCTATCTGCAAAAACGCGCCGCGCACAGCCTCGTAAAATTCCAGCGCCTGCGAACCCATTCTGTCGGACGCTTCCCCGTCGCGCGTGCTGGCGCGGGCTAGCCCCTCGCGGGGCGACAGGTCGAGCAGTATGGTGAGGTCGGGCGTTGCGCCTTCGGCGGCGAAAGAATTGAGCCATTTCACGGCGTAGGGGCCGAGCTTTCTGGCCACGCCCTGATAGGCCGTGGTGGAGTCGTAAAACCTGTCGCTTATGACCACTTTGCCCTGCGCGAGCGCGGGCTTGATAAGCTGTTCCACGTGCTGCGCGCGCGCGGCGGCGAACAAAAGTATCTCTGTTTTGGGCGACATGTCCGAGCCCTCCTTTGCGTGGAGCAGGATGTCGCGGATTTTTTCGGACAGGGCGGTGCCCCCCGGCTCGCGCGTTATCACGCACTCCCTGCCGAGGCCTTCAAAATACTGCGCCAGCCCCTTTATGTGCGAGCTTTTGCCGCAGCCTTCGCCGCCTTCAAACGTTATGAAAATGCCCTTGTCCATCGGTTTCAATATATCGGCATATTCGCCGCGGCTTCGCAATGCTTTTTTTGTCCGTCCGCCGAGGGAAAATGACGCCGCCGCGCGGAATGCGGCGGCTGCGCAAATGCGTTTTTTAAGGAATTTTATTTCAATTGCATTAGTTTGGACGCAACAACTTGCGCGTAGACCCTTATCAGGAAGTCGTTGGGATGGTTGGCGTTGTTGCCGGTCATGTCGATAAAGGGCTTTTTTTTCTGCAATTCCTTGTGGGCTGCACGGACGTTTGCGACGGCCACGCCTTCGCGCTCCATTTGCCTGTCAGACTCCTCGTAGGAGTCGTGCGCGGCGCTGACAAACCACAGCGGGTTGGCCGTCATCGGGGTTACTATTATGAACTCGGCGTCGGGGTTTTGCTCGCGCGCCTTTTTCATGATGAATTCCAGCCCCTCTGAGCGCTCCCGCCCGGGGCAGCCGTCGTTCATGCCGAACGCGATTATGTAAAGGTCGGATTTGTCAGGCGCGGCGAGTCCTTCGGCGTTTTCCATGCCCCAGCCGAGCGTCTTGCCGCCGAGCGCACGGTTAAACACGGCGATGTCGGCCTTTTTGTATTTGGCGCGCAGTGCTTCCGCGGCGAGATCTCCCCAGCTGACCGTAAGCGGCGGGCATTTGGCGCGCGCGCTGGCATTGGCGTTTTCGGTTATGCTGTCGCCGTAAAGCGTTATCCTTACGCTTTCGCCTTTCTTGAGCTTTGCGATGGTCTTGGGAAGCTTTTTCGCGTCGAGCTTTTCGCCGAATCTTTCGGATTCCCAGCCCTCGCCGCCGTGCTCGTAGGTAAAGTATGTGTCGTGCTTGTGGAACCAGTCGCCTTCAGTGAAAAACATGAACACGCCCGGCCGGGTTGTCGGGAAATTTCCGCCCGGCTTGTGCAGCTTTTCGGGGTCGCTGTTATAGATGAGATTATATGGCATCCATACGGCTTCCGTGTTTTTTGTGAGCGTTATGTTTTCGCCGTCAACCTTGAAATCGACGCCCTCTTTCAGCTCTTTGCCCGTTCCGTAGCTTCTGGCGGATATTATTTTTTTCGGTTTAAAGAACAGGCTTCCCTTTGCAGGCTCGCCGTTTTCTCCGCCTATAAAGAAAATGGATTCGTCCGTCATTTTGCCTGCCTTCCAGAGCGGGCGCATGTATTCGCCAAGCTCGTAGTGCCTGTCGTCGCTTATGAAAAGTTTGACGCAGCCGGGTACGACCATGTTTTGTGCGTCCGCGCCGCCGTTCTGGCGCACCGTGAAAGTGAGTTTCTTTTTGCCCTTGGCGAAGGCCTTTTGTATTTCCCTTGTTATTGGGAAATACACTTCCGAATGCCCTATGTGCACCGCCGCGCCCGAAATGTCCCTGCCGTCCAGCGACAGCGTCAGCCCGCCGTGCGCGAGCTTTTCGTCGGGGCTGAACGCCTGCATGTAGATTGCGGCGAACTGCGGCGCGTTCTCAAGCGGGCAGCCGCTCAGGTCGAAATCGAGAACCAGCTGTCCCGATTCCTTTCCCGTATTTTTTACAACGTAGTTGTTGTGCTCGTCCGAGCGCATGTTGCCGCTCAGCGCGGCGTCGGTTTCAAATGTCGCGCCGAGCGAAATTGCCGCCGCCGAAAGCGACGCGATAATGGTTGTAAGTGCCTTCATAGTTTAAAAAGCCTTTCGATGTTGGAATGGAAAAAGTTTTCGCGCGCGGCTTCGGGAACATGCAGTTTTGCGGTCTCCACGATTGTGCGAAGCTCTTCGGTTTTGAATTTGCGCGGATAAAGGCGTATGGGGTAGTCGCTGCCGAATATCGCGCGCTCCCGCATCGCGCAGCCCTTGCCCCATGCGGAATTGTCGTACATCAGCGGGCTCGCGGCGGAGTCGAAATAGGCGTTTTCAAGCTTTTCAATTTCCGCACAGCTTTCGAAAACTCTGCCGCCGCACCAGTGCGCGAATATGAAATCAACTTCCGGAAAGCGCCTTGCGGCGTCCAGCGCGGCGTTGTTGCGCGTTTCGCATTTGCCTGGATATTGGCGCGGCGTTTCTTCCGTCAGGTGAATGCATACGGGCAGTTTAAGCTCGGCGGCCTTTGCCGTGAAGCCTTCGAATTCCGGGCCGGAGTATGAAAATTTCTGCACGCCGTCGTGGATTTCCCCTATGCCGCAGAACCCTCCGTCGCGCGCCCTGTCGAGGATTTTCGTGGTCGATGAGGAGTCGGCAATCTGTATCGCGGCGAAAGCCTTCAGCCTGTCGGGATGTTTTTTCACGAGCTTGGAAATCTCCGCGTTCATCAGCTCGCACGTCGCCGCGTTTTCCCAGTACCAACCTTGGATTACCGCAATTTCAACGCCCGCCTCGTCCATGTCGGAGAGGAACTTTTTTTCACATGGAAAACCCTGCAGCGACAGCTTGCCGTCCGCGCGCTTCCCAACGAGTTTCCCCCAGTACGGTTCGTTTGCGCTTTTCGCCCATTCTTCGGGGGCGTTTGCCGCGAAGGCCGGGTAGAAATGGGTGTGCGCGTCGACTATTCTCACAGCATGTTGAAGTAAAGCATTGCCGAAAGCACGCCGGCTATTATGAGTCTGTACCACGCGAAGGGGGCCAGGCCGTGTTTTGAAAGGAAGCCGACCATCCATTTTATGGAAACCGCCGCGCACACGAACGACACGAATATGCCGAGCGCGAGCGGCCCGACGGATATGCCCTTGAGAATGGCCTCTCCGTCATTGTATACCTTGAAAAACGACGCCGCGCTGAGCGTTATCAGGCCCAGCAGAAAGCTGAATTTTGCGGCGTCGGCGGGCTTCAGCCCCGCGATATAGCCGCCGAGAATCGTCATCATAGACCTGCTCGTGCCCGGCCACATGGCAACGCATTGAAGTATGCCCACGACAAGCGACTGTTTGACCGACATGTCTTCCATCCGCGGAAAATACGACGTAGAACGGTTGCGCCTGCCGTAAAGTTTCTGGACTATCAGCATCAGCAGCGCGCCGACCGCGAGCGCTATTATCACCGGGCCCACGCCGAACAGGTTCGCCTCTATCGTTTTGTGAATTAGAAGCCCCACAACAACCGCCGGCAGGAACGCCACAAGCAGGTTTCTGGCGAGCCTCAATCCCTCCGGGTTGCGCCCGAGCAGGCCGAAAAACATCTTCACGATGTAGCTCCAGTACATGAACGCCACCGCGAGGATCGCGCCGAACTGGATGACTATCGCGTAGGCGTCGACCGCCCTTTTGAGCGTGTAGGGCTCGAAATTTTTGTCGTAGATTACTTCGCCGTTCCCGTCCAGAAGCGGCTCCTCGTTTTCAAGTTTCAGAAACGCGTTCGCCAGAATCAGGTGCCCTGTGGACGACACGGGCAGGTATTCCGTGAATCCCTCGACTATGCCCAGCACTATGGCGTCGTCGTAGCCGATATCGCTCTTTGGGGCGGCGGACTGCGCGGGGGCTTCCGAGTCAAGGTCTATTGCGCCGTCCGCGAGGCACAGCCCGGAGAACGCCGCGCACAGGAAGAGTGTCAGGAGTTTTTTCATTTTTTGAGTGGTCAGAATGTTTTGCGCGATTCCAGCGCGCTCTTGATTGTGCCGCTGTCGGCGAATCCCAGCTGGCTTCCGCTCGGAAGCCCGAACCCTATTCTGGTGAGCCTTATTTCGCGCCCGCCTATTATGCGCTCGCTTATGTAGTGGCAGGTGGCCTCGCCTTCGATGTCATTGGAAAGCGCGAGTATTATTTCCTCGACGCCGCCGCCTTCGATTCTCTTGGAGAGCGCCGCGAGGTTGAGCTTGTCCGGGCCGATTTTGTGAAGCGGCGAAAGCTTCCCGCCAAGCACGTGATACTTGCCGCGCCACGCGCCCGACTTCTCTATCGCCGCGATGTCGCTGGAACGCTCCACTATGCATATGGCGTCCTGCCGGCGCCCGGGGTTGCCGCATATCGCGCACAGCTCGCCGTCCTCCGACAGCCCGGCGCATTCGGGGCAGGGCGTGACCCGCCCGAGCGCGGTGCTTATCGCCGCCGCAATCTCGCGCGCGTCGTCCTGCCTCTCCAGCGCCAAATGCAAAGCCATACGCTCCGCGCTCTTCGCGCCGAGCCCCGGCAGCTTCCTCAACGCCCTTACCAGCCTGTCAAAAGATTCGCTCATTTTATAGTTTTTACGAAAATATTCGAAGCGCCCCCCGTGTCAACTGTTTGTGCTTTTTTGTTAAAAAGAGCTGTAATACGCCTTTAAAAGCGGGGCTCATGGCCGCCCCGCACCCGCCTAGGCGCGAGCCGCGCCGTGGCATAGTGACGTTGGTTGTTTCGTATCTTTCGCTATTGCTATCGCAATGGCTGAATTATTTATGGCTTATGTATTTGCCGGTTTGCATACAGTATGAAACGCGAACTATCTACGGCAGCTTCGCCGTTTATCGGTGTGCAATGCGCACACGATAAACGGCGCATCATGTTCGGAGCGCGGCTGCGCTCCTCAGAGGGCTGTATGGGCTGTCTTTTGATGGCGGGCGGGTTGTTGGTTGAGTGTTATTTTGTCGGTGCGGACTCTATGAGGTCCGCAAGGCGGGAGCGCCATGCCTTTAATTGTTCGGGGTCGCGTGTGTATTCGGTCATGTTTTCGGCCACTGATGCGGGTACGGCGAGTGCGGCCTGCGCCTCTTTTTGCCATTGCGGGTTTGCGCCGGATTTTTTTGCGGCATCCAGTTTTTGTTCTAGGATTTTCACGTAGGCGTAGTCTTCGAGTCCGTCGCGGAAGTTTTCGAGGCGTATGGAGCCAAGCGGTGTGGCGTCGGGGCCGGGATATGTCCAGTTGCCGTCGCCGTTGTAGCCGGGGAAGCTTTGCGCGACCCAGTCGGTGTAGGGCCCCGAGCTTATCGGCGTTGTGTTGTTCCACAGGCTCGTCTGGTAGTACAGGAAGCCGTCCGGGCGGTATTTGGCGCTCATCGCGCCCATCAGCAGGCGGATTTCAATGGCGTCGGCCTCGATGAAATTGTTCGCGTAGGGGCGCACGGGGGCGAGGCATATGTACCACCAGACCTGTTTGCCCGCCTTGCGCGCGGTTTCGGCTTTTTCGGCGTCGAATTTCGGCGTGAGCGGGCAGAACCAGTCTATTTCCCCAAGCCTGCCGTCCGTGCCGTAGCTTTCGTCGTAGGCCGTTGTGAAAATCGGAACGTCGGGGAATTCCTTTTTCAAAATTTCCGCGGCGCGGTTGACGGCCGCAAAGGTTGAGGCGTTGGCTTCGTCGCAGCCGTATATGTAGGCGTATTTGAGCAGGCCGAGTTCTTTGGCCTTTTCATAGCGCGGCCTTATGCGGTCTATAGTGGGCTTCATGCCGTAATTGTCCGCCGGGTCTTCCGAGGCGGGCCCGTAATAGCCCAGGTTGAACATGCCCAGTTTCCCGTCTTCTTCAAGTTCCGCGAATAGGTCGAGTTCGGGGTTCCAGCCGCCGTATTCGTACAGGGTGTCAATCATTAGACAGTATCCGGCGAGCATGTCGCGCCACGCCTTTTTGTGCTTCTTCCATGCTCGGGAGGGGTTCGTGGGCATGTCGCGCTCCGCCGGATTGAATTCGGGGTTGCATTGCGGCATGAGGCTGTCGCTGGGGCAGAAGGTGACGGCCAGCGGGAGCATCGAGCGGTTAGGCAGGGTGAAGTCGCGTACGCGCACGGATACGGTCACGGTATGGGCCGTTTTGCCGTCCACGATAATTTCGGCCTTTCCCGCATAGACCCCCGCCGGCTGGCCGGAGGGGATGTCTGCCCTTATCCAGAAAGGCTGGGCGTCGCCGGGTTTTACTTCCACCGTGTCGAGGAAGGACATGAGCGGGTCGGGCCAGAATCCGACATGTTTTGACCCAGAGTGCGGCACGAATTTTGTTTCTACAAACCCGACCGGAACGGCGGACATAGCGGAGGCCGGAAGCTTTCCCGCCGGGCCTTCGAATGCGGTCAGTTTTACGGAGACGTTTTTCGCGTCTTTGCCATATGGCATGACGACTAGTTGGGCGGCCTCCTTTTCGTTTCGCGCCGCTTCTATTTCAATTGTTTCGGAAAGTGGTCGGAAAACGGGTACGCGCGGCAGGACTTTTTCCATGCCGCTGGCATATCCCAGCAGAATGTTGTCGGCATTCGAGGCCGCGAACGCGCGCATTGCGGCAATAACGCTTTTTATGGAATCCCATTCCGGCATAGTTCCGCCTTTTATTGCCGCCGCCGCATAGTTGGATTCTCCACGCGCAAGGCGGTCGATTTCTTCATTGATGCGCGCCTTGATATATTGCGCGGCTTCCGGCGGCAGCCCGTTCAAATCCAGCGCGGCGGCTTCGGCCTTTATTTGCCTTATGTGCGGAGCGAGAAATTCGGCGAGCTTTTTCCTTGTTTTTTCGCGGTATTCTTCCGAGATTTCCGGCACGGCCTCGCCCGGTTCGAGCAGCGTGAAGCCGTCCAGAAAAAAGCACACCGGGCTCTCGGGGTTTTCCGTGTAGCAGTGTATTACCGAAATGTCGGCCGCGTTTACGCTCTTGTCCGCAAAAGCCTGTTTGAGAGGCAGCACAATTTGTTTGGACTCGTAGGGCTGGAGCGTGTCGGGAAAATGCGCGCCTTCGCGCAGCGGGATTTTCGAGTCGCTTATGAACACGTTGAACATCATTGGCGAGTCGCCGTCATTGTAGACGGTAAACGCGAGGCGGTCGAACTTCGCCCAGTCTTTGGGGAATTCGCGTGTCTCGAAAGCGGGCCATATCGGTCCGCCCCCGTCCCATTTCGGGCCCGAGAATAAAATTCCCTGCGAGCCTTCGGACGGTAATTCGCGCGAGAGCTCCGCCTTGTTTCCCCCCCATGTTCCTTTCCAGCCGCCGTCCTCCGATTCAAAGTCGAAAAGTTTTTCCGCGGCGCATGCCGAAAATATTGCGACATCAAAAAGAAACGCCGCAAAAAACACCTTTGCTTTCCACATATAATCCTCCGTTTTGATTTCTGCCTGTTTATAAAATCTTTCCGCAAAAATATCCAGCAAATACGGTTGCGAATGGCGGGAGAAAGTTTGCGCGTGTCGTCCTGCCGCAAAAAAAAAGCGGCGCCATTGAAAAGCGCCGCTTTTGCAAAATTATAAAAATTTAGAACATTCCCGGAAGCGAGAAGCCGCCCGTTATCTGCGACATCTGCTCTTCGCTTTTCTGCTTGGCCTTGCCGGTGGCGTCCTGTATGGCCGCGACAATAGAGGCTTCGACGCTCGCGACGTCCTCCTTGAGGAATTCCGGGTCGAGCTTCACGCCCATAAGCGCGCCCTGTCCGTTCACCGTCGCCTTTACCGCGCCGCCCGCGGCGGAGCCTTCAATCTGAAGGGTTTCGAGCTCGGCCTGGACCGCTTCCATAGCCTTCTGCATTTTCTGTGCCTGTTTAAGTAATTTGCCTACTCCTGCCATAGTTATAAGTGTTGTTTGTTATAGAGAACTTTTGTTAAATTTTTTTGACGGTCGCAAGGGTGAAGTCGTCCGCATATCCCGAGCTTCTTCCGGAGAATTTTTCGACGGCCTTCACAACCTCGTCGTTCAAATCATTCGCATTTCTCGCGCGCAATGTCGAGACTGTTTCGGCGAGTTTTTGCGTTGAAAATTCGTCGCCCTCCGCGTCGGCCGCCTCGGTTACGCCGTCGGTGTACAGCACGAATATGTCGCCCTTTTCAAAACCGACGCTCGTGTCTTCGATGACGGAATCGAACAGCTCTTCGCCCACCATGCCGACCGCCATGCCGGGGCTTTTTATCTTTTGCGCGGGGGCGTCGCCGTCTTTGGCTTTGTAGAGCAGGGGCGGCTCGTGGCCGGCGCGGGCTATGGTGATTTCCCCCGACTTGTCGTCGATTATCGCGTAGACCATGGTGACAAACATGTCTATGCGCATGGAAGAAGTCATTTCGGAATTTAGCTTTTTGAGGGCTTCCGCGGGCGACTTTATCCCCTGCGCGATGTAGCGCAGCTTGGTCTGGCATATTGCCATGAGTATGGCCGCCGATATGCCCTTGCCGGACACGTCGCCTATCACCATGCCGAGCCTGCCGTCGGGCAGGTTGAAGAAGTCGTAGAAGTCTCCTCCGATAAGCTGCTGCGGAAAATATTTCACGGCGAAGTCGAGGTCTTTTATCTCCGGAAGCTTGGCGGGAAGAAGGTATCTTTGCACGCTGCTTGCCAGGCGCAGGTCGAACTCGAGCTTGTTTTTCATGACGAGCGCGGAAAACGCCTCGGTGTTGTGCAGGTAAAGGCCCGCCTGCTCGCCAAGCGACGCGGCGAGGGAAAATTCGGTCTCCGAAAAGGCCTTGCCGCTTATGCTGTTTATGATGGCGATGACCCCGTATAGGTGTTCGCCGAACACCATGGGAACGACCATTATGCTTTTAATTTTCAGCGCCTCGTCGTTGTGGTTTATCACGCGCGGGTCGCCTTCGGCGTTCTTGATGAGAACACCGCGCCCCGTCTGAGCGACGTCGCCTATGAGCCCCTCGTTGTGCTCTATGAATTCTTCGGGCATCGACTGCTCGAGGAAATGCACGCGCGACTCATGCGAGTCCTGCCTGCCGATTTTCCTCGTCTGCGCGGGGAAGAGCCCTTCGACCGCCCTGGCGCGCAGCCTGCCGTCGGGCGTCTTTTCGTAAATGCACGCGCCCATCGCGCCGCAGGTGAGCGCCGTAACCCTCAAAATACGCCTGTAGACCCTCTCCTGGCTCATGTCGTCGCCGATGTCTTCGGCCATCTTGTGGAGGAAGTCTATTACGATGTCCTTTTCCTCGTTGGTCCGGTCTATCTGGTCCTGAAGGGCCATCATATGGTGGCGGTCGCGGCCGTACAGTATCATTACGGCCGCTGCGAGCGCTGCGCAGACACAACTAACTACTACGAGGAACATATGTTATTTGTACAAATCGCCGTCTTTTTTCAAGAAGGTGATTACGTCTTCAAACTTTGAAAGGTTTGACGAATCCGCCTCGATGAGGTTTTCGTGCGCGCCGAGAATGTTGGCGTAGCTCGCGCTGCCCGAGCACTGTAGCTCGCTCGCGCCGCCCGTCTGGTCCTGCGACTCGCCTATCTTTACCAGTTTGAAAATTCCGAGGTTGTCGACGAGTTCGCGGTTGCGCTCGTTGAGGTTTAGCATGGTCACGTCTCCGCCCGTCTTGTTGAGCTTGAGCGCAATGCCGGCTATCATTCCCAGAAAGGTGCTGTCCATGCCTGTGCAGTTTGCGAAGTCGAGCACGACGTGCGTGCACCCTTTTTCGAGCACCGCGTTTAAAAAGTCGGCCGCGCACCTGCAATTCAGATAGGTGGGCCTTCCGGAGACCGCCATGTAGGCGGTCGCGCCGGTTACCTTTACCATGAATTTTACTTCTTCGCGCATTTGCGTTTGGTGCTATTTTCCGAGTATCTTTTTGAGGACGTACGGCAGTATGCCGGCCTCCCTGTAATATTCCACCTCTATGGGCGTGTCTATCCTAAGGGTGAGGTTCGCCCTGCTTTCCGAGCCGTCTGCGCGCCTGATTGCCAGTTCGACTTTTTTGCCGGGGGTTATGTCGCTTTCCAGACCGACAATGGAGAAAATCTCGGTGCCGTCAAGGTCCAAAGTTTCGGCGCTGGCGCCGTCTTCGAACTCGAAGGGGAGCACTCCCATGCCGATGAGGTTGCTGCGGTGGATTCTCTCGAAAGACTTCGCCACTACGGCGCGCACGCCCAGCAGGTTGGTGCCCTTCGCGGCCCAGTCGCGCGAGCTTCCCATGCCGTAGTCGACGCCCGCGAAAACGATGAGGCCGTCGCCGCGCTTTTTGTATTCCTCGCACGCGTCGAATATCGCGACGTTTTCGCCCTTGCCGTCTATCTTCGTGTAGCCGCCTTCGACGCATCCGGCCATCTTGTTCTTGATGCGGACGTTCGCGAACGTGCCGCGCGTCATAACCTTGTCGTTGCCGCGGCGCGAGCCGTAGGAGTTGAAATCCTTAACTTCGACGCCCTTCGAGCGCAGATATTTTCCGGCGGGGCCGTCGGGCAGTATAGCGCCGGCGGGCGAGATGTGGTCGGTCGTCACGGAGTCGCCGAGGATGGCCAGCGGGCGCAGGTTTGCGAGGCTTGGCAGGGCGGGCGCGCCCATCGAGAAGTCCGCGAAGAAGGGCGGGTTCTGGATGTAGGTGCTGTTTTCGTCCCACTTGAACACGCTGCCCGTGGAGCTTTCAATCTGCCGCCAGCGTTCGGGGCCTTTCATGTCGGCGTAGCGCGCCTTGAACATTTCGCTTTTCACGTTTTTGGCGACGGCTTCAGACACTTCCGCCGAGCACGGCCATATGTCGGTAAGGAACACCTTTTTGCCGTCGGCGGTTTCGGCGATGGGCTCCCTGTCGAAGTCGATGTCCATGCGGCCGGCGAGCGCGTAGGCCACGACGAGCGGCGGGCTCATCAGGTAGTTGGCCTTGACGAGCGCGTGTATGCGCGCCTCGAAATTCCTGTTGCCCGAAAGCACGCTGGCGCAGAGCAGGTCCTTGTCCTTTACCGCCTTCGCGATTTCCCCGTCGAGCGGGCCCGAGTTTCCTATGCATGTGGCGCAGCCGTAGCCCGCAAGGTTGAAGCCGATTTGGTCGAGGTATTTCTGAAGCCCCGCCGATTCGAGGTAGTCTGTCACGACGCGCGAGCCGGGCGCGAGCGTTGTCTTGACGTACTCCGGGGGCTTGATGCCCAGTTCTGCGGCCTTCTTTGCCACGAGCCCCGCCGCAATCATGACGGAGGGGTTTGAGGTGTTCGTGCAGCTCGTTATTGCGGCTATGAGTATGCTGCCGTTGCGTATCCTGCCCTTGGATGTGTCCACGCCTTCGTCCGCCGATTTGCAGTTGTCGGCGAGGAGCTTTTCAAACGCGGCCTTAGCCTTTGAAAGTTCTATTTCGTCCTGCGGGCGCTTCGGTCCGGAGATGCAGGGCTTGATGTCGCCGAGGTCGAGTTCGACGACCTTCGTGTAGTCGGTTTCGCCCCTGAGCGGTATGCCGAAAATTCCCTGCTCCTTGTAGTAGTCGCGGGCGAGGGCGATTTTCTTTTCGTCGCGGCCCGTGAGGCGCAGGTAGTCGAGCGTGGTTTCGTCGACGGGGAAGTAGCCCATCGTCGCGCCGTATTCGGGCGCCATGTTCGCGATCGTCGTCCTGTCGGCGAGCGAAAGCTTGCGCGCGCCCTCGCCGAAAAATTCGACGAACTTTCCGACCACCTTTTCCTGGCGCAGAATCTTTGTGACATGCAGGGCGATGTCGGTCGCCGTCACGCCCTCGTTGAGCTTGCCCGAAACGTGGACGCCCACGACTTCCGGAACCTTGAAATAGACGGGCTGGCCGAGCATGCCCGCTTCGGCCTCAATGCCGCCCACGCCCCAGCCGACGACGCCGAGGCCGTTTATCATTGTGGTGTGCGAGTCTGTGCCAACGAGAGAGTCGGGGTAGAAAATCGCGCCGCCTTCCTCGTCCTTGCCTTCGAACACGACGCGCGCGAGGTGCTCCATGTTTATCTGGTGCACGATGCCCGTGGCGGGCGGAACTACCGAGAATGTGTCGAAAGCCTGCTGGCCCCACTTGAGGAACTCGTAGCGTTCCTTGTTGCGCTCAAACTCCTTTTCTAGGTTGCACTCGTAGGCGTTGTCCGTTCCGGCGCAGTCCATCTGCACGGAGTGGTCCACTACCAAGTCGACGGGCACGAGCGGTTCGACAACCGCGGGGTCTTTGCCCTGCTTTTTGGCGGCGTCTCTCATTGCGGCGAGGTCCACAAGGAGCGGCACGCCGGTGAAGTCCTGCAGAATTATGCGCGAGACAACGAATGGAACCTCGTAGTCTTCGGCCACGTCCGCGCGCCACGCTGCGAGGCGCTTGACGTCGGCTTCGGTCGCGCGCTTGCCGTCGCAGTTGCGCAGCACGCTTTCAAGCACTATCTTGATGCTGACGGGGAGCCTGTCGATGTTGTAGCCCTGTTCCTTGAGCGCCTTGAGGCTGTAGATGTGTCCTTTAGCCCCGCCTTCGGCCGAGGCGAATTCTTTTCGCGTATTGAGTGGATTGTTCATTGAAGCGGTATGTTGTGATTTTTTAATTCTTTTTTTTGCAATTGCTAAATTGACGGTTCTTCGGGCTCTTCCATCTGCACCGTGCACTCGGCGACCATGCGTTCCGCGACCTCGTCTATGGTCACGCGCATGTTCTGTTTTTTGAAGTGCACGCGCTCGCCCTTTTCGGGGAAGCGCCCGAGGGAAAACGTTATGAGGCCGCCGAAAGTCGAAACCTCGTCGGTGTCGAAATCTACGTCGAGAAACTCCTCGACCTTGTGCAGGCTCGCTATGCCCGAAATCTTGTACTTGTCCTTGCCTATGACGCGTATGGTCTGGTCGCTCGCGCCGTCGAACTCGTCGCTTATCTGGCCGACAAGCTCGCTGAGGGCTATGTCGAGCGTCATCACGCCTATGACGCCGCAGAACTCGTCCTCGACCAGCGCCATGTGCAGCTTGTATTTCAGGAGTTTGGCAAGCGCGGCCTCCAGCTTTTCGGTCTCCTTGAGGCGCAGGGTGTCGCGGCGCAGCTGCATGAGGTCCAGCTTTTCCGACTTGTTCAGGAAAATGTCCTTGATGTGCACTATGCCGTAGCAGTTGTCGAGGTTGCCCTTGCATATCGGATAGCGCGAGTGCCGGGTCTTTTCGGCGAGCGCGAGGTTTTCCTCGTTCGAGTCGTCCGTGTTGAAATAGACCACGTTGTTGCGCGGAAGCATGACGTCGGAGACGTCCAGGTCCTGCAGCATTATCGCGTTTTTGACGATTTTGCCCGCGTACGGGGAAATAGTCTCGCTCTCCTCCGAGCGCAGCATCACCTCTACGTCTATGTAATCGAAAGACGGCGGGTTTTTGAAAATCTTCTTGCCGAAAATCTTTTGGCTCAAACGCCGCGCGAGGTATTCCATCGGCGCGAACACGGCGTATGCGCCGCAGAACGGATAGAGGAATTTGGACAGCGCAAAGGTGGAGTCGTCGCGGCCCTTGCGCGCCATGGGAAGGTCGAAAACCGCGTACTGGAAAAACAGCGCGGCCAGTATCGCCACGAGCGCGATGAGCACCTCGTACGTAAGGGCCATGCGCACTTCGAGAAGTTCAAGTGCGGCGTCGCACCAGAAGTACGAGGCTATCGCCACGCACGCGAAAAGGAAGCGGCGCGAAAGCGAAATTACCGCCGCGACTTTTCCCGAGTGCTCTATGCAGTACCTCGCCGCCGCCGAAAGTTCGTCGGCCTTCAGGTTCGGCTTTGTGACGCTCGAAAACCTGAAGGACGCAATGGCGAAGGAGAACGCCGCAAGCATGGCGCCCGCCGCAAATGCCAGCAAGGCCCCCGCGGAGCACACCACCAACTGCCAGTACGAGTTCAACCTTTTATTTGTGCACCAGTTTTGAGAGTTCCCTTATGCAGCGCTCGTTTTGTTCGGGCAGGCCTATCGTGATCCTTAGCCAGTCGGGCAGGCCGTAGCCCACGTTCGGGCGCACAATCACGCCGCATTTCTGCATCTCGGTGAATTTGCCAAGGGCGTCTTCCACTTTCACCATCACGAAGTTCGCGCCTTCGGCGAAATATTCGAGGCCCATATTCTGGAAGGCTTCCACAAACTGCTTCATGCCCGCCTTGTTTATGGCGCGGCTCTTTTCGACAAATTCCCTGTCTTCGAGCGCGGCGAGCGCGCCGGCTTGCGCCAGCGAGTTCACGTTGAAGGGCTCGCGCGCGCGGTTCAGATAGCCGGCGAGTTCGGGCGACGAGAAAGAGTAGCCGCAGCGCAGGCCCGCGAGGCCGTAGATTTTCGAGAAAGTGCGAAGGCATATCACCTTGCGGCCTTCCGCGATTAGCGGGCGCAGGTCTACTTCCTTGTCCTCATATTCCGTGTAGGCTTCGTCGTAGCAGAAAATCACGTGTTCGGGCAGCGACTTGATGAAGTTTACCACTTCGTCCTGCTTGGTCACGCAGCCCGTCGGGTTGTTGGGGTTCGTCATGAACACGAGCTTGGTCTTTTCGGTAACTGCGGCGCGGAGCATGTCGAGGTCGTAGCGCAGGTTGGGCATGGGCACTTCCACGCACTTGCCGCCCGCGAAAATCGTCGCGAGCTTGTAGACTATGAACGACTGCGCGCCGAACACGGCCTCGTCGCCCTCGCCGATGAAGCACTGCGGTATGAACTCCAAAATTTCGTTCGAGCCGTTGCCGATCACGAACTGCTCGGGCTTGAGGCCCCATTTTTTAGAAAGCGCCATGCGGAGGTCGTAGCAGCCGCCGTCCGGATAGTAGTTCAAGGTGCCGAGGTGTTTTTTTACCGCCTCCACCGCCTTGGGCGAGGGGCCGAGGGGGTTCTCGTTGGAGGCCATTTTAAGTATGCCGTCGGGGTCGAGGCCGAATTCGCGCGCCACGTATTCTATCGGCTTGCCCGTCTCGTACACGGGCAGATTCTTGATTTGCTTCTTTACTAAATTTTGCAGTTCCATATATTGCCTGTATTTTAAGAGGGCGATTATTGGACATTAGTTCCGTTATTGCAAGCGAAGAGGCAAAAAAAATCTCGATACGAAAACAATGAAAATACTTTGCACAGGCGCAAGCGGTCTTGCCGGATTCAACTTTACGCGCGCGGCCTCGGAGGCCGGCCACAAGGTTCTGGCGCTCACGGGCAAAAACGAGCTGCCAGCCATGAAAAACGTCGAGCAGCGCAAGATTGACCTGCTCGACGAATACGCGCTCCAGAGAATAGTTCTGGACGAATTTCCTGAAGCCGTCGTGAACTGCGCGGCGGTCTCCAGCCCCGACGACGTGGACGCCAATCCGGAACTGGCCGAGAAGATGAACGTGGGCCTTCCCGAACGCCTCGCGCACCTCGCGCACCACGTGAGCGCGCGCTTCATCCACCTTTCCACCGACATGGTGTTTGACGGAAGCTGCCCGCCCTACAAAAACACCGACGTGCCAATGCCGCTTAACCTATACGGCACGATGAAGTTGATGGCGGAAAAGAAGGTTCTTAAAATTTCCGCACCCACGTCCGTTGTCTTGCGCATAAGCCACATAAGCGGCAACAGCCTCATGACGCGCCGCTCTCTCCACGAAAAGCTTCTGCGGAAGTGGGCGAAGGGCGAAAAGACGCCCCAGCGCACCGACGACATCAAGCGCGCGCTTTCCGCCGAACGCCTCGGAGACCTCCTCGCGGAGCTTTGCGAGCGCACCTTGAGCGGCATATACCACTACGCGGGCTTGGAGTCGCTTAGCCGCTACGAGATGGCGGTGAGAATCGCCGAGCATTTTGGCCTCAATCCCGACGAATTCATCGAGCCCGTGCAGGGCGACAGGGTTGTCGATTTGAGCCTCGACATGTCGTGCCTGGCCGCGCGCGTAAAGACGCGCTCGTGCATGTTCAGCGAGCTTCTGGAGGAAATGAAAGTTCCCGCCGACCTTGAGCCGTGGCTCAAGGAAAAGACCGGAAAACTTCCCGTAAAGCGCTTCAAATTATGAGAATTTTCATTGCACTCGCATTGGCGCTTTTCTGCGCGAAATCTTTTGCCGCCGCCCCCGCCAAAGTTTTGAGCGAAAGCGAACGCCCCGTGTACATCAACGCCAAGCGCGCGGATTTTCTCGCCGCCAAGCTCGAGAGCGATTTGCGCCGCGCGGGCGCGAAGGGCGGGGCGCTCTGCATAGTGGCCGACGGCAAAATCATACTCGCGAAAGACTTTTTTGTCGGCGCGGAAATTCCGCAGAACCAAAAGGCGTACCCGCTCGGGCAAAGCTCCATGCCTCTGCTTTCGCTCGCCGCGCTTAATATGGAAAGCGGCGGCGTGTTGAAAGCTGACGCGCCGATATCGAACTACTGTTCGATTTTCAGGGTGTCGGACGGCGGCAAGGTTTCGCTGGCCGACCTGCTCTCGATGAAGGCCGGTTTCGACGCCCATGCGGATTCCCTCGTCCCTGACGATTCCTCCGCGAATGACGTTTTCGACGTTGCGGCCCAGCTCTCCCGCGCAGCGCCATCCGACGTTGAGCGTTCCAAGCTTCAGGCGGCGCTCGCCGGCTATGTCATGGCTTACGCGCATTCCAAAAAAGATTCCGGCCTCAAAAAAACTTTCGCGTCGGGCATGGACAGTTTTCTTTTTAAACCACTCGGCATGGACGGCATTCGCTACCGCGGTTTTGACAAGCCCCTGTTTCCCGCCTTCGCCTTCGCCCTGACAATCGGAGATTGTGCAAAATGGCTCGAGGCCGAGCTTTCCGCGCGCCCCGCAATTCTTTCAAAAGAGCTCATCGCCAAGCGCAGGAATTCCGATTCCGTTTGCGAAAAATTCTCTGGCGGCTGGCTCTCCTCCAACGGCCCTGCGGGCGCCTTTCTCATGAGCGGGGACCGGTTTGAAAACACCGCCAACATCGTTGCGCTGTTCCCCGACAAGTCGCTGGGCATTGCCGTTTTCGCCGTTTCCGACGACAGCCGCGCCGCGCCGGAAATCTGCGCGGGCGTCCTTTCCGAATTCATGCAGCTTGTCGCCGAACCCCTGAATTTAAAATAGCCGTCCATGTCTGCGCCCCGTCTAATTTCTTGACGCGCATTCCATTTTTAAGCAAACATGTAAACGTATGCGTTTCATATCATACATAGCCGCCGTACTTTTCATCGCCGCGTCCGCGTATGCCGATACGGTGAAAATCGCGTTCCTCGCATCCGACAAGCTCAACCCGTCCAACGCCGCCATCTTCAACGGAGCGCGCGACGCTTTCAAAGAGCTCGGCTCGCGCTTCGACAAAAATTTCGAACTCGTTTACGTCTCCGCCGACCAGTCGCCACAAAAGCAGATCAACCAGGTAAACAACCTATTCCTCAACCAGTACGGCGGCGCGATAATCTACGCCGTCCACGGCACGCAAAAGGAGCTTTCCAAACTTATCCCCAAGCTGCGCGAAAGCGGCTTTTTTATGGCGAGCGTCGGCGCGGAAATCCCCGACTCCCAGTGCGTCTACCACGTCGGAACGGATTCCGACCTCTTCGCCCAGTACCTCGAACGCGAAATAACCATACTCGGCAGCGGCAGGCTCAAGGAAGTCCTCTGCTATTTCCACTCTCTGAGCGGAAGCAAAAAACTTTCACTCTCCGACAAGGCCGAAATCGAAAAGCTCATCTACCCACACATACAGTTCGACCAGTTTGAAAAAATCTTCAAGCCTTTCGGCCCGTACAAGATGGTAGAAATGGCCCACTACGCGATTTACTCGCAGGAAAACAAGGTCGAAATTCTCCGCTACGACAACTACGGCGAAGTCTTCTTCAGCCCCGAAATCCTCGCCAGCATGGCCCCCATCCCAAACGACTCCGACCGCCGCTTCGCAATCTGCCTCGGCGCCCTCCCGCAGCTCGACTTCTATCTCAAAACACGCCAGCTCGACGCCGTAATATTCGACGACTACTACGGATGGGGCTACTACGGCGCACGCGCCCTCGCCGAAAAAATCATCGAAGGCACCGACGCCGAAAACCCCAAACGCCTCCTCCGCCCGCTTCTCGCCAAGCCCTCCACAGCCAAAAGCTTCGCCGACGACTGGGTCCGCTGGCTTAAATAAAGTTTCGCCGCTGTTTGGATAGGAGGCTCATGGCCGCCTCCTAAAACCTCCGCCTAGGCGCGGGCCGCGCCGTGGCATAGTGACGTTGTTTCATCTGAATCTTCCGCATTGCGCAAAGCGCAATCGCTGAATTATTTATAGCTGTTAGTTTGTTATTTTGCATACACGCAGAAACGCGAACTTACTACGGTAGCTTCACCGTTTATCGGTGTGCAATGCACACGCGATAAACGGCGCATCATGTTCGGAGCGCGGTTGCGCTCCTCAGGAGGCTGTGTAGGCTGTCTTTGGTTGGTGGGCGAACGCAGTTTCCACCATGGTTGCCGTTGATTAAGCGAACTGACTGTGTTTTTTTGTTTTGCAAGGAGCTTGAGTTTAGCAAAGTGAGTTCGTTATAGCCCATCCAAACAGCAATGCGAAAGAACGCCAGTGAATGAGCAGGTAATTAAACCGCTTAACAAGTATAGAGATTAGGAACACAACTTCGTAGAATCGTGTAAAGACCGCCCCGAGGCTTTATTGTAAAACTATATGCATGCATATAGTTTTAGCCTGCCCAAATATAGGGGGCGGCGGCAATTCAAGCCGGAGGCGCGAATACGACAATTTTGCGAAGCAAAATTGCCCGTAGGGCGAGACGGCCCCCGCGAGGGGGTGCGAGTCAATAAGGCCTAGTAGCCGCGAGACAGGTCGCACGATGCCAGATTTTTCTTATAAAAGAAAGCATGAGATACAGATAATTCAGCCATTGCTTTAGCAATAGCGGAAGATTTTGCAGAACACAACATCACTATGCCATGGCGCAGCTTGCGCCTAGCGGGGGTTCTAGGGGGCGGCAATGCGCCCCCTATTTATTGAAGCACCCATAAAAAAAGCGCTTCGCAAGAAGCGCTTTTTTGTGTTACGAATTGGAGACCGTGGCGGAGATGATTTTTTGTTCCTTGACGGGCTTGTCCATGAAGCCGGTTTCGGTGTTTTCAATTTTCTCCACTACATCGTAGCCTTCGACGACTTCGCCGAAGATTGTGTGGCGCATGTGCAGCCAGGGGGTGAGGGTGGTCGTGATGAAGAACTGGCTGCCGTTGGTGTTGGGGCCGGAGTTCGCCATGGCGAGTATGCCTTTTTTGCTGAACGCCACGTCGGGGCTGAATTCGTCTTCGAAGGGCTTGCCCCAGATTGACTGGCCGCCGCAGCCTGTGCCGGTGGGGTCGCCGCCCTGGATCATGAAGTCCTTGATTACGCGGTGGAACGTGAGGCCGTCGTAGTAGCCTTTTTTGACGAGGCCTACGAAGTTTTCGCACGTCTTGGGCGCTATGGAGGGGAAGAGCTTGATTTTGACGTCTCCCTGGTTTGTTTTGAATGTTACGAATGTGTCTTCCATGTTTTTTTGATTTTGCAGTTAATATTTTATTTGGACCTTTTGCCCATGATTTTGCATTCCGGCAGCGAGGGGCACCGCGCGCAGTCGGTTATCATGTCGTTCGCCGATTTTCCCGGGGGAATGAAGGGCAGGACGTGCTCGTCGTATTCAACGATGACCTCGAGCAGGTAGGGTTTTTTCGATTTAAGCATCCTCTGTATCGCGGGTTTGAGGTCCTCCTTTTTGTAGACGCGCTCGGTTTCCCAGTCGTAGCCTTTTGCTATTGCGGGGTAGTCGGGGTAGAGCCCCGCGATGTTTTCGGGGCCGCCGGGGTTTTCGGGATCGCGCGAAAGCACCGTGTTGCCGCGTACGCCCTCGTAAATCATGTCTTCCCACTGCATGACCATTCCTAGAAACTGGTTGTTGAGCATCATGACCTTGACGGGGATGTTTTCCATGACGGCTGTGGCCATTTCCTGGATGTTCATCTGGAAGGAGCCGTCGCCGTCGATATCGACGACGTTTTGGTCGGGCCGCGCGACTTTCACGCCGATGGCCGCGGGCAGGCCGAAGCCCATGGTGCCGGCGCCGAGCGAGCTTATGAACTGGCGCGGCCTGCGGAATATGAAATTCTGCGGCGTCCACATCTGGTGCTGGCCGACGCCCGTCGTGACGAGGATGTCGCCCTTGCTGACCTCGTAAAGGGCCTCAATGGCTTCGGGCGAGCTTATGTGCTTGCGCGGGACGCGCGAGAACGGATAGGGGTGCTGCTTTTTCCAGCATTCAATCTCGTCTATCCACTGCCTGAAGTCGGGCTTTTTGTCTTTGCGGTTTTTGGAGAGCTGCAGGAGCCTGTCGAGCGCGTACTTGACCTCGCTGTGTATGCCGTGGGCGACCTTGACATTCTTGTTCTGCTCGGCGTAGTCGACGTCGAGGTGGATGATTTTCGCGTTGGGCGCGAATTTGCTGACGACGCCGGTTATGCGGTCGTCGAAGCGCGCGCCGAGGGCTATGAGCAGGTCCGATTCCAGAACCGCCTTGTTGCCCGCGAATGTGCCGTGCATGCCGAACCAGTAGAGGTTTTTTCTTTCAAGAGGGTCGACCGCGCCTATGCCCATGAGGGTTGTTGCGACGGGTATGTTGTAGAGCTTCGAGAATTTGTCGAGCTGCACCGAGGCTTCTGCGTTGATTATGCCTCCGCCCGCGTATATTACGGGCTTCTTGGCCGCGAATATCGCGTCTAGCATGCCTTCGAGTTCGGCGTCCGAGGCGCGCGGCTCCTTGGGCAGGCCGGGGAGGTCGGGTTTCGCGTCGAAGTTCGGAACGAACATCTTCTGCTGGACGTCTTTGGGGATGTCGATGAGGACGGGCCCCGGGCGTCCGGACTTTGCGATGATGAAAGCCTCCTTTATAATCTGCGGGAGGTCTTCGGCGTTCAGGACGAGGAAGCTGTGTTTGACGACGGGCAGGGTCATGCCGTAAACGTCGGTTTCCTGGAAGGCGCTTTTGCCTATCAGGTGCGAGAAAACCTGCCCGGTTATTGCGACCATGGGAATGCTGTCCATGAACGCGTCGGCTATTGCCGTAAGCAGGTTCATGGCCCCGGGGCCGCTTGTGGCCATGCAGACGCCGACCTTGCCAGTGGCGCGGGCGTATCCCTGCGCCATGAAGCCGCCGCCCTGTTCGTGGCGGGGCAGGATGACGCGTATCTTTTTGGCGCGTGCAAAAGAGTTGTGCAGGTCTATGGCCTGCCCGCCGGGGTACGCAAACACGACGTCCACGCCCTGGTTTTCGAGGCACCTGACTACGACGTCGGAGCCCTTCATCAACTGGGTATTCGCGGGTTTTGTCGATATTTTCTTTGCTCTTTTCATGATTTTTATGTTTGCGTTATTTTTTGACTGTCGGCTGCGGGCCGAAATATTCAATTTATAAAGAGCCTAAAAACTTATGCTTGCGGATATTTTCTTCAATACAAAAATTCAGCCAAAAAAGCGGCCTTATTTGCGGCAAAACTTATTGGTTATTAAAAAGAACCGTCTTTGCCGGCGTTTCTTCCGCATTCTGGGAGGCAGTTTTTGTTTCGAAATTAAAAAAAAAGCTGGAAATAACTAATATTCTATACTTGAATGTGTCTTTCAAACAGGGCGTATTTGAAATTAAAGCGTCCGTGTTTCCCCATAGAATTTCTACTTTAATACATATATTCCTATCCAAATGATACTCAATAAACGAATATTTGTCGGGGCGCTTTCGGCAGTCCTGATGCTGTTGTCGGTGTGCGGTTTGTCCGCTCAGGAAGTTTCCTCGCTGAGCATGCGCGAACTGCAGAATGAGGCGCAGGGCTATATAAAGCAGAAGAAATATATCGACGCCCGCCCGTACTTGGAAGAATTGGTGCTTCGAACCAATGAATCGGCTAGCGCGTCGCTGAAGTCGAACCTTGCCGAATATTATTACTTCTGGGCCTATGGATACCTTCAGGAGTATGCAAACTCAAGCAATCCCGACGACCTCAAGAAGGCGATCGCGAAGTTCGAGACGGGCATCAAGGAGTTCCCCATGTCGAATTACGCAAATGCGTCCATCGAAACCATGGCCCGCTGCTATGACAGCCTCAGGGATTTCGCCGCCGCCACAAACACGCGAAAGATGCTTTTGGAAAAGCCGTATGTCGACAGGCTCAACTATGCCGCCCAGCTTGGCATCATAAAGAAGATAGCCGAAACCCTTTACGTCAACCGCGAATGGAAGCTCGGCCTTGAATGGTTCCAGATGCTTTTCGACCGCTCAAAGGATCCCAACGACAAGGTTTTCGCCGCTTCAGCCCTTGTCCAGGCGGATATCGCCAATGAAGACTATGAGGCGGTAAAGAAATACATTCCCTACATGGTCTACGACGTTCCGGCGCGCTACGATATCGCGCTGAGCCTCGCGTTTCTCACCGCAGGCGACGCGCTCGCCAAAAAACGCCAGTTCAGCGATGCCGCCCTATTCTACAATATGGTTTTGAGCAAGGAAAGCATTGCAAGCAATATAAACCGCTTCCTTGCTGACGCGAAGAAAAAGCTTGAAAGGATTAACCGTACAAGCCCCGGAAGCGAAATTGCGGTAAACTTGGATAATACCGTAAAATATTACGAAGCCGTCCTCAAGATGGTGGAGGGTGTCCGCTCCTACGACTCCGACATTATGGCGAGGGAGGGCAACAACTACCTGCAGACAAAGCGCATGTACGAATCTTTCTGGTCGTTCTGGCGCATAATCAAAGAGTATCCCGACAGCGAGGGCGAAGACGCTTTCTATTACGCCGCAATTGAAAGCGCCCTTAACATCGGCAAAGACGAGGCCATGCACGATCTCGCCGTTGAGTATATTGAAAAATATCCGGACGGCGACCATATCGTTCCGGTAAAGCTTCGTTTGGCCCAGTACCTGCTCAAGAAAAAGGAGTACGACTCTTTCTTTGAACTCACAAAGCAGTTTATTGACGATTATTACGACGACGACAAGGCTCCCGACTTTATTTTCCTCATGGGCAGGGCGTGGCTTGAGACGAAAGATTACGACGACATGCTTGAAACCCTCAACCGCTACATAGAGGAATATGAAGGGGAAATTCTGATGGAGTCGGCCATGTACTGGTGCGGCATCGGCAACATGTCGGTCGGCAATTTTGACGAGGCCGTGAAGCTTTTTAAAAGGCAGCTCGAAGAGACTCCGGAAGGCGTTTACGCCGAGGACGGCACATACCGTCTGGGCGTCGCGGCCTATGCCACGGGCGATTTCCCGCTGGCGTCGTCGTCGCTCAAGGATTTCATATCGAAATATCCGAATTCCAAGCAGCGCGGCGAAGTTGAATTTTTCCTGGGCGACATTTACGCCAACGACGGGCAGCCCGAATTGGCCATGGAGCACTACGCGCAGGTGGAAAACTACACCCAAACGCAGGTTTTCATCGACAATTCGTATTTGCAGCGCGCGCGCCTCCTTCACGCCGGCGAAAAATACGCCGACGAAATAGCCCTGATGGAGTCGTACATGGAAAAGTATCCGGAAGCCCGCATTTCCGAGGCGTCGTACAATATCGCAAAGGCGAAGGAAGTTTCCGGACTGCCGGCCGACGCGATGAAGATCTACGAGAAGGTCATTCTTGAACACGGCGGCGACAAGAACGATGAAAGCGTGGACAAAATCGTGCTCGACTACAGCCGCATGTATGCCGACAATTTTGAGAAGACCAAGGCTACCATAGGGTTCCTTGAAGAACTTACGACAAACCAGGCCCTGCTGAGGGACATGGTCGAAGTTCCCGCTAAAAGGTACCGCTATTTCGTCGACAACCCGAAAATCGACAAGCGCCTGTATGAAAGCTTCAAGCGCGACAAGGCGTACGGCCCGATTTTGTACAAGAACAAAAAGCTTCTTTCCGACCTGATTGCGGTTTACAGGGGGCAGCTTGACCTTTATCCGGAAGGCGGCGCGGAAGGCGGATACAAGTCGATGCTTGAAAAGGCAAAGGCCGCGCAGAACCTGACCATGGAATACCGCCTGATGATGGGGCTCGACAACATGGGCGCCCCGCTGGAAACGGCCAAAATGTTCTCGCCCGAAGACCTCAAGCTGGCTTCCGTAAGGACGCTTGTGTGGATGGGCAAGGTTGCCGAAAAATACGGCGCCGAGGAAGGGCGCAAGGCTTATGACGAAGCACTGTCCAGAGGCCCCTCCGAGTACACCGTAGACGCCCTTTTCGGCGAGGCCTCCCTCGAGGAGCACGCGACAAACTGGGACAAGGTCTTGGAAATATACCAGCGCATTCTGGACGAATTTCCGAGCGATTCGAGGGCTTCCAAAGCCATGATAAGCTTGGGCGACGCCCTGTCCAAACTCGGCAAAAACTCCGACGCTTTCGAGAAGTATGAAAACGTCCTAAAGTCGCCGTGGTCGAACAACGCCAAGGCGGAGGCCCTCTATAAAATGGGTCTTTCTTCGCTCGCCGAAAACAAGACGGACGAGGCCATAATGTATTTTGAAAGATGCTATTTGGGCTATGGCAGCAGCCTTGACTGGACGGGCAAGTCGGTCATCGAGCTTGTGAAAATATACAAAAAGTCCGGCCAAGTCCAGCAGGCGAAGGAAGTTGTCGACGAATTTTTGCGCAACAAGCTCAACGAAGCCTCCCCCGACTACCGCGAGGTGAAGGAACTGGGCCTAACTCTTTAATTGACGAAAATACCCCGTTTATGAAGCACTTTAATCTACTATTAGCAGCTTTGGCGGTTCCGTTCGCAGTTTTGTCCGCGTACGCGCAGGACGGAACGGATTCGGCCGCCGCACCCAAAAAGGCGGACCGCCCGTATGTGTCCGACTACGCGTCGAAACCCGCGGCAATTCTGCTCAGCGACAGGGCGAACAACCGCAATGTGGAGCTTACGCTCAAGGAGGTAAAGCCCCGCGAGTTTGTGTTTACAGATCCCGAAGGCGGCGAAGTGGTCGTGCAGAAGAATTCGAAGGTCTTCAGCTTTCAGCCCAAGACAAGCGACAATTTGACAAGGGGCATGCGCGCGGCCGCGGCTCAGGATTGGGATCTGGCCCTCAACTATATGCGCGACTTTATATACCCGCTCATTCCGCTTACGGCAATGCCTGAAGGGGTTTTCAATGTGAGCAGCTACATGGAAACCTTTGTCAGGGCGCTTTCCGGCGCCGAAAGGTACAAGGAGCTTGAGGCGTTTGTCCTGGCTCTGCCTTTGGGCGAGATATCTCCGTCTCTAGCCGCCGAAGCCTTGGAGGCCGCCGACATTCTTGCCCAGCAGAAGCAGAATGCTGCCGCTTTCGCAATAATAGATCGGGTGAAGATGTCCGAAGAATCCATTCCCGCCGCGATGAAGGCTCTTGGAAGCCTGCGCAAGAACGGCGAATATAAGGAATGCCTGGTCAGATATACGAAAATAAGCAATGTTCCTGGCAACAAGGACAAGGATATCGCCAAATTGTGGATGATTTTCTGCGATCTTGCGGTCGGCAACAGGTCTTCCGCCGACATCTACCTTTCAACAATAGACGTTAAGCGCGGCACTGCAGAATTCTCGTTGTGCCAAATGGTGCGCGGCATGGTCAAAGAGGCGGGGGAAACCCCCGATTACAAAGGCGCTTTGGACCTTTACGCGGAAGGCATTGTATTCGGCAACGCTTCCGACAACTGGATGCCCGAACTTCTCTTCCGCACCGGCATGGCATACAAAAACACAGGGGAGTTGAAGGCTTCGAATGAGATATTCAAACAGATATCCGTATTTTATCCCGGCGACATTTTTTCCGATAAAGCTAAAAGCGAGATAGTCGAAATAAAAGAAGAGGCCAAGCCGTCGGACGAAGAGGATTCCGAAGATGAATACGAGGATGAGGATGACGGCTATTATTACGGCGATGACGACGAATAACAAGGCAGAAGAAAATTTCTATGAAACTCCATCACTTTAACCCCAAGAGAGAAAAACGCGGGCTTTTGTTCAAAGTCTTCGTCGTGGTTGCAATCATCCAAGTGTCGCTTCTTGTGGCGCTCAGCAGTTATATTGTTTCGGTAACGTATTTTACCGAGGAAAAGGAGTTTGTTCCCCCGCCGAGTACTGAAAAAATAGAGCCGAAAGTGCAGGAGCGCAAGGTGAAGGTCAGGCAGGTGCAGGAAAAGACGCGCAAAGCCACCCCGCGAATCAAGATGCCCATGCCCCCGGATGCCGTAAACAGCCAGGTGGACGTTGTCATTCCAGATATTGATATCGACCCGGCCAGCATCAATTCCATCACAGAGAAGGAAATGATAAGCACGGTGAAAAATATCACGACCGATATTGATATAATCGGGGTAAAGTCACAAAATGTTGAAAAAGTTCTAATATGCGTCGATGCCGGCCGCTACCTCATGACTGACGAACGCGGCGGTCTCGACACTTACAAGGTCATCCGCGATGACATAAAGAAAGTTATAGAGGGCCTTCCGTCCACTGTCCTGTTCAACCTGATGGCATACGACCTCGATTATGGAACATCCATCAACTTTTTCCAGCGCAATCTCGTTCCGGCAACCCAGTTCAATAAGCGCATAGCCTCCAGCTGGATCAACCCGATCAACTCGACGCTCGACAGGATCGGCGCCGGCGGCAACAACTACAACCTCAAGTACGAATTCCCGCCCCAGCCCCCGCAGTCGGCCCACTACAACCCGTACGGCATGAACATATACAAGGTTTACCAGGCCGCGATTGAGCAGGGTGCCGATACGATTTACTTCCTTACGACTAATTGGGCCGACCCCGAAAACATGAAAATGCCGTGGACGGACAACGATTTCAGAAACTACCGCCGCGCGGAGGAAAAGTACCACCGCGATTTTGCTAGGAATATCCGCGCGCAGGGCTGGACTGAAGACAAGATTCTCGACGCGATGCGCGCCGAACAGACCGCAAACATTGAAGGCATAACCAAAGCCCGAAATTGGATCAAGGATGAAAACGCCAAGCGCAAGGCATCGGGCACATCCCTTTATGTCGGCAGGCCGATTGAGGCCATGTTCCAAAATAATTTGAGGCCTCCTTTCGAAGGGCCTCCCGGAATGGGCGCACCTCCGCCCGTCAAGTACAAGTCTTACGGCCGCAAGGGTCTTTTCGCTCATTACGAAAAGCTTTTTAAGGAAATATACCGTTCGAAGGGGCTCCCCCTGCCGAGGCTGAACATCATCCTCTTTAAGGGCAAAAACGAAGAGCCCAGCAAGCAGGAGTCGCAGATAATAAGGTCTTTTGCCAACGCCAACAACGGCGGCCGCACGCGCGCCCTGAAGGGCTTGAGGCCGGTTTCCGAACAGAATCTGCCCGACGAAAAGGCGGAAGAAGGGCAGAAATAACGGTAAAATTTCGTTACCCAAAAGCCGCGGACAACCCCGCGGCTTTTTTGCGCCCATATATGCCGGGAAAATTCTCCCGTCCGAATGTTTGCAGACAGACAATCCGGCGTGCTTGAAATTGCCGGCGCCGTTATTGAAGCGGCGCGTTCAAAAGAGCGCGGCATCCTGCGAAGTTCATCGGGCGGGGCTGTAAACGCGGCATGCTGCATCCTCATCTTTCAGTTGTGTTTCGCGCGGTTTTGGCGTCGCCATGCAAACCGTCCCGCAAAGGGGGCCGCTGTCTTTTGAATACGTTGCGCAGTATTGCTGAAAGGGCCGGAATTTCTCTTGAAACGGCGGCCGTTTGGTCTTACCGATAAGCCTATCGCGGAGCCTTCCCAAAATTGGCAAATGCCAGGCGGGGTTTTGTCCGGATTGTATTGTTTTTTGCAATAGATTTCCCGGCAAAATAAAAAAGCCCCGGTGCAATCACGGGGCTTTTTCATGCGCTTTTAGGCGGCTTTAGTTCTTTCTCAAGAACTCAATGCATTCCTTTATGGACTCGATGTTGTTGTCCCATTCGGCCTCGTATTCAAGGATGAAGGGGCCGTCGTACCCCTGCTTGTCGAGTTCCTGCAGCATTTCCTTTACCATGTTTTCGCCCTGGCCGAGCGGAACGCAGTAGGCGCCGATGTCGCCGAATTTGCTGATGTCCTTGAAGTGGAGCTGGGCGATCTTGCCCTTGAGCGTCTTGAGGCTCTTGGCGGGATCTATGCCCGAGCGGCCCATGTGGCCGACGTCGGCGCCAGACTTCACGTGCTTGTAGTTTTTCAGATATTTTTTGACAAGTTCGGTGTCGACATACTGGTTGCCGTTGTCGGTGGCGTGGTTGTGCACGCACATCGTCACGCCGTATTTCGCGGCTATTTCCTCCCATATGGGCCACATATAGAGGGAGTCTTCGGTAAGGATTCTTTCAATGCCCATGTCCTTGGCGAATTCGCAGAGCTGTTCGGCGTATGCGGGATTGTTGCCGGTGCCTGTAACGCCGAAGCTGACGAGCTTCATGTTGGCGTCCTTGAGCAGCTTCTTGACGTAGTCGCGCTGTTCCTTGTTCAGTTCGGGGCCCATGCGCGCGCCGGGCAGGTTTTTGCTCACTTCCTGCCCGGGGAAGGCTTCAATCCCGTCGAAGTCGAGGCCCTTGTACCTTTCGATGGCCTCTTCAAACGTGTAGCGGTTCTGCGACCACGTGTTGCCTATGATCTTGCGGTGCTTTGCAGCGTAAGAAGTTGTTGTCAGCGCCCCCATCAAAGAAGCGGCCATTGTGATTATGAGTAATAGCTTTTTCATAAAGGAAATATTTTCCGCCCAAACTTGCAAATGCGCAAGCGTTTTTGTGTCGAATATTCATCGGTATCGCGCCCCGCCATTTGCGGCAATCTGCTTTGCCGCAAACCTTTATTTATACGGCCTTCGCAGTGCGCCGGGCCTTATTTCCAAACGAGCAAAAGCAGCAGTGCTGCGTAAACTATTGGCAGCACCGCGAACGCCGACAGGTCGAGTCTGCGCGCCCAAACCTGTTTCCCCGCATGGACGAATTCAAACGACAGTATAGTGACGAGAAGCAGCGCCATTATGGACACCAGCGTTATGGCCTGTATTTTGTCCGGAAGCGTAAGCAGCGGGCCGTTGCCCATCACGCTGTCCACATACTCTATGTTAAGCGCCACCGAGTATATCATGGCCACGAGTATCGCAACCCTCGCCGCGATCATGCCGCCGTCCACTGGCTTGAGCAGCACCGAAAACCACGACACGATGAACGCGATGAGAACTACCATGTTCATCTTCAGAAATGTGTAAAACGAGGTGCGTTCGAGCGACAGCTTGGCCGAAAATACGGGGTATGTGGTGCGGCTTCCGGGAGCCGCCGAAGGCTCGCCGTAATTGGTCGAATGCGTGTGGACGTGCGTGCTCGCCTCGAATCCGGCAACGCTCCAGCCGGGCATGTCGCCGCCGTCTCCGTCCTCGTTCACATACCCGCTGTTCTCCGTGTCGGCGACGTAGACTATGTCGTTCACGCCCTTGTCTCCCTCCTCGATTTCAATTTCCAAATCCTGCCTGTCGGCGGGATAGTTGGAGAGGTTCCAGTTGTATTTGAAAACGCCCCTAAGCCGCTTGCCGCTCCATACCTTGTCGCCCTGTACTTCCTTGAATTCCGAAACGGTTTCGAGCGACACGTAGTCCATTATCTCCATCGTGTGGTGCGGATTGATGATGTTGTCGTATTTTTTGTCGTAGACAAACCAGACCCAGAAGGAGGCCGAAAAGGTGTTGTCGCGATAGTCGAAGTCGTCCATGGACGTTATGTAGGCGCCGACTTTCACTTTGATTGGCTTTTCGTCCGCCGGAATTGCTTCAAAAAGCTCGTCGTTGTTGACCGGCTTCACCGTTGCGGTATATATCGGGTGCTTTTCGGAAAATTCGGAAAGCTTTCTCAACGCGTCGGCGTCGGTTTCCGACCTCAGGATTCCGCACAGGGCCATGCAGGCCGCAAAAAAATGCGATTTTTTTCATAGCGCGCTTCTTTTATATATGCATTCAAACGCCGCAGCCTGCGCGGCTCCAATTTTCTCATATCGCTTTTACGCAAAAGATTTGTCCGTTTGCATAAACGCCTATTGAGCGGAATCATCATGCTTCGTTTTGCGCAATCAAGCGCAATCGCGAAAGCGCGGCGGCAATTTCTCCCGCCGGGTGGGGCGGGGTTCCGCACATTTTAAATACGCCCGTCCGCGAGTATTTTCTTTACACGCTTCGCGTTAAAGGCGATAATACAGTCTTAGATATCCAAACAAACGTTTAACAAGCATATATAGATGGACAGAAGAAGTTTTACAAAAACAGCGCTCACCGCGGCGGTGGGCGCATCGGTACTCGGAACCTCGACGGCGTCGGCCAAGGCAAAGCTCTCGGAAGGCGGCAAGGCTTTCAACAGCAAGTTCGCGCCGAATTTGGACCAGTTCAAGGCTAGCACCGAGGGCTTTTCGCTCTCCGACAAGCTCAAGTTCATGTACGACCAGGGCTTCCGCGCGCTGGAAGACAACGGCATGAAATGGCGCCCGATTGAGGAGCAGAACGAAATCGCGAAAACCATGGAGCAGCTCGGCATGGAAATGGGCGTGTTCTGCGCGATGCTCGGCTACGGCAACATGGGCATGACAGGCTTCCGCATGGACCGCAGCAGCATGAACCGCGACAAGCAGGCCGTCCGCGACTGGATAAAGAAGGAAATGGAAGGGGCCATCGAAGTTGGCAAGCGCGTCAACGCGAAGTGGGCCACCGTCGTCACATGCGAGGAGGACGACACCCTCGAGCCCGAATACCAGATGGCCAACGTCATCGAATGCATGAAGTACGCCGCCGAAATCGCCGAGCGCACGGGCCTTATAATGGTCATGGAGCCCCTCAACATCAAGAACCACTGGGGCATGTGGATGAAGCGCGTCCCGCAGGCGTACGCCGTCTGCAAGGGCGTCGGCAGTCCAACCTGCAAGATTCTCGACGACCTTTACCACCAGCAGATCACCGAGGGCAATCTCATCATGAACATCGACGAGGCGTGGGACGAAATCGCGTACTTCCAGCAGGGCGACGTTCCCGGCCGCAACGAGCCTACCACGGGCGAGATAAACTACAAGAATGTGTTCCAGCACATTTGGGACAAGGGATACCGCGGCATACTCGGCATGGAGCACGGCCAGAGCGACAGGACCAAGGAAGGCGACGCCAAGCTTATTGCGGCGTATCGCGCGGTCGATTCCAACCCCTAATGTCGGCGCGTGAACACCGAGCGAAGGCGAAGGGGAAGTATGGCGGCAGAGCCGCCACCCGAAGGGCGAGACATTTTCTACTGAAAATGCGAGTACAAGTTACGCGTGATGCTTCGTTTCGAAAATTTTTCGCACCAGTCACGTACCTGAGTACGCTCCTGTCGCGGAAAATTTTCAAAGCCTCGCCTGACGCGCAACTTGACGCACCTCCGAAAAAGTGAGCACGCGCTTTGCGCGTGCGTGAAGAAAAGTATTTTAACAAAGCGCGCCTAAGGGCGCGCCAGATTGCAGACAAAGTATTTTGTGAAAAAAATACTTTGTCTTTTTTTTATTTTACGCAAGCGCATAGCGCTTGCTGTAGCGGCGCGTCAAATTGAGTCTCAGGCGAGGCTTTGAAAGGGATTTGCGGTGGGAGCAATCCATATGTGACCGCTGCGAAGAACTTTCGAAACGAAGCATCAGACCCAATTTGTACTCGCATTTTCAGTGGAAAATGTCTCGCCCTTCAGGTTTCGGCTCCGCCTCAATACTTCCCCTCGCCTTCGTTCGGTGTTCACGCGCCAATTTCAAAATATGGGGGTTCGTCTGCAGCCTGGCGCGCTTCTGGGCGCGCTTTTTTGCCAGTTGTTTCTGAGGAACTCAACGCGTTTGCGGATGGATTCCATATTGTTCTCCCAGTCTGCCTCGTATCCGATTACGAGCCAGCCGCCGTAGTTCTGCCCGTCCCGTTCTGCGGGTAGTTCTTTGAGACTCAGCGCGCCCTCGCCGAAGGGAACGCATGGGGCGGACATGTCGCCGAACGCGTTCTTGTCTTTCAGGTGTATTGAAACCATTTTGCCCTCGAGCTTTTTTATGCTTTCCAGCGGGCTTATATCAGACCTCGCAAGATGGCCCGTGTCGGGATTGGCTGCGGCGCGTTTGAAAGCGCCTGTGTATTTCAAAACTAAGTCGGCGTCGAAGCCCATGTCTTTGGAGAAGTCTCAATATCTTTCTACGAGGGCTTCGTCCGCGCCGGGGCCGACTACGCCCATGCCTTTCAAGTTTTCAAGGGCCTACTCGACCGTATATATGCGAAGCGACGAAGTTTGGACGGAAATTTTGCGCCGCGCCTTGGCGCCCGCGTGCGAGAATTCCCCCGCGATAAAAATCGCGGACATCAGCAGCAGAAGGGGCTTTTTCATTCCGACATGATTGCGGCGGAACGGAACAGCAAAAAAAACACCGCCGGAAATCGGCGGTGTTTTTGCTAAAAGTTTATGCTATTCAAACGAGACTTCGTGGAATGTCCACCAGTATTTGGGCGAGCCTTCCAGGCAGACGAACTTGTAGGCCTTGGCGTCCACGGGTTCCTTGAACGTTATCGTGATTGTGTTCGCACTTCTGGCGACGTCGAATTCGGCCTTGTCGGTCGCGGTGTCGGCGCTGTCGCCCGTGAAGATTTCAAACTTGTTCGGGAAGTCGTTGGGCGAGCTGCCGAGGTTCACTATAATTTTCGACGTGTTGCGCTTGGCGGGCAGGTCTATGGTGACAAACATGCCGTTTTTCATCATTTCCTTGGTCGTCCAGCGCGAGTCCACGTTGTCGTCGAATGCAAGCGCCATGCTGTCCGTGCCCTTTGCCGTAACAACCTTTGCGCCGATGTTTTCAAGCGGCTGCTCTTCGAACTTCGCTTCGTGGATTGACCACCAGTTGGGGTTCTTGTCGGATGTAGCCTGAATCTTGAACATTCTGGCCGTTATCGGCTTCGGGAAATACACGATTGCGGATTTGTCCGAAAGCGCCGACATCGCGTTCACTTTTTCGAGCGTGTCGGCGGATTCGCCCGCGTAGACGTCGAAGGTGTTGGGAAAGTCGCCGGACGAGGTTTCCAAGTCGAATATCATGGCGCCCACGGTTTTTTCCGACCCGAAGTCGAACGTGATGAACATGTTCGACCTTATCGCGGTGCTTGAGGTCCAGCGGGTGTCCTTTTTCCCGTCGAACGCGGCGCTCATGTTCGTTTCGCCCTTTTCAGTGAAAACTTTGGGGGCTGCGAACGAGCATGTTGAAAACAGTGCCGAAATGCATGCAATGCACAAGGCGTTTTTGAGGTTTGCTTTCATAACTTTTATAATTTGGTTATGCCCATATTGACACCCGCAGATTTGCAAAGTTCAAAAAAAAGCGCCGCATGTTTTGCGGCGCCTTGGTGGAAATTTTGTTCGATTTATTCAAACGAAAGTTCGTGTATCGACCACCAATTGGGATTTTTATCAGCCTTGGCAACTATCTTGTAGAATTTTGCCGCGACCGGATTTTTTATAGAGATGGTCACCGTATCGCCGCTGCGCGACTCGGTGAATTCGACGCTCTTGGCTGAATCGGCCGTATTGCCCGCCAGGACTTCGTACTGGTCGGGGAAGTCTCCCTTTGACGTATTGAGGTCCGCGGTGATTTTGGATATCTTTTTGGGCCCGCTGAACTCAAATATGGCAGTCATGCCGGACCTGATTGCCGTGCCGGAAGCCCAGCGCGAATTCCTGTTGCCGTCGAAAGCCGCGCTCATGTCGGGCGAGTTGCTGCCCACGAACTTGGCGTTCAGCGGCCTTATGGACAGGGGCTTTACGTCGGGCGAGTCGCTGAACTTGACTTCGTGCACCGACCACCAGCTGCCGGACTTGTCGGCCTTGTTGACGAGCTTGAACACGTTCGCCATTAGGACCTTGCCGAAGTTAATGGTTACCACGCTGCCTTCGCGCTTCCAGTCGAAATCGACCTTGCTCGTGGCGTTTACCGCGCCGCCTATCTGGACTTCAAACTTGTCCGGGAAGTCGTTTCCGGAGCTGCCGAGGTCTATCGTGATGCCGGAAACTTCCTTCGGGAAGCCGAAGTCGAACGCCAGGAACATTTTTTCGGTCATGCCCTTGCCGCTTGTCCACCTCGAGCCGACGTTGCCGTCGAGCATGGCGTCGATGTTGCTTTCGCCGTCGTTGGTGAAGCCCTTGGGCCTTGCGTTCTTCATGAGCTCTTCGGCCTTGTCGGCCAGATCGTTTTTGCCGAGCTTCCTGAGGGCGGCCACGCCTTTTTTGGAGGGCGACTTCGCCGCAATTTCGAGGGACTTCTCCTTGTCTTCGGGGCGGATTGCGTCTTTGAGCATGTATTCGGTCGTGTCGGCGTCCCAGCCCATGCGGTCGCCTATCGAGATTATCTCAATCTGGGCTATCTGCTTTTCGCGATTGTCGGAAGTGGCCTTGGCGATCGCCACGAGGCTCGGGAGCGAGCCCGTGTTGCGCCATTTGCCCATCGCCTTGATGGCGGGTTCCCTGAGGCCGGCCTTGTAGGCGTTCTTGCAGAACTCGAGGGCGTCGTCGTTGCTGGCGAACTGCGCGAAGTTGAGCAGCTGCACCTTGTCGGAGCTGCCGTCCGGAAGCTTCGAGTACATGTCGGTAATCTGGGCGAACATGTCGTCGGAGAAGTCCGACTGCGCGCTCTTCATCAGAGCGCGCATCATGGCGCCCTTTACCTTCTTGTCGCTTTCGGCCCCGTAGAGCTTGAGGATGATGGAGAACACCGCGGGGGTGTCGATCGATTCTGCGGTCCTGATTGTGGAAATCTTGACGGCGGGGGCCATGTTTTCGAAGCCCGAGAAGATTTTGCCGACCATTTCGTCGAGGTTCAGGCGCGAGAGCACGTCCACGAGGAGCTCGGCTTCCTTGCCCTTGGCGTTCTGCATGGATTTAAGCAGCACGTCCAGAAGCTTGTCCGAGTGTATCGAGGTGATGTAGCTCGTGATTATCTGGCGGTCCTGCAGGCCGTTGATAAACTGCGCGCCCTTGAGGATTGCGGGTATTGCGTCGGCATTGCCGGTCTTGGCGGCGGCATAAGCGAGGGCCATAGTGGTGTCGAAAGACTTGGGCTCTATCGAGAAGGCCTTTGAGAGGTCTTCGCCGCGCTGGCCGAGTGTGAATATGAGCATGGCCTTGCCGTTTTCCGGGAGGGCTTCAAAGTTGAGGTATTCGGGAATCTTCACGTCCTTGTTGTTGGCAAGGTAGTTGAATAGGATGACCGTTTCCCTCTGGCTCTTCGGGAGTTCCGACGGAATCTGGAACGCCTTTTCGTCCTTCATGGGAACTGCGCCCTTGGCTTTGAAGTGGTCGACCGCGTTGGAAATCCTGCCGCGGACGCCTTCGTCGAGGCCCTTTTTCTTCATGATCTTTTCAAATGCCGCGCAGTTTGCCTTGGAGGAGATTTTCACCGCCCAGAGCATTTCGGCGAGCAGGGCCTGATAGACGGGCGTGCCGCTGCCGTTGGAGAGCTCTTCCTTGATGAAGTTTTCCATCTCCCTGCAGAACTCGGGGTTATTGTTCCAGCCGCAGGCGCCGAAGATTGCCTCGTTGATTTCCTTGTCGCGGTCCTGGCCGTAGTCGAGGTCGGAAAGCTTCTTTAGGAATTCGGGCGTGGGCTTTATGTACGCATTGCTGTTGGCGTGCTTGGCGCTCCTGTCCACGAAGGGAAGGGGCGTGGTGTCGGCCTCGAGGTCGCCGCAGACGAACTGCGTGAGGCGCATTGCAAGCTCCTGCATGTCGGGGCGCGTGAACACCTGCCAGCCGTGGCCGAAGGCGTCGTAGGCTATGCGGCCCTTGCCGTACTTCTTGATGAGGACGGTGGCGATGTCGCGCTTCGGGTTGGCATGGGGCTTTTCCGGGCTCCTGTCGCGGTCGAGCCTGATGAGCACACGGCATGTGTCGCGGTTGTAGGTTTGGCCCAGCATGTAGATTTCGTCGGTCATGCCGAAGCTGTCGCCGTTCCATATTCCCTTGGTGATGGGCGACTGCGTGTCGTCGATTACCATCGTCGAGCGTTCGCCGTAGTTCCACGGGTGGTCGATGAATTCGCCGCCGAGCATCGAGGTGTAGTCGGTCCTGCGGAAGGGGTCGTAGTTGTAGCAGTCCACGCCGCCGTGTATCGTCATGAGGCCGCCGCCGTTTTCGACGTAGTCCATGATGCCCTTGAGAATCCTTTCGGAGTCGTCGCCGAAAATCTTGCCCGTTGTGCTGCACATTATGATTGCGTCATACTGCTTGAGCTTGTCGGGTTCGACGTCGGCGGTGTCTTCGCTGGTGACAACCTCGAAGATGCCGAGCTTGTCGCCCATGTTCTGGTAGGCGAAACGCTCGGCGGCTATGCCGTCGTGGTGGCGGAAGCCCGCGGTTTTCGAGAAGAACAGAATCTTGCGCGGCTTCTGCGGCTTGGCGGCCGCCTTGGCCGGGCACGCGTCCATTAGCTGCTGCTTCATGGAGTCGTTCAGTTCGAACTCCGCGTGCAGGCACGAGGCCGCAAAAGCGATTGCGCTTAATATGAGAGTAATTTTTTTCATGTGAAATTCCTTTTTCTGTTACATGTATTTGCCCCAGTCGCCGCGGCATTCGCGCCAGAGGTACTGGTTGGCTTCGGCGTCGTTTGCGAAAGACTGGGTTTTCCAGTCCCATTCGAGGTCGCGGCCGACCTTGTGCGCTATGTTGCCGATGAGGCAAACGTTGCAGCTTGAGGCGCCGGTTTCCGCGGGGCAGAGAACCGGACGGCCCGTGAGGATGCCCTGCACCCAGTTGTCGCGGTGGTCGAAGCTGACGTAGGCGGCGTCCTTGCCCATGGGAAGCTTGAGCTTCATTAGGTCCGGGTTGCTCGTCCAGAAGGGGGTGCCGCGGTCGCATGCCGCGATGCCTTCGGTGCCGACGATGGTCACGCCGTAGCTCGTCCTCGGCGCGCCGAGTTTTGCGAGCGTGGCCGACGGGCTGTAGCCCTGGAACACCTTCGTGCCGTTTTCATATTCGTAGAAAATGTTTTTCTTGTCGTTCGGGAAGGAGGGGTTCTGGTCCGCGTAAACGTGCACGTATTTCGGGCCTTTGCCGTCCATGCCGAGCGCCCACTGGGCGATGTCGTAATGGTGCGCGCCCCAGTCGGCCTGCATGCCGTTGCCGTAGTCGGAGTGCCATCTCCACTGGCCCCACGGGGCGTCATAGGGGTTGTTGCCCTTGCGCAGCGTCGCGAGGAGCTCGTCGCACCACGGGCGCATCGGCGCGGGGCCGACCCACATTTCCCAGTCTATCGAAGCGGGCGTTTCATAGCCCTTCCAGTTGTAGACCGTGGGGAAGCGCCAGCCGAAGTTGGCGTAAATTTCCTTGATGTCGCCGAGCAGGCCCGCCTGCGCTACCTGCACCGCGTTTCTGAAGGAGGGGTCGCTGCGCTGCTGAGAGCCCGTCTGGAACACGATGCCCGATTCCTTGACGGCCTTGACGACCTGCCGGCCTTCCTGCACCGAGAAGGTGAGGGGCTTTTCGCAGTAAACGTGCTTGCCGTGGCGCGCCGCCTGTATGGACATGATGGCGTGCCAGTGGTCGGGGGTTACGATGATCACGCCGTCGAGGGCGGGGTCTTTGAGCATTTCGCGGAAGTCCTTGAAGGTCTTCACCGTGTGCGATATGCCGCGTCCCGCGTAGTCCTTTTCAATCCTGTCTTTCCAGAGGTCGAGGCGTTCGGTGTCGACGTCGCAAATGGAATGGAGCATGCAGCGCGAGTCGCTGACAGTGCCCATCAGGTTGCCGCCGACCTGCATGCCCAGGCCTATGACGCCGATGTTGAGTTTTTCGTTCGGCGAGCCGTTCGCGAACAGGTCTTTAGTTATGAAGAAAGGCGTGCTGAGCGCCGCGAGGGCGCCCGCCTTTTTCACAAAACTTCTTCTGCTTAATTTTTCTTTCATAGTAATGTGTTTTTTATTATTTAAATTTTACCTCGTATGCCGACCACCATGCGCCGCTCTTCTGGTCGGCGCTGACTATCTTCACGAATTTCGCCACGGGCGCGGCGGAAAGCCTTATTATAACCTTGCTGCCGTCGCGCACCACTTCGGCGGGCGTCTTTTTGAGGGAGTTTTCGGAGTCCCCAACGTACACTTCCACGGTGTTCGGGAAGTCGTTCGGCGAGCCCGCAAGCTCCACTTCTATTTCGGATATTTTCCTCTTGTATATAATGTCAAAGGAAATCCACTGGTCGCGGGCGATGTCCACGCCGGAAGTCCAGCGCGTGCCGGGGTTGCCGTCGGCCATGTCCCTGATGGGCGCGGCCGGGTGCTGGGCGAATGCGTTCGGAACGGGGGACAGGTTTTGGAGCGCCGCTTCCATCTCCTTTTTCATGCCCGCCGCCTTGAAGGCGTCTATGGCTTTCGCCGTCGGGTTCTTTATGGCGATTTCCGCAGCCGAGGCTTTGTCTTCGGGGCGCGAGGCGTTCCTGATAATGTATTCGGCGGTGTCGCCGTCGAAGCCCGTGCGCGAGCCTATGCCGATTATTTCAATTTGCGCCATGAGTTTTTCGCGCTGGTTGCTGCTGCTCTTGGCAATCGCCGTGAGGGCGGGCAGGGCGTCGGAGTTCTTCCATTTGCCAAGGGCTTTTATCGCGGGTTCGCGCAGGCCTTCGCGGTATGCGTTTTTGCACATTTCAAGGGCGTTTGCGTTGCTCGCCATGGGGGCGAAGCTCAAAAGCTGCGCCTTGTCGCCGTTGCCGGAGGCGTTGTAGGCCTGTTCGACGAGCGCGAACATTTCGGGCGTGAACTCTTCCGACGCGCTTTTCTGCATCGTCCTGAACAGGAGGCCTTTCACCTTTTTGTCCTTTTCGGCCGCGAAGAACTTTAGGCACTGCCTGAAGATTTCGGGCGAGGAAATCGTGCCCGCCGTCCTGACGAGGTTCATCTTGGCTTCGGGGCTTTTCGATTCAAAGCCTTCGAAAATTGTCGCGACCATCGGTGAAAGGTCGAGCTTGCCCAGAGTTTCGACAATCAGCTTCGACTGCGCGGGCGTGGCGGAATCGAGCATATTGAAAATTTTGGAAACGAAAGCCTCGTCCTTTATGGTGATGAGGTAGTTCGCGATTATCTGGAGCTCCGAGTTTCCCGGGAGGAAGTCCGCGCCGGCGAGAACCGCGTCGAGGGCTTTGGGCTCGTATTTGTTCGACGCCGCGAACGCGAGCGCAACCGTCATGCCGAAAGACTGCGGCTTGATGTCGAAAGCTTCCGAAAAATCTTCGCCGCGCATCACGAGCGCGTAGATGAGCTTCGTCTTGTCGGCTTCGTCGGCGAGCGCCGAAAGCTTCAGGTATTCGGGCATGGCGACGTCCTTGTTGTGCGCCAGATAGGTGATGAGGCCGTCAAGCTCCTTGCCGCTCTTGGGCAGTTCGCCGGGAATCTTGTAGGCCTTTTCCTTGTTTATGATGACGTCGTTGCCGGTGTTGAAGCGGTAGACCGCGTTGGAGATCCTGCCGCGGACGCCTTCGTCGAGGCCCTTTTGTTCGGCCAGCTTTTCAAAGTTTTTCGCGCTGCTCTTGGACGATATGCCCGTGGCCCAGAGAAGTTCGGCGAGAATCGCGCGGTACTCGGGCGTGCCCTTGTTTTCCTTTATCTGAGAGTACACGAACTTTTCGATTTTTTTTGCGAATTCCCTGTCGTTGGAGAACTGGCTTACGGAAAACAGAACATTGTTTACTTCCGCGTCGCGCTCGCCGTAGTTGAGGCCTGAAAGCTCCTCTATTTCTTTTGTGGATGGCTTCGTGTAAACTACGGGCTTTTTAATTTGGCCGTAGGGAATGGGTGTTGTGTCGGCCTTGAGGTCGCCAGTCGCCCAGAGTGTCATGCGCATCATAAGCTCCTGCATCTTAGGGTTGTAGAAGGTTTCCCTGTCGTGGCCGTAGGCGCAGTAGGCTATGCGGCCCTTGCCGAAGTCTTTTATATAGGCGAGCGCCAAATCCCTGTCGGGGCGCAGGTTGTCGCGCTGCGGGCTTCTTTCGATGTCGAGCCTCATGAACACGCGGCATTTGTTGCGGTTGTACGACATGCCCAGCATGTAGATTTCGTCGTTGGTTTCGAAGGAATCTTCGCTCCAGATTCCCTTGGTTATGGGGGAATCCATGTCGTCGATTACCGTGGTGGTTACGGCCTTGGTGTGCCACGGGTGGTCTACGAACTCGCCGCCCATCATGTCGGTAAATTCGCGGTTGCGGAACTGCGGATAGTTGTAGCTGTCGACCGCCGAGTGTATGCCCAGAATTGCGCCGCCGTTCTTGACGTATTCTATAAGGCCCTTGATAATCTTTTCGGACTCGGGCGCGAAAATCTCGCCAGTAGTGTTGTTTAGCACGATGGCGTCGTACTGCGCGAGCTTGTCGGGCATAATGTCGGCGAGGTCTTCGCTTGCGACGACTTCCCAGAGCCCCAAGTCGCGGCCGATGTTTTCGTACATTATCTTGCCGCCCTCGATTGCGCAGACGTGCCTTGCGCCCTGCGTGCGCGAGAAATGGAGTATCTTGCGCGGCTTTTCGGGCTTTGCGGGCGCCTCTTTGGGAGTCGCCGCGTTGATCTTTTCGTGGTCTTCGAGCGGCATTGTGAAGGCCTTCAGCGAGGCCGCCGCGAGAATTACCGCCGCAAATGCTGTAAATAGTTTTTTCATATATCCGTTTTCCCCCTGCGCTTACATGTATTTGCCCCAGTCGCCGCGGCATTCGCGCGCGAGATAGGTGTTGGCTTCCGTGTCGCCGACAAACTTGTTGGCCTTCCAGTCCCATTCGAGGTCGCGGCCGACCTTGTGGGCTATGTTGCCCATGATGCACATGTTGCAGCTCGACGCGCCCGTTTCGGCGGGGCAGAGCGTCGGGCGGCCGTTGAGTATGCCCTGAATCCAGTTGTCGCGGTGGTCGAAGCTGGTTTCGACGGCGGGGACGCCGAGCGGGAGCTTCATCTTTGCAAGAGAGGGGTTGCTGCACCACATCGGCACGCCGCGCTGCGATGTCGTTATGCCTTCGGTGCCGATTATCACGACGCCGGGATGGTAGCTCCAGTCGAATTTCGCCTGGTTGAGAGCCCTCGTAGGCGTGCTGCTGGGGTACACGTATGCCCCGTTTTCGTATTCGTAAAAGATGTTGCGCTTGTCCTCGGGAATGCCGGGGTTCTGCATGTTGTAAACATGGACGTATTTGGGGCCCTTGCCGTCCATGCCGAGAGCCCACTGGGCGATGTCGTAATGGTGCGCGCCCCAGTCTGCCTGCAGGCCGTTGCCGTAGTCTGAGTGCCATCTCCACTGGCCCCATGGGGCGTCGTAGGGATTGCCGCCCGTGCGCAGTTTAGCGAGGAGCTCGTCGCACCACGGGCGCATCGGCGCGGGGCCGACCCACATTTCCCAGTCTATCGAAGCGGGCGTTTCATAGCCCTTCCAGTTGTAGTGCACGGGGAAGCGCCAGCCGAACTGCGTGTGGATTTCCCTGATTTCGCCCAGAAGGCCCGCCTGCGCAATCTGCGCCGCGTTTCTGAAGGAGGGGTCGCTGCGCTGCTGCGAGCCCGTCTGGAACACGACGCCCGCGGCCTTGACGGCCTTGACGACCTGTTCGCCCTCCTGTATCGAAAATGTGAGGGGCTTTTCGCAGTAAATGTGCTTGCCGTGACGCGCCGCCTGTATCGCCATGATGGCGTGCCAGTGGTCGGGCGTGACGATTATTACCGCGTCGAGCTCCGGATCCTTGTACATCTTGCGAAAATCCTTGAAGGTTTTCACTTCGTGTTTGATTCCGCGGTCGGCGTAATTCTTTTCAATCTGCCCCTTCCAGAGGTCGAGGCGTTCGCTGTCGACGTCGCAGATGGAATGGAGCATGCAGCGCGAATCGCTTACGGTGCCCCAAAGGTTGCCGCCCACCTGCATGCCAAGGCCAATTACGCCCACGTTGATTTTTTCGTTCGGCGATGTGCCGGCGAACATGTTCTTTGTTATGAGAAAAGACGACGAGAGGGCGGCGAGCGCCCCGGTCTTTTTGATGAAGCTTCTCCTGTTTATATTAAGATTTTCCATAAATAATTAATCCCCATCATGTGCGCGGCCATAGGCGGCGCAAAAGATACATAGATAAAATACCCGACCCGCATTAGCGTCAACCAAATTTTAGCGCGTGTTTGGGCTTAAATACTTTACTTTTTGATGCCCTAAGCATATGCTTATCCGACTTAAATATAAAAAAATGAAATCCGATAAAAAGACAAAGGCTGAGGAAAGCAGGAGAGTTTGCGAGGCGTATGAATTTCAAAAAAAAGACGCCCAGTGGACATTTTACAGCGAACGTGAAATGACCGAAAGGCTTCTTTCCGGAAGATTCAACTTTCTCATCCTGTTTGTTTCGCTTTTTATAAATGCCATAGTTGCAAGCGATAACTCATGCTATAAGCTCCTGTTTATTTTGTTTGGCTTTGTCATATCCGTATTAATCGGAATTACAATGTTTAGAACTTACTTTAAACTCGAAAAATTGCTGAAAATTTTAAGACACGATCTTAACGACAGGCATGTACTGCATATGCAAAGGCTTTCCTTGGCCGGGTGCGGCTGCCTGCTGAAGTCTTCCAAATGGTTTTCCACCCTTCTAATCCAGGGAGTTTATATTCCTGTACTTGTTTCTATGCTGTTTTTGGCAATGCTTGTTGTTTATATATTTATGTAGGCGGCTTATTCTTTCCGATCTGAGCTTCCTGACTGCAAGAATGTTTGAATAAGGTCTCATTTTTAATTTGCCCTAATGCTGGAGGAGGATATTCTTTACCCTGACATTCATATGAAATTACAGGCAAAAAAACTTGTTTTGGCGCTTCTGGCGCTCGTTTCCGTCTTTTCTCATGCGGCGGCGCAGGCCGAAAGCGATTTGAGGGCGTTAATCTTAGACGCGCTCGCGGCGGGGCAAAAAACGGTCACCGTGCCCAAGGGCGCGTACCGGCTGAAGGCCGAACACGGAAGCCATCTGCGCTTCGCCAACCTTGAGGACGTCGCCATAAACGCGACGGGCGTTCAGCTAATCTGCGAAGACCCCGCAAGGGCGGTTGAGGCCATCAATTGCAGGAACCTGAAAATCAAGGGGCTTTCCATAGACTACGACCCTCTTCCGTACACGCAGGGCGAGATTGTCTCCGTGGACATTCGGCGGCGCGCGCAAGCTCAAAATCAGGCTTTTCGACGGCTATCCGCCCGCGGAGGGCATAGAGCGCGGGGCCTTCGAAACATACTGCCCCGACACGCACCTTTTGCGCACCCCCCACATATTATATGGCCGGTTTTGAGGATTTGGGCGACGGCACTGTGGAAATAACCAAGGCTCAGAACCAGTCGAATCCCGCCGAGTGCGCGCAGGAGGAAGTAGGCGACATCGTCGTGATGAGCCGCCCCGGCTTCCACGCGATAACTTCCGACAACTGCGAAAACCTGACATACGAAAACGTCACGATTTTTTCGTCGCACAGCATGGCCTTTGTCGAGGGCAACTGCGTGAAATCGAATTATATCAAGTGCAAGGTGGCGCGCCGCCCGCAGGCTTCCGACTACGTGAAGCGCGCGTATCCGCGCCTCAGAAGCTCGAACGCAGACGGCTTCCACTGCAAGTTCGCCGCGCCCGGACCGCAGATAATCAATTGCGAGGTCATGTACAACGGCGACGACTCCGTGGCCATTAGCGGCACATACCATCCCGCCGTTTCGGCAAGCGGCAACAAGGTCACAATAGTCGCCCCGTGGGACAGGCTCTACATTTCTCCCGGCGACAGGCTCGAAATCTTCTTTCAGGACGGCTCGGTCAACTATGAGGCTTCCGTTGTTGACATTGAAGGCCCGCAGGATTTGTCGTCTAAAGACGCGGAATGGTTTTTATCCCTGCCGTCGTACATACGCAGCCGTGTGATGCACGAAAAGCAGGAGCCCCCGAAATTCACGTCGTATACGCTCACGCTCGACAAGAAGGTGGAAATACCGCGCGGCGCGTATATTTGCAGTTCGAACAAAAAGGGTGACGGCTTTCTGGTGCGCGGCGGAAAATTCGGCGGCAACCGCAGCAGGGGGCTTATCATAAAGGCGGGCAACGGCACGATAGAAAAGGTGACGATTGAAAATTGCTGGATGGAATCCATAAAGCTCGCGCCGGAATGGTTTTGGTTCGAAGCCGGGCATGCCGAAAACCTCGTAGTGCGCAACTGCCGAATCAAGGCCGGGTGCGGCCCCGCGATCGGCATGCACTCAACCGACTTTGACGGCGGCAAAATGTCTCCCGCCGGGGCAAACAAGAACATCCTGTTTGAAAACAACACGATAAGGTACACTGACGCCCCCGCGGTTTTCGTCACGTCCGTTGACGGCCTTACCATGAAAAACTGCAAGGTAACCAAAATGCCCGAGCGCGCCTACGGAGCCCAGCCCCCGCAGAACACCTATGAAAGGCAGGGAAATTTGCAGGAAACCATGCTCATAAACGTGAAAAACGTGAAGAATGAGGGCAAATAGCCTGCTTGCGGATTACTGCTGAAAAGAGGCGGGGCTATGGGGGCTCCGCTCTTTTTTGCTTTATGCAAGAATCTTTGAGGCTGTCTTTTGACAGTGAATCAATTGACTGAAAAAATAATTAAGAAATCGTAAAGAAATTGGTTGATTTTTCGTTTTTCCCTCCGAATATAACAATACATAAAACTGTTATCAACCTCAATATGAAAACCAACTCAACTACCAACGCGATATTTGCGTATTGCGTTTTGTCAATGGCTCCTGCCGCGCTTTTTGCGCTTCCTCCGAAGCAGGACTACAGCGACCGCCCCTACGGCGGAAACTCCGGAAACATCGCGGGCGGCTCGTGGACTGGCGGCGGCGTTTACAGCGCCAACATAGGCGACGACGTTTACATCTACACCCAGCTAGACGCGAACACCACTCAAGGAGCCGCGAACGCGCACGGCATATACGGCAACGGCACCAGCACGACCACCGCGGGAGACTACCTCAAGATAGACGTGTCGGGGCCCGACGGGGACGGCATAAGGTCGAACCCCGGCGGAACAACCAACGCGGGCTCCTCCAACTGCACATTCATTGTGGGCGACTACCTCACGATATGGGCGCGCGGCGAAAGCGGCGACTGCGTCAACCTCAACGGCTACAGCACCCTGACCGTGGGCAACAACGCCAGGTTTCTGGCTGAAGGCTCTCTTAAATCGGGCGGCGAGGGCTCGCACGGGCTCAGGGCCAATTACGCGTCGCAGATAACGACGGGCAAAAACACGTATATAGAAACCATCGGCGAAAAAAGCCACGGCGTATACGCCGCATCGGCGTTTTTCTACCCCAACGCCTACACTTCCTCGATAACGCTCGGCGACAATGCGACTATCGTCACGCGCAACAGCGGCTCCTACGGCGTGAACGCGTCTAACAGGGATTCCACCGTGACATTCAAAGGGGCGGCCGACATATCGACCGACGGCGCCGCGGCGCACGCGGTTTACACAAACGGCACGAACAGCAACGTCTATTTCGGCTCTTCCACGACGCTCAACACGAAGGCTTCGGACGCGTATTCGCTTTACGCGAACTACGGGAAAATATCCGGGACGGGCAAGTTCCTTATCGGAACGGAATCCGGCCGCGAGGGGATTTACGCGAACCGCGGCACGGTCGATCTGAAGATGAAAAACGGCTCCGTTTTCAACGGTTACACCAGCAAGGCGGCTAACGGTACCGTGAACATAGACCTGTCCGACAGCAGCACGTGGAGGCTGACGGACTCGTCCACGCTCACGCATCTGGGTATGGACACGTCCTCCACCGTTATTTTTACCGTCAGCGGGCAGGACGACTTTACAACCGTTACGGCTAACGAGGCGTTCTTAAGCGACGGCGTTATCAAGCTTATCCTCGACGGGTACGACCCCGTTCTGGGCGACGCGTTCAGGCTCATCATCGCAGCCGACTTCGACGCGAGCGACCTCGCTTTCGATTTCACCGAAGCCCTGTTGGACGCCGACCTTTATTGGGACACTTCCACGTTCTACGAGGACGGCACCGTGCGCGTGGCGAACGTGCCCGAGCCTGTCACGATATCTGCGCTGTTCGGCGCGCTCGCGCTTGGCTTTGTTTTGCGCCGCAGGAGGCGTGTGGAGTGAAAGCTCACGCTTTGGAAATCGGATAAAAAAAACGCCTCCGGAAAATGGAGGCGTTTTTTGTGGCCCAGCGCGGCATGGGCCGTCATGTTTCGACGGCAATGGCGAATTGAAGCGCATTATAATGGGGCGGACGGCGTATTGTCGGCGCGGCTATGCCGCATAGCCCACCGGTTGCGCATCTGCGCGGAAGAATTTTGTTTCTCAAAAACTCATGAATGTATCCGCAAAGAAATACGGCTTCAAGATAAGCCTACGGCATCGAACTGTACTTCAAAAAGGGCGGCGCCTATATCGGAATGGACGGCTGGTTTTCTCCGCTTTCCGGCGGATATTCCAAACAAAAGCGGCGCGGATATTTTATCCGCGCCGCTTTTGTTTTGCAGGCTTTTCACGGAGGAAAAACTATTCCTCCAAAATTCCCGCCTTCTCGTTGTTCGTGATTTTTTCTGGAGGAAGAAAATCCACGCCGGCCGATACGAATTTCACGCTCCCGTCCGGCATGGCGATGAAGTAGAGCAGCTCGCAGTTCCATACCGGTATTTCCAGCTTGTCGCCCGTCCGCTCCGAAAGCCACTTTATCGCGGCTTTGACGGTTGCCTTGTGCCCGATGAGAGCGAAGTCTCCGGAAGTTTCCTTTAAAAGCTTTTCAATGGTGTCTGCAACGCGCATTTCGAGAATTTCCCCATAGTTGTCGTCGTAAACCCAGTTGTCGGGCAACTCCGGTTTGGCCGCGACGAGTCCCGGAAAAAGTTTTTCCAGTTCCGCCTGTGTTAGGCCGACAATATCCGGGGCTCCCGGCACTTTCGTCCGCTCCTGTATGGCCGGCGTCAGAACCACTTTTTTGCCGAAAAGCTTTGCAATCTGTACTCCCGTTTCAACAGTGCGCAGATACGGCGAAACGTAAATCTTTCCGTCGTCAAATCCGACGGATTTTATCCTTTCGGCGAGCATTGCGGCCTGCTTGACGCCAAGTTCCGTAAGCCTCGGGTCGCCCTTTGCCGGCCTTTGCCCGTGACGCGCAACATACACGCGCCTGAAATCCTGCGTCCCGTTTTCGGATGCGGGACTTTCGGCTGATACGACAAAACAGAGCAGGGCTGATAAAAATATTTTTATGAATTTCATTGTTTTGTTTTCTTAGACTGGCGCGGTTATGCAAAGTTCCGGTTTCGTCGCGGGCGCATTTCTTTGCATTAGGACTGTCCCGTAAAAAGTCAGCCGCCAACGGTGAACTCGAAAGTATACTTTCCTGAGCCGACCGCAAGTCTCCTGTAAACCATATCGCCTTTCTTGAACGTCTTTACGCCGTGCAGCCAGTCCGGCTTTTCTCCCGAAATGCCCTTGCCGGATTCGTTGATGTTTTCAAGCTTGGCGGGAATGTTTATCAAGCCCCGCTAGTTGGCTGGAATTTCGATCGTCCATGTGACCTTGTCGCCGTCGCGCTTCCAATCGCTCGAGATTTTCCCTGCGAGCGGCCTTATGGAGGCTTTCGCCCACGCGAGTCCGTCGAGCGGGTAGAATGTAAAATTCCACGGCGCGTTTCCGTCGTTGCGCCTCTATATGCCCGCGGCGCTGAAAATCCACTTGTCATATTGTCCCATCATACTGTTTCAAAAAATATTTTAACAGCCGGATGCGCCTGCCGCCGGCAATTCAAGAAATTTGCAATCAATATAAACGCCTCAGACGGAATCATCAAGCAGGAATGGGGCGCGGTGTTTTGTCTGGGCGGGGGATATGGACAAAAAAAAGACGCATTCTTCGATGAAGAATGCGTCTTTTTTCAGTGGCTGTTCAGGCAGGGATCGAACCTGCGACCAAGTGATTAACAGTCACCTGCTCTACCGCTGAGCTACTGAACATCACTGAAAAATGAAGCCGGGACTATCCTTTTTTTTTATCCTACTGTCAACACATTTTCATAAAAATTTTAAATTTTCCTGAAAACGCCTGTATTTATTATCGGCAGAAATGCCTTATTTCTTTATAGAACGCAGTATTTTAACGATTTCCGCGTCGTATTTCTTTTTGGCGGGCGCGGTTTCGAGCGAAAATTTCACGAGCTCAAAGAGCAGGGTGGGGGATTTCAGTACCTGCTTGGCGATTCTTGAAAAGCCCAGCAGCATTTCCCCCGTCTCAAAGTCCATGGCGGAATCGAAGAACGACATAGGGATTTTGCTTTCCACTGAGTCGCTTATCCAGCGCAGGTGCGAGAATTTGACGTTTTCCCCTCCGCATTCGGATATCGCCGACTTCACGAGGTCGCCTTCCATTTCGACGCCCCGGAAGCCCTTTCCCCCGAGGGATTTTTTCTCGTCTGCCAGCGCTATGTGGTTCACGCACGCTATTTCGCACTTTTGGCCGCCAAGCTTTCGGGCATCTTCGGAGATTTTCTCGCATTCGGCCGCATAGATAAGCTGGCCGTTTTTCAGGGATTCGTCGCATGTGCCGCTGAACCCCGCCAGAATTATGTGGCTGGGCGCGAATTTTTTTACGGCGCCGTCTATGCGCTTTTTTGTCGCCGCGGTGCCGAACCCCGAGACTATCGCCACGAGCCGCCCGCCGTCGGCCGCCTCCGTCTCGCAGACAGAGCCTACTTTGACCTTTCCTTGGAAGCCCAGAAATGAAAAGGGGGCGTTCGCCTCGAACACCGTCGGAAAAATTATGAGCGTGGTTTCTTTCATAGTCTTAGGTCGTTTGCGCTTTTTGACGCGCTTTCAATTGTGCAGGGAAGGCCGGTCTGTATCCAGTCGCCGCAAAGGTGCAAGTTGGTGATGTCGGCCTCGGCTTCCGCGTTTCGCGGTCTCGCGGCCTCGCTTTTTATGTCGCCCGAAATTGTCGCGCCCCTGTAGAGCGAAGGCAGGACGTCCCGGACGCTTTGCGCGGTTTCTTTGCCGAAGAATTTTTCAAGCTCGCCCTTGATAAGCGCTTCTGCCGCGCTTTTGGTGTTGTCGAGCGAACTTGCGCTCACCGTCGCGCCGTAAAGGAATATTTTTTCCGCGTTGTTTTCTATCCTCGGCGTATGGTCGAAAAGCCAGTGAAGCGGCGATCCTATAAGGCACGCGTATTCGCCGTCCAATACCTTTTTCGTCGTCGTGAAGTAAATGTTTAGGATGTCGTTTTCGGATATATCCGCGAGGCGAGTTTTGCATTTGAGTGCGTCCGGCAGAATCTGCTTTGCGGCGCCGAGGTTGACCGCCGAAAACAGATGGTCGCATTCTATGCGCTCCCGCTTGTTCGTCGATATTCCCGCAACCTTTCCGTTCTCTACGAAAATTCCCTTCGCGGTTTCGCTTGCCGCAACCTTTCCGCCGCAGCCCTCTATATAGGTTTTGGCAATGGGATAGAAAGAGTCTACAATGGCCTTGCGCGGAAGGTATAGTATGCCGCAGTCGCCGCCCTTTAGGATGCATTTGCCGAGCGTTTCCGTCATCAGCTTTGCCGACGCCTTGTCGAGCGTCGTGTTGAGGGCCGACACGCAGAATGGATCCCAGAAATTTCTGACTGCGGCCTCCGGAATTTTCATGCGCCTGAGGTACTCTCCCGCGCTTTCGCCCTGCATTGACGGGGCCATGCCCATCTTGAGCTTCGCGAGCAGCCAAAGGTTTTTGAACGACCCGAATCCGTCCAGCTTGCAGTAACGCAAAATCAAAAAGATCTGCTCCAGCATGTTCGCGTTTTTTTCGGGGAAGCCCACTTTGACCTTTTTGCCGCCATTGAAAATGAAATCCATGCAGCTAGTGCGCGCGAAGTATTCGCCCGGATCGACCGACATCGATTTTAAAAATCCAAAAAAGTTGTCGTAGCAGCCCATGAGGGCGTGCGTTCCGTTGTCGAGGCGCGCGCCCCGCCATTCGAGCGCCGACGCCCGGCCGCCCATGTTTGCGCGGGCCTCCACGAGTTCCACGTCGAAGCCTTCGCTACACAGCCGTACGGCCGTCTGCATGCCGGCGATTCCCCCGCCCAAAACCAGCGCCCTGCCGTACGTTTTATTTTCGGCGTCCGGAACTTTCGAGCGCTTTATCGCGTCGAGCGCCAGCCTGATTTTGCCGAATTTGGAAATTTTAAAGGGCTTTGCGGGAATCTCGAAATCGAGCCCCTTGAGCGATTCCAGAATCTTCTCGTATATCGCCCACATGATGAGCGCGGGCGCGAGCGAACGCTTGTCTTCCGCCGGCAGCAGCCTGCGCGACTTGTTGAAGAAATGCTTCGCCCTGAAATACATGAACGCGAACAGCTTTTTGCAGTTCGGGTTTTTCGAGGGGTCTGCCAAATCTTCCTTTCTCACGCCGAATGCCTCAAGCTCGCAGCTTGGTACGTACGAACGCTTGAGCGTTCTCGCGTCGTCAACGACGTCGCGCAGAATGTTCGTAAACTGCAGCGCGTATCCGAGCGATTCCGCAAACTCCTTCGTGCGCGGATTTTTGAAACCGAACACGTAAATGGAAGCCAGCCCCACGGCGCTCGCCACGCCGTAGCAGTATTTGCGCACGTCCTCAAAGGTTTCGTATTCGTCGTCGAAAGTGTCGCGCATCACGCCGTCTATGATTGCCTGCAGGTATTCTTGGGGAATCCGGCGGCGTTCGATGATGTCCTTCATTTCGCGGCCCAGCGGCGAGAGCTTGTCGCTTCCTTCGTATATCGAAGAAATTTCCCTCTTCCATTCGTCCAGGGTGGCGCGTTTGGCCTCCGGCGCGGGGCCCTCGTCGTCGGCGATATCGTCCATCAGCCGGCAGAAAGCGTACAGCACCTCCATGTCCTTGGCCCGGTCCTTCTCCATGCAGAAGAAAGCGAACGCAAGGTTTGATTTCTTGCGCTCCTGCGTGTGGTACGCGCTCGCCGAACTTTCCGAGTTTTCAACGCTCATGGCACGATAACCTTGCAGAGCAGCTTCACTTTGTCAAACTTCGAGAACGACGGGCGCCTGTAGAGCGTGTCGTAATTCTGCCGGATTATTTTCTTCAAAATCCCGCGCCCGCCCGCGATTGTTACCTTGATTTCAAGCGACAGCGGGAACTTCAAATGCTTTACCAGCGGCGCGCCCAAGTCGAAAAGCTTCGCAGTGCGCTCAACCTGCTTTTTCATCATGGCGCGCACCTTGTCGTTGGCCGTGTCCGCGAAAATTTCCGCCTCGGTCAGCCCGCCCCAGTCCTCCTGCGGCACGTATATGCGGTTCTTCCCCCTGTCCACGCTCATGTCCTGCCAGAAATTCGCTAGCTGCAGGGCCGTGCAGATGTGGTCGGAAAGCACGTAAAGCTCGTCGTCCTTATATCCGTGCAGAATCAGCACAAGCCTGCCAACCGGGTTCGCGCTCCTGCGGCAGTAGTCCAGCACGTCCGAAAATGTCGCGTACCGCTTCTGCACGACGTCCTGCGCGAACGCGCTTATAAGGTCGCGGAAAAGCTGCTTCGGGATCTCATACTCCCTTATCGTGTTCGCCAGCGCCAGAAATATCCACGACCATTTGGGGTCAAGCTTTGCCGCGTCCTCGACATCCAACTGCGACTCAAACTCCCTCAGATGCTCAACCCTTATAGGGTCGTCCTCCGCAATAGACTCGTGCTCCTCGTCCGCTATGTCGTCGGCCGTCCGCGCAAACGCGTAAACCGCCGCCACATGCCTGCGCATGTGCTTCGGCACCATCCGCGCAACAGGAAAATTCTCGTAATGCGACTGCGCCAACTCCGAACACCTCGCATATGCCTCGTCTAATGTGATTGCCCCTGACATATAAAATTTTTGCCCCAAAGCCTAACACCCAAACGCCAATCCACAAGCCTTTTGTGCCGTTATTAGAAGCGGGGCTCATAGCCGCCCCGCACCCCGCCTAGGCGCGAGCCGCGCCGTGGCATAGTGACGCTGTGTATTTCTGAATCTTCCGCTATTGCTAACGCAATGGCTGAATATTTTATAGCTGTTGATTTAGCTTGTTTGCATACAGAGAGAAACGCGAACTAACTACGGTAGCTTCACCGTTTATCGATGTGCATGCACATACGATAAACGGCGCATCATGTGGCGACCGCTATTGCGA
>CALXSL010000009.1 GCA_944391135.1 uncultured Opitutales bacterium
CTGAGAGTGCTCGTAGAATGCGGGGTGAATCTATGAAAGACAAATCTAAAAAATCAACCTATTCCACAACCTTTGGTGTTGACCCATCATAATATTTAACTTCAAACGGTTTGTTCTTGCGTTTGCGTTTGTATACCCTTGCCAATTTCATAGCTTAGAAAGTGGCGACAATGGCGACAATTTTCAACTGTTTTTTGCTTTGATTTGCTTAGATTCTCGGCAAACTCGGCAAAACATAATAAAAGAAAAACCGCTCTCAATCTCTTTATTGGGGCGGTTTCCCGTTGTTTTAAAGTGGAGCGGGCGGCGAGGGTCGAACTCGTAACCTCAAGCTTGGGAAGCTCGCGCTCTGCCAATTGAGCTACGCCCGCAAAAGTATTTTTGCCTATAACAATCTTTTTTGGTGGATTGTAAAGTCTGAAATAAAAAATGCCGCACGATTTTCGTGCGGCATTTTCTTGTGCGCATGTTCCTGCGTTATTCCACGGTTACCGCTTTGGCGAGGTTGCGCGGTTTGTCTACGTCGTTGCCTAGCTCTACCGCCACGTAGTAGGCGAAAAGCTGTATCGGAATTGTCGAAATTATCGGCCTTATCGACTTGTGCACATGCGGTATCGCTATGATGTCGTCGGCGACGCCTTCGAATGCTTCGGGCGAGTCGGTCACGGCGATTATCGGCCCCTTGCGCGCCTTGATTTCCTGCGCGTTCGAGATGATTTTCGGCAATGCGCTGCCAGAGTTTCCGAATATCAGGGTGGGGCATTCGGGGGAGACGAGCGCTATTGGCCCGTGCTTCATTTCGCCGGCCGGATAGCCTTCGGAATGGATGTACGAAATTTCCTTGAGCTTAAGCGCGCCCTCGTTGGCTATCGGGTATTCAGAGAGCCTGCCAAGGAACAGGAAGTCCTTATAGTGGGCGTATTTCTTTGCGATTTTTTCGATGAGCGGCGCCTGCTTGAGGGTTTCCTCGACAAGGCTTGGCAGCGACTTGATGGCTTCCACTATTTCGCGGCCTTCGGCATAAGAGAGGTCGCGGAGCCTGCCGAGGTAGAGCGCGATGAGCAGGCATATTACTACCTGCGAAGTGAAAGCTTTTGTCGACGCCACGCCGACTTCCTTGCCGGCGTACTGGTAGAGGCCTCCGTCCGACTCGCGCGCTATTGTAGAACCGACTGAATTCGTGATGGCCAGCGTTTTGTAGCCTTTGCGTTTCGATTCGCGCAGGGCCTCGAGGGTGTCGATCGTTTCGCCGCTCTGGCTGATTACGAACACGAGGGTGTTCTTGTCGAGCGGGGCGTTTCTGTACCTGAATTCGCTGGCGTACTCCACTTCGACGGGTATGCGTGCGTATTTTTCGATGAGATATTCGGCCACGAGGCACGCGTGCCACGCAGTTCCGCACGAGCAAAACAGGATTCTGTCTATCTGTCGCAGCTCCGAGGGGGAAATGTTCAGGCCGCTCAGCACCGCCGTGGATTCGTCGTCGGAAATTCGGCCGCGTATTGCGTTTTCGAGCGCCTTGGGCTGTTCGAAAATCTCCTTTTCCATGTAGTGTGTTGCGCCGCCAAGATCCGCGTTTTCAAGCTCCCAGTCGATTTCGTTGACCACGAAGTCTATGGGCTTGTTGGAAATCGTTACGATGTCGCAGTTGTCGGTGGTGAGGCTGGCGATCTGCCCGTCCTCAAGATATATGACGTTGGTCGCGCGCCCGGCGAAGCCCAGAACGTCGCTCGACACGAGGCGCTCGTCCTTGCCTATGCCTATGAGCAGGGGCGAGCCCTTGCGCGCGGCTATCATCTGGACCTCGTGCAGGGGGCTTATCACCGCTATGCCGTAGGTGCCTTCAACATGCATGAGGGCTTTTCTGACCGCCTCCATGAAGCGGTTTTCCATGGTGTCGTCGGTGCGGTGGTCGTAATGGTAGGCTATGAGGTTTACAAGGGCCTCGGTGTCCGTCTGGCTCGAAAAGGTATAGCCTTTTTCGATTAGAAAGTTTTTCATCTGCTCGAAATTTTCGATGATGCCGTTGTGCACCAGCGCGAACCTTCCGTCGCTCGACACGTGGGGGTGGGCGTTTTCGTCGGTTACGCCGCCGTGCGTGGCCCAGCGCGTGTGGCTTATGCCTATATGCGACGACACGGGCTTCTTGGCGACCTCGTCGGCCAGAACCGCAACGCGGCCCTTCTTCTTGCACACGTTGAGCCTGCCTTTGCTCAGCAGGGCGAGCCCCGCGGAGTCGTAGCCGCGGTATTCAAGTTTGCGCAGCCCCTCTATGAGAATGGGGGCGGCGTCCCTGCAGCCTATGTATCCTGTAATTCCACACATAAATATAAAACTTTAAAAGACGTATTGTCGTTAAAATACGCCGGATATGCAAGCATTAATCGGCATAAAGGGGGCCGTCGTTAAGCCGCCGCCGCGTTTGTTGTTGCATGTCTTTTTGCGTCTGTGCAGACTTCCCATTTTCGGAGGAACACACATGATTGGAAAGCTTTTGATATGCCTTTTTGCGGCGGCAGGCGCGCTGTCCGCGCGCGAAGTCATAAGCCTTGACGGCGAGTGGGAAATAGCCGAGGGCTACATGAACGCAATGCCCGCGGAATTCAACAGGAAAGCCCCCGTGCCGGGCTTAGCCGACATGGCCAAGCCCGCGTTTCTCGCCGTGGGCGGCAACATGCCGCAGAACATCGTCTGGGAATACCGCAAGGTGGCCGACCCGCTGCGCGAGGCCTTCTGGTACAGGCGCACTTTTAATGTCGAAACCGACCTCCCCGACACCGCCATGCTCAGGGTGCTCAAGGCGTGCTACACGACGCGCGTCTATATAAACGGGCAGTTCGCGGGCGACCATTACCCGTCGTTCACGCCGGGGCAGTTCGAGATTCGCCGCTTCCTGCGCAAGGGCGAAAATACCATCGTCATAAGGGTGGGGGCAAGCCCCGCCCAGATACCCGTGCAGTACGCCACGGGCCACGACTTTGAAAAGGCAAAATACATACCCGGCATTTACGACTCCGTGGAGCTCATCCTTTCGGGCGGCAACTACATAGACCACGCGCAGATCGCACCCGATTTGGAAAAGGGCGGCATAAGGGTAGCGGGCGAAATATACAACTGGACGCTTTCGTCGCAGGAGGCCGCCAAGGTTCCGATAAAGCTGACGGTTTCCGAGCGTTTGAGCGGAAAGGTCGTCGCGCAGAAGGAAATAGAATCGCCCGAGACGCTTTGGTTCACGAGGGAAAACTTCAAAACTTTCATCAAAATCCCGGGCTTCAAAACATGGTCGCCGGAATCTCCATTCCTCTACAACCTGACTATTGAGACGCCCAACGACAAGTGGGTGTCGCGCTTCGGCATGCGCAGCTTCAGGGGCGACAAGGACAGCGTGCCATTCATCCTCAACGGCAAGCCCTATTATCTGCGCGGCACGAACGTCACATTTTTCCGTTTCGCCGAAGACCCCCAGAGGGGGAGCCTGCCGTGGAACTGGGAATGGGTGCGCAAGCTGCACAAAAGCTTCAAGGCGAACAACTGGAACTCCATGCGCTACTGCATAGGCTTTCCGCCTGAAAAATGGTATGAAATCGCCGACGAGGAGGGTCTGCTCATCCAGGACGAATTCCCCGTGTGGACGTCGGTGCTCAGGGATTTTTCCAACTTCCAGCCGGAAATCCTCGCCATGGAGTACATGGAGTGGCTCAGGGCGCACGCCAATTACCCGAGCGTCGTGATATGGGACGCCCAGAACGAGTCGGCGCACATTCCGCAGACCGCCCGCGCCGCCGAAATGGTGCGCGGCTACGACCTCTCGAACCGGCCGTGGGACAACGGCTGGGAGACGAAGATGCGCCCCGGCGACTCTTCCGAAATGCACCCCTACCGCGCATGGAGGGTTGTAAACGGCCGGTACAGATTTCCGCAGGATTTGGAGGCCGAGACGGGCGCGCCGGAAAGGGACAACGAGTTCAGCGGCGGCCAGTGGACGAACCCCGCAATCATAAACGAGTATTCCAGCCTGTGGCTCAACAGGGACGGCACGCCCACTACGATAACGAAGGACGTGTACGCGAAGCTGTGCGGCCCCGACGCTTCCGCAGACGCACTCAGGCTCGCGGAGGCGCGCTACACCGCGCTCCTTACCGAAATGTGGCGCGGGCACAGGAAGATAGGCGCGGTTCTGCATTTCTGCTCCCTCGGCTACAGCCGCCCGGACGGCCAGACGAGCGACAATTTCATAGACGTGCCCAATCTCGTCTACAACCCGGTTTTCATGGAGTATGTTCCCGACTCATTCAGCCCCGTGATGCTTTTCCCGAAATATTTCGAGAAAGAGCTCAAGGCGGGGGCGGCAGAACAAATCGAAGTCGCCTGCATAAACGACCTTTATGAAGATTTTGAGGGCAAAATGAAAGTCGAAGTGAAAAGCCTGGACGGAAATGTCCTGCACGAGGCTTCTTACGGCGTCAAAATTCCGGCCACCGGCTCGTCGGCCGTCGGGGTTGAAATTCCCGTTCCGGCGCAGGCGGGGAAATACGACATGCATTTCACACTCTACGGCTCCGACGGGAACAGGGTTACGCGCAGCGTCAGGTGGCTCAATGCCCAGTAGGGCGGGGCGCTTTGGCGTCCTCTGCCAAAACGGCAGACGCGCGGGCTTCGCAAATCGCCGAAAAAGTCTTGAAATGCCCTTTTGATGGGGTAATAGTAATAGGGAACTTCTAAAAATACCCAACTGATAATTTTCAGAAGTTCACTATAAAAGTTGAATCATTTTTTACGTTTCGGCGTCTAAACATATAGACTCTATTATGAAGTTAAGAATCACAGCCATATTGATAATGCTTTTTGCGGCGACTGCGTCGGCGCAGAACGTGGCGCTTGCCGACCTGCAGCAGGATCTCGCCCTGATGAAGCGCGAGGTAGGGCAGCTGCGCCTCGAGGTCGAACAGCTGCGCCGCGAAAACGAAACTTTGGACAGAAAGCTAAAGGCCGTGCAGAACTCCAGCGTGGGCAGCGAAAGCGTCCGCACGGAAGTGTCCGCGGTGAAAGCCGAAGTGGCCACGCAGAACGACGCCCTCAAGCGCGAGATAGTAAGCCTCGTCAGGAAGGACATCGAAGCCCTCGCCGACCAGACCAACAAGGCGCTCGACAAGCTTGCGAAAGCCATAGGCTCGCGCCCCGTCGCGGAAGTTCCCGTTTCGTTCGGCGACGACTACCCGAAAACCGGCATTACATACACGGTGAAATCGGGCGATTCGCTCAGCAAAATCGCCCGCATGAACAATTCGAGAATAAAATGGATTCAAGACGCCAACAAAATAGCCGATCCCAACAGGGGGCTTCGCGTCGGCGAAACAATCTTCGTACCGCAACAGTAAAAACGGAATGGCAATTCAGCGCAAATCATTGGGAAGGGGCCTCGGCTCCATAATATCGGCGGGCGCCAAGAAAAGCGCCACTCCGCTGGCAAAATCCGCCCCGGCTCCGTCGGCGCAGCCCGAACAGAAAGAAGTCAAGATTTCATCGCACGGGCTTTTCAGCGAAATCCCCACCGAAAAGGTGATTCCCAGCCCCTACCAGGCGCGCCGCGAATTTGCGGAGGACGAAATTTCGAACCTTGCCGACTCCATCGCGTCCGAAGGGCTTCTGCAGCCCATACTCGTTCGGCAGTCGAAGGACGGATATTACGAGCTTCTCGCGGGCGAACGCAGGCTGCGCGCATGCAGGAAGCTTGGCATGAAAAAAATCGTCGCGTGCGTGCAGACCGCGAGCGACTCTAGCGCCGCCGCCAAAGGGCTCATCGAAAACATCCAGCGTGCGAACCTCAACCCCGTTGAAGAGGCGCGCGGCATCGCGTACCTCATGGACAATTTTAAGCTCACTCAGGAGTCGGTCTCGCAGCGTCTCGGCAAGCCGCGCTCGAGCATAGCCAACTCGCTTCGCCTGCTCAAGCTGCCCGAAGAGGTGCAGGGCTACATTTCGTCGGGGCTCATCAGCCTCGGCCACGCCAAGGTTATAATGGGCATCGACGAGGGCGCCCAGCAGGTAATTATCGCGCGCCGCATAATCGAGAGCGGCCTGAACGTGCGCGGCACCGAAGACGCCCTCAGGCGCCTTAAAAGCTCGGGCGACAAAAGGGCGGGGGCCGCCGCCGCGGCAAGCGCCAAAGACGCGGTTATACGCGACATCCAGAACAAAATTTCGACGCGCCTGAACGCGAGTGTTGAGCTTAGGCACACGCCGAAGCGCGGAAAGATAATCATAGAATATTTGGGCAACGACGACCTCCAGAGGATTCTGGACGTAATCGGCGTAAAGGTCTGATGCATTGCTTCGTTAACAGGTTTTTTCTGCTTGCCGCCGCCGCGATAGCGCTGCCGGCCCTTTCGTTCGGGCAGGTGAAAAACAACGACTTCACGAGGTCGAACATGTCTTTCGACCGCAAATACCATACCGACCGCAGCACCATGGACGGCCAAAAATCGCGCTTTCAGGACCAGTCTTTCGAGATGAAAACCTACGACAGGACGGGACCCTACCGCGACGCCCAAAAACGCTCATGGCTTTCCGAGCGCGACAATGCCGGCTACATGAGCGGCGAACGCTACAGGGGCAACGGAAAGTCATTCGACCGCATCCCGGACTACAAGCCCAAAAGGGATACATGGTACCAGGCCGAAAACCCGCTTGGCATAAAAAATTCCGACAGAAACCTGACCAAGGAATACAAGGGCAGGTTCGACTCCTCCAAAAAATACATGGAGGAATATCAGGACTACCTCAAGGAGAATTACGCCGAGATGGTCGGCCGCTCCATGCAGGATATTAACAAATACAATTTCAGAAGTTCGCACTCGCTCGATCCGGGCATCCCCACAAGCGTCGCGGGCGAGCAGCTTCATGAGACGGAAGAATCCGGCGTTCTGGACTTCCTGCTCAATCCCGGGCGCAAGCGCATAGAAAGGCCGTCGGTTTCAATAAAGGGGCCGCGGCGTGCCGACGGAATCAAGCCCGAAGGCGCCATAATCCATAAAAGGGATTTGGACTTGCTTGACATTTCGCCCATAAACCGGCAGCCGGGAAGATCGTCGGCGCAGCCCTCAGGGCCGGCCGGAAACGCCGGTCAGAATTCCCCCGAACAAGCCCCTTCCGCCCCGTCCGCTACTGCGCCCGCACCGCGAAATCCCGCGTCCGAACGTCGGACCGCTTCGCCGACGGAGGACAGGTCCGACAGGCCGGCGCAGTTCGACTTCATGAAAGTTCCCGAAGACCTGAAAATAGGCGATCCCGTTATAAAAGTGGAAGTGAAAGACGGCGGATATTAAGGCGTATTTGTGCGCTCCAAGCTTTACTGGGCGGAAAAATGCCGATGCAAATATTTTAGAATAGAATTGAATTCGGGGAACCAAGCATATTTTATTGTGTCTTAAACAGTTTGTAACACCAAAGGTTTAATATTTATGAAAATGAAAAAACTAGTAGTATCCACCCTCGCAGGGCTCATCGCCTTTTCAAGCGCATCAATGGCTGACGCAAAGAGCGACGAATATATCAAAACATTCGGAATGATGATGTTCCAGCGCGCCGGCCTTGCCGACCTCCAATTCACCCCTGCTGAATTCGACCTTTTTGTACAGGGCATGAAGCACATGAACGACGGCGGAGAGCTTCCTGAAAACATCCAGCAGAATGCGGCCGATATGATGCAGTACCTCGGCGCGCGCGCCGAAGCCAACATGGCCAAGGTCGCCGAAAAGACAGAAGCCGCCGCCAAGGATTTCTGGACGGAGCTTTCCAAGAAGGAAGGCCTCAAGAAGACCGACACCGGCCTAGCCTATGAAATCATTGAAGAAGGCACAGGCCCGCTTCCCACCGAAAATTCCGACGTAGTTGTGAAATACACCGGCACGCTCGTGGACGGCAAAGTGTTCGACTCCACCGACAGGGCCGGCGGCGAACCCGCAAAATTCAACCTTTCAAGGGTAATCCCCGGCTTCCGCGAAGGCCTCCAAAAGGTCGGCAAGGGCGGCAAGGCCCGTATCTACATTCCGGCCGAACTCGGCTACGGCACGCAGGCCATCCCCGGAATTCCCCCGAGCTCGACGCTGATTTTCGACGTCGAAGTCCTCGACGTTGATCCGGACGGAACTCCCGCCCCGATGCCCTCCGAAGACGAGGCGAAGTAAGCTTGGAATTTGACCATAAAAAAGCCGCGGAATTTTTCGCGGCTTTTTTTTATGAATTGACAGTCTTGCGCCGTTATACAGAGTAATTTGGAAATTCGGGCAATAGCGCAGCCTGGCTAGCGCATCTGCTTTGGGAGCAGAGGGTCGTGGGTTCGAATCCCTCTTGCCCGAAAAATTTGAAACAGGGCAAACCCGCTTCAACACTGCGTTGGAGCGGGTTTTTCTTTTGGCGCGGTTTTATCGCCAAAATGCGCCAAAAAGGCTTGTTTTTTGTCGGCCATTGGGTCGTTCAAAGCGGCACAGTAATGTCTTGCCGGCTCACTTGAATGCGTCTATTATGTCGTCATATTATTTTAACCGACAAAAAATGGACTTGAATTTTTACCTTAACAAAGCGGTCGACGAGGGCTTTAAAGGCATGAGGGCCGACAAGGGCGGCCCTTTCGGCGCCGTCATAGTAAGAAACGGTGAAATAGTGGGCAGTGGATGCAACATGGTGACGTCTTCAAACGACCCCACCGCCCACGGTGAAGTCATGGCCATCAGGGACGCCTGCATGCGGCTTCAAACGTTCAAACTGGACGGCTGCATTTTGTTCAGCAGCGCGGAACCGTGCCCTATGTGCCTTGCCGCCGCCTATTGGGCGGGAATCGGAACCGTGTATTACGGCGTGGACAGGCTGGATGCCGAAAAAATCGGATTTTCGGACAAATTTATTTATGATGAATTCCGGCTGCCGCCGGAGGAACGCAAACTAAAGGCGCTTCAGCTTGACAGCCCGGAGGCGCGAAATCTGTTTGCCGAATGGGCGGCAAAGGCGGACAAAATTCCGTACTGAATTTTTTTGAAGGCGGTTTCCGCGGCCGCAATTGGAAGGCATATATTGCAATCCTTTATAAATGCGGGGTGGGCATTTTTTTTTGCGTCCGAGCACCGGTCTCGTACGAAAAGCGTGCCGGTGCGCGCAACCATTTATTTGACAAAGACTGTTTTCCGGCTAAAACCTGTCGCCTTTTAAACATAAAACTATTGCCAATGATGGATTTGGACGGCCAAAAAAATACGAACATCCGCGAAGTTTCCGACTTCCTCGCGGACTTCGCCATTTCACTGATGGGCTCCGGCACCCAGACTTCCCGCGTGCTCAGAAACGTAGACCGCCTCGCGGAATCTTTCGGCTACAAGACCGACACCATCATACTGCCGCGCACGATTATAATGACTCTCAGTTCCGCCGAGTCGTCCGCGGAACACCATACCGTCGTGCGAAAGGTAAAGCATATGCCGCTCAACTTCCTGCTGCTGGCCAAGCTCAGGATTCTCACGTGGGAGGCCCTTCAAAAGCGCCTGCCGTTCGCGGAGTGCAAAAGGCGCTACGGGGAAATCCTAACTTCTCCCCGCTTTTCGGGATGGCCGCTGATTCTCACCGTGTCATGCGGCAACGCGGCGTTCAGCCAGCTTTTCGGCGGCTTCTATTCCATCCCCGTCGTGTTCATCGGCACATTTTTCGGTTTTTGGCTCAGATGCGCGCTGTTCGCCCGGAAGGTGAACACCCATATTGTTTTTATGGCGAGCGCCTTTGTGTCGTCTTTCATCGTCGGGCTTCTCGTGAAGTTTTTCGATTTCAAAACCGACATCGCGCTTTCCACGAGCGTGCTGTTTCTCATTCCCGGCGTGCCTCTGATAAACTCGATAATAGACCTTATAGACGGGCATGTGCTTGCGGGGCTCTCAAGGCTCGTGAACGCGCTTTCGATGATTGTGTCGCTTACCATCGGCCTTATCGCCACAATATTTCTGCTAGACATCAATTACCACCTGGAATTTTCGCGCGAGGCAGTGCACGCTTCGCTGCTTTTGCCGCTCATACTCGACGGCATTTTTGCGGCTATAGCGGGGATGGGATTCGGCGCGATTTCGAACCCGCCCAAAAGGGCTTTGCTTGCGGCGGGGTTTCTCGCCGCGATAGGACATGCCTTCAGGTACTACCTGATGAACGCATGCGGGGTGGATATTACCACGGCCACGCTTGCCGCGGCCTTTGTAATCGGCATAGGCGCGTTCATCGTGGGGCGCGTCACGAAATCGCCGGCGGAGATTTTCTCATTCCCCGCGCTGCTGCCAATGATTCCCGGGCTTATGGCGTACAAGGCGTTTTTGTCGGTGATAAAATTTTTGAAGGCCCCCGACGCGGCCGAGGCGACAAAGATTTTGCCCGACATGTTTTCTTACGGCTTTACGGCGGTTTTCGTGATGTTCGCAATCGTCATCGGCGCGTCGTTCTCGGTGTTTTTGGATACGCTTTCAACGCGCATTTCCAATCCCAATACGATTGAAATAAAGCGCGCCTGAAAAGGGGCGCTAGTTTGAGGCAGGCAACGCCGCCGCTTTAATTTTCGGCGCATGTCTCGGCGTCCGGCTTCGGGCTTTTGACGGGCGCGTTCCGCATCTCCCCGAATTCTCCGGCGGCGCATTTGAAATATGTGAAGTCGTCTTTCAAAAGGTTTATTTTTACGATGCCGCTTCGCATGCCGATGAAGATGTTTTCGTCGTCAATTACCGCGATGGAATTGGGATAGAGGTACCCCCAGAACATGTCTTTTAATACTGCGCGCTCTTTGAAGTCTTTTATCACGCTGAATCCGGATGCTGTGACTGCGTAAATTGCGCCCTTGTAAACGGCGGCAACGGCGGGGGCGTCGGAAAACTTGAGCGCCGTTTCCGGTTCAAGCGAGCCGTCCTGAATTTTCAGCCTGCAAAGCGAGCCGAAGTTCAGAGACAGATGGCGGAGCCCCGGTGTGAAATACACCTCGCCTTCGAACATGAAAAGGGAGGATACGTTTCCCGTATCAAGCCTTATGCTTTTTTTATCTTTGCCGTTTGGGATAAACTCGACGTATCCGCCGAATTCTCCGCGGCCCTCCGCGACGATTTTCCCATCCGGCAGGTCGAGCGTCATCGGCCTGCGCCGCCCCGAATATTTCCGAACTTCAAGAACGCCGTCTTTGACGCTTACGCTGAATTCATTTTTTGAATAGTTCAATTTCAGGAGTTCCTCTTGTGTTTGCGGAACGATCGTTTCGGTGAACCCGTTTCCCGGCGTGCGGTTGCCTGTACAGGAAAAAAACAAACAAAGGCATTAGGATTGGCGCGATTAGTTGAAGTGCTTTCATAATGGATTGAGTTTATAAAATCCGCCGGGCGCGTTCAATAAAATACGGCGGGGGTTGTGCCGTTGAAAGCGGGCGCAAAAAAAAAGGCGCTTCATGCGAAGCGCCCTTTTTTCAACGGATCTAAATAAGATTAGAAACCGATTGTGAACGAGGAACCGAACCAAACCCTGTTGGCTGTGGGCTCGTACATATTGTAGTCGTTGTTGTACGCGTAGCGCACGCCGACGGAGATCGCGCAGAAGCTGTTGATGGAAACAACCGCATCGGCGGAGAGCATCACATAGCTGTAGCCGTTCCTGTGGTAGTCGGTGTACTTGTTGTCTTCAACAGAGTTCCATCCGTAGGCCGCGCCGAGGTTGATCTTGCCCCAGTCCTGGTTGAGGATCCACTTCGTTACGGGAGCGGAGTAGGCGAGGCCGGCTTCGAGCGTGTTGCCCTTCATGTTGAAGTCGTAGTAGTACGCGATGAAGGGGCTGACATTGAACTGGCCGAGCCATTTCGCGGTGTCGATATAGACGGCAGCCTTCACTTCGTTGGTGTTGTGGCCGCCTGTGGCGGTGTCAACGTCCGGATAGAGGTAGCCGATGTAGCCGACTTCTGCGGTGAGGAAGTCGTATGTGTAGGTCGCGCCCGCATATACGTCTATTTCCTTGTAGTCGCCGTCCGTCGAGAACGAGCTCCATGTGCCGGCGTAGAGCGCGAAGCCGGAGCCGAGGTCATAACCCAAGTCAACCTGGGGCATGATCGAGCCGCCTGCGAGTTTCTTGCCGCGGAAGATGTATTCCGACTCGTAGCTGAAAGTCGCCGAAGCCGAGAACTTGTCGAGTATGTTTGATGCCTGCGGGAAAGCCGCTGCGAGCGTGCTTGTGTCTGCGGGCGCAGTTGTTGTTTCGGCTGCGACTGTTGCGTCCTGTGCGGAAGCGACGGCTGCTGCCATTGTAGCGAGTATAGTTATAGCTTTTTTCATGATTTTGATTTGTGTAGTTTGTTGAAATGCGAGCTTTATGTAAGATTTTCAATAAAAAAACAAGAAGAATTTTTTCGGCGAAAATTTTTTTAACAGCTGAATAATCGCCGAAAAAATCTTCCAGTTTTTGTAGTTTAAAGCATTCCTATTCGTTGGAGAAAAACTGGAATCCGTTGTAAGCCTCCATGCCGTGTTCGGATATGTCCAGGCCCTTGAGCTCTTCGCTTCTGCTCACCCTGAGCCCCATCGCCTTCTTTATTATAAAGAATATCGCCGAGCTTATGGCTACGCATCCCGCGCCGACCGCCGCTATGCCGATGAGCTGCGCCGTAAGCGTGTGCTCCGGGTTGAACGAGAATATGCCTACCGCGAGCGTTCCCCATATTCCGCACACGAGGTGCACGGAGATCGCGCCGACCGGGTCGTCAATGCGGAGCCTGTCGAAGAAGTACACCGAAAGCACAACAATGACGCCCGCAATAGTTCCGATGAGGCAAGCCGAGCTTACCGATACCGTGTCGGCCGAGGCGGTTATCCCCACGAGCCCTGCGAGGCAGCCGTTGAGCATCATAGAGAGGTCCGGCTTCTTCTGCACTATCCACGAGCAGCACATCGCGCCGATTATCCCCGCGGCCGCCGCGAGCCCCGTCGTGGTGAACACGTACGCGACCATCACGGGGTCCGCCGAGAACACCGACGCGCCGTTGAAGCCGAACCATCCGAACCACAGCAGGAATACGCCGAGCGTTGCGAAGCCCAGGTTGCAGCCGGGGATGGCGTGCGCCTTTCCGTTCACGTACTTCCCTATGCGCGGCCCCACCATGAACGCCCCGACGAGAGCCGCCCATCCGCCCACCGAGTGGACGAACGTCGAGCCGGCGAGGTCATAGAAGCCGAGCTCCTTGAGCCATCCGCCGCCCCAGCCCCACGAGCCTATCACCGTGTAGCCGAGCGCCGCGTATAAAACTCCGAACGCGAGGAAGGAACTGAACTTGATCCTTTCGGCGACTGCGCCCGAGACGATGGTCACGCCCGTCGCGGCGAACATCCCCTGGAATATGAAGTCGGTCCAGTAGCCGTAATTGCCGCTTGCGTATTCAAGCGCGCCCGCCGCGCCTTCGGGCGAGGCCAGGCCGAAGCCGCCGAAGCCCAGCACGCCGCTGATAATCCAGTGATCGCCGGGATACATCAGGTTGAAGCCTATTATCGCGTAGGTGAGAAGCCCTATGGCGACGACAACAATGTTCTTCGCCAGAATGTTTGCGCTGTTTTTCGCGCGGCTTAAGCCCGTCTCGACCATTGCGAACCCGGGATGCATTGCGAACACGAGAATCGCGCCAAGCAGTATCCACAGGTTGTTTACCGTAAACATTTCCGGGCTCACGGCCGCGGCCGCAGAGGCCTCCGCGTTTTCCGCAAGCTCCTGCGCGAGCGCGGGGGTGCAGAGCAGGGCGGCGAGCGCCGGTATTGACAAAATCTTTGCATTCATAAAAACAAACTTTCCGTTTTTTATCCGATGGCCTCCGCGCCCCTTTCGCCGGTGCGCACGCGGATGCATTCTTCGAGGTTCAGGATGAATATCTTTCCGTCGCCTATTTTGTCGGTGCGCGCGCCCTTGAATATGGCGTCTATCGTCGCGTCGACAAATTCGTCGTTGACCGCGATCTCCAGCCGGATTTTCTTGAGGAGGTTAACCTCCACCTCGTTTCCGCGGTAGTTTTCGCTGTAACCCTTTTGCCTTCCGCAACCGAGCGCGTTCGTGACAGAAATCCTGTAAACTTGGCTCTTGAAGAGTTCCTTCTTCACTTCGCCGAGCTGTTCAGGCTTGATATATGCTATTATGAGTTTCATGTGCGTATCTCCTTTGAGTACGCGCAATACATAGCAGGGACCGTGCCAGTTTTTTTGAAAGCGCCGCAATCCTTATAAGCAAAGGGATTGCGGGGAAACGCGGCCTTTGGGGACAGTTTTAACTCAATACAATTTTGTTGCAACGCGGCGGCCGACTACAAATTTGTCGCGAAAAAAATCTGTGCGGCGCTTGTGTAGAATAAAAAGACTGTGTTTTATAAAAACAAAAAAAGCTTCAATTTCTTGAAGCTTCTCGCGGTAAATTTTTAATTTGAAAAAAAGAGACTACAGGTCTGTTCCCGTTTCGGTCTTCTTTTCCTTTTTGTCCTTCTTTGGCTTGGACTGCTTTTTGTTTTCCTTTTTCTCGGGTTTGGCCTTCTTTTCCGCCTTGGCCTTTTTGTGTGTCTTGGTTTTGGATTCCAGTACGGTCGTGTTCCCGTTTTCGGTTGCCGTGTCGGCCGCCGCGCAGAATGCGGCTGCTCCGAACATCATAGTCAGCGCAATAATTAACGCTTTCATTTTTATATCGCTTTCTTTGAGTTTTTATGTGTCAGCGTCGGGTTGAATTGCAAAATTCGAATTCAAAAAATGGGGCCGTCAACTTAATTCTTTTGATGTTTAAACGAAATGCTTGCGGTATGAAAAGTCTTTTCCGTTTTTTTTGCTAGGCGCGTGAAATTACACCTGATGCTTCGTTTCGAAAGTTCCGCGCACCAGTCACGTACTCAAGTACGCTCCTGCCGCGGAAAAATTTCAAAGCCTCGCCTGAGGCGCAATTTGACGCGCCAATACAGCCAGCGCGTGCGAAAGATAAAAAAAAGACAAAGTATTTTTCTAAAATACTTTGTCGGCAATCTGCGGAAAATTTTCCGCCTCTTTTTATAAATTCGCTTCTTTAGGCAAGCTCTTTGAGCTTCGCCTTCAAGGCTTCTTTCGATGCCATTCCCGATACGCCAACCTGCTGGCCCTTTTTAAAGAATATCACCGTCGGCACCGCGTTGATGCCGTACTTTGCCGCGATTTCCGGGGCTTCGTCAACGTCGAGCTTGCCGATTACGGCGTCATTGCCGACTTCTTCGGCGAGGGCGTCTACCGTCGGGCCGAACATGCGGCACGGGCCGCACCATGTAGCCCAGAAATCCACCATTACGGGTTTGTCGCCCGAAATGGTCGCGTCAAAATTCGATGAATTTAGTTTTAATACTTTGTCTGACATAATGGGAACTAGTATCGGATTTATTTTTGAATATTTAAAGAACTAAATGTCCAAAAATACCATTACTGTGAACGCTATCGCCACTGCCGCAGCCGCAAAGTCTATCGCGACGGACAGCACGCCCGGATTGTCGTTGGACGCCATCGGCTGAACCGGTATGGGGGCGTTCTTCGGGGCGAAGCTTACCTGCGGGGCTTTGGCCTGCGGAAGTTCCGTCGCGGGGCGCGCGCCTCCGGCTCTGGGCAAGGTGGGGATTTTAGACGCACCTGCTTCAGGCAGAACGGGTTTTGCTTCGGGAAGCACGGGCTTCGTCTTTTCGGGGGTGTCTTTGTTTTCTTCCATTTTTGTAATGCGGTTAAATAAATTCTCCACGTTCTCGCGGACGATAACGTCTTTTATTAAAAGTATCTTTGCAAAATTTCATTTTTCAAGCTTTTTATGTTGAATAATGGGCGGCGATTCCAAAAATACGCGGCCATGATAATAGACATGGAAATTAAGAGCTCGGCCGAAAATATCAACAAGCGCGCGGGTTATTTGTGGAGGTTTCTTTGACGTCCCGAAAAAGCAGGACGAAATAAAGGCCCTGGAGGCCGAAATGGCGGCGCCCACCTTTTGGGACGACCAAATTTCCGCCCAGAAAACGATAAGCGCGCTTTCGCGCCTGAAAAACATCGTCGCCCCGCAGCTCGACCTCAAAAAGAAGGTCGAAGATATGAACGCCCTTGTGGAACTTGCGGAGGAATCCGACGAAGATGCCGAAATGGCGGCGGAGCTCGCGGGCGAGGTAAACGCGCTCGCCGAATTTGTAGACAAAGTCGAGATAGAGTCTTTCCTGAGCGGCCCGCTCGACGCGAACAACGCGATCATTACCGTCCACGCCGGAGCGGGCGGCACCGAAAGCTGCGACTGGGCCGAAATGCTTATGCGCATGTACCTTCGCTGGGCCGAGCGCCGCGGCTTCAAAACCGAAATCGAAGACGTTCAGGACGGCGAGGAGGCGGGCGTTTCCAAAGTAACTTTCCGCGTAACGGGCCCCAACGCCTACGGCTACGCCAAGGCCGAGCGCGGCGTCCACAGGCTTGTGCGCATAAGCCCCTTCGACTCCAACAAGCGCAGGCACACTTCTTTCTGCTCCGTCGACGTCATCGCCGAAATCGAGGACGACATCGACATGGACATCAAGGAGGCCGACCTCAAAATCGACACCTATCGCTCTAGCGGCAAGGGCGGCCAGCATGTCAACAAAACGGACAGCGCCGTGCGAATCACGCACCTGCCCACAGGCATAGTCGTGGCCTGCCAGAACGAGCGTTCGCAGCTCAAAAACAAGCAGACCGCCATGAAGACGCTCAAGAGCCGCCTATATGAAAAGCTCATGGACCAAAAGCGCGCCGACATGGACAAGTTTTACGGCGAAAAGGGCGAAATTTCCTGGGGCAACCAGATACGCAGCTATGTGTTTCAGCCCTACCAGATGGTCAAAGACCTGCGCACGGGCGCGGAAACCGGCAACCTCCAGGCGGTGATGGACGGCGACATCGACATGTTCATAAACGCGTGGCTCAGGGCCGGCTGCCCGACGTCTCGCAACAAGAACTACCAGACCGACGACGACTAATTTTTTTGGCGCGTGAAATTGCGCCTGATGCTTCGTTTCGAAAACTGTCCGCACCAGTCACGTACTCAAGTACGCTCCTGTCGCGGGCAGTTTTCAAAGCCTCGCCTGAGGCGCAATTTGACGCGCCAAAAGGGCTCACATGCTTTATGTGTTAAACGAAGCTTAGTCGGCGATTTTTGTAACCGTCACCGCCGCCGTTTCCTTCACTTCAACCATGCCGTCTTTTATGAAGTAGGAGCCGATGAAGGGCAGGTCTCCCCATAAGGGATCGGCGTCGCGCACTTTGCGTGTTTCCCTGTAGGTGTATAGCAGGGTGGGTTCGTCAAGCTTGAGCACAAGCGCGGAGTTGAACTTGCGCGTCTGGAATTCCGGATATATCACGCCGTCCGTTATCATGATGCTCCCCACCGTCTTTTCAGCATACTCTATTAAGAGAATGACCTCGCCGCCGCCGCCGTTGGCTTTTCTTACCAGGAATTTCGCGGACTCCCCGACGGGTTCGCGTGTGGCGTGCCATTTGTATTCAAAAGGCGCTGGGGTCGCCGTGCGCAGAAAAAAGAAAGACGGTGAAAACGGAAACATGCGGTCGTACACTGTTTCCGTATCTTCTTTTGCGTATGCCGCCATTATGTTATAACAACGGGCCTTCTCGCTCAGCGCATATTTTTCGTATGAGCTTTTGGTCGTGGTCTTGTTTTCCCGCGCGAAGTCGGGATGGTTTGTGTAGTCTATCTTTACAAGGTAAGTCTGCGAAAACGCGAACGCGGGCAAAAACAGCAATATGCAAGCGAAGTGTCTGATCATAATGCATATTTACTATAATATTCCGCAGGGAGGATCAAGAAGTTCCGCATTTCGCTTAAAATCCTGAAAAAAACATTTGATTCCCGGCGGGGGCAGAATGTAGATTGTCAAAATGCTTGAATGGCAGATAAAACCTTTGGCCAAAAAGTCGGGCCTGAGCGACCGCGAGATAAAACCCGGGGATACCGTCGTATGCGCCGTGTTCGTCGACGAACTCGGGAATCTAGACCGCCTTGACGCGCACAAGGACGACTTCGACGACTCAAAGCTTCGCGGCAAAGTGATTGGCCGCTGGGAGCGCGTCGTCAGCGAAAACCCCGAAGCCGACGAGCGCGCCGCGCGCAAAATGGCGCTGGCCAGCAGCGAAGACTTTTTCGTGTCGCTTTTTGACGAGGGCTCGGCTGTGGAAACCGACGAGGTGGACGTCGTAAAGCAGATGCTCGCTCTGCTGCTCGAGCGCAAGAGGATACTGCGCCCGCAGGGGCGCGCGTCTAAAGGAGTGCAGAAATACGTGCAGGTTTCCACCAAGCGCGAGTTTTCCGTTCCGCAGAAAAATTTGAATGAGGAATTAATCGTTAAAATACAAAATCAACTTGGAAGCATAATAATATGAAGTTTTTAAAATTGGCCGTTTTGGCCGCCGCAACCCTCTCCCTGTTCGGCTGCAACTCCGACGGCGACGACGAGGTTATGATGATAACGCTGCATATGGGGAATTCCCGCAGCATAGCCTCGGAGCTTTCGCGCAAGTCGGTGACAATGCCGCAGAGCGGAATGACCGTCATGATGGAATTGTCGCAGTTCATGTACAACGGCGACCTTGAGGAGGTCCATTTTGCCAAGAATCCCATGCCCGACGGAAGCCTTATAAACGGATTTTATTTCGTGGCCAACGACCGCGGCATGAAACGCCTCATGCAGGCTACGGGGGGAAACATCGGCAGCTTTATCGTTATGTGCGTAAACGGCAAGCCGATGGGCCTGCGCAAAATAGACTCGGTTGTACAGGACGGCAAAATTTTCATTATAAGCGAGTTTGAAGGCACCGACGAAGAAATGGGCAAGTATGTCGCAGATATGAACGAGGCCATCAAAAAAGTCGGCAAGAAAATCGAGGAAGACAACAAGTTCTAACGTTGGAAATAAGAGATTTTCCATGAAGCTTTTGGGGGCTATATTATTGTCATTGTCGGCGTGCGCTTTGCATGCCGATATTGTTTGGCCAACCGAGTCTAAGGATTTTGCCGAAGGCAAAGCCCCCGAGACTTTCCTGCAGCCCACCGCCAGCGGAACGCCGCGCAGCGGCTTCTTTGGCGACGTGCGCAACGGCGGCCGCAGGTTCCACGAGGGCATCGACATAAAGCCACTCAGGCACGACAGGAAAGGGGAGCCCCTCGACAACATTTATTGCGCCATGGACGGCGTTGTGCGCATGGTAAACCGCGTGGCCGGCAACAGCGGCTACGGAAGGTATGTCGTCGTTTCACACGAGAATTCAGACGTAGAGGTATATACGCTTTATGCGCACCTTGCCGAAATTGACAAGGCCGTAGTGGTCGGCAAGCGAGTGGCCGCCGGAGAGCGCCTCGGCCAGATGGGCCGTAGCGCGCCATATTCAATCGGAAAGGCCCAGGCGCACCTTCATTTTGAAATAGGCCTGCGCCTTGGCGACCATTTCGACAAGTGGTATAAGACCAAGAAGTACAAGGAGAAAAACTTTTTCGGCAATTTCAACGGCATAAACCTCGTCGGCTTCGACCCCCTCGCATTCTTTCAAGCCGCAAAGGACGGAAAGATAAACAACGGTTTTGCCGGATATATAAATGACATGCCCACCGCATTCGTCGTCCGCGTCTATACCAAAGACACCCCCGATTTCGTGAAAATCTACCCGGCCCTCACCGACCGCAGCGGCGAAAAAGTCGGCTGGGACATCCATTTCGTCTGGTACGGAATGCCCAAGAAATTCGAACGCATAAAAGATCCGCGCCCCGGCGCCAAGGAAGGCGAAGTGGAACTCATCAAATACAATCCCGACGAGCTCCAGCGCAAATGCCGCCGCATGGTCGTATTTGACAAAAAGGGCGACCCAAAAATGACCGAAGACTTCAAAGAGCAGCTCAAACGAATCTTTACCATGTAGTGGGGCGGGGCGCATGGGGCGTATTTCGCGCCCGCATTATTCGACGGTTTTAACTTTTGCGAGAGGGTTTTTAATTTGCCTGTTCCCCTTTTATCAGGGAAATGCGCGCGTACAATTCCGCCATGCATGCCGCGTTCAGCAGCCATTTCGGCGTTTTGCTTTCGTCCGCGCGCCCCGACCAGTCCTTGTAAAACAGCCCCTCTTTGTCGCGGGAGTGCAGCCACGCCCAGTCCGCGATCCCTATCACCGTATCGACGTATTTCGGGTCTTTGTCGCATCGTACAGTTCGTGGTACCCCCTGAACAGCACGAGCACAAACCACGGCATGTCGTTTGTAAACGGGACGCCGTCGTCCGTGCGTCCGAAATAAAATTTGTGCGACCCTTCCGCCAGCGACTTTGCGTCTTCCAGATATTTGGCGTTGCCCGTTATGCCGTAGAGGCGTACGGCGGCCTGAATCGCCATGCCCGTATTGTAGGCGTAGGCGTGTTTCTGGACTTCGCACTGTGTTCCGCCCTTGGTCAAAAGCGAATTCCATATGATGCCGAGTTCGCCGTCGCGGAGTGTAGACATAATCCAGTTGTAGGTTTTCATGCCGTATCGGAGGTATTTTTCCTCGCCGGTAATCCGGTAAAGCTTCAGCGCCAATATCGCGGCCTTGCCGTTTGAACATGCGGGCTTTTGATCCCTGACTCCCTCTAGCCACGGAAGGCCTCCCCCGAAATCGTCGCTCCATCCGCTTTCGACAAAGCGCATGGCTTCCTTGGATTTCTCCAGATACTCCGCGTTTTTTGTGGCTTCATACGAGTCGGCGAAGTCGATGCCCGCCACTCCGTTGTCGTCATAGTAGCGGTCGGCCTTTTCCAGCCCCGCCGGATACGCCTGATAGCCGCGCGGACTGCGCGTGCCGTCCAAGTATTTTTCCGCCGCGGCCGCCGACAAATCCAAATACTTGCGGTATTTTTCGGGGTTTATTTGCGCAAGAATTGCGGCTGACGAAAACACGCCGCTCATCGGCCAGAGGTACGAAACCTCTTTGGCTTGCATGGCGCCCTCCTGAAAATAGGTCAAATCCGGCTTGTGGATGCTGGGGTAATATTCGGAAAACAGGCCACGTTCGGGGATGTAGTATTTGTCCCACACAATCCTGAATACCTCTTCGGCCCTTTCCAGATAGTTTACTTTGGCCCCGGTATCTGCGCAAAATGCGGGCAGCCCAACGATTAACGCGGCCAGCAGTGCGACCGTTCTGCCGCCAAGTACCGGTTGTTTCAAACGCATGTTTCGAGCGTAATTCTCGCTTGGCGCGGGTCAATTAAAAAGGCGCATGCTTTCCGCATGCGCCTTTGGAGTTTGCCGTCAAAGCTTCAATTAGCCTTTGGCGATCTGCTTGGATTTCGCCACGGCGTAGTCGCGGTTCATCTTGGCTATGAAGTCGAGGGTTATGCCCTTGGGGCATGCTGCCTGACATTCGCCGTAGTTTGTGCAGTTGCCGAAGCCGAGGGCGTCCATGGTTTCGACCATCGCGATAGTGCGCTTGTCCTTCTCGGGCTGGCCCTGGGGAAGGAGGTTAAGGTGCGAAACTTTCGCCGCGGTGAAGAGCATGGCCGAAGCGTTGGGGCATGCGGCAACGCATGCGCCGCAGCCGATGCAGGCGGCCGCGTCCATCGCCTTTTCAAGGGTGTCCCTGGGAATGAGAGTTGCGTTGGCGTCCTGTGCGGAGCCTGTGCGCGCGGTGATGTAGCCGCCCGCCTGCTGGATCCTTTCGAATGCCTCGCGCGAAACGATGAGGTCGCGCTTGACGGGGAACGCCTTAGCCCTCCAGGGCTCGACGACGATAGTGTCGCCGTCCTTGAACTTGCGCATGTGCAGCTGGCAGACCGTGGTTTCCTTTTCGGGGCCGTGCGGCGTGCCGTTGATTACCATAGAGCACATGCCGCAGATGCCTTCGCGGCAGTCGTGGTCGAACGCGATGGGCTCTTTGCCCTGTTCGACGAGCTGTTCGTTTAGGATGTCGAACATTTCGAGGAAGGAGCTGTCTTCGCTGACGTTTTCGACGGTGTGCGTTGTGAAGCGTCCCTTGTCGGCCGCGTTCTTTTGTGTCCAAATTTTAAGATGTACTTTCATCTGATTTCCTGAATCTGAATTATCTTATTTATACGAACGAACCACGGGCTTCACTTCGTCGTGAGTGATGGGTTCCTTGTAGAGGTTGGGCGCCTTGCCGGGGCCCGCGTATTCCCAGATGGAAGCGTAGGAATACTCCGCGTCGTTGCGCTTGGCTTCGCCGTCGTCCGTCTGGTGCTCAATGCGGAAGTGCGCGCCGCAGCTTTCGTCGCGGTTGAGCGCGTCGAGAACCATGATTTCGGCGAATTCGAGGAAGTCGGCGACCCTGCCGGCACGTTCGAGCTCGTTGTTAATCGAGTGTTCGTCGCCCACGACCCTGACGTTCTTCCAGAAGTCTTCGCGGATTTGCGGGATGAGCTTGAGGGCCTTTTCGAGGCTTTCCTTCGAGCGCGCCATGCCGCAGTTTTCCCACATGACTTTGCCGAGTTCCATGTGGAAGTGGCGGGGGCTCTTTGTTCCCTTGACGTCGAGGAGCTTTTTGATCTGCGCCTTGACTTCCTTAACGCATTCCTCGAATTCGGGGCGGTCGGTCTTGATGTTCTTTGCGCCGTTCTGTGCGAGGTAGTTGGGAAGGGTGTAGGGAATCACGAAGTAGCCGTCGGCCAGACCCTGCATGAGGGCGGATGCGCCGAGGCGGTTAGCGCCGTGGTCGGAGAAGTTGGCTTCGCCGAGTACGAAGAGTCCGGGGACCGTGCTCTGCAGTTCGTAGTCTACCCAGAGGCCGCCCATCGTGTAGTGCGAGGCGGGATATATGCGCATGGGCACTTCGTAGGCGTTTTCGCCCGTGATGCGCTCATACATTTCGAATAGGTTTCCGTAGCGTTCTTCCACAGCCTTCTTGCCGTCGCGCTTGATGGCGTCGGCGAAGTCGAGGTAGACGCCCCTGCGGGAGCCGCCGACAACGGGGCCTACGCCGCGTCCGTCGTCGCAGGCTTCCTTGGCAGCGCGCGAGGAAATGTCGCGGGGCGCGAGGTTGCCGAAGCTCGGGTACTTTCTTTCAAGGTAGTAGTCGCGGGCGTCTTCGGGGATGTCGTTGGGGTTCTTGCTGGCGTCTTCGGCCTTCTTGGGAACCCAAATGCGCCCGTCGTTGCGCAGCGATTCGCTCATGAGAGTAAGCTTGCTCTGCTGGTCGCCGTGCTGGGGGATGCAGGTCGGGTGGATCTGCGTGAAGCAGGGGTTGGCGAAAGCCGCGCCGCGCTTGTAGCAGCGCCACGCCGCGGTAACGCTGCAGCCCTGCGCGTTCGTTGAAAGGTAGAACACGTTGCCGTAGCCGCCCGTGCAAAGGAGCACCGCGTCGCCGGAGTACTTTTCGATTTCGCCGTCAACGAGGTTGCGGACGACTATGCCCTTAGCGTGCCCGTCGATCTTCACGAGGTCGAGCATTTCGCGGCGGGTGTACATCTTTACCTTGCCGAGGGCAATCTGCCTTTCGAGCGCGGAATATGCGCCGAGGAGCAGCTGCTGGCCGGTCTGGCCGCGGGCGTAGAACGTGCGGCTTACCTGCGCGCCGCCGAAGGAGCGGTTGGCCAGAAGGCCGCCGTACTCGCGGGCGAAGGGAACGCCCTGCGCGACGCACTGGTCGATGATGTTGGCGCTGACTTCGGCCAGGCGGTAAACGTTGGCTTCGCGCGAACGGAAGTCGCCGCCCTTGACCGTGTCATAGAACAGGCGGTAGACGCTGTCGCCGTCGTTCTGGTAGTTCTTGGCCGCGTTGATGCCGCCCTGGGCCGCGATAGAGTGCGCGCGGCGGGGGCTGTCCTGGTAGCAGAAGCATGATACGTTGTAGCCCTGTTCCGCGAGGCTGGCCGCCGCGCTTGCGCCGGCGAGGCCGCTGCCGACAACTATCACATGGTATTTGCGGCGGTTGGAGGGGTTAACGAGCTTTGCGTGAAATTTGTAGTTGGACCACTTTTCAGAGATGGGCCCTTCCGGAATTTTGGAATCCAAATTCATATTTATTCCTTATAAATAGAGGTTATTTGCCTTCGCCAAGGAAGTCGTAGTTGATGAAGACGGGCTTTACGTCGCCCTGCTTCGCCTTTTCAACCTGCGCGAGCACTTCCTTTACGGGGAGTATCTGGCAGCTTGTGTATTTGCTGATGAGCACGGCTGCGGGCGTCACGGAGAAGCCGGCGGCAATGATTACGCAGTATGCGACCGCGGCCGCGTTGAGGCGGTACCTCCATTTTTCGTTGCGGAAGCCGACCGACTGGAACATGCTGCTTACGCCGTGCGAAAGGTGCAGGGCGATTGCGATCATGAAGCAGATGTAGAGCCAGCCCCACATGCCGGAGAAGCCGTAAATCAGGGTGCCGTAAACGTCGTGGAGGGTCTTGCCTTCGTACATGCCGGAAGTGGCCACCCATTTGAACTGCTTGTAGTAGGGGTCGAGGTTGAGCATCGTGTACTGCATTATGTGCAGGATGATGAACGCTATCACAAGTATGCCCGTATAAATCATGTAGCGGGAGGCCCAGCTGGAGGCGTTGTACTTGGTTACGTTGTACCCGAGCGGCCTTGAGCTCCTGTTTTCAAGCCAGAGCAGGAAGGCCATGAGGAAGTGCACCACGAAGCAGGCGAGCAGCACCACCCTGAAGCCCCACAGGAATTCCCATGGAAGAGTTTGTAGGAAGTTGGCGTAAGCGTTGATAGCGTGGGGGCCGCCTTCAAATGTCTGCAAATTGCCGAGCATGTGAACGAGGAGGAACGCCGCCAACACGAAGCCTGTAATTGCCATCACGAATTTTTTCATTAGCGATGACAGTATAGATTTGTTTATTTTACCCATGATTCTAGTTACAGTTTTGTGATGTAAAAATGGAAGCGTCAAGTAATGCAAAATACCGACCCGTTTTCAACTAATTTTTCTGTGTTTTTGCAGAAAAACCCGCGGATTTGCGGCATTGCAAAAAAACTCCGAAACAAATTGACGCTTCGGCGTTGGCGGTTTTCATGTCGCGTGTGGGGGGAGGGGGCGGCTCAGCGCATTATAATCATCTTTAGCGCCTTGTCGAACTTGCCGTTGAGGGGGATTTTCTGGTTGTTGCGGCCCGCGCCTTCTTCGTCGTAGCTCATGCGGGCCTGGTATTTGTCCTCAAAGTTTTTGGCCTTTTTCTTTTTCACAAGGACTATTATGTCGCCGTGCGTGCCGCCGTTGGTGTCAACGGTTGCGGCTTCAAATGGCACGTATTCCTTTTTGATTTCGGCCATTCTTTCCTCCGGAACGCCGTCGAACTGCTCGCCGAAGTAAAATTCGCCGTTTTTCCTCATGGCCGTGGCCGCCCGCACGTATACGGTCACGCTCTTGCCGTCGAACCTGTCGGCGTTTTCCAGTACGTAATTTGCGGTGCCCGAAGGCGCGGCCGCCGAAATATTGGCAAACGAGAGGATTGAGAGGGCCGAAAGTACTATTGCATATGCGCGTTTCATGGATGAAAGTTTGCGCTTTATATGCGCGGTTTCAATATAAAAAAGAAAAGCCCCGAGCCGGATTCCCGCGCCATGGCTAACGCATTATTATCATGTTAAATTCCTTATCGTACCTGCCGTTTAAGCCTATTCTTTGCTGCTCGACGGTTGAACCGTTGCTCTTGCGGGTAACCCTGTTCTTATATTTTTGCGCAAAATTTTTGGCTTTTGCCTTTTTTACAAGAACGATAATGGTTCCATGCTTATTGCCGTTGCTGTCTACGGTCACGGCTTCAAAAGGAATGTAATCTTTTTGTATCATAGCCATTACTTCGTCGGACAATTTATCAAACGGCCCATTTGGAGCGGGAAAGGTATCGGTTGGGCCAAATCCGACGTAAATTTGCGCTCTCTTTTTCGCCATTATCGCTTTGGCGTACCTTACATATATGGTAACGCTTTTACCGTCGAACCTGTCGGCGTTTTCATATACATAATTCGCCGTTCCCAAAGGAGAGGGCTTGGAATTTGACACATTTGCGAATGCGAAAATTAAAGCCCCCGAAAAAATTGCTGTCAATATATGCCTCATAAACTTAAAGTTATATATGTTTTATGTTTTTTCAACATAAAAAAAAGAGGGCATACGGCCCTCTTCAAAAATAAGCTTGCTTCGCGGCGCGTCAGTTCATCATAACGGCATATCCGTCGCCGTCTATGGCTTTCATGAACTTTCCGCTTATCTGCCTCGTTTTGGGTTTGCCGTTTACTATCCAGCCTTGGGCGTATTTTTCGGCAAAAGCTTTTGCGCGGATTTCCCTCACGTATACCTTGATTGTGCCGCCGTCCACATCACTTTCCCTGTTGCCTGATGTCATGGCAATAAATGTGGTGTATTTTTCGGGGGCTTCAATGCCTTCGGCTTCTCTGGCCATTATGACAAACAGCGAAACCGAATTGCCAAGATACCTGTCAGGCGCTTCAAGGTAATAGTCGGCGGTTCCGCGCGGTGCGGCATTTGCCACGCTTGCGTAGGCAAGGCTCAAAATACCAAATAAAATAACTGTTATGTATTTCATGATACGTTTAATGTAGGGGGTATTCCCAAAAAAGTCAATGAAAAGAATGTTAATATATTATGAAAAAAATCCTTTAAATCCGCCGGATAAGCCCCATTATTACGCGGCATTATGGAACTGACATTGAAAGACAAGGTCGCGCTTGTAAGCGGCGCGGGTAGGGGCATCGGCCGGGCCATAGCGCTCGAACTGGCAAAAGAGGGCTGCAAGGTTGTTTGCGTAAGCAAGAACATATACTCTTGCGGAAAGGTCGCCGAGGAAATCAACGCCTCGGGCGGAACTGCCGAAGCCGTGGCCTTTGACGTTTCCAGCCCGGCGGAATGCAAGGCCAACTGCGCCGAAATCCTGAAGAAATACGATACGGTCGACATCCTGATAAACAACGCGGGCATCACGCGCGACAACCTCCTTATGCGCATGAGCGACGAGGAGTGGGACGCCGTAATAGCCACGAACCTTTCTTCGGCTTTCTATCTTTGCCGCAATCTCGTGCGCGCCATGATGGGCAAACGCTGGGGCAGGATAATCAACATCGCGTCGGTTTCCGGGCAGGCGGGCAACGCCGGGCAGGCCAACTATTCCGCGGCGAAGGCGGGCATGATAGGCTTCACAAAGACTTTGGCGCGCGAGCTCGCGGGCAGGAACATTACGGTCAACGCGGTAGCCCCCGGTTTTATCGAGACCGACATGACGGCCGCGCTTCCCGAAGCGATAATGGAGGCCGCCAAGGCCAACATACCGCTCAAGCGCGCCGGAAAGCCCGAAGACATCGCCAACGTCTGCACGTATCTGGCTTCGGAAGAGTCCAACTACGTGACGGGTCAGGTAATCGCCGTGAACGGCGGCCTGTACATGTAGCGGGATTTTTGCCGGAAACGCCCCCTTGTATTAAGGGCGGCACAAAAAAAAGCCGCGTGGTGCGGCTTTTTTTTGTGCTTGTTTTTTTCAAAAACAGGTCTCTTATAATTATAATCAATCCCATATCGGTTCGTATGTTTCGGACCGATTGGCAACTTCAACCAACACACAACCAATATGAAACATACCATGCTGCTGGCATCTTTGTGCTGCTGCGCACATTTTCTCTCCGCCGCCGACCCATATATCGTGGGCGACGACGTTGAAGGCGAAAGCCTTGAATACTACAAGACAAACAGGGGCGTTATCGCGGCTTCCGAGGATCTTGGAAATCCTTCCGAAATAATCATGGACGGCAAAAGGATAACCGGAAACACTGTCACCGCGACAGGATCCGACGTTTCGGGGGGAAGGGACCGCGAGGTTCAGGGGGGATACTTCTCAAACACTCAGCCCGGCGGGAAGGTTACCATAAGCGGAAGCCTGTTCGAGAACAACGAATTTACGGCAACCAGCTATGACAGCTCTGTTTACTGTATGCTGGCAAAGGCGCCGCTTACCGTCGTTACGGACACCAATTTCATCGGCAACACCGTAAGGCTGGAGAACGCCTCGACTTCCGCGGGCACCATATACGGCGGCGTCATGGGCGTCAACTACGGATACAGCGCGACTTTCGACAACGCCAGATTCGATTCGAACAAGGCTTTGGGCACTTTCCGCGTGCAGGGGGCTACCCTCGAAGTGTTCACCAATTCAAGCCTGACCGTCAGAAATTCGTCGCTGACGAACAATTACGGCGAAGCGCTGAACGCCGCCCGCGGCGGAGGCATTGAAAACTACAACGGGTCTTTGACCGTGGAAAACACGTCGTTTTCGGGCAACGGGGTGAAAGCCGTTACGGGCTTCTTCAAACGTAAAAAAGCCGCCGTTAACGGCGGCTTTTTTGTGTGTTTACGGCAAAAATCAAAATTCCGAAACGGCCTCTTTGCCTTCGAGCCAGTCGAGCATGTTGAGCACCAGGTAATTCCAGTTCATGAAGCCCTTGTTGAGTATTGGCTCGCCGTTTTCGGGCTGGTAGTACTCGTGCAGGGCTCCCGACCGCTCGAAATCGCGGCCGAACATGACGACGGTTTTCGCGGCGAGTTCTTTGGCTTCCTCCTCGAATCCGTAATCGACAAGCCCTTTCCAGACTATGTAGTTGCTTATGCCCCACACGGGGCCGAGCCAGCTTGAGGGGTTATTGCCCGCCTTGACGGTGTACATCTTTTCGAGCTTCGAGAGCGTGCGCACGCCGCAGGGCGCATTGAAGGTCTTTTCGTTCTTGAAGTGCTCATTCACGATGCGCTTGGCCTGTTCGGGGGTGGCTATCCCTGACCACATGGACATGAATCCCGTCCACACGCCGAAGCGCTGGATGAGCCCGTCGTAATTGCGTTGCGCGCCGAGATGGTATGCCATCCTGTCGTCTATGCGCGGCAGCAGGTTGATGTCCACGCTGTAATAGAAGCCCGTCCATTCGTCCCAGCAGTTCTCGCGGATCGCATTTTTGAGGTCTTGGGCCTCTTTCGCGTACTCTTGGGCGATTTCGCCCAGATCGAGTTTTTCGGCGAGATAGGCCGTCGCAAGCAGTTCCTTGTACATCATGAAGTTTAGGTAGATGGACGCCGAACTTCTCTCGGGCCTGTACCATGTGCTGGGGTCGTTGTCCACGCCCACCATGACGTCGTTTATCCAAAAATACAAACCCGTGGGCCTGTGGAACTGCCTCGTCTTGTAGCCGTTGAGGTAAAACTGTATTTTGGAGAATTCCCCGCGCAGCCACTCGGCGTCGCCGCCCGAGTTTTTCACGATGAACGCCGCGTGCTGGGCGATGCAGGGTTTGTGCATGTTTTCCGTGAAAAGGTCTTTGGGGCGCAGCTTTTCGAAAGTCGAATCTCGCGTGAGCATTATGGGCATCCAGCCGTCGGGCGTCGTATATTCGAGGAAGTTTAAAATGCTGCCTTTCTCATATTTGAGCGCCTGCTGCCTGTCCTCCTCCGTGCCGATGTCTGCCAGAACCTGCCTGAGGGCCACGTTGCTCCACCACGAGTCCCAGTCCCACAGGTGGTCGGCGTAGGTGCTGCCGGGCGTAAGGAAGGGGTGCGGCATTCCGCCGCCGGATTCGCGGTACATCCCCTTGAAGTCCTTGCCTATGTTTTCCCTGATTATGGGGGCGTATTTCTTGTAGTCGGGCAGGGCGTCCGCGTGCGCGGACAGTCCAACCGCAAAGGCGCACGCGGCGGCCAGTGCCAGTATCGTTTTTTTCATTTATTTCCTCCTCCGCCCGGGCGGCAAAACCAATGCTTCCCGGGATTCAATTATTTACGTTGTGTTAAAACAGATGAGATTAAAACGATTTATCTACTGTTTGTCCATAAAATAAAAAAAATGGCGCCTTGCAGGCTGCCGTTTTTCAGCTTTGCATCATACCCGCTATTGGGGCATTATATTCCGCGTCATTCTCTCAAGGCGTATCCTTGCCCAGTAGGATTTTTTGAAAAAAAGTCTTGGCTTGCGCCATACGGCGCGCAGGACATTTTTTGCGAACGAGGCGCTTTTTACGCGGCCTTGCGGGATTTTGTCGGCATATTCGCGCCACGGGGTCATTTTAAGGTGCTTTACGTATTCGTTCTTGAATATGTGAAATTCTCCCGGCCCTTTTTTCCACGGCTTGTGCGCACCGACATAATGTATTATGGCAGGTTTTTTAAGCGCTTGGAGGTATTCTTCCGGGTATGGCGCTATATCGTAGCAGGTCTCCTCAATATAAGGTATCGTATATTGGAAGTTCCATTTTATGCCTAGATTTTTTTTCTTTTGGCCGAGCAGTATGTTGAGCACGTTCTGGTCGTAGAGCTTCAGGCGCTCGGGGTCTTCCGCGAGAAATTCAAAAATCTGCTTTTCCACGTTTTCCGCCTTCCACGCTCCGACGTCTATGAGAAGCACCCCCGCATTAAAATAAGGATAGTCAAGGGGGAGTCCCACAAGCTTGTTAAAGCGCTGCCATGTACAGTCGAGCGAAGTTCCTATGACGCAGCCGTCCATCGGCATTTCGAACAGCTCGTCGAGTGGGGCCTTTACGATGGTATCGCAGTCGAGGTAAAGCACTCTTTCCACGTCGGTTGGCAGCAGGGAGCCCAGCTTTATCCTGTACCATGTCGTTATGGAAATATATCCGTGCCCGGGAAAGCCGTCAAAATCGCTTTCGTCGATTTTCAAGAAGTCTATTGCGTATGTTTTTTCCGCTTCGATTTCCCCAAGGCGCTTTTTGTTTTTTTCGCTCAGTCCTCCGTCAAGTATGAAGAAATGGATTTCGGAGTCAACGCTCGCGCTCGCGAGCACCGAGGCCATTACCGTGGCGCAGTGTACGGTGTAATTGTCGTCGGGGGCTATGGCTATGTTGACTTTTGTCATGGCTTTATCGGGAAACTCCGTTCATTTTTGCCCGGTTTTGGCGTTTTGAAAGAGCAGGGCGCGCAAAACAATGCAGCCTAAATCCCCGTATTCCCCTATCAAGACTCCTATCATATGATGTTTTTTCGCAAAATGTGAGAATTTGCAGAAACATACTAGTTTGATTTTTTTGCGCAAGGATATTTTTCCTAATCGCGGGCGAGATGCCCGGCTGAATTGCGGGCGCATGTTGCTGCTGCGGCAGGCTTGGCTTTGTGCAAAACGAAAAAACAGCGCCAATGCAGGCGCTGTTTTCGAAAGGCGAAAAACGCTCCGGATTTTATTCCTCGTCGAATTTGCGGTTGAAAAGGTCGCTGAGCTCGTCGAGCATATGCTGTGCGTCGGGCCCGTTGGCGATAAACTTTACGTTTGAGCCTTTGCCGGCAGCAAGCATCATAAGGCTCATGATGCTTTTGCCGTTGACCTGTTCGCCGTCTTTTTCAACCCAGACTTCTGTGTTCGGATATTTGTTGGAAATGCGCACGATCATGGCGGCGGGACGGGCGTGTATGCCCATCTTGTTCTGTACCGTCAGCGTGGTTGTTATTTCCGATTCAGTCATTTCAATCATGATTTCAGTGTTAAAAATGAAAGAGGGCATTCTGCCCCCCGAAGCGTTTGCGTCAAGACTAATTTTTTCCGCCAACAAAAAAGCCGCCCGAATTGGGCGGCTCCCGTAATATGTTGAAACAGGCCAACTTAGAATCTTATGCCCGCCTGGATTGACACTAGGTGGGCGTGGCCGGTGTATTGGCCCTTGACTGTGCCCGACATGTTCGTGCTGTTTATGTCCGAGTCGTTGTAGAACAGAATGTAGGTGTAGCCCAGATTGAAATTCATGTTCTTGTACTTGTAGCCTATGCCTGTCGAAAGCCATATGCGGTCGGAGCAGGGAATGCGCGGGGTGCGGTATTCGGAGCCCCTGATCGGGCTTTCGTCCCACGCCGCGCCCCAGCGGAACACGACGTTTTCGCTGAACATCGGGTAATAGTGGAAGCCGACGGCGACGCGCGATGTGTCCTTCCAGTTTTCGGTGGTGGGTTCGCCCGCGGGGCCGCCCGTTGCGGAATTCTTGAGCGCGAGTTCGTCGAAGCAGCTCCAGCCGGTCCACGCGTAGTCAGCCATGACCGCGAAGCGGTGCAGAACGCCCCAGAGGCGCTGGTAGACGCCGACATTCACCGTCTGCGGCATCGTTATGTCGGCCGAAATCGGGAAAAGGATGTTGTCCATTGGGCTGCTGTCGAGGTGCATGTTGCCCGTAAGCGTGTGGCTTACTTCGCTCCTCCACGCCACGCCGAACCTGCCGCCTTCCATGTAGTTGATGGTCATGCCGACGTTGGCGCCGCCGCTCCAGCTGGAACCTCTTGCGGAGGTTCTTATTTCCTGCCCGTAGAGCATGGAAGCCTGTGTGAGTTCGGCGTGTATCCACTGCGCGGACGCGCCGACGGAGAACGACAGCCAGTCGAGCGGCCTGTAGACGATGCTCGGGTTGATGTCGAGCGTCATGACGTCGGAATTGATGCCGTGGAAGCGGCCGACCCAGTCCCTGTCATAGTCTGTTTCAAGGCCGTAGGGCGACGTCATGGACAGTGTGAGGGCGAATTCCTCGTCAAACCTGTGCATGGCGTAGAAATTGGGGATGTACGACAGGCGTCCCGCGTTGCCGCCGTTGCCGCCGTGTTTGGGGCTGCCGTCCGGATAGGGGTTTGTCGATCCGTGGTCGGTGAACTCGAAACTCGGAATCATAAACGTGAACGAGGAGTCCATCTGGGTTTCGCCGACGGCCAGCCCTGAGAAGATTGCGGCCGAGGGGTTCCAAAATGCCGCCGAGGCGTCATTGTTGGCATTGGCCGTGGAGCCGGCCAGCGCAGTGCCAATATTGCTGGCGCCCTGTTCGAGAACTTGGAAGCCCGAACCGAATGCCGTTACAGCGCAAAACAATGCGCTTGCAGCGAATATTTTTTTCATAATATATTGGGTCTATTATTTTTCAAATTCTTATAACCAAAAAGAATTTCCGGCGCATTGTGATTGTTTTTGCAAAAAAAGGAAGCAAATAGTTGCGGAATTTGACGCACGCAAAAAGCCGCCCCAGGTTAAAGGGCGGCCAATGTTGCGCAGTATCATGGAAATATGATTGTTTTTTGCGCCTTTTGAACGTCAGAAAGCCTATGGCGAGCGCCCCGAGCGCGGCGGCAAATTCCGCGGGCTCGGGTACCGCTATGCCGTCCACGCTGATAATGATGGGCCCGACGTCCCAGCCTACATACGACCATCCGTCAACCCTGCCGTCCACCACGTCGCCCAGCGTGCAGCCGTAGAGCGGGGAGTCCGACGAAAACGCGAACATCCATTCTTTCACGAAGGCCCCCGTTATCGAATTGAACGAGAGCACATGCGAGTCTCCCTCAAGAAAATACAGGTTGCTTTCCTCATAGCCTATCATGCTGCCGATTTTGTCCTCGAGCGTCATGTCCTTGTAGATGCTCAAGCCCGAGAACTTCGTCCATGTCGGGTCGCTGTAGAACAGGCCGGTGAGGTTGTATATGCTTATGGTGCTGTCGTTTCGGTCGTAGAGCACGATTTTGTCGTCGCCCACCGCGATTGCGTCCTCGCTGAAAATGCTTTCGCACTTGCGCTTGCCGTCCCTAAAGGCCAGATATAAAATAATGAAAAACGGTGTAATGATGCAGTACTTTGACTGGAATCTGCCCGGCGACGGCAAATTCTGGAACCGTCTGAAAGACGATGCCAAGCATTTGTCTGAGATCGGCATTACGGCCGTCTGGATACCGCCCGCATGCAAGGGTACGGGGGCGGACGACGTGGGCTACGGAATCTACGACCTTTTCGACTTGGGCGAGTTCGAGCAGAAGGGCACCGTACGCACCAAATACGGCACGCGCGCCGAGCTGGAGGCCGCCATCGAGGAACTTCACAAACACAAAATCGAGGTTTACTTCGACGCCGTAATGAACCACAAGGCGGGAGCCGACTACACCGAGAAATTCATGGCCAAGGAGGTCGACCAGAACAACCGCGGCGCCGACACCACCGACGCCTACGAAATCGAGGGTTGGACGGGCTTCAATTTCGACGCCCGCAGGGACAAGTAGCCGCAAACCTCGTAAGCGGATGGAACCTGTCCGGCCAGAACATGCAGAACGCAACCATGTTCAACACCGACTTCACCGGAACCAACCTGACCAACGCCGACCTGCGCGGGGCGTACACATACGGCGCAACAAACCTCGACGCCGCGATTCTCAGGAACACGATATGGTCGGACGGCGTGGTCAAGACCGCATGGCTTGAGGGCAACGCCGACGTGCTCGTTGTCAAGAATTACGATGCCACCGTGTTCAACGAATACAGCGCGGTAAAAAACACCCATGTTGTAACCACTAAAATAAGCGACGAAGACGTCACCATGACGGGCGGGCGCATCATAATCGAAACCGGCGCGCCCCTCGCGCTCGTGCAGCACAAGAGCCTTATCGCCGCGGGCGGCCTCATCGTGATGAATTACGGCGCGGACGGCTTCGGCGTTATAGACGTGTATGCGGAATCGAACTTCGAAATAACTGCGGCCACTAGATACCTTATAGATTTCTCCGACTTCACCACGGGCGAGACGGAGTTCCTTATGGTTGACGCATCGCACGGCGGCACGATTGTGGGCTCCGCCGACGACATCCAGTACACGGTAATGGCCGACGGCCGGGACGTGAGCGACGACTGGGAATTTTTTATCCGCGACGGCAACCTTTACATACGCGGGGTTATTCCCGAACCCGCGACGGTCGCCGCGTTGCTGGGCGCTTTGGCTTTGGCATTTGCGGCGTGCCGCAGAAAATAGTACCGACTCGGCAGCCCAACCAAAAATGCGCGCGGAATTTTTCCGCGCGCATTTCCTGTATATGCTTGCAAAAGGGCGGGGCGTTTTCTTTGCTGTCTGCTACGGCTAATACAATCAATAAGGAGGCGGCAACATGAAAAACGGAATCATTCCGGACCCGAACAGAATTTTCCCCGTGCCCGGCTTTGATACGGTAACCTATGTGAAGCCGACAATAAAGAATCCCAGCATTGTTGTCGGCGATTTCACATACTTTTCCGGCGCGGATTTTGAAAGCCGTGTGACGCACCACTATGATTTTTACGGCGACAAACTGATAATCGGAAAGTTTTGCCAAATAGCGGCGGGGGTGAAATTCGTAATGAACGGCGCGAACCACCGGATGAACGCGGCGTCCACTTTCCCGTTTTACATTTTCGAAGGCTGGGAGCAGGATGTGCCCCCGCTGTCGCAAATGCCCGTCAAGGGCGATACGGTGGTCGGCAACGACGTTTGGATAGGTGAAAACGCCACGATTCTTCCGGGCGCCAGCATCGGCGACGGCGCGATTATCGGCATGAACAGCGTGGTCGGCGGCACGGTGGAGCCTTATTCCATTGTGGCCGGAAACCCGGCGAAGCTGGTGCGCAAACGCTTCGACGACGAACTGACGGCCCTGATGCTGAAGTGGAAGTGGTGGGACAAGGATATTGAAGAAATCAACGCCCTAATCCCCCTGCTTTCGACCGACGACTTGGGCAAATTGAAGGAAATGCTGAAGCGTGAATTGTCGGCGTAATCTGAAGAATTGAATTTGTTGATGAACTTTAAAACCAAAAGGCGGTTGAAAATGTTTTTATATGCATTCGTGTTTTTTGCCGCGCTCATTGCCGCGGCTGCGGGCGCGCTTTACTGGCACATATCCGTCAGGTTCGGCGAGCTTCCGGGCGAGGACGAAAAGGCGGAGTTTTTAAAAAAGCCCTACTATTACGGCGGGAAATTCCACAACGACGAGGAGGTTGTCATGCTTGCAAGCAAACGCGACCTCTCCAAGATGCTCCTGCGTTTTTTCCGGAAGTCGGAGAACGCGCCCAAGGCGGGCGAAGGCCCGAAAACCGTCAGGCTGGACAAGTCGTCGTTCGCTGAGAATAGGGACGACTTTTCGTTCATCTGGCTCGGGCATTCCGCGATGATTTTCGAGATGGACGGCGCGCGCTTCATGACAGACCCCGTGTTCGGCAACGCCTCGCCCGTGCCGTTTACGGTCCACCGCTACGTGGAGTCTCCGCTGAGGCGCGAAGACATCCCGCAGCTCGACTTCGTGATAATCTCGCACGACCACTACGACCATCTTGAATACGGCACCGTGAAATTTTTGAAGGACAGGGACGTAAAGTTCGTCACTGCCCTTGGCGTCGGCGCGCGGCTGCGCGGCTGGGGCGTTCCCGCAGACCGCATAATTGAACTGGGCTGGGAGGAATCGGCGGAAGTTGCCGGGCTTACCATAACTGCCGAGCGTTCTAGGCATTTCTCCGGCCGCCACACGAACGACCGCGACTCAACCCTGTGGGCCTCGTACGTCATAGAGGACAAAAACGACAGGCGCGTGTTTTTCGGCGCGGACAGCGGCTACGGCAGGCATTTCAAGGAGATAGGCGAAAAGTACGGCGGCTTCGACCTCACCTGCCTGGAAATAGACGCGTGGAACGAGAACTGGCCCAACAACCACATGTTCCCGGAAGAATCCGTGCGGGCGCACAATGACTTGCGCGGCAAAAAATACCTGCCCATACACTGGGGCGTTTTCGACCTCGCAATGCACCCGTGGAACGAGTCGATAGGGAAGGCGAAAGAGGCAGCAAAAAAAGAGAACGTCGAACTCGTCGACGTTCTCATGGGCGAAAAGAAAGTGCTGGAATAGATTCGGGGCGCCTCTCTAAAGCGCCTTCTCGTCTACAAAAATGATGTCGCCGTCCTGCATGGCGAAGTCTTCCGCGTTTTCGTCTGTAAGAATTTTCTTCACGTCAACTGTAAATATTTTAGCCTTGCCGTCTTCGAGCGCGCGCCTGATTTTTACGCTTTCCTTGTCCGCAGCCTTTTTGAAGCCGCCCGCCTGCGCTATGGCGTGCGTTACGAAAACTTTTCCGGTTTTTCCGCCGTCGTCCTTGTAGACATACATCGTCCGCTTGCCCTGGTTGTTGACCTCGCCAATGATGTAGATGTCTACGGCCTCCCTGTTCTGGTTGGCGGCCTTGACGCTTAGGAGGCCGCAGAAACCCAGCGACGAAAAATACATGAACACGGTTATGAATAGTAGCTTTTTCATGCGGGCCATTTTGGACGGTTTGCGCGGAGGCGTCAAAACAAAAGGCCTTCCAAAATGGAAGGCCTGTATCTATGAATACTACCTTTTCAGTTCTGCCAATTACGATTTCTTTTTCTCAAAAGTTCCGTTGTTGAGCTCGTCGAAAGCCTGCGCCAGCTCTTCGCGGGTGTTCATAACTATCGGGCCGCCCCATGCAACCGGCTCTTTAAGCGGCTTTGCAGTGAGCATAAGGAACCTAGCGCCCCTTGCGCCCGACTTCACCCAGAGCTTTTCGCCCTCGCCGAAGAGAACCGCGCGCCTGTTTTCAAACGCTTCTCCGGCAGACTCAAGCGAGCCCTGCACGATGTATATGAACAGCGTGTTTTTGGGGTCGTTTTCAAATTCCCATTCTGTGTCGGGCTGCAGGTCCACGTCAAGGTATGTGGCTTTCACGTATTTGCCCTGCGTGGGGGCGTGTACGCCCTTGTATTCGCCGGAAATTATGCCGACCTTTGCGCCTTCGCCTTCGACTTTGGGAATCATGTTCGGCTCTATGCCGTTGTATTCCGGTTCCGCCATCTTGTATTTCTGCGGAAGGTTTATCCACAGTTGGACGCCGAGCATGTGCTCGCTGGCCTTGGGCATTTCCTGGTGGATAATGCCGCTGCCGGCGGTCATCCACTGCGCGGAGCCGTCTAGTATGCTTCCCTTGTTGCCGATGCTGTCGCCATGCTCGATGTCGCCCTTGATAAGGTAGGTTACGGTTTCAATGCCCCTGTGCGGATGCCAGGGGAATCCCTTTGTGTAGTCGTCGGGATTTTTCGAGTCGAAAGCGTCCAGCATGAGGAACGGATCGAAATCCTCAACGTCGTTGTTGCCGATAACCCTCAAGAGTTTGACTCCCGCGCCGTCTTGCGTATGGATTCCCGTGACCACTTTTTTTACTTTTCTTTCTGTCATTTTTACACTTTCTTTCTGATATTAGACATCGGAAAAAAACGCGAAGTTCTAAAACGCGTGGCTCTCGTTTCAAGTTGCGTATAATTCGATGTTTGCGCCTTAAATATGCTTCGGATTTCAATGGAAAATTCTGCATTTCGGCAACGGCCGTTTAATTGAACTGCATTAAAATAATATTAATAAAATACAGGTTTGGCTTGACAGGGATGTCAGACTAGGCAGTAAAGAGTGGTATAAAAATACTGTTGAGCATCTTATGAATGTATTAAAGGCAGGCCTGGACGTAGGGTCCACAACCGCAAAGTTCGCCGTTATCGACGAGGGCGGCATACTTGTTTTTTCAAGATACGAGCGGCACAACGCCGACATCCCGAACATAGTCTCGCAGTTTGTGCGCGAGCTTAAGGCGGAACTCGGCGACCGCGAAATTTCGCTGGCCTTCACCGGCTCGGCGGGCATGGGCGCCGCCGAAAAATATTCGTTCCCCTTCAGGCAGGAAGTGATGGCCACGGCGGATTTTGTCCGCGCGAAGTATCCCGACATTTCCACGGTAATTGACATCGGCGGCGAGGACGCCAAAATACTTTACCTTAACTCCGGCGGCGTGCCCGACTTGCGCATGAACGGCAACTGCGCCGGCGGCACGGGCGCGTTCATCGACCAGATGGCGGCGCTCATGGGCTGCTCGATAGGCGAGCTAAACGACATGGCATTCGCCGCGAAACAGCTGCACCCCATAGCGTCGCGCTGCGGCGTGTTTTCGAAAACCGACATACAAAACCTCATAAGCAGGAATGCGCGCCGCGAGGACGTCGCCGCGTCCATATTCCACGCGGTGTCGGTGCAGACAGTTCTCACGCTTTCGCGCGGCTATTCTATACTGCCGAAAATCCTGCTTTGCGGCGGCCCTCTTACTTTCATTCCCGCGCTGAGAAAGGCTTTCGCCCAGTATCTAAATCTGGAGGAGTCCGACTTTGTCCTGCCCGAAAAGGCAAACATAGTGGCCGCGTGGGGCACGGCCATTTCCAGCATAGGCAAAACCGTGCGCCTCGGCGAGCTGGAAGCGATGCTCAACAGCGGCGGCGGTTCGGTCGAAATGAAATCGAACAGGCTTGCGCCCATCTTTGCGAACGCCAAGGAGCTCGACGCGTGGCGCAAGGACAAGGAGTCTGTCGCGGTGAAAAAAATTTCGCCCGCCGAATGCTCCGGCGAAGTTTATATCGGAATAGATTCCGGCTCCACCACGACGAAAGTTGTCGCGATTGACGGCGACGCCAGCCTGCTTTATTCGTATTATGCGCCGAACCTCGGCAGGCCCATTGAAACCGCGCGCGCGGGGCTCGAAGAGTTCGGCAGAATCTGCGCGGAAAGCGGCGCCGACATCAGGATAAAGGGCGCTTGTTCCACCGGCTACGGCGAGGACCTTATAAAGAAGACTTTTTCCTTCAGCGACAGCATAGTCGAAACCATGGCGCATTACGTTTCTGCGCGCCACATCTCGCCCGACCTATCCTTCGTGCTGGACATCGGCGGGCAGGACATGAAGGCGATGTTCGTTGAAAACGGAGTGCTCTCGCAGCTGGAAATCAACGAGGCGTGCTCGTCGGGGTGCGGCTCTTTCATCGAGACTTTCGCGAAATCGCTGGGCTTCGGCGCGGCTGAATTCGCGCAGATGGCCGCCACCGCGCAGTCGCCCTGCGACCTTGGCACGCGCTGCACCGTGTTCATGAATTCGAAAGTAAAGCAGTTCCTCAAGGAGGGCGCGGCCCCCGGCGACATCGCCGCGGGGCTTTCGTATTCGGTCGTGAAAAACTGCCTATTCAAGGTTTTAAAACTCAAAGACATGAAGCGGCTTGGAAGCCGTGTCGTCGTGCAGGGGGGAGCCATGCGCAACGACTCCCTCGTGCGCGCGTTCGAGCTTCTTACGGGCCTCGACGTGAAGCGCAGCAACATGCCCGAGCTCATGGGCGCCTTCGGCTGCGCCCTGCACGCGAGAAATTCAAAGGGCTTTGAAACTCCGAAGCCGATTGCCGAATTCCTCGCGCCCAACGCCTACACGGCAAAGGAAACGCAGTGCAGGGGCTGCGAGAACGCCTGCCGCGTGAACGTGTTCACGTTTGAAAGCGGCGACAGGTATTTTTCAGGCAACAAGTGCGAAAAGTTTTTCTCCAACAGCGGCGTGAAAGCCGAAAGGGGAGAAAACATTTTCGAGGAGAAATACGGGATGCTTTTCGACAGGGCGGCGGAGAAAAAGGAAGCCCCGCGCAAGGTTAAAATAGGCATACCGAGGTCGCTTAACATGTACGAGGAATTCCCGTTCTGGCACGCGATGTTTGCGGAATGCGGCTTTGAGGTGGTGCTTTCCGCGCCGTCGACCATGCGCCAGTACGAGCACGGCGCGTGCACGGTAACGGCCGACAACATCTGCTTCCCTGCGAAGCTCGTCAACGGCCATGTGCGCGACCTGCTGGAAAGGGGCGCGGACCGCATTTTCATGCCGCACGTGCTGTTCGAAAAGCAGTCCGACAAAAACCTCGAGAACAGCTACAACTGCCCGATTGTGACGGGCTATGCGGACGTCGTCAAAAGCGCGATGGACGTGGGCGTTCCAGTAGATTCGCCCGTGGTGTCTTTCAAGGAAAAGAGGTTGGCCCGAAAGTCGTGCGTTGCGTATCTGGAGTCTTTGGGCGTTGAAAGGGCGCTCGCGAAAAAGGCGGTAAAGGGCGCCGAGGCGGCGCAGGAGGAATACGAGGCGAAAATAAAATCTCTCGCCGAGGAAATTTACGCGCGCGCCGAATGCGACGGCAAGCCCGTCATACTCATGGCGGGGCACCCATACCATGCTGACCCGCTTATACAGCACAACATGTCTCGCGTCATCTCGGACTTCGGCATAAATGTGATAAGCACTGACATTGTTCGAAACGACGAGTCCGTGTCGCTTGCCGACGCCCACACGGTTTCGCAGTGGGCATACATCAACCTGATTTTGAAGTCGGCCAAGTGGGTCGCGCAGCAGGGCGAAAACGTGCAGATGGTCGAGCTTACATCATTCGGATGCGGCCCCGACGCGTTTGTTTTGGACGAGCTGAAAAACATTCTGCGCCGCGCGGGCAAGACGCTGACGGTCATCAAGGTGGACGACGTCAACAACGTGGGCTCGATGAAGCTGCGCGTCCGCTCGCTCGTCGAAAGCCTCAGGCTCCGCGGGGCGGCGAAGCTTTCCACGGAGGAATTCGTGACTACAAAGCCCTACACGAAGGACGACATTCGCAGGAAGATTGTCGCGCCGCATTTTACAGACTACATATCGCCGCTTCTGCCCGCGATGTTCAAATACCTCGGCTATGAGCTCGAATGCCTGCCGCATAGCGACCAGGAAACCATTGACCTCGGGCTGAAATACGCCAACAATGAAATCTGCTACCCCGCGACGCTCGTCATCGGCGACATCATAAAGGCGCTGGAATCCGGCAAGTACAAACGCGACGAAATAGCCGTAGCCATAACGCAGACGGGCGGCCAGTGCAGGGCGTCTAACTACATCGCGCTAATCAAAAACGCAATGGTCGAGGCCGGATACGCCGATGTGCCCGTGCTCTCCTTTGCGGGCGTAAGCGGGCTTAAAAACAGCCAGAGCGGCTTTAAGGTAAACTGGGCGAAGGCCTTGCCGCTCATTTTGGACGGCGTGCTTTACAGCGACTGCATGATGAAGTTTTACTACGCCGCCGCCGCGCGCGAAACGCGCCAAGGCGCGGCCTCGGAGCTGCGAGAAAAATACCTCGCTCTGGGCGCTAAAGCCCTGGAAAGAGGCGGCAAAAAGCCCTTGCGCAAGCTGCTCGCCGGGGCGGCGGAAGAGTTCAACAAGATTTGCGACGACGCGAAAGTTCCGCCGCTCAAGGTGGGCATTGTGGGCGAAATCTATTTGAAGTATAATTCGTTCGCCCACAAGGAGGTCGTGAAATGGCTCGTAGACAGGGGCGTGGAAATCATGCCCTCTCCGCTCATAAACTTCTTCACGTGCTTTTTCGTGAACTACAAATACAACAAGCGGATGAATCTGAAAACGCACAGATTTCCCGAGTTCCTGATGGGCATTTTTTACAAGTGGACCTACTCGAGGATTGGCGAATTCAACAGGATAGCTTCGGCGTTCAGGCACTACGCACCCTTTGCGGACATATTCGAGGAGGCCGAGAGCGCCGAGAAAATCGTCTCGCTTTCCGCGCAGTTCGGCGAGGGCTGGCTTTTGCCCGCCGACATTGCCTCGTTCGCACACCAAGGCGCGGACAGCGTGCTCAGTCTCCAGCCCTTTGGATGCATCGCCAACCAGATTATCGCCAAGGGCGTCGAAAAGAAAATCAAGACGCTTTATCCGAATATCAACCTTTTGTCGCTCGACTTCGACGGCGGCGTGAGCGAGGTAAACATTATCAACCGCATACACCTGCTGCTTGGCAATACGGGAAAGGCCGTGCAATGAACGGGGGCAACGGCACCGAAAAACACATACTGGAAGTTGCGGGGCAGATGTTCTTGGAGCGCGGCTACGACGGCACCAGCATGAGCGATATCGCGGCGGAGATGGGCATGAACAGGCCCGCCCTGCATTACTATTTCCGCACGAAGGACAAGCTGTTCATTGCGGCTTTCGTGGAGACCATAAACGGGTTCCTGCCGAATGTGCAGAGCATTCTGGAATCTGACGCGGGCTTCATCGAAAAGCTCGACAGGATACTCGACCAGTACATCGCGGTGCTTCGCAAAAACCCGACGTTGCCCAGGTTCATTTTCAACGAGTCGCAGCGCGACCTCAAGGGGCTGATGGCCCTCATCAATGGCGTCGGCTACGACAAATACATGCGCAGCCTGCGCGACAACCTCATGCGCGCCATGGATTCGGGCGAGCTTAGGCGCATGCCGCCGGAGGTCGTTTTTTCGGCTTTCTTCGGGCTCCTGGTATTTCCGTTTTTCGGAAGCCACGTGCTTAGCTACATGTTCGACCTCGACGGGAAAAAGTACGACGCTTTCATATCCGACTGGAAGCTGCGCGTGATAGACCAGATGCGCGCGCTGCTGGTCCCGTAATTGGTCTTTCGTTTGTCGGGCGTCCCTTCTAATCCGTGTTCCTTCTGAACGAGCTTACCGCGTATATGTTCAGCGCTATCGCGAAGGCGCATATGGTGTAGAACTGCGGCAGGAGGTCGGCAAATCCGCAGCCGCGCAGGTACACGCCGCGCATCGTCTCCACGAAGTAGCGCACGGGGTTGAGCAGCGTAAGGTTCTGCGCCCAGACGGGCATGCTGCTTATCGGCGTGAATATCCCGCCCAGCAGCAGGAAGAGCATAACGAAGAATATGAAGCTAAGCATGGCCTGCTGCGCCGTTGACGAATAGTTTGAAAGTATCAGCCCGAACGCCGTGAAAGCCGTAAGGTATATGGCGGCGAAGCCGTAGATGATGGCGAAGCTGCCCTCGGGGAAAAGCCCGTAGACAAAGTATGCTATCAGTATGGCGATTGTAAGCAGCGCCATGCCGATAATCCATACGGGGATTATTTTCGACGCTATGAAGGTGATTTTCGATATGGGCGCCATGTTCATCTGTTCCATCGTGCCGGCCTCCTTTTCGCTGACTATGTTCAGCGACGACAATATGCCGCCGATGAGCGATAGCAGGAACACCATCACACCCGGAACGATGAAGGCCTTGGTGCTCAGGTGCGGGTTGTAGCGGTCTTCCGTAAGCGTCTGCAGGCGGCTTGGCGGCATGTAAGGTTCGGACGTTTCCGTTATTTCGCGGCTGAAGTCGCTTATTATCGAATTGAGGTAGGCCGCGCCGAGGCCGCCTTTCATGCCGTTTATGGCGTTGACGCTCAGCAGAACGTTCGCCGCGCCTTCGTTTGTTATGTCCTTTTCGAAGTCCTGCGGAATTTCCATCACTATGTCGGCGAGGTTTTGCTCTATGAGCCCCATAGCCGCGCCGTAGTCGGGGCCGAGCATTTCCGCGTTGAAGTATTTCGACGCGCCCGACTTTTCCGCGAGCCGCTTTGAAAGCGCCGAGCCGTCGCGGTCTATCACGCCGAGGTTTATGTTTTTCATCTCGAAGTCGGCGGCGAAAGGCAGTATGAGAAGCTGTATTATCGGCACCATTATGATGAGCTTGGGCATGAACTTGTCGCGGAAGATATGCTTGAACTCTTTTTCCAGCAGGTATGCGAGGCGTCTCATGTTAATCCATTCTCTTTTTGAAATTCAGCAGGCTTGCCAGTATGCACGCCGCGGTCATGACGGCCATTATAAGAACGTCCTTTTTCACGAGGTCGAAGCCGCCGCCCTTTAGCATCACGTCCCTTATCGCGCTTATGTACCACTTGGCGGGAACGAAGTCGGAAATCACTTGCAGTATGCGCGGCATGTTTTCTATGGGGAAAACCATTCCCGAAAGCAGCACTATGGGCAGCATGAGGAATCCCGCAGATATGAACATGGCCGTATGCTGCGTGTTTGACACGGTGGAAACGAGCACCCCCAGCGTAAGCGCCAGCAGCGAATACAGCGCGGAAACGCCGAAGAGCAGGGCGAGGTTTCCGCGTATGGGCACGTCCAACACGAAATGCGCGAGCACAAGGATAACGCAGATGATCAGTATTGACAGCACGAAGTACGGCACGGTTTTTGAGATGATTATGTATATCGGCTTCACCGGAGAAACCAGCAGGACTTCCATGCTGCCGAACTCCTTTTCGCGCACTATGCCCACCGAAGTCATCAGCGTGCATATGATGAAAAGTATCAGCCCCATCACGCCCGGCACGAAGTTGTACGCGCTTTTGAGCTGCGGGTTGTAGAGCAGGTTGGGTATCGGCGTGATTGACGGCGCGTCGCTCATAGTGCCGAATTTTTCCGCGCATTCCTGTGCGGCAATGGCCTCTATGTAGCCCGAAATGTTCACGGTCTCGTTGGGGTCGCTCGCGTTGGCAAGCACCTTTATCTGCGCGGAACCGTCATGCGCGGCGCGGCTCGCGAGGAGCTCGGGGAAGACCACCACGGCTTTTACCTCGCCGCGCCTTAGCATGTCGTCCGCCTCCCCGATTGAGTTTGCCGCCTCGTAAACCTCAAAGTACTCGCTCACGCGCAGGCGCTCTATGATGCCCTGCGAGAGCGAGTCTTTGGCGGAGTCGAACACCGCGATGCGCGCGTTTTTTATGTCGTTGGTTATCGCGAAGCCGAAGAGCATGGTAAGCATTATGGGCATGAGAAAGAGTATCACGAGCGTGCGCGGGTCGCGGAAAATGTGGATGAACTCCTTGCGGACGAATGCGAGAAACTTTATCATCAGTCTGAATTCCTTTTTGCGTGCCTTGCAAGCTCCTTGAACACGCCGTCCATGCTGTTGCGGCCAAGCTCCCTTTTCAGTTCGTTGGGGCTGCCGAGCGCGCGTATCCGGCCGTCCACCATTATGGATACGCGCGAGCAGTACTCGGCCTCGTCCATGTAGTGGGTCGTTACGAACGCCGTTATGCCTCGCTCGGAGGCCGCGTAAATCATCTCCCAGAACTTGCGCCGCACGGCGGGGTCGACGCCGCCCGTGGGCTCGTCGAGGAACACTATCTGCGGCTCGTGTATCGTTGAAATCGAAAATGAAAGCTTCTGCTTCCATCCGAGGGGAAGGGTTTCCACAAATGAGTCCTTCCAGTCGCGCATGTCCAGCTCGCCCAATATCTGATCGGTTTTTCTCCTGATGGTTTTGCCGTCCAGCCCGTACAGGCCGCCCCAAAATTTTATGTTTTCGACAACGGTTAGGTCGTTGTAAAGCGAAAACTTCTGGCTCATGTAGCCTATGTTTTTCTTGATCATTTCCGGGTTGTCGTAGACGTCGAAGCCCGCAACTTTCGCGTCGCCCGAAGTTGGGGTAAGAAGGCCGCAGAGCATGCGCATCGCGGTCGATTTTCCCGCGCCGTTCGCGCCCAGAAACCCGAAAATCTCTCCCTTGGCCACGTAAAAGCTTATGCCGTCCACTGCGGTGAAATCGCCGAATCTTTTTGTGAGCCTGTCTACTTCTATCGCATACATTGGAGCATATTCATTTTAATTTGCCGCTTTTGCCGAACGCTTTTACATTTCAGCCGCGTTGTCTTAGCCTTAAAAACGGGGAACGCACTTCCAGTGCTATCCCGGCTTTTAAGGCGTCGAAAGCCTTGCTGAAATGCAAAATCATTGAGGCAAAAGATGCTTTGTTCATATTTAAATGTGTTTGGAATTTTTCGGCAAATTAAACTGAATCTGCTCCCTCACTTGGGCAAATTCATGAAGCAGTCCTCGAGCGAGGCCTCGGCGTATTCGAGCTCCGCGTCTGGATAGCCGTTGGAGGCAAGGAACTGCTTTAGCTCCTCAATGCCGCCGTTTTTTAGCGTTACGTGGTTGTTGTCGCCGAAGGCATATGCGCTTTCGGCTTCCGGATATTCGCGCAGAACTTTCAGCAGTTCGAACATTCTGTTGGCGCGCGCGTGGACTATCTTTTTCGAAAAGCCCTTCACAATGTTCCGCGGCGCGTCTGTCGCGGGTATCTTCCCCTTGACGAGGAACGATATTCTGTCGCAGCGCGAGGCTTCGTCCATGTAGGGCGTTGAGGCAAGCACGGTTATGCCCTGAGTTTTAAGCCGCCCGAGCGAATCCCAGAATTCCTGGCGCGATACGGGGTCTACGCCCGTCGTGGGCTCGTCGAGTATGAGAACGCGCGGCTTGTGAACGAGGGCGCAGCACAGCGCGAGCTTCTGCTTCATGCCGCCCGAAAGCTTTCCCGCGCGCCTGTCTTTGAAGGGGGCGAGGGTGTCGTAAATTTCTTTGATTAGGCCGTAGTTGTCTTTCACTTTTACTCCGAATATCGTGGCGAAGAACTGGAGGTTTTCCTCCACGCTCAGGTCCTGGTACAGCGAAAAGCGTCCGGGCATGTAGCCTACGATGTTGCGTATCTGCGCGTAGTCTTTCACGGAGTCCAGCCCGCAGACGGCGGCGCGGCCCGCGTCGGGGAGCATGAGGCTCGTTATTATCCTCATCGCGGTGGTCTTGCCCGCGCCGTCGGGTCCGATAAGCCCGAAAATCTCGCCTTCGGAAACTTCGAATGAAATTCCGTCGAGCGCGGTTGTCCGGGAGTTCCCGCGCCCGTTTTTGTACGATTTGCTTATGCCGTCGGCTGTGATTATTGCGTCGGACATTTTCCTATTCCGATTCCGGAATCTCCGCTTCGGCGTACTGGCCTATTTTGAGGTAGCCGTCGTTGGCTACGGAAATTTTTGCGGCGTAAACGAGGTCCGCGCGCTCGTCGGCGGTGCGGATGCCCTTGGGGGTGAATTCCGACTTGCCCGAAACCCATATGAGTTTTCCCTCGTATTCGCGCGTTCCGGCGCGCCCGAAGTCAGCGCGGATTTTCAGCGTCTGCCCGAGTTTGAGCTTTGTTACTTCCGCCGCGCTGAAATATGCCCTCAGGCGCATTTCGTTGAGGTTGGCTATTTTATAAAGAGGCTTGCCGAACGAGACAACTTCGCCGGGTTCCGCGTATTTCACGAGGACGGTTCCGTCTATGGGGTTGAGCAGCCTGCTTTTGTTTATGTTGTCGTCAATCTGCGCGATCTGGGCCCTGAGAGCCTTGATGCTGTCGGTGATTTCCAGCACGCTTTTGTCGAGAGTGTCTTTTGTGGCCGCGATGTCCTTTTTCAGGTAGCGTATGTCGGATTCTATGTCGTCGAGCTGCTTTTTAAGCACCGCTTTCGCCGCAACGAGTCCTTCGGTCCTCTTGCGCTCGAATTCCTGCTTGGCGAGGCGCTCTTCCATCGCCTCAAGCTGGAGGCCGACGTCGGGCATCTTGTTTTTTAGCGCGGAAATCTGCGCCTCAAGGTTCTGCTTTTGCAGGACGTACTGCAGGTCGTCAATCTGGCCTATCTGTTTGCCCTTTTCGATTATGTCGCCCTCTTCAACCTCGAATTTCAAGAGCTTTCCGGCTATCTCGCTGGACACGATGACCTCGACGGTTTCGAATGTCCCCGAGCCGTCAAAGTGCTTTTCTTCGGTGCATGCGCACAGCAGAGCGCACGACGCTATTATTGGCGTTAATTTTTTTATCATGGCTCAGCTCCAGCTGAATACGTTCTTCTGCCTGCGTTCGAGCAGGTTTTTCATGGTGTCGAATACTAGCGCCTTGCGCCCCAGGATGTAATTTTTGTATTCGTCGGCGTCCTCCAGCTTGAAGGCCTTTTCAAGCGCGTTTTTGCCGAGGAAGGGGAATGTTACCATGCCTAAGAATGTGGTTATAATGTCTATGGTCGGGATCCTGCGGATGCTTCCGTAGTTCATTTCAGCCTCAAGCCGCTTGGAGATTTTCGCGCGGGTTTCGGTGAAATTGGAAATCCCCTCGACGGTCTTCATCAGGTGGTCGGGGTCCGTGTTTATCTGGTTTATTATGAAAACGGGAATGTCGGGGTTTTCCAGAAGGACGTCGGTGTAAATGTCGATAACCCTGCCGATTTTTTCCATAATAGACGAGTTGTCCTCAAACGCCTCGTTTATGTTGGGCAGGAAGTGTGTGAGGATGTCGTTGAACACGCCCTCGAAAAGTTTGTCCTTGTCGCGGTAATAATAGTTCAAAAGGGTGCGGCTTATGCCGGCTTCCTCGGCGATTTCGGCCATCGTGGCCCCCTTGCGGCCGTGCAGGGTGAAGATTTTGCGCGCGGCGCGCAGTATGTTGTCCTCTACCTTTTTCGAGTTTTTCATACGCGCACTTTGCAATTTGCTGACTAAAGTGTCAAACAAAATAGTCAATAAATTTATATGTTTTTTGCATTCCTATTTTTTTTGAACTTTCCGCCGCGCAAATTGTCACAATCAATATGAGAAAACTGATATCGGCGATATGTCTGGCGGGCGCGCTGTTTTGCGCCTGCGGTTGTTCCACGTACGTAAGCAGCGAAAGCTATGCGATGGCTTCGCAGGGCGAGACCGTAATGGAGTACGGCGGCTTCGGAACCGACAAAAACATGCTGCGCAACGCGACGCTCCTTGCGCTCCAGCAGCGCGGGTGGACGGTTACAGACACCAACAACCCCATACAGGCGCGCATTGACGAAATCAGGCAGCACCCGCGCCTTTCAATCGACGTCCAGAGCGGCGACAAGATTGTAATCGACACCAAGGGCTCCCTTGTTGACGGCGACAAGGCCTATGTGCCCGTGCGCTATCTGGGCTATCTTATGGAGTCTATAAGGAAGAACGTTCTCATTGCCGAAGCGGGCAGGGTGAAGTAGTTTTAACTTTCCAATCCAATCATCAACAAAAGGCGCGCGGCAGTATTTTGCCGCGCGCCTTTTGTTTGAACCGCCGTATGCTTCGCTATTCCGCGAAACGCGCTGGTAATGGCGGCTCTCGGAGCTTTGGCCCTTGTTCTTGCCGTTTTCGCCGCAGTCGTTAGCCGGTTAGGCATATTGCATATTTTGGCCCTCGCAGGAGGGCCTTTTTTTGCCTGTTGATAATTTCACATCCGCTCCCACGGGGCGGTGAAAACGCCGGATATTGCTGATATGGTATTGGGAAAAAGCGGGGCGATTTTTTATATGTCCATTTCAGCCTCGGCAGTCTTGAACCCTTCGTTCCAGCTCCTCAAGAAACTCCTCTTGGTTTTGCGGCGATATCCCCATTTCTTTGAGCATGCCTGAGCGTTTGCGTATTACCAGCCCGCACAGCCCGTAACCCAGATTGCAGGGGCATAAGGCGCTTATTCCGCTTTCAGCCCCGTCAATTTTGCCGTACGGTATGTTCATGCATAAAAAGCCGGCCCTTATTTTCAGCGAGTTTCGCGTTAAGGCATATTTGAACGGATACGAAAGAAGAAAAACGAGTCCGCAGGAGAGCAGCCACGCAATTATGCATTTGCCAAGGCCCATGGGCGTCGAAAAATATACCACGACAAATGACAGCGCCAAGACGCCTGCAAGGATTGCGGAGAACGCCGCGAACCCTTTTGAGTGATAAACCTTGTCTTCCATTGCTTTAAATCCGTTATGCGCAAAAAAAAAGACGAAAGCAAACGCTTTCGTCTTAAAATTTAATATAGTGAGCCTTACTCGGCGTCCACGAGTACGGAAACCTTGCGGTGTGCGCCGTCCCACTTGACGATGCCGTCGACGAGCGAGAAAAGGGTGTAGTCCCTGCCCATGCCGACGTTCTCGCCCGCGCGCACCTTGGTGCCGCACTGGCGCATGATTATGTTGCCTGCGAGAACGAATTCGCCGGCGTACTTCTTTACGCCGCGGCGCTGCGCGTGAGAGTCGCGTCCGTTGCGTGATGTGCCTTGACCTTTTTTATGTGCCATTATCTAAACCTTTCTTACGCCTTGATGGACTCGATTTTGATTACTGAAAGTTCCTGGCGGTGGCCCCTCTTGCGCTGGTAGCCCTTCCTGCGCTTCTTCTTGATGATGACAATCTTCTTGCCGCGCTTGTTTTCGAGAACCTTAGCGCTGACGCTTGCGCCGTCAACGAGGGGGGAGCCGAACTTGACGCCTTCGCCTTCGCCAACCATAAGAACGTCTTTGATTTCCACGGAGTCGCCCGCGTTGGAACCCGCGAAGCGGTTGACGAAAAGTATGTCCCCTTCTGAAACGGTGACTTGTTTGCCTTGAATCTTGATTGTAGCTTTCATTGTCTTAAAAAATTATCAAAAGATGGCTACTAAATAGCTCTTTTGACAGGAAGCAAGGTTTTTTTTCAAAAAAACAATATTAATTGGGGGCGCGTGAAATCAGGCCTGATGCTTCGTTTTGAAAGTTATCCGCACCAGTCACGTACTCAAGTACGCTCCTGCCGCGTATAACTTTCAAAGCCTCGCCTGAAGCCTAATTTGACGCGCCCTTGAGAAATTAGCACATGCTTTGCATGTGCTAAAATCATAAAAGGCGAAAATAAAGTACTTTTATCGCCAATTTCCCCTCTTTTTTGTCTCAAAAGCTTCTTTGGAATTAATTATTCCTTAACGCTTTTTTGGGCTTTCGGGGTAAATTCGAAAAGGCTGAAAACCGACTCGTAGTTTTCGCCGAGCGTGTAGGATACGTTCGAGCTCATAGAGGCCTTGAATTCAGGCTCGCCTTCATGTTCCGCGGCGGCGGAGGCGTGAAGCTCTCGCTCCCGCGGGAGATCCGATTCCATCGCGACCGTGAAAAGGCAGAAGCTGAGCATCATAAGGGCTGCGACACCCATCCATTCGCCTACGATGCGGCGGCCCGAAACCATCTTCCTTATGCCGAGCGGGTTTACGCCCTTGATTTCGGTGAATTTAGCCTCGCGGCCGTAAAGCCTGCATGTGGCCGAGTGTATGCGGCATGCGCGGTGGAAAATCTGCGCCATGTCGCGGTTGTTGCGCACACAAACAGAAAGCAGGCGAAGTTCTTCTTCGCTTGCTTCCTTGTCCAGATAAAGGGAGATTAATTCTTCAAATCTTTGGCGCGATATCTTCATCATCTGAGTTTTTCGAGCTCCTCGCGAAGGTATTCGCGGGCCCTCGAAAGCCGGCTTTTTACGGTGCCGACGCTTATGTCCATACGGACGGCAATGTCCTCGTAGCTGAGGTCGAGCTCGTTGCGCAGCCTGAGAACGTCGCCGTATTTGGACGGGAGTTTTTCGATTGCCACGGGCAAAAGGCTCATGAATTCGTCCGATGCGGCCTGTTCGGCGGGGCTGACGTCGTCGCCCGCAATCACGTCGGATATTGTCATGTCGCCCTCTTCTCCGATGGGCGTTTCAAGTGAAATGGACTCGCCGCGCTTTCTGCGCCACCAGTACCAGTGCTTGTTTCTGGCCAGGTTTGTGGCGATATGGTAGAGCCATGTTGAAATAGAGCAGTCGCCGCGGAAGTTCACTATGCTTTTTCGCGCCCTGATGAACGTGTCCTGTGCGACTTCTTCGGCGTCTTGCCGGTTGTCGAGGAGGCTGTTCGCGCGATTGTAGATTCTTTCCCAATTGGCGTTGACAAGCTCTCCGAATGCGTTGTCATCGCCGTCTTTCAGACGGTCCAGCAAGTTGTCTGACTGCGTCTTTTGTAATGTGCTGCTCATATTTTACCTCTCTAGTTATGTTTGTTTAGACTAGAGTTGTTGAGAAATGTTCCTATTTTTTTTAATATTTTTTTAATGTTTTATTTTTATTCGGAAAATTTCTCAAGTCTTTTATGCGAAAAGGTTAAATCTTTTGCCTAAAGCTCTAAAAAAAGTTTGCACATTTTGGGCTTTCATGCAAGACTTTTATGAAAGGTTTATATGTTTAATTTATTTGGTTTTAGCAAAAGCAAGGCAAAGCGCATTCTGGCTTTGGTGGACTGCAAGGACGGCTCAATTCAGGAGACCGGGACGTTCCCGGCTATCGCCGGGGATTCCGGCAAGCTCAAGATAGAGGGCAGGGGCGAACTGTTTGAAGCCTCCATTTCAAGGGAGAATAGGGTCGTTTTAACCCCCCTGCAGCACGAAAGAAGCTTCAAGCTGCTCGTAAACGGCTCTGATTTCAAGGAGCCCGTCGAAATAGGTGCGGTTGCCACCCTCCAAGTGGGCGAAGGCCTCTATTATATAATCACAGACGAATTCCAGCTCGAGCGCGCGAAGAACATGGACGTTTCCCGCTGGCTGATATTTTACGCCGAAAGCGGAAGAATCGAGGACGAAGTGCCCTTTTCGCGTATCAAAAGCGCCGTGCTTAACCGAGGCTTAAGCGGTGCGGGCATAGCGGTCTGCCCCCGCAATTTCGAAACGGGCTTCATGTTCAGCAGCGTTTTCGGCAGCGAGGTCGCCAATTCCCAGATGACGGTGCCAGTCCTGCCCGAGTCTTCCGTGGCGACAACCTGCCCGCTGTGCTGGCTGAAATTCGACTTGGGCGACGCCATGAGCATAGCTTCGCACGAGAGCCTCAGGGGCGATTCAATCCTCGGCCCCGACGAAATGATGCGCTTCCTGCCCACCTCTTTCAACGAAGACGGCGTGCCGCTCGACGACGCCGGCATGCCCGCGCCGGACATCGCCTGCCCGCATTGCCGCAAGAAGCTTCCGCCCAGCTATTTGGAGCTCGATCAGAAGATATTCTCAATCGTGGGCGCGCCCAGCGCGGGCAAGTCTTATTACCTTAGCGTTTTGATAAGGCAGCTTCAGAACACGCTTTTCAGGGATTTCGGCATAACGCTCAAAGACTTGGACCCCACGGGCAACATGCTGCTTACCCAGATGAAGAACCGGCTGTTCTCGGCGAAAAATCCCGAGGACGCGATTTTGGCCAAGACCGCGCTTGAGGGGGCCATGTACGAGCGCTACCCGCGCTTCGGCAAAATGGTGGCGCTTCCCAAGCCTTTCACATATTCGCTCTCCAAGGATGGCAAGGCCTCGACTTCGCTGATTTTCTACGACAACGCCGGCGAGCACTTCGAGCCCGGCCTCGACATTGAGGAATCGCCGGGTGCCATGCATGTGGCGAGCTCCGCGGCAATATTCTTCCTTTTCGACCCCGCCGCGAACAGGAATTTCAAGTTCGCCCTCGGCGACTATCCCGACCCTCAGCTGACGATAGGCGGGCGCATAGACCAGCAGGACACCATCCTTTCCGAAATGGAGGTGCGCATAAAGAGGATACTGGCCATTGAGCCTTCCAAGCGCATCGACACTCCGATGGCGGTTATCATCGGCAAGTGCGACATGTGGAAGCACCTGCTCAAGGACGAACTGAAGAATCCGATTGTGGATGGAAAGCTCGACCTCGCCATAGTGGACGAAAACAGTGAAATCCTGCGCCGCTTCATGCTTTCCATAGACCCGGCTATAGCCGCGGGCGCGCAGACGATATCCAAGAACGTCCGCTTCTTTGCGGTAAGCGCGCTCGGCCATTCGCCCATAATGCTCGAGGACGGCCCGAGCGCCGGAAAAATCGCGCCGCTGCCGGAGCGCATAAACCCGATAGACGTCGAGGTGCCCACGCTATGGGCGCTGTCGAAAATCACGGATTTGATTCCCACGAAAAAATAAGATGGCGTATCAGCTTATATATACGAGCTATCCCGTCTCGCTCGTGCACGGGCGCACGGGCTTTTCGACCGTTGCCAGAAGCAAAGACATGCCCGAAAAACTGGCTTCCGCGCTCGAGCGCGCGAGCGTTTACGAGGCCGCCTCGGGCGCGGTTTTTTCGCACAGGATAATCTCCGCGGCCGGGCGCACCTGGCACATTTTAAGCAGGGTTTGCGATTCAGGGGCTGATTACACCAACCGCAACAACTATATCGCGCACCATCTTGCCGTGTCGGAAGACGAAGTTTATGGGCTCCCGAATCCCGCGGAAATCCTTTTGAACTGGGACGGCTGGTTGTCGTCGTGGAACGAGGACCCTAAGTTCATAGGAAACGCCGACCTTTCGGGCATAATTTCCAAAACGACGCTTCCCGCGAAAGCGTGGGCGGAAACTTTCGGCGACAGCGGCAAGGCCGCCCTGCTGGGAGACTCTTCGGCGGTCGTCATAGCCTCCGCGCAAGACGCCGCGCTGCTGCTCAAGCTTTACTCCGAGAGCCTCATGCTCAACGTGAAGGGCGAGGACGCGTGGAACACCAGTTTCACTACAAGCCTCGCCAAAAGCGACAATGCGGCGGATTTCGTTTGGAAGGGTGTGGACGAAGTCCGCGCCGATTTTCCCGTGGCGGGGCTTGTGAACCTCAAGACCCGCACCGCTCCCGACGCGCCTTCGGGCAGGGCGGCCGACTACGCCCGCAGCGGCGAGATGAACAACAGGGAGCGCTACAACCTCCATGTGTCGGGCCCGAAAAAAATCGAGGCGCATTTCAATGTTGTCGAAGCCAGGCCGGAGAAGGACTATTCCATCTGGATTATCGCCGCATGCTCGGCTGGGGCCACAATATTGATAATAGCGGCGGCGCTCATATTCCTTTGGGATTCCGACGACTCCGGCGCCGCGCCGCGCGAAAGGGGCGAACCTTTGCCGTCGCTTTCGTACAACGCGCCGGAAAAACCGGCCGAAACTTCCGTTGCGGCGCAAGCCTCCGCCGCGGATGAAAAGGCCTCCCTTTACGAAGTCATGGACGCCGTAAAGGTCAAAATCGAGGGCGGAGACTTTGAAGAGGCCCTCGCGCTTTGGGACGGTTCCGCGTTTTCGAAAAAAGACGCCAAATACAGGGAGGAAATCCTCGGCGACATAGGCTACCGCATAGACTCGCTGCTAAGGTACGCCGACAACGTTTTCATACTTGAGGCGCCCGGCGAAACGGAAATGTCGCGGGCCATAAGGAACGTGTCGCTTGCGCGGCGCGGCCTCGACATAGACGGCGTTCCCCGCAAAGAGGAGCGCATGGCCAAATGGGAAACTTTAAATAAAAAGATAAAAAAATGACACCTCAACTTTTGATAGTCAGAATACAGGCGCTTTTGGGCGGCAGAACGGAAATGTCGCCCATGCAGAAGCGCTCGCTCGCGATGGAATATTACAGGCAGTGCTCCGAGGCCGAGGCCCAGGTTGAGCATTGCATATCGCTCCTGAAGGCGGGCAGGGAGTACGCCGCGCTGCAGGCGGCCGAGGCGTCGTCGCTTCTGGACTCCATCAACGCGCTCCTTTTCGAAGACCTCGACAAATGGCGCGAATATTGCCAGGCCGAGGGTTTCCCCGTTCCGGTCCCCTTCGACTACTCGCAGATAGAGCAGATTGCCGCGCTTTATTCCAAGGGCATAACGCAGGCGCACCCGCTTTACAGGGACTACCGCCGCGCCATGCGCATGCGCAACTACCAGAAGGCCCTTTCCATTATCCGCACTATCACCAAAATCAACGCGTTCGACGCCGCCGCCAAGCGCGAGTACGACAAGCTTCGCAAGCATGTGGCCGAGGAGAAGATGCCCGCGCTCGCGGACGCCCTCAAGGCCGGCGACAACGAAAAGATTGTGGAGCTTCTGGACTCCATCGGCAACGACTCCGACGCCGTCGCGAGCAACCCCACATGGATTGCTGCGGTGGAGCGGCGCAGGGCATTCGAGGCCGCCAGCGCCAAGAAGCGCATGAGGGAAATCCTTTCGGAGCTCGAGCGTGTGGATCCCGCGAACGACTGGGAGCGCGCCCTTGAACTTGTCACCGAGGCGAACCTTTTGCGCGGGGACGTCGAGCTTGGCGCGGCCGAGGTGGAAGTTTTGGAAAACTATCTGAAAACCGCTTCCGCGCGCCACGACGAAATCCTCGCGGCTGAAAAGGCGTCCGAGGCCCGCAACCTCCTGCTGATTGAAATGGAACAGCCGTCAAAGGGCTCCGCGAGAAAAAAGCTGGCGAAAGTGTCCAAACTGCGCAAGGCGGCCGACCCCGTGCTGGAGGGTGAACTCAGGGGCGTAATAGACGCCCGCGTGAAAAAGCTGCGCCTTATGGCGCTGGCCAGCGCCGCCGTGTACGTCACCGCCACGGCAATCGCCGTTATCGCGGTGGTTTCTCTTTCCTATATAGGCATAGACTCTTTCGAACGCGCGCGCGCGGAGGCTAAGGCCCGCGGCGAGCTCGCGGCGATAGAGGCCCTTTGGGACATCTCCGCAATAGAAAGCAGGCTGCAGGAGTTTGAGGAAAACCATCCGGAGCTTTCCAAGGAACAGTACTTTGCCGACAAGATTGAAAAAATACGCGGCGACGCGTCCGTGGCCAAGTCGGGCATGTCGCGCCTCGACAGGATTATCGGCGACCTCGAAAACATGGACTACGATGCCGCCGATTCCGCCGCGTTTGACGCCGCTAAGTCTTCGCTCGACAAACTCCATACCGACGTCCTTTCAATGAGCCAGCGCGACCAGGTCAGGCTCAAGGAAAGCCTCGACAAAATAGAAAAGAACCTGAACGGCGCGATAGAGGCACGCAGGCTCAGGCGCAGCACCCAGATGCGCGCCGCGCTCGACGGCTATGAAAAGCTTCTGGAAAAATACGACTCTTTTTCCGGCGACAAACAGGAGCTCGACGAGGAGTTCAACTCCATTATGCGCGTGCTGCGCCCGCTTCTCGACGACGTAAGCACGCTTTTTAAGGCGCACCAGATAGACGTGGACCGCTTTAACGACCTCACCGCGCGCATGACAAATGTCAGGGCCAAGTATGCCAAATTTGACATGTGGAAGAAAAACCTAATGGACTCGCGCACGGCCGACGAATATGTCAGCGCGCTCGACAGCCTTGCGGAAAATCCCGGCGTCCCCGTGTCTTTCGCCAGAAAACTTTCCAAAATCGCGGCCGAAAAGAACGCCATAGTTCTCGGGCAGCTCGCGGAACTCGGCATCGACGACATAAAACTCGCCACCGACATGCCCAACGGCCTCGCGCGCGTCGCTTTCCCCGCAAACGACCTGCTTGTGAACGTCTACAGGTATTCGCGCGGAAACCGCGGTTATGTATATACCCTCGGCCCCATTGAACAGAAGGTGCAGGCGTGGAACACCGGCAGGGAAACCCAGCAGGAGGCCAAGGAGATAACGATAGGCGGGAAAACGGTCAACGCCCAGTACAGGCAGAACATCGTTACGGGCAAGGAGGCCCGCGGCGAGATACTCACCGACGGCGGCATAACCGTGGAGTCGCTCCTTGGGGCGAATCTCATAAAGGAGGCTTCCGGTTCGTCCATTCTTTCGGCGCTCACCATGCTGCATAACACCAAGGTGAACCCCGCGTATAAGATTTACTGGGAGGGCCTGCTTTACAAGGCCCTGCAAAAGGATCCGGCCAAGACCGGCTTGGCCTATTCACCATCGGCGAAAGACCGCGCTGATATTGTGGAAAGATACGCCAAGGGCTCTACGGCCTATTCGTGGATTTTTGAAAAAACACCGCGCCTGAACCTTCTTGAGGCCGAAGCCTATGCGGGCGCACCCGTCAATTACGAAAAGGAAGCCCTCGACAACAAGGCTGCGATAAAGGCGGCTCTTAAAAACCCGATATTCCTTATCGGCATATGCGACGAAAACGGCGCCTGGCAGATATTCAAGGACAACATCGGGGCCATTTGGGCGGTTGACGCCTCCACTGGCAAGTTCAGGAGGTTCGACGAAATGCCGGGCGACAACGACATTGCGCCGCTGAGCCCGATATTCTCGGAAGCAAAAGACTTGCAAGCAATCAGGCAATCGGTAACAAAATAGCCCTTAATGAAATATTTTATCAAGTGGAAGGGGGACGAAAGCGGCCCCTTCACGCCGGAACAGATGAAGGAAATGTTTGAAACCGGGCGTGTGGGCATGCTCCACCAGGTGCGTTCGGAAGGCGAAGGCGCATGGGTTCCTTTCAAGGAGTTTCTGGCGTCCAATCCCTTTGAAAATGTCGGAAAGGAAAAGCGTTGCGAAAGGGACAGGCTCTCGGCTATGCTTCCGTATTTCACCTACGGGCTTTGCGGGGCGTCCTTTCTTTCAATATACATATACTTGGCCCTTGTCGCGTTTTCGCTTTATCTGGCGTCGATAGGCAACAGGCGTTTTGCGGCCGTGGCCCTTGCGCTCGGAACCGTTATGGTCGCGCTCGGATACGCGTTTTTCAATGTCGTCGTTCCGGTGCTGATGGACTAGAGCCTTTAGCGCGCAGCAGGGTTGCGGTTGAATCGCTTGCGCGTTTCCGTGCTGCATGTGCTTTTATAATTTTTCTCCGGCGCGCGGCATGAAAAGCTTTGCAATTCGTGCGGAGCGCGCTAAGATTTTCCATATCAATTGTAATGTCTTAACGCAGGAGGAAAATGACAATGAAATTGCGATGGATGCCCGTGTTTGCGGCCGCGTTTGCGGTGTCGGCAATTATGAATGCGGAGGCAAAAGTGGAACTTGCGCCGGTGTTTTCAGACAATGCCGTTTTGCAGCGCGATGTTGAAGTGCCCGTGTGGGGCTTTGCGGATCCCGGCGAAAAGGTCACCGTAAAGTTTGCCGGCCAGGCAAAAACCGCGGTTGCGGGAAAGGACGGCAAGTGGTCGGTGAAGCTTTCGCCGCTCGCCGCGAGCAAGGAAAACCGCACGCTTGAGGCGTCCGGCCCTGAAAACTCGGTGTCGGCGAACAACATTCTTGTCGGCGAAGTGTGGCTCGCCAGCGGGCAGTCGAACATGGAACAGCCCCTCTGGGGAGGCAATCCGAATTTTCGCCACCGCAACGCGAACGGAACGGGCAAGGAGGTTGCCGACTCCGCAAATATGCCTCTTCTGCGTTTCACGAGGGTTCCCTACCAGTGGGGGCCGCTTCCTTCGGACAGGGAAAATATCTATTGGTATCAGGCCGTTCCCGGCGGAGAGTTGGAGAACACAAGCGGCACCGCATTCTTTTTTGCGCGCGAGCTGCAGAAGGCCCTCGACATTCCCGTCGGCATCCTAATCGGCCACTGGGGCGGAACGCGCATAGAGCCTTGGACGCCTCCGGAGGGTTTTGATTCCGTCCCCGAGCTTGCCGATATCGCGAGAAACGTGAACGCGAAGCTTCCCGGAACAAAGGAGTACAAGGAAGTCGGGGCCAAAGTTGCCGCCGACTATGCCGCATGGCTCGAAACCTACAAAAATGCGATTGCCAACGGCGGACAGCCGCCGCTTCCGCCGGAGTTCCCGGCCGAGCAGCGCCCCTACGACAACAACCAGCAGCCGACGGTGCTTTACAACAAAATGCTTTACGGCTACGTTCCTTATGCGTTCCGCGGGGCGATATGGTATCAGGGAGAGTCGAACATGGGGGAGGGCATGCTTTACAAACATAAGATGCGCGCCCTGCTCAACGGCTGGAAAAAAGTGTTCAATAATCCCAAAATGAAGCTCTATTTTGTGGAGCTTGCGCCTTTCGCCTACTGGGGCGACCCGGCAATGCTTCCGGAGCTTAAGGAAGCCCAGCAGGCTTTCGCCGCCGAGGAAAAGGACGCGGGGATAGTCGTAATCAGCGACGCCGTCCACGATGTCAACGACATCCATCCCGCGGACAAGGAGATTGTCGGCAAGCGTCTCGCGTACCTCGCGCTCAACCGCGACTACGGCCGCACCGACATAAAGGCCGATTCACCGAAACTCAAAGGGTATCAGGTGAAAGACGGCAAATTTGTCCTAGATTTCGATTTCGTAAAAAAATGGAAGGCGCCCGACGGGGAAATACCGTATTTCGAAATTGCGGGCATGGACGGCGCGTTTTATCCGGGCAAAGTAAAAATAGACGGCAAACGCCTTATCGTCGGATCCGACAAGGTGTCCGAACCTAAAGCCTTGCGCTACATGTGGCATCCCACGGACGAGGGGAAGCTTGCGAACGAGGCCGGACTTGTCCTCGGCGCTTTCCGCATCAAGTACGAGCCTGATTTCGCGCAGCTGCTCGAATATTATAAGGCAAGGGGAAAGCTCGTTTACGAGTACGACCTCAAAAGCGGCTCGGGCTTCGGAGACAACAGCCGGGTAAACTATATTGCCGACAACAGCGCGGATGCGAAAAACTTCTCCCGTGTTATCTACCTTGCGGAGCTTGAAAACAATGCCGGCGAAAAGCAGTTTGTGTGCGTTTCCATGGATCCATTCACTTCGGACGCCCGGCAGATTGGCGTTCCGGTGAAGTCTTCGGGGGCGTCGTTCCAGACAAAAGTTTCCAATATGAGCGTTTTGACGAACGTTCCCGGCGTGCGCACCGGCATGTTCGGCGAGGGCAATATTGAGTTCTGGCCCAACAACTACGGAACGCGCAACGCCGCCGATGTCCCCGGGGCCGACAACAACACCTACGACTTCGGCGACGAAAAGGGCGAGCCGGAAATCGGCTACGGCTCGATGCAAATACACAATTTCGGCGCGAGGCAGACGGTTTTCGCCTACAACAAGTTCAGCGCGGGCGCCGACGCTGACGTGGGCATAGGCAACCAGCCCGGCGGCAATCCCGACTGGACATTTTCCGGCTCGATGAAAAATTACAAGACGGCCAAGCTTTACATATTTGTGCAATAGCCTGCGCAATTTCTAGACCAAACAATCCAAATCCGGACGCCAAATTTGGCGTCCGGATTTTTTGCGAATAGGCTGAATTAATCTAAAAGGGAAAGCCCTGCAAAATCATTATGTCGGCCTGTATATTTTCTTCGGGCGAAAGCTCTTCGTGCGCTCTTTCATGGTTTTGTTATTTTCAGGCTCAATGCCGTTTTCAATGTCGGTTGCGGCAAATAGCCTTAAATAGTTTGCTTGTTCGTCCGAATCTACCATTCATTTCATATGGCGCTTCTTGCATGGGTTAAGAATCTTAATCAATTAACCGCCTATTTTTTTCAATATGGCTTCAGCCGCTTCTTTTCCGGGGGATATTTCCTCCCTGTATGGCTGGCCCGGATAGCTTTCCATGAACATATTACGATCCTCCTCATCCAAGTTATATGTCTCATCCTTGTCTGAAATCGACCTTATGAACGCAGCATCTTCCGTACCGGCAATACCGCCAAAACACTTTAGGAAAATAGCCCTGATAGAAGGATCCTCAATTTGCTGAATATCTGCTTTAAGCTCTTCCTTTACGCTTGTATCGCCATTTTTTGCCCTAAGCCCAAGTATGGTAGTTCTGGCAAAGCCGGGATCGGCAGGCGTAAACTCCTGAAGGCCTTCCAATGACAGTCCCGGTAATTTCTCCAAATACAATTTAACATATCTGTACCAGGGAATATAACGGACATTTATCACTGTATCCTTGTCCATAAACTCATTATCTCCTACACCAAACGCATAGAAATCCTTCTTTGACGGCTCTTTCGGATTGAGCGACCTGGAAATGTATTCTATTAGAATTTGCAGTCCCTCGGAGCGGAAGTCAGATTCGGATATGCCTTCAAATTCAAAATCCGATCTCGGGGCGACAAGAATCTGAAGAGCAGGTTTAAATTCCACTTTCAGAGGGGAATTGGAGCTCACATATTTTTTTATCTGCCCCAAAAATGCTTTGTTCATTAGAATTGTCCCAGTCTTGGGACTTTGTATTCTATTGTACATGAGCTTGAAAATATCGTATGCCATGTCGCTATTTAACTCAAGAAGTTCCACTGCAGCCTGCGTCCAATTGTCCGACGAGCGAATATAGTCGCTGTAACATGCTCCTTTCGTAGCTTTGTACCGTTCAAGATACATGCTTCTAACAGCCGGATCGCTCTTAATATTATTCCAGACTGCTATATTTATCTGATCTTGAAAGTGGTAAAAACTATTTCGGAACCTCTTGGGGATAATCGCATTCTTTTTCTCCAGCTTTTCCAATCGGTCTTCAATTTTATACACGGCATCCAGATAACTTAGCAGAAGCTTTTTAGCTTCCGGGTCTTTCACCGATTTCATGCCCAGTTCAGTAGCGCTGGCAGTCTGCTTTGAAAAGTCCGTCATCAATAATACAAAGTCGGATTTCGGGACTTGAAAAGTTTCCGCGTATGAAATTGGCGCCAAAGCAAATAATAATAAAATTATAGTTATTTTCATTGCCATGCTAATTTTGTGGATACTGTGCTCCGGGATTACCCCAATCATTGTAATAAGGAGATTCTTTTGCAAGCAAACAAAAAGCGGCGCGTTTTTGGCGCGCCGCTTTCGCAAAAGATGCAGTCTTTTATATTACATTTTGCCCCATTTTTTCAGGAGCGTTTCGCCCATGACTGAGGGGGTCTCGGCCACCGCGATGCCGGCGTTCACGAGCGCGGCGATTTTGTCTTCGGCCGAGCCGGAGTTGCCCGAGACAATCGCGCCCGCGTGGCCCATGCGGCGGCCCTTGGGGGCCGTGCGCCCCGCGATGAATGCGGCCGCGGGCTTCTTGCAGTGTTCCTTCATCCAAGCGGCCGCCTTTTGTTCGCCGTCGCCGCCGATTTCGCCGATCATAATGATGGCTTCCGTCTGCGGGTCGTCGTTGAACATCTTTACCGCGTCGAGGTGCGAGGTTCCGTTTATCGGGTCGCCGCCGATGCCAATGACGGTGCTCTGGCCGAAGCCGAGGTTTGTAAGCTGCCAGACGGCCTCATAGGTGAGGGTGCCCGAGCGGCTGACAACGCCCACGTTGCCGGGCTTGTGTATGTAGCCTGGCATGATGCCTATCTTGCATTCGCCGGGGGTTATCACGCCGGGGCAGTTGGGGCCTATCAGGCGCGACTTGCAGCCCTTCTGCTCAAGCCTCGATTTTACTATGGCCATGTCCTTGACGGGTATGCCTTCGGTTATGCAGATGATAAGGGGAATTTCCGCGTCGATGGCCTCGAGTATCGCGTCGGCCGCGAACGGCGGGGGCACGAATATCACGCAGGCGTTTGCGCCCTCCTTGCGGACGGATTCTTCAAGCGTGTTGAAGACCGGAACTTGGCCGTCGAACATTAGGCCGCCCTTGCCGGGGGTCACGCCCGCGACAATTTTGGTGCCGTATGCAAGGCATTGGCGCGTATGGAATGCGCCCGTGTTTCCCGTGATACCGCTTACAACAACTTTTGTGTCTTTATTGACAAGTACGCTCATTTTTTAAATCGGTTGAAAGGTTATTTGTTTTCGGCCACGATTTTGACGATCTTCTCGGCGGCGTCCGCGAGGGAGTCCGCAGTGGTCAGTTTTATTCCGCTTTCGGCGAGCATCTTCCTGCCCAGCTCCACGTTTGTGCCTTCGAGGCGCACGACGAGGGGCAGCTTGAGGTCGACGTTCTTCACGGCTGCTATCACGCCGGCCGCGATGATGTCGCAGCGCATTATGCCGCCGAATATGTTGACGAGTATGCCCTTGACGTTGTCGTCTTTCAAAAGGATTTCAAAGGCCTTCGTAATAGCCTCCTCGTTGGCGCCGCCGCCCACGTCGAGGAAGTTGGCAGGGTTGCCCCCGTAGTACTTGATGATGTCCATCGTCGACATCGCCAGCCCCGCGCCGTTTACCATGCAGGCGATGTTGCCGTCGAGGGCTATGTAGTTGAGGCCGTACTTGCTGGCCTCTATTTCTTTGGGGTCTTCCTCGTGCGGGTCGCGCATAGCCTCGATTTCGGGGTGGCGGAACAGGCCGTTGTCGTCGAAGGAAATCTTTGCGTCGAGCGCAAGAATCCTGTTGTCTTCGGTGAGTATAAGCGGGTTGATTTCAACCAGCGAGCAGTCCTTGTCCCAGAAGAGCTTGTAGAGGCCCTTCATGATGGCAGCGAACTGCTTGAAAAGGTCTTTCTCGCCGAAGCCGAGGCCGTAGGCGAGCTTGCGGATGTGGAAGGGCTGTATGCCAAGTTCCGGGTCTATCGTGACGGTGATGATCTTTTCGGGGGTTTCGGCAGCGACCTTTTCGATGTCCATGCCGCCTTCTGTGGAGGCGATGACCTTGACTTTGCCCGAACCCCTGTCGATGAGGATGCTTAAGTAGTATTCGGCCTTGTAGTCGGTGGCTTCCGCGAAAAGGATTGTGCCCACAACCCTGCCTGCTTCGCCGGTCTGCTTGGTTACGAGGGTGTTGCCCAGCATCTTGCCGGCTATTTCCGCCGCCTTTGCGCGTTCGGCGAGCTGCACGCCCCCCTTGAGGCCGTCCTTGAAAACCCCCTTGCCTCGGCCGCCGGAGTGTATCTGCGACTTCACCACGATGGTGTCTCCCTTGAGGGAGGCTATCGCCGCGTCGAACTCGTCGGGCGTTTTGGCGGACTGGCTGTTTGGAACCGCCACTCCGTATTCTTGAAATAGTTGCCTTGCTTGGTACTCGTGAATATTCATTTTTACATGTATATTTTCAGCACATCGGAGGGGCGGGAGATGATGACAAAATTGACTTCCTCAAGCGTTTTCAGACGCTTTTTCGGCGATCAAGACTCGTCCGCGGTGTGTGTGTATTGATTCTGCCATACTCAAATGATTTGCGGTGCAATTACAATATTTTTCGGAAACTTTTTTCCGAAAATATTACATTTTTGTGCACTTTCCTGAACAAGTTAAGATGACGTTAAAAGAACCCCAATGCGGGCGTTTGCCGTACTGAAGGAATCAGTCGGGGCTTTTCTTTCCTGAATCAAGCAGCCGCGTCCATTCCGGAACATAGTCGGCTACGCCCGGCAAGATTTTGAGGTCTATCGCGGGATTGTCTTCGGCCGTTTCCCGCCACCGCATTTTGTTGCGCCAGTCTGATATGTCGCCAAGTACGGCTTCTATCTTTCCTGAGGGCAGCTTTTTGGAGTCCTCCTCGTTCGGAGGCGGGGCGTTCAGGAACAGAAATTTTTCGGCCAGCATGTCCGGAATCCGCTTTCTGTCATATTCTCCGGAAAAGGCTATTGTTGAATATTCCCTCCCGTCGTATTTGTCCGAAACTGTCGCGTATCCCCCGGCATTCCCAAGAAACAGGGCCAGCTCTTTGCCGTACTTGCTTCCCAGCACTTTGGGGTTAGGGCAAAAAATAAGGAACCTCTTTCCGCCTTCGGCGTTTCCGACATAGACGGCGTCTCCGGTGAATTTCAGCTTGGCGTCCCTTGGCAGCAGAGCCGATACCGCGCACAGGGCCAGAACGGCGGCGGAAAACGCGGCCAGCTCCGCCGCCCAGAATCCGGCCTCCGCGAAGCGCCTGCGGTTTACGGCCGCCGCGCCGGCAAGCATTGCAAGGGGGATAATCCAAAGCACCCAAAAATTTTCCGTATGCGTGAAAATCGCCGTGCAGAAGAAGCACAGCAAGGTGGAGAAAGCCGCAGCGCAAAATATGTCGCCCCTTCGCGGGAATGAAATGCACAATGCCAATGTCCACAAAAATACGTATGCAAGCTTCAGCGGGACATTGTGTTTGCACATAAATTCGAGGTGCGAGTTTATCATGTCCAAGAACCTGTGCCCGTTGTCTAGGGCCTGGTACCAGCGGTGGTACATTTCAACTGGGGATTCCACATCATTGAACCCGTTCGGCGCGTCCGTAAGCATTTTCAGCCCCGACAGGTATATTTCTGCGCGGCAGTTTGCGGCGGACGACTGCAGGGTTACCATGCTTGTCATTCTTTTAGAAAAGCCCACGTGGGTTGAGTACAGCACCGCAGCCACGCAAAACAGAGCTAGCGCGGCCGCCCTTGTCTTGCTGATTCTGAGTTTTGAGAGGAACAGAAAGGCGCAAAAGGAAACTGCCAGCGACACAAACGCCCCGCGAGACTGGGTCTGTATTAGAAAGCACATTAGTACCGCACTGCATGCCAGCGCTACCCAAAAGAATGCCTTTTTGGGAATGGCGGCAAGGGCCCAGCACGCCATTATGGCGCATGCTATGAACGCGCCCGTCCTGTTGATGCTGGCTACGCCGTAGTCGAACCAGTCAAGGCGGGCGCTTTGGGCTATTATGGGAAAAATGCTTTCAATATCCATATTCATTGCTAGGGGGTGTGAATTTCCTTCCACATTTCCAGAAGCCGCTCCGTCCTGAAAGGGCTGAGCAGGGGGCCTTCGGGATGTTCGGCGGTTTTTTCGGGTATGTAGACGTCAACCCAGGCGTCATTGGGGGCGTCTTTTGCCATTGCAAAAATGTCAAGTTCTTCCCTGAAAAAGGCCCTGACAAAATCTTCAAATGCTTCGCTGCGCGCATGGTCCGTATTTTTCAGGTTCGCCCATATTAAATTCTTCCCCGCGCATCTGCCCTTGTAAAAAAATGCGTAGCTTGGAAACCACATTTTTGAGTCAAGCTCGCCGCATGCGACGATGCCGCGCGCGTTTGTCCCACTTTCAGGATATTCCGGGGTCATGGGAAAGGAATAGGCGCACCATGCGAGTATCCTTTCCGGCGCCCAGTTTACAAACGACGCCGTAAATTGGGCGCCGCCTGAAAAGCCGAAAATTATTACGGGCAGGTCTTTCCCGTAGGCGCGCCTTATTTCGTCCAGAAGCGCCTGCCCTGAGCCGTGTTCCGCATAGAAATACCCGTTCTTTTTCTCACCGTAAAGGCTTTCGATATCCGAACTGTAATTGAGGGACATCAGCCCTAGGTTGTTTTTCCGGGCGAATGCGCTCCACTTCGGCTCGTCCAGAAAAAAAGAGCCGTCCATGTTTTGCCCCGGGGCGAGCACGAGTACGGCCGCCTCTTTGCCCGTCGGTTTGGCGCTGGAAAAGGCGAACATGTTTTCGGCGTGCGACGAGGCGCACAGCATGGCTGTCAATATGGTCAGAAAAACTCTCATAAAGCGCGGCATATCGTGTAAATTGACAATTTAAAATCTCATTATAATGTTATAAGATTTTTAAATCCGTTGAAATATGCTCGCCGTTATGAAAAAATACTTTTAAATTTGCGTCAACAGTTTTGTTGAAATTACCCCGATACTCTACAGAGAATTCGGCTTTCATTTCCTCTTCTTTCAGTCTAGAAACGGAAAATCTCTTGTCTGAAACCTCGATTTTTTCTATGCCTATTATGCCCCGGGATTCAGATATGACCGTGATTTTTTGCGTCGGGTTTTCCCTGTCAAAGAAATAGGTGAAGGCTGAAAATCTGCAGGTCGGTCCCGCGTTCCACGATATGGGGATTTCTATCGTATGCTCGCTTCCGGCGTCCGCCTTAAGCTTGAGCGTTTCCTTATGCGGTCCCGTTTCAAGGCAGTCTAGCATCCTGACGGACACCGCCGTCCGGGTGAAAAGGCTTCGGATCCGTCCCTGTATTTTATGGTGGCTTCTTTCTCCCTTGTTATTGAAATGTCGAAATTGCCGGGCTTTTGCAATACCTCGATTTTCGGAGCGGCGTTTAAGGGGGTTGTCTGCGAAATGAATATCCTGTCTTCTGGAAGGCTTTTCGGGGTTACATTTCCGAATGCCAGCGACTTCGGCGACCAGGTTTGAAAGTTTCCGACTTCGGCCTTTAATGACAGCATCAATACCGGATTTCTTGAAGAGTTTTTTACTGCCACGTCGACGGATTTGCCTATAAGTCCGGATGCCTGGAATTCGACGCTGGCTTCAAGCGTCACCTTTCCCAGCGGAGGTACGACTTTGGGATTTTCCACGTTGGTGCATCCGCATGAGGCCGTTATGCCGCTTATTTTTACAGGTTTGAATCCGGGATTGTACAGGGTGAAAGAACGGGTGAAGCGTATGCTGTCCGTCGCATCTTCCGGAAGCAGCCTTCCCGCGTAGACATTCGGCTCCAAAACGTAAACGCGGTTGTGGCAGAAAATGGAATATGCCGCCAAAACAATAACTGCGGCCGCGATGACTGCCGCAAAAACAAGAACAAATTTTTTCATGCGCGTATAAAGCCTTTGCCGGATTTACTTTTTTTGCCATATAGTTTGGCAAGCAGCGCCGCCAGCAGCGCGCCTGCCAGTATTGCGATGCCGGCGATACCGTAGGCGTTCAGCCTGAACGGGAAAATGGAATCATCGTTCAACACTATGGCCGCCAGTCTGCCGCTCAATTTCGATACGGGAAATTCGCCTATGCCGTATGCCGGATCCACATACTGAATGTTGGTCCCCTTTATGCGCATCGCGGAAAAATGCCCTATTCCCGACGATTCTGCCGGAGGCGTGAATACAATGAAAATCTTGCCGGAAAGATATTCGGCGTCCGACGGCCACGGCCTTATTGTACGGAATTTAATCCTCCGATTTTTCAAATAGCCCTCTATGTCGCTGACGCTTACGCGCGAATTTTCCGACGGCTGCAGGGCGCGCCTTATTTCCCCGTAGTCGGCGTCAAGCCCCGACAGACGCAGCGCGACATACATGGCGTTTACGCCGCAATGCTGTTCGATATCTTCCTTCGCAATGAACCCGTTCCGTGTGTGGTCGCCGCCGAACAAGCCGGCGGGCAGGCCGAGGCACAAGAATAACGCCGCGCAAAATGGGAAATATTTCGTGCGCATCTTTTGTATGCTAGTTTTTTGAATCTTCTATGAGCTTTTCGAGCATGTTTACCATGTTTTCTTCAGGCGTGTTTGAGCCTGCCGCATCGGTTACCTTGTATATGTTATTGCCTTCAAAAACAGTGCATCCCAATGGGAATACGACGTCGAGCAGCGGCTTGTTCTCGTCGAATTTAATGGAGCCCAAGTCGAACTTTACTTCAGATATGTGGGCTCTGTTGCCAGACGGATAATAATAGTTCTTCACGACTATTCTTTCGGGGAAAGGATACGGCAGGTGCGTGTCATAGTTGTACGCGTAAGATTCTCTTGCCAGCTTGCGTTTTCCGGTTTTTTCATCCAAAAAAATGCTTCTGATTTTAACAGCAGGAGCCGTTTGGAAAAATACAGATTGAAGAAATCGAAAGACACTTTGTACGCCTGCTCGCCAGACTCCATCGTGACTTCCTCAACTTTCAGTTTTTTCGGATCGAGTTTTTCTATAAAAGGCTCCTGCGCTGCGCTTATGTTCCACAGTTCGGTGAAAATTGGCAACCGTCTTGTTTTGCATATTGAACCAGTGGTATTTTCGCCTTCTTCAACCAATTCCTTCAACGTCCTGTCGCCGTACAGCGTTTCAACCACCCGCTTTGAGTGTTTCCCATTGCTTGTAGTAACCATGGAGTATTTTGCGCTGTAGGTTCTGTTTTGGAAATTTATAAAAACACAGCCTTCCGACTGTTCTTCATATCTCGGGTTTCCGTCCAAATCGAAATATTGCTCCGATTCGGTAAAGTCGGCTGAAATAGATTTGAAATTGAAAAAATTTTTGCCAAGCGATTCAAACGTTACTTGGGCTGTGGCATTGCCCATAAAGAGCAATGTCCCGGTGAAAAATATTGAAAACACAGTTTTCATTCTATGCTTCAGGTTCATACCAGTCTACACATTCATTGTATATACCGCAAGTGCCGGATGCCGTCCATGTCATTCCGCCCCAAAGATATCTTGTTCCTTCGCAATTCTTGTTAGATGAAAGGTTCGCCTGCATATCTTTGGCCTCTACGGTTCTATACGCTTCATGTTTTTGGCAACCTCTGGTATCGTAAGTTCCAATGGGAGGATCCTCTTCTCCTGCATAACTGGAGTCAGCGCATCCGGTTATTTGTTGACATTTTATTCCGTTGCCGAACATTGAATCTTTTCCGGATATATTTTCCGAAAACGCGTTAATGCCGAGCAGGGATATTCCCAACGCCAATGCGGCGCATAATATTGTTTTTTTCATATTTTTTATAATTTGTTTGGTTTTATAAACAGTAAAGATTCGTCAAATACCGCGGTGTTTATTTTTTTGCCGTCTTTTGTCAGGGTGGCTTCGGCTGTGGAGTTATCGGCGTATTTTATGTCCAGCCTTGTTCCGTCCGGCCTTATGTAGGCCGCCAGTCTGCCGCCTTTGTCAAAGCGTTTTTCCCAGAGAAAATTTCCGGCCCCGTCGTAGCATGAGGCCGAGTTTTTGACGTCATTGTACTTCATGTTGAATACAACGCTGCCGTCGCGTATTTCGCGCAATATACGCTGCTTGTCGTCGTAGACAAACAGCGATGCCGTCTTGGACCCGTCGGGATAGGATGTTTCTATTCGCCTGGCGAAATCCCTCAGCGCCCCGCGCGCAAAATAGTGCGTTGTCACAATGGGCCCGCCGTTTTTACGCACGCTGATAACGGCGTTGTAGCCGTACCAAAGGTCTTGGGCCCCGCTGGAGCGCAGTATTCTGGACACCTGAAATCCGCCCAGGCTGTGGGGCGAATAATCGTACGAATAGCGGTCTTGCTTCCCGTTTTCTATGAACGACTCCTCAGACACTTTGCCTCCGTTTTTTTCAAAAGAGTATTCGCGCCAGCCGGCGCGCCCGTCCGTAATTTTTAATTTCGCCCATTGCGCCTGCCTGAAGTCGTATTCGTACGAGCGCAGAAGGGCGCCGTCAATCTCTATTCGGGAAAGCATTGCGCCAAGCTTCCCGTCTTGGGACGCTTCAAACGACAGAGTTGCGGTTTTTCCAGACCTTGGAAAGTTTATGGTAACGGATTCCGGAGAGTATTCGAATTTGGCCAATTCATCGTTGTTTCCGTTTATTGAAGCAAGCCTGCCGTCTTTGTATATGAAATTAAGCGCATTGCCGGAGGGCGCTTTTATTTGCGTAAGAGAAGCGTTTTTGAACGAATAGGAATACCCGTTTTTGTCTTTCAGCGTCTGCATGTTTGACCGCTCGGAAAGAACGAAAAGCGAAACTTTGTCACGGTATGTGTTTTTTCCGGAATCTTTGTAAAAGATCGACTCCGTGCCGTTCGGGAAAAACAGACTGTAGCTGTTTACGTCATTTTTCAACAGCCGAAGGTCGGCCACGTTCAGAATCCAGTACGCCCCCATTGTGGGGGATTTTGTATTGCGGCCGCTGTAAAAATCGACGATCAGCGGAATGGAAAATTCTCCTTTGGCAAAGGTTATCTCGCCCAGCTCTTCGCAGACATTCAGACGGCATTCGCTGTCCACATTGCCGCCAAAGGGTCTGTTCTTTTCCGTGCGCCAGTACATGGACATCCCCCCAAATACGCATTGAACCGTCAAAATTGCGAATGCGCAAAAACGAACTGTATGGCATATTTTCATGTTAGTTACGTAATAGTTAATATATGTTTGTACTAATATGATTTATCTGTATGTCAATAAAATAATGATTTCAGAATGTTACTATATAGTGTTCAATTCTTATTATCAAGCTAAGATTATTGAAAATTTTCTTGCAATTATAAATCTATTTATGTTTTATAGTTATATTGAATATGAATTATTTTAATGGATTTTTATTAGTGTTATTTGCATGTGCCTTGTTTTTCGCATGTTCTACTACTGCGTCTGAATCTGGTGGAATTTTTGAATTTGAAGCTGTCGGTTTTAATGAAGTCAAAAGCGCAACTTCGGACAAATCTGCGGCGGTCATAGACGCGCGGCCTTCCGTGTTTTACGAACTGGGCCATATTGACGGCGCGCTAAGCCTCCCTGTAATCGAGTTTGATGACATATTTGAAAAATTCAATAAAGAGGCCGGGCTGGAGAAATTTGGGAAAATAATAGTCTATTGCAGCGATTCCGGCTGTGAAGATTCGCTTCTTCTTGCAAAAAAGCTGCGGGAAAAAGGCGTCAAAAACATATTCATATACAAGGGCGGCTGGGCCGACTGGCGCAATTCCGCGGCAAAGGGCTGACAGGTTATGAGGCGTTTTATTTGCGTTTCGGCTTTTTTTGCGTTCAACTCTTTCCTTTGGGGGGTATGCTCAATCGGTTGGACTTCTAAGAAAGACGATGTTTTTGAAAATATAGGCGAGAAATGCAACGTTGCCATCGTAGAGCAAATTGGCGAAATTTCGCTTCCGGGCGGCGAATCTATTCCTTTGCAGGCCGATTTTGACAGCGCCAGAAACACGGCGTCTGCGTTTTTGGGCTTCGGATGGTTTTTTAACCTGACAGATACGGCCGTCGTCCCCGACGGCGGAAACGCCTACAAAGTTATAATGCCCAACGGCCTTTCGGAACGTCTTTTTAAGGAGCCGTCAAAGGATGTCTACTCCAACCCCGAATGGGCGCTTCAGACAAGGGGTTCAGGGGCGATGGAGCTTTCAAGAAAATGCGGCACGTCTTTCAGTTTCTCCAACGGCAAAATAAGGCGCATACGGCTGGCGTCGGGCGATATTTTAATATTCCAATATTCGTCGGACAGGCTTTCCGCGATAGAATGCAGGGGAAAGAAGCTGGCCGAGTTCAAATACGGCGGCAGCGGGGATTCCGTGTCTATTGTCCTGGGAGATCCCGAAACGCCCGTGAATTTGTCTTTTAAAGACGCCAAAGGCGGGAAAACGGGGAAGATGCTTTCGTCGATCGAACAATACGGCAAGGTCAGGCGAAGTTACGCCTACGATTTTTCCAATCCGGAATCTTACAAAATGGAATACTTTGCGGCGGGCCTTCCAAAAAAGCTTTTTACATGGAGTCCGAAAAGCGGGGCGGTTTCGCGCGAAGAATCGCATTTCGGAGGCTCGGCAACGACATATGCATACCGGAACGCCTACAGCGACTCCGAATATGAAATATCCCGCAAATGCGAACAGGACGGTCTGGAAGATTACAGGTACTACAGCGTAAACGGGATAAGCAAGGAAAGAAAGCGCGGCGGCCCGCTGATAACCGATGCGGTTTTCCGCATGGGCCCAAAACTGCTACCGCGCCGCAGGATAGTGGAGTATCCCGGCGGCGGCAAGGACAATTTCCAGTACATGTATGACGCCGAGGGACGTCTTATCCGCGAGTTGAAAAACGGGAATATTGTGCGCGTGCTTAAGCGCGACGATAAAAAACGCAGTGTTTCTCTGTATGATGGCGGCAACGTTTTTAAATGGAAAAAGGTGTTCGACGAGCGTGGCAGGATAACGGAATATGAGCTTTTTGGCGGAAGGATTCTGTCTTTCAGCTATCCCGGCGGCGAAAAAATTCTCGTCAAAGACAAAAACGGGGAAAAAACCAAAACACTGCTGATAAGCGAAGACTTAATGCATATTTACGGACAATAAACCGGAAAAGGAATCAAAATGAAAAAAGAACATGTAGGATGCCTGCTGGCGGCTGCCGGCATGGTTATTTGCGCGCACGGCGCAATAAGTTATAGTGTTGACAGGGAAGGCTCCATAGGGGCTGCAAACTGCGGACAGCCCGGAAATGAAAAGACATTATGCAAAAAAGGGCCTGTTCCAAATTCCCCATGCGATGATCATAGGGAAGGGGCAACTTCGCTTTATTGCGCGGGCGAATCGTCTAAAGAGCACAATTCAGGAAAATCAGAGGCAGGGTATTACCGTATTGAAGTTACTGGAAATTGCAGAGGGGGAAATCTGACATGCGTGAAAAAGAAGGGGTCTTCTGCTCAATATTGGCACAATCCGGGTATAGCTGAAAATCCAAGCGAATGCGGTATATTTTCAAAATACTCTGGAACGGGAAGCGGTGCAGAGGATTGCATGGACGATAAGGCTTAATTTATGAAAAGAGTGGCAATTGTTTTTTCCGGATTAATCTTGGTGGCATTTAACGGCGCCGCCAATGATTATCCTTTGCAGGAAAGTATTGTGCAGAATTTCTTTCCTGCGGACGGAATATCGTTCACATGGGAAACGACATTCGAACGCCCCGGCGCGGGAAAGGCGCAAAAAAGTAAAAGTTCAGTGGTTTTAGACTTGAAGGCTCCGGCTGTAAAAGTCACGGAATACGATTCTGATGGGTTTGTCAGGGAAAATTCCTATATAAACGGGAAGTTGACCTCCGCCACGATATCGCCTCCTCCTTCGTACGGGGTCGGGGTTATAAGCCGCGGAACGGCGGGAGAGATAATGCCGGCTTTGTTTTTTCCGTGGCTTGCGGGAGGCCCGACCCCCGAGCTCGCCATAAATGAAAATTCAATCAAGGCCTTCAAGATAAATATCGGCAAAGACGGGGGCGTAGTGCTTTCCGACGAAACTTACGTGTTCAAGTTTTACCCTAAAACCTATAATTTGGAAAAAGTTGAATACTGGGTGAATACAAAGAACGAGAAGCCGTATCTGCTTATTCGCTATTCAATGCGCGATTATGTGAAATGCGGCGCGTTTTATTTTCCGCTGGAGATAAAAAATGAAATTTTTGAAAAGAATGGCGGCCTGCATTCCACCAGTATCAGTATGATAGACAAAAATTCCCTGTACATGGGCAATATTTCACCGGAAGCGGTGAAAATCAACTTCCCGATTGGTTCCAATATAAGAGATGAAATCAACAACAAAAGAATTGTCGTTTCCGAAGCCCAGGAGCTTGGCGGCAAGGAGGACGCCATAGTCAACATTTTGGACTCTTTGGTCGACAAGGCGCAGGAGCAAAAAAATGGCGTGGAAAAAAAGTCCGAGTAGGTATTTGGCGCTTTGCCTTGCCGCCTTTGCCTGCTTTTCTGCGCAGGCCGGGGATGATGGCGCCCCGTATCTGCCCGACATAAAAAGCGAAAACGGCATGAACTGGCTTGCGGCTGACGAGATGCGCTATCTGTGTGCGGGCAATTCGATTTATGTCGCGGCGAAACTGTCGGGGACAGATGCCGATTTTTCCGAAATCTTCAAAAGGCTCTATACGAAAAAGAGTGTCGGGATAAGCATAGGCGAGATTGAGGACGAGCTGGAACGCCTTGGCATAGCCCATAAAACCATAAGGCTTTCATGGGCCCAGATATTCGCGAACAAAGGCGGCCTGTTTATTGTCTACACGCCGCCGCCGGAAGGGATGGATTTGGAGCATTTTTACGTCGCGCGGGTTTTGGACGGCTGCATCCAGATTGTCGACCCGCCGTCGGCGCCTTCCATCGTCCAGAAGGACGCGTTTGCCCCGGGCGAGCGCATGTCCGTGATAGCCGTTGGAAGCGGCTTTAAGCCGCCCTTTGGCTTTTATGCGACATATGCGGCGGGAGGCGCCCTTTTGGCTCTCGGCGCGGCCGCTTTGCTGTTCAAACTGGTGCGCGGAAAGAAATGAGGATTGGTTTTGCATTCGCAGCGGCGTTCGCCCTTTTATCCGCGTGCGCCGCAGGATATTATTTCGCGTACATACACAATGTGCTGGTTGTTGAGTCGCCGTCGCACGGACATGTAAAGGCTTCGGTTGCTGATGGGAAAGCCAATGCGGCCGATTACGAGCTGATTCTTTCCAACCGCGGACTCGGAGAAATCCGGATTTTGGACATCTCCGCTTCCTGCGCATGCACAAAAATAACATGCGAAGGCGCGATAAAGCCGTTTTCGAGCGTAAAGCTTGCAGCGCGTGTTGAGTTTCCCGCCGGGGAGCTTGAAGGCAGGGCCGTGGACATAGCCATAAAAAGCGACGCGAGGAATTCAGCGCAGATGCACCGCTTTGTGGCGGAGAGCGGCGACCATTATTCGTACTGGCCGCAAAAAGCGGATTTGGGAAAGATATTCGAGGGGCGCGGTTCGGAAGCGGCCGAGGTTGAGTTCTTGTTTAAGGCGCCTCCGGGCGCAGTCCCGAAATTTGACGCGTCCGCTTCGAATGCGGAGCTCGCCGTGGGATCCGCGCTATTGGAAGACGGCCAGAATGTTGAATATCCTGGCGGTTCGCGGGCGTGTTTCCTGCGCGGAAAAGTTTCCGTCAGGGCGCAAGGCCCTCTTTCGGGGAGTGGCAGGCGCTCGTCAGCCCTGAATGTATCATTTTCTTGCGGGGCAATCCGCCATGACATTTCCGTGCCTGTCGAATGGGAGATTGTGCCGAGCGCCTATTTCTCGCAAGGCTCATACATTTTCAGCGAAAGGCATCCGCGCGTGCGCGCAAAGTTTTATTATGATTCTTCAAGTTTGGAGATCAGGGGATATTCCGTTGACGGCGGCGCGTTTGAAATGGAAAAAGCGGAGTTGCGCCCGGGGCTTTGCGAATTTGCAATTCTCACGAGAGGAAAGCGCGGCGGAAATGGAACGCTTTCCGTCGAACTGTCCGACGGGGCAAAAATCTCTGCGCGCCTTGAATATGCCGCAGGGATCCCGTAAAACATGAGAAGCCCCGTAAAACCTAACGGGACTCCTCATTAGCGAATATATATGACTATGGTTTTAAATTGATGCCGCCCTGAAGCCGTCGCTGCATGCGTTGGCCTCGAAAACCTTTATTTCGGCAGCCTTGAATTTGAACTGCAGCTCAAGCTGTCTTTTTACGGCTTCCAGCAGTTCGGGGCTGTCGGGCGCTAGCTTCTGGCGGTCGTACTCAAGGCGCCCGTTTGCGCATTTTCCGTCTTCCGAAATTTGAACGTTCTCAAGGCTGATGTCTGTCATTTGTTTTTCCATGTGCTTTATAAGTTTCTGGCTATATTGACATCGGGCGCGCCTTCATGTTCCTATAATGCCCGTCCCCGCAAGGGTGCAGAAGCATATGAACAAAATCAGGTCGGTTATTTTTCTCTTCACACTACACTTAAACACGGGGGCGCGGGCAATGTTTCGAAAAACTTAATTTTTTTGTTTGAGGGCGTGTGATAGGCGTCGTTTTTGCGTCCTTCGCCTGAAAACAAAAAAGCCTCCGGGTTGTCCGGAGGCTTTTTTGTTTTATCGTAAAGCGCCGTTCTAATTCGCAAAGTCCAGTATTACCGTTTTTGTCGCGGTTTTGGACTGCCCGCCGCGTATTTCGCAGTAGTAGTAAACCCTGCCGGAAAACTGATCGTCTGCGGCTATTTTCATTGAGCTTAGGTTTTCCCCTTCGGCCGGGAGGAATTCAACGCCGTCGAAAGATTCGTACCACTGGTATTTCAGGTTTTCACCGACGGCCGCCGCGCGTATCGTGTAGACCGTTCCGCTGACCAGCCCTATGGGCTTGCACACGCACGAGATTGTCATGCCGCCGCAGCTGACGGAGATGTCCCCGGTTTTTATAGCGCCGTTCGCGGCCGATCCGCCGTTTGACGCCGAGCCTCCCATGAGCAGCATTTCGGACATGTCCGCCGCGCCCTGCGCTGTGTTGCTGACGTCGAGGTGCGATATTGAAAGGTTGTCTCCGCCGTCTGTGCCGCCTGAATTTATATTGCCGCTTTCTCCCGCGACTTCGTTTGCGTCTGGCGTGCCGGTTGCGGCGGTGGAGCTGTCGGGGGGCGCCGGGATTTCTTCGGTCGGTTGTTTGTGGGCGGTTTGCCCCATGGGTTCATAAACCTTGTCGTCGTAAAGCTCTTCGCCGCCTTCACATGTGCTGGCCGTTATTCTGGTGTTCGATTTTTTGTCGTAAACGGCGGCCGCGCTTCCGTGTTTCCCGTCTAGGTTGGTCACATTTCCGTCGAACGTGCACGAGTCTATCGCGGGCGAGGAGTTTTCGTTGTAAATGGCCGCACCGAGAGAGCCCGACCTGTTATTTACAAATTCGCAGCCGATGAAGCGCGGCGATGATTCGAAATTGTAGACCGCCCCCGCGCAGGTTTCGGAAGAGTTGTTTATAAATCTGCAATTTGAGACAAGAAGGCTTGCGTAGCTGTTGAAAATTGCGCCGCCGCCGTGCACCGGCTGGCCTTCTGCAAAATTCTTTCCTTCTGCGAGCGTAAACCCGTCGAGCACGGTGCCGGCGTTGAGCATTTCGCCCGCCGCGCCGTTGTTGTGGATTATTCTGTACGAATTTTCACCGCTGAGCACCGTTTCATTTTTGCCGCTTCTCGCCGTCTTGGCCTTTTCAGTGCCCGCAAAGCCGCCGTACATGCTCACGCCGTTTTTCATGGCTATTGGCCTGCCGTGTTTGTAGGTTCCTGCCGCGACCCACACTTCGTCCCCGTATTTGGCCTTCTCAACGGCTTTTGTTACGGTTTTGAGCGGGGCGGCCCAAGATGTGCCCGTATTCTGGTCGCTTCCGCCGGGCTTAACATAGTAGGTTTTGGCAAATGCGAAGTTTGCGAACATCGCAAGACAAATGATAATGGGGAGATGCTTCATAGGTCAATATGGGTGAAAACAGTTTTAAGATTAATGCCGTATTTCAGATTTGCAACATTTTATTTCCACAGATTGTGGGAATTTTCATATTTTTCTTGATTTGCAGTTAGGTTTGGCGGCCGGTGAGTATGGGATTATGAAGTGTGCGGGAGGGAATTGTATGGCAAACAAAAAAGCGCCCCTTGCAAGGCGCTTTTGTTTTTTAATTGTTATGCGGCATTCCTTAGTAGGGAAGCGGATATTTTTCCGCGAGCTCCACCGCTATGGCCTTCGCCTTGGCGATTTCGCTTTCGTCTTCGGGGGCGTTCAGGACTATCGCGATAGCTTCGGCGATCTTTTCCATATCGGCTTCGGTCATGCCGCGGCTTGTGACGGCCGGGGTGCCGAGGCGCACGCCGCTTGTCTGGAAGGGCGAGCGCGTTTCGCCGGGGATGGTGTTCTTGTTTGTCGTGATGTTGGCCTTGTCTAGCGCTATTTGCGCCGCCTTGCCCGTGAGATCGGGATGGCTCTTGGTGAGGTCAAGGAGCATCAGGTGGTTGTCGGTGCCGCCCGAAACGAGGTTGAAGCCCTTTGCTTTGAGCGCGTTGGCGAGGGCCGCGGCGTTCTTGACAATCTGCTTCTGGTATTCCACGAAAGATTCCTTGAGGGCTTCGCCGAAGCATACCGCCTTGCCCGCGATGATGTGCATGAGGGGGCCGCCCTGGATGCCGGGGAATATGGCGGAGTCTATCGCCTTGGCGTACTGCTCTTTGCACATGATTATGCCGCCGCGGGGGCCGCGGAGAGTCTTGTGCGTGGTGGTTGTTACGAAGTCGCAGTGCGGGACGGGCGAGGGGTGCTGGCCCGTGGCGACGAGTCCCGCGATATGGGCGATGTCGGCCATGAGCATTGCGCCGCATTTTTTCGCGATTTTACCCATGCGTTCAAAGTCTATAGTGCGCGGGTACGCCGAGGCGCCGACCGTGATGAGCTTTGGCTTTTCGGCCATCGCAGTTTCTTCGAGCTTGTCGTAGTCGATGAAGCCGGTTTCAATGTCCACGCCGTAGTTGACAACCTTGTAGAGCATGCCCGATACGTTCTTGGGGTGCCCGTGTGTGAGGTGGCCGCCGTGTTCGAGCGACATTGTCAAAATCTTGTCGCCGGGCTGGAGCACCGCGGTATATACGCCGATGTTGGCCTGCGAGCCCGAGTGAGGCTGGACGTTCACGTGTTCCGCGCCGAAGAGCTTCTTGGCCCTGTCGATCGCGCGCTGTTCGACGATGTCCACGAATTCGCAGCCGCCGTAATACCTTTTGCCCGGATAGCCTTCGGCATACTTGTTTGTGAGCGTCGAACCTGCCGCCTCCATTACCGCGGGAATCACGAAGTTTTCCGACGCGATGAGCTCTATGTGCGACTGCTGGCGCTTTGTTTCCAACTGGATTGCCTCAAAGATTTCGGGATCGACCTCCTTGAGGGGTTTTGATGCTATGGACTTGTTCATAAGAAGTGGAATTAATCCCTCCCTTTTTTGTCCGCTTGGAAATAAATGTCAACGTATAAAGGGAGCTTCTAAAACTAATTTTTAGAAGTCCCCTAGGAGAGGTCCCCGCCTTTTTTCCGCCAATCCCCTTATTTGGCGAATTCGTAGCGGTATCGGAAGCGTCCGTTGGGGGCGGAATCGCCGTCGGTCAGGCACTCCTGAATGTCGCCGCTTTCGATTGCGTTGTCCACCCACTTGAAGTCGAGCGATATGTCGTCTGGATTTTCGACGCCGAGCATTGAATGCGGAATTTTCAAGGCAATCTTGTTCCCGTCTACTTTATATTCAATGTCGCCGGTTTTTTCCCAGTCCCAGCCGCCCTTTGATTTCGCGAGCGTGGTTTTTGCGTCGCTTTCGGGGGCGGCGTTTGCGAAAAACTGGAAGCCCTCCCAGTTTTCGCCGTCGTTTCCGTTTATCTTTATAAACAGGCGCATCCATTTGGGGCCTGTTCGGGGCGTGATGTTGTCGGCGCATTCGGCGTAGAAGAACAGATTTTCGCCGTCGTTGGCAACCTTGCATTCAACTATGTCGTTGCGTCCCGTGTCGTTTGTGAGCGTGCCAAGCTTGTAGCCGTAGCCGAAATGCTTCCTGTGGAAAGTGTCTCCCTTATCGTCCTTGTAGCGGGGGCCGACGGAGTTCCACGACTTCATGTTGTCCAGGTTAATTTTCGAATTTCTCGATACGACCTTCGTTTTTTCCACTCCCTTGAATTTGCGCACAAAGTCGGCAAGCTGGTAGTAGTAGCTGTCGCCGAAGCCTCCGCGCAGGGGCTCGATGTCGCGGCTGTACTCGTGGTTGAAGAGGTCGACAAACATGCTGGAGGCGTTGGGCGCAAGCTTGTAGTCGCCAAGCTCGGTGACGCCGCCGTTGGGCAGGCGCATGGCAATCCATTCGTTCCAGCCCGAGAAGAAAATGAACTCGGGGTCGGTTTCCATCGCCATAGAGAACTGCTCCTCAAAGCAGAGGCCCGCGCCGGAGTCGCGCCCCTCGGGGCCGGGCTGCGCGCCGTTGTGGTAGCTGCGCCCTATGCGGGGGATGTTGATGGGGTGCGTCGCGGGCGAGACCGAGATCATCTCGGGCCTGTCGGGCGACTCGTGCCAGCCATATTTCTGCGGGTAGACGTCGGCCCACGGGCATTTGTCTTTGCCGTCGCCGAACCACGCCTCTTTGGAGTTGAACCACGCCTGGCGCGCCGTGAAGAACTCGGCGGTGTCGGGGTCGAAGGCGTCCGGCGGGGCGAACACCAGCGGTTTGCCCTTCCACCGGAACCAAAGCTCGGGATATTCGCCCTTTGAATAAAAGTTGTCGTAGAGGTCGCGCAGGGTGTTTCTCGCGCCGCTGTTGAGCACGAAGGATATCTGAGGCGTCTTATTGCCTTCCTTGCGCATCTGCGTAAAGACCTTGCAGATTTTCCTAACTGTGTCCAGATAGGTGATGCTGTTTGTCGCGTCTATGATGATGGTGTCAATGCCCGCGTCGGAAAGCATCTGTGCGTGCTTGCGTATCACCCATTCGTCGTCGGCCACATAATAGCCTAAATATGGCTCGCCCCAGTGGTGAAAGGCGCTCATGGGGCCGAGGTGCTCCTGGTACTTGTCGCCGTACCGGTCGATGAGCTTCTGGTTGTCGTAGGGCGCGTTGACGTCTTCTGGCGTCGGCGGAACAACCCCCTTGGTGTTGTTCGTGTGCTTGTCGTAGCCGTGCGAGCCCTGCCAGATGCAGTAGAACATGCCCGCGAATTTGTCTTTGCGCGGCTTGCCGTAGCTTTCCTGCGTGCCTATTTCGCGCCCGCGCCCGTCTATTGCCGTGAGGCCGGGCAGGGTGTTCTCGGCGATTGCGGCGGAGCCGAGCAAAATGATAAACGCAGGTATGGTGTTCAGAATTTTCATAAACAAAAAATATTAAACGTTTTAGAGCAAAAAAAAGGCCGCCTTAGGACTGGCAGCCTTCAAAGTTCATGAATTTGTCTATGCGGCGCTGGTGCCGTCCGCCCTCGAAATCCGTGGCCGCGAAAATTTTGACCATCTTTTCGGCCATGTAGGGCGTGTCGTATTTTTCGCCGAAGCATATGACGTTGGCGTCGTTGTGCCGGCGCGTGAATTCGGCGGCGTCCTCCATGTGGCAGACCGCGGCGCGTATGCCGTGGAATTTGTTGGCCGACATGCTCATGCCTATGCCCGTGGTGCAGACGAGCACGCCGAAGTCGGACTTGCCGTTGACGACGTCCTCGCAGACCTTCAGGGCGTAGTCGGGATAGTCCACGCTGTCGGTATTCGCGGGGCCCTTGTCGTCGACTTCGAAGCCGTCGGCCTGAAGGCGCTTTACAAGTTCCTGTTTTAGTGTGAAGCCCCCGTGGTCGGAGCCTATGCTAAGCTTTTTTGAGTTCATTTTCCAAGTATTTTACAATGTAGGGTATGGTGCCCATGATTTCGTCGCGCACTTCAAAATATTCGTTTATGCCGCAGCCATAGGGGTCGAAAACATCCGCATGCTCGGCGTTGGGCACGAGGTCCATGACGGCCACCATGCGCTCGGGAACGTTCCTGTAGCGGTTTCTTACGATGTCCGCATGCGAGTGCGCCATCGCGAAAAGGGCGAAACATTCTTCGAGCATTTTTTCCGTGAGCTCGTTCGAGCGGTATTTGCTTATGTCTATGCCGACCTTTTCGAGAACCTTGACGGAGTTGGCGCTCGCGGGCATGCCGTCGACGGTCGCAGTTCCCGCCGAAACCACTTCGAGTTCGTGGAGTTTGTCGTCTTTGGGGCGCGCGGCTATGGCGTGCTTGAGCAGGGCCTCGCCCATGGGCGACCGGCATATGTTGCCGGTGCAAAGGAATATTACTTTGTTTTTCTTCACGTTTTTCGCAATTAAGTTTTAACGCCGCATTTTTTATGACTTTGCCGCTTGTGTCGAGTATTTTTGCCTCTCGGGCCCAATTAAGGTTTTTTGCTTGCAAGGATGCGCGGGCATGGGGAAAATAAAACGATAACTGTATATTTGCTATGCGTGGAGGATTTTATAAATTTGTTGCGGTTTTGTTAACCGCCGCATTTTGCGCCGTCGGCGCTAATGCGGCCGTAAAATATGTCTTTCTTTTCATAGGCGACGGCATGTCCGTTCCCCAGCGCATGATGACCGAGGAATTCTCGCGCGAGGTGAACGGCGGGGGCCTCTATATAAACTCAATGCCGTTTCAGGCGATAACGACGACGCGCGCCTTCGACTCTTTCATAACGGACTCCGCTGCCAGCGGAACCGCAATAGCCTGCGGGGCCAAAACCAGAAACGGCCGCCTCGGGGTGGACGCCGACGGCAAGAAGCTCGTGTCGGTCGCGGAGGTTGCGCGCGACTCAGGCAAGAAGGTGGGCATAATAACGAGCGTCACGCTCAACCACGCCACGCCCGCCGCCTTTTACGCGCACAACGACAACAGGGGCAACGCCTACGAGATCGCCCTCGACATGCTCGAATCCGGATTCGACTTTTTCGGCGGCGGCGGTTTGGACGGCCGAAACAACAAGGACAGCAAGAGTTACAAGGGCGAAATTTACGATGTAGCCCAAAAGGAATACGGATACGCCTTTGCCGAAAACATGGGGCTGGCCTCGCTCGAAAAGGGCAAAAAGGCCATTGCCGTGCGCCAAAAGGATGGCGCGATGCCCTACGCAATTGACGACGATTCCTCGCCGACGCTCGCCGACTATACCCAGAAGGGCATAGAGCTTCTCGACAACCCCAAGGGCTTTTTCATGATGGTCGAGGGCGGCAAGATAGACTGGATGTGCCACGCCAACGACGCCGCAACTACTTTGCGAGACGTGATCGAATTCGACAAGGCCGTGAAGGTCGCCTATGAGTTCGCGAAAAAGCATCCCAAGGAAACCCTGATTGTCGTTACGGGAGACCATGAGACGGGCGGCCTCACGCTCGGCTTTGCGGGCACGGGCTACCAGTCCTTCATATCGCGCCTCGCCGCACAGACGTGCTCTTTCGATACTTTCAAACACCGCCTCGGAGAACTCGCCAAAAACAGGGGCGAGGAATTTTCCTTTGAAGACGCGAAGCCGCTTCTGACCGAATGCTTCGGCTTCTATTTCGGCGACGACAGGGACAACCCGATGCGCGTCAGGTCGGCCGAAAAAAAGCAGCTCGAGGAGGCTTTCGACAGGCAGTTCAAGGGAGAGAACAGGTCGCACAGCGCCTTTGCGGTGACCGCACTCAAATGCTTCAACAACAAGGCCAGCATCGGCTGGACTTCCGACGCTCACACGGCGCTGCCCGTAATCACGTCGGCCTACGGCGCTGGCGCGGAAACTTTCAGCGGGGCTATAGACAATACCGACATCTCCAAAAAACTTAAAAAACTGGTGAAATAGGGTGTCGGGTCTTTCCAAATCGGGCAATAGCGGGAATTTTGCGGCAATCGCGGCGTTCCTGGCCTTTATAGTCGCGCTGTTTTTTGTGGACCTTTCGCCCGTCCCTACGGACGACGGCGGCACCAAGGAAAAGGCGCGCGTCTTGAGCGTGGACAACTCCGACCTCATGCAATTGGGGCTGCTTCAGACCGGAACGCAGAGGCTTAAAGTGGAGGTGCTTTCGGGGGCGCAAAGGGGCTCGGTTTTCGCGGCGGCAAACCAGCTGCGCGCGCAGATGGACCTTGACAAGGTTTTCGGCGTCGGCGACACCGTGCTCGTCTCCGTATGGAACGGCGCGGACCCCGCCAGGGACACCATCAATGCGCAGGACTTTTACAGGCTCAACTATACCGCGCTGCTTTTCGCGGTTTTCGCCGTCCTGCTCATTGCGTTTGGCGGGGTGACGGGCGTGAAGGCCCTGCTGTCATTCGTTTTCGCGTGCCTCGTCATCTGGAAGATAGTGGTGCCCGTCTGCCTTCGGGGGGCGAACCCGATACTTGCTTCTTTCTTGTGCGTGTGCGTTATAACCGCCGCGATTGTGTTCCTTGTCGCGGGCTTTAACCGCAAGGGGGCGACGGCGTATTTGGGCGCGATACTCGGCGTTGGCGCGAGCTGCCTCATGGCGGTGTGTTTCGCCGGCCTTCTGCACATTAACGGATCTACCATGCCGTACTCACAGGCGCTCTTTTACTCGGGTTACGATTTTCTAAGCCTCTCCGACCTTTACATAGGCGCGGTGTTCCTTGCGGCTTCCGGCGCGGTTATGGACCTTAGCGTGGACATTGCCGCGGGGCAGGCCGAGGTCGTCAGGCTCAACCCCGGAATATCGAGGACGGAGGTCGTGCGGGCGGGAATGAACATCGGCAAGACCGTGGTGGGCACGATGGCCACCACGCTTCTGCTCGCCTACGCCGGCGGCTATCTTACTTTGCTCATGGCTTTCAACGCGCAGGGCGTGACTCCCGCGGATTTCATCAACAGCCCATATATCGCCGCCGAGACCGTCAGAACCATTGTGGGCAGCATCGGCATTGTGCTCGTGGCTCCCTTTACCGCCCTCGTTGGCGGCTTCATTTTCTGCCGCAATAATGGGGGTTGACAATTTCCCTCAAGGCGCGATTATTTTCGGCTTTTATGAAAAAAGGGTTTTACTGGATAATTTCCGCGCAGTTCTTGAGCTCGCTTGCCGACAACTCCCTGCTGATTGTCGCCATTGCGCTGCTGCAGGAAATTTCCGCGCCTGCCTGGGCGACCCCGATGCTCAAATTCACTTTCGTGGTTTCCTACGTTCTGCTTGCGGCCTTTGTGGCGGCTTTCGCGGATTCCCGCCCGAAGGGCAAGGTTATGTTCATCACGAACATGATAAAAATAACGGGCCTGCTCCTGATGCTGTTCGGCTCGCATCCGCTATTGGCATACGGCGTGGTCGGCCTCGGGGCGGCGGCGTATTCGCCGGCAAAATACGGCATACTCACCGAGCTTCTTCCCCCGGAAAAGCTGGTGGTTGCCAACAGCTGGATTGAAGGCACCACGGTGGTTTCCATCATACTGGGCATGGGGCTCGGCGGCGTGCTGATAAAGCCGGAAATCGCCGAAGTCATTTCTCACTATATGCCCGGGAAGACTTTTGCGCAGTCGGCCCTGTGGGTGGTGCTCATATTTTATGCAACCGCCGCGGTGTGCAACCTTTTCATCCCCGACACGGGCGCGAGGTATCCCAAGGTAAACTGGAGGATAGGCGCGATGCTCAAGGAATTCGGGTACAGCGTCAAAACACTGTGGCACGACAAGCTCGGCCAGATTTCCCTCGCGGTCACGACGCTCTTCTGGGGCGCGGGCGCAACTTTGCAGTTCATCGTCCTCGAATGGGCCAAAGAGTCTCTCGGGCTTCCGCTTTCGGAATCCTCGTGGCTGCTCGCAGTTTTCGCGATAGGCATAACCATAGGCGCGGTCAGCGCGGGCGCGCTCATACCGCTCAAGAAAAGCCTCAAGGTTCTGGGGCTGGGCATACTGATGGGCATATCCTGCGCGGCGCTCTCTTTCTACCACAAGGGCCTTGTCGGAAATATGGATGTTTTCGGAGTTCCGCTCTATCTCATAATAGCGTGCCTGTGCCTGATAGGAATCGGCGCGCTGGCCGGGTTCTTCGTAGTGCCGATGAACGCGCTTCTGCAGCACAGGGGCCATGTGAGGCTTACGGCGGGCCATTCAATCGCCGTGCAGAACTTCAACGAAAACATAGGCATACTCGTGATGCTCGGCGTCTATGCGGTTCTTATAAAGCTCCAGCTTTCCACGCAGGCCATCATGGTTATATTCGGCGGCTTTGTCGCCTGCACGATAGGCCTCGTTATGCTATGGCATAAAATCAACATGCGCGAGCGCGACTGGACCGTCCTTATCGGCGAGGAAAAGCAGCGCCACTAGTGTGCGTTTTCCGCATACGGGCCGATTTAAAGTATTGCAGGGCGTGGTTTGCGCCGTAAAATGTGTGCCGTATGCGAAAATATATGGCGGCATTGCTGGCCATTTTGGCTGGTGCTAATGCGTACGGGGCGGCGGATTCCGGGCGAGATATAATGTTCGGCGTGTGCAGGCCGAATCTAAGCTGGGAGCCTGACGTCAAGGCAAGGGAAATACTGGACTCCATAAAGGAATCTGGTGCGGACTGCGTGCAGCTTACGCTGCGCGAAAACGTCGAAGTTACGCTTGCGCATGTCCAATACTGCAAGTCAATAGGGCTTCCCGTCGTGCTGCTCATAATGCCGCTGGAAACTTTCATGGAAGACGGCGCAAAGCCGCGTTCCGGAAAAGGCAAGCTGTGGACCGTCTACGGGCTTTCACAAATTGACGTGGGCAAATTTGAAAAAATATTCGGCGAATGTGTGGAATTTCTAAAGGCCAACGGTATTGAAATAATCGGATTTGAAGTTTTCAATGAAATCAACTGGGCGGACTTTAACGGCGACCTGCCAACAAGCGAAGGCGCTGGCATTGTATTGGGCGAAGGCAATTATGGGGAGTATGCTTTCGCGGAAAAATATTTTAAGGGCATGGAGAAATATTCGCTGGTTTTGGCCGCAATGCGCGGGGCGCTTGACGAAAGCTATTCTGGAAGCTGTTTGCGCAAGCCCGAAATAATCCTCGGATCTTCAGCCCTTATTGGAGATATGAACTGGCTTGGGAAAGTCGGCGGCTCCGTTGTATGCCTTGATTTCCACAACAAAGTCTTGGCGGGAAAAATCGAAAGGGCGGGAAAAATAGAGGCCGTATTCGAAAATACCGACGCCTATGCCGTCCATGTTTATCCGGGAGAGACGGAGTGCGACCCCGCCGCGTATCCGGAGAAAATAGAGAGGTTTGTGAGGAAAAACACGGATCCCGTCTTACGGTTCGCCGACAGAAAAAAGCCGGTGTATATAACGGAATTCTCGTGCTCGTCATGGCTTTTCAGAAACGAGGAGAACCCGCAGGAAATGCGCGCCCGCATGACAGGGGATTTTTTAAGGTCGCTTGCGCAGAACTCCCTCGCGGAAATCAACTGGGGCGGCGTGTTTCATTTTTGCTATGACGGCGACGAAAATTGGTGTGTGGTCTCAGAAAGGGATGGTCCGCGTTGGCCCATGCTGGACTTGTTCAAGAAACGCTGGCCCAAAAAAGCTTCGGTGCAGATAGAAAAAAATTGAAAATACGCCGCGCGCCGCGCAATCTTTTCAGCCTGTTTTTTAGCGAAAGTACGAAAGGTTATGGAATATTGCGCGCCGAAAGCTTTAAGGGAATGTATGAATGCGTCGTCTTTGGCGGGGCGTCCGTTTTTCTTCGCCGTGGACTATGAAATGACGCGAGGCATTTTTATTCCCGGGGATTCCATTGCAGAATCTCCAGTCAAGTTTAGGTTCCCGTCCTTTGGGAATGCGGGAAAAAGGGCGTTTCCGCGGCAAGATTGCCGCATGATGGCGTTTCCGGAGCCTTTTCGCTCCTATGAAAAGAAATTCGAAAAGGTTGCGCGCGCCATTTTGCGCGGCGACACGTATCTGGCGAACCTAACCGTGAGGACGCCCGTTTCCATATCCGCATCCCTTGAGGATATTTTTAACTTCAGCGGGTCGGAATTCGCGATGCTCGCCCCCGGGAGCTTTGTTTGCTTTTCCCCGGAGCGCTTTGTGCGCATCGCCGGCGGCATGATATATTCGTTTCCTATGAAAGGCACGATAGAGGCGGACGTTCCAGGAGCCGAAAAAATCCTGATGGGTGATGAAAAGGAAATCTGCGAGCACAACACGATAGTTGACCTCATAAGAAACGATTTGAGCATGATTGCCTCAGACGTCCGCGTTCCGCGCTTCAGATACTGTGAACGCATAAAAAGGGCGGGGCTGTGCGACATATTCGCCACGAGTTCCGAAATATGCGGCGCCCTTAAACCCATTGGGCTTGGCGACGCCGTTTTTTCCATCCTTCCGGCTGGGTCCATATCGGGCGCTCCGAAAAAGCGAACGGTGGAAATTTTGAAGGAGACCGAGGGCCGCCCGCGCGGTTTTTACACGGGGGTATTCGGGTATTTCGACGGCAAAAACTTTGACAGCGCGGTGGCGATAAGGTTCATTGAACAGGACGGCGGCAAATATTACTACCGCAGCGGCGGCGGAATAACCGCGAACAGCGGCTGCGAAAGTGAATACCGCGAGGCGGCCGCCAAAATATACCTTCCATTTTGAAAATGAAATTCATAGAGAGCATAAAGGTGAAAGACGGCGAGGTTTTCAACGAGGCCCTGCACATGGAACGCTTTCATAAAACATGCGAAAAGTTTTTCGCGCGCCGTGGCGAATTTCCCGATTTGAAAAGCTGCGCGGGATTCCCCGAAAAAGGCCTGCACAAGGCGCGGATAGTTTACGGGGAAACGGTTGAATCGGTTGAATTCATCCCGTATTCGTTCAAAAAGATTTTGACCGCCAAGATGGTTGAGTCGGAGAAATTCGACTATTCGCACAAGGCCTTGGACAGGTCGCGTTTCGACTGGCTTCTTTCGCAAAAAGAAAGTTGCGACGAAATCATCATAACGATCGGCGGCGTGGTTTGTGATTCCTCATATTCCAACCTCGTGTTCGAGAAAAACGGAGAGTTTTTTACGCCTTCCACCCGCCTTCTAAACGGAACAAAGCGCCGCGCGCTTTTGAAGTCCGGCGCAATCAGGGAAATCCCGCTTGCTGCCGGACAGGTTAAAAACTTCGACCGGGTGTTTTTTATAAACGCCATGATCGACTTGGACGACGCCGTCTGCATTCCGACGTCTTCGATACTATGAGGCGGCTTCTGCTGTTGGACAATTACGACTCCTTCGTATTCAACATCGCGCAGATGCTGGACGAGCTGGCGTGCCCCTACGATATCGCCAAAAACGACACGGTGGATTTTAATCGGCTTGGGGTTTACACACACTGCATTTTGTCTCCGGGCCCCGGCCTCCCAAATGAGGCGGGGAGGCTCATGGATGTTATCGACCATATGAAGGGTGGCGCCTCAATTTTGGGAGTATGCCTTGGGCACCAGGCGGTCGCCGAATACTTTGGCGCGAAGATGAAAAACATTCCCCCGAAGCACGGATATGCGTCCGTCTTGAAAACGGTGAACGGCGGCGACCATATTTTCAACGGACTGGAATCTTTGCGGGTCGGCAGATACCATTCGTGGGTTGTCGAGAATCTTCCGGGATGCCTTATTCCTACAAGTGTTGACGAGGAGGGCGAGATAATGTCGCTCAAGCACGCGTCGCTAGACGTGCGCGGCGTACAATTCCATCCCGAGTCTATCATGACGCCCTGCGGAAAAGGCATACTTTCAAACTGGCTGAACGGCTGAAAGGGGCGGCGCGCCTTGCGTCAGTCTTTGAGCGCACTGACGTCAAAATCAAATCCTTCCTTTCCGGATTCCCTTTCAAAGCGGCTGCCGGCGGGTGTGTTTTCGTTAAAGAATCCGCAGTTTTTAAGAAAAAATCTTCCGTTCTCCGCTCCTCCCGCATAGTCCTGCCTTACTCCGGCCGCCGCCGTGGCGTCGTTGGAAAAAGTTCCTTCGGTCAGTTCAACCCATTTGCCGTCCGAAGTGCGCGCATGCTGGTTTTGGTAGTAGACCTTTCGCGTTATCCAGCCCTGTTCGGGAATGAAATTCTCCAGAAACGAATGCGCGCCCTCGTACCAAGTGTCTGTTTCGGGCCGTTTGAAGCTCGCGATAAGCCGCCACGAATTTTTTTCTGGGTCGAAGAACCATGCCGTGTATGCAGTGTTCCCCTCGCCGTCGGGGCGCACGCGGGTAACAAACCTGTAAACTGTGTCGGGCTTCCAGTCGTAGAGCAAAAAGCTCTGGCCGCCCGAACCCTCGTTGCCGAATTCGCCTACATGCACGCCTTCGCCTTTTTTCAGAAGCCTGACGCGCTTGTCCTCGGGAATGTCTCCGGGGTTGTCCGTCTCAAAGGGACTCCACACGGAAAACAGGATGCGGCGCTCGGATTCCGAGTTCACCTGTATTCCGCAGTATCCCTGCGCGAAGCCGTTGCACATGAAATAGCTCCCCACTGCATCGCTTCCGGCGGGCACGAAAACCTCGTTATAAAAGTACTCGACATCCGCGCCGGGCAGGGGGTAGCCCATGTGCACGGATGGCCCGCGCATCCCCCAGTACGCGGGGAAGTCGCGGACGAATTTCAGAGACCCGATAACTTCTTTTTTCCCTTTCGCCACTATTTCAAATCCGGCTTCAATGCCGGTCAAATCTACCCTGACATATTCGGGGGACTTTATTTTGATTTTGCCTATGGGGTAGGTCTTTTCGACGGCGGAATCCGGCATTATTTTTTTGCCCCTGCGCCTTGCGACGGCGGCGCGGATTTCCTGTGAGGGATTTTCGCATTTAACCCTCAGCGCAAGCTCAAGCGTTCCGGGCTTTTCCGCTTTGAACCACAGCGACGCCGTTTTTTTCTCCCCGTCGATTTTTGTAACATACGAATTTCCTTCGGAAGGAATTGACAATTCGCTTTGGCCTCCCGCGGCGTACGGCACTGATGCCGCCAGAAGCCAGAATGCTGCGGCGGCCAGTTGTGCGAAATATTTAATACGGCATTGCATAATGCGCATTTTCGCGCCCGCTTTAGTTTGTGCGAGCAAATTTTTCTTGGGCTTTGTTCTTTGTGCGCCCATAGGATTTTCATTTGTGCGCTTACACCGCAATCTGCCTTTGTACGTCACGCCTCGGAGGGGCTCCGAAAAGGCGTTTGTATTCCCTGTTGAACTGTGTTGAACTTTCGTAGCCGACATTGTACGCCGCCGTGGCCGCGTCCATGTCTTCAGATATCATCAGCCGCTTGGCCTCATGAAGGCGGAGCATTTTTTGATATTGAAGAGGGCTCATGGCGGTCATTTCCCTGAAATGCTTGTGGAACGCCGACACGCTCATGCCCGTCCTGCCTGCGAGTTCCTCTATCTTCATTTTTCCGCTGAAATTCGCTTTGAGCCATCCTATAGACCGCGCGATCCTGTTTGTAGGGCTTCCCGACGTGGCAAGCTGCCTGAGGCGGAAGCCCAGCGGGCCGCGCAGCAGGCGGTAGATTATCTCCTTTTGTATCAGCGGAGAAAGCATCGTAATGTCTTCGGGGTGGTCGAGAAGCTCCGCCAGCCTGCATACCGAATCAAGAAGCGGGGCGTCGACGTCTGCCAGCGCGATGCCCCTTTCCGGCTGGCCGCGCTTCCCGACGTCGCCGTCGCCCTCGAGCATTACCTGCGCAATTTCCAAGGGTCTAGTTTCAGCTTGAATCCGTAGTAGGGGCTCTTTTCGGAGGCGTGGATTACCTGCGCCATTGTCGGCAGGTTCACGGATGCTATAAGGTATCGGTTCTCGTCGTACACGTAAGATTCGCCCGCGAGCGTAACAAGCTTTGCCCCCTGCGCGGCCATGCACAGGCACGGCTCGTAGACGAGGCACGCCGGCCTGTTCGGTTTGGTTATGCAAAACAGGGACATGTTCGGCACTACGGTGTCATCAAGCTCTTTTTCATTGGTTAATCGGGCAATAATATTTTTAAGCCTTTCCCTTTTATCTTTAATGTCGCGCTTGGTAATTTTCGCATGTTTTAAGTTGTTTTTCATATTGAAGCCCTTTTGCCTAAAAATCTCCACAGATGCGGTTTAGTCAATTAAAAATACTATTGGGCAATTGTATTTGGCGCGGAGCAGGGCAGGATACGTCCGCCAGGGCTTCCGCATTTTTTTCGCGGATGTTTTTGCGTGCGCCCGCCTGCGCCTTCATGTGTTTTTTATGATTCCGTCGGATGGATTTTGGAGCTTTCGCATTCCGCTTCCGACGGAAAGGTTTTCCGTTTTCGCTCGGGCTTTGTCCTGCAATAATTCATAAATGATATGGAAACCAGCATTATCGCGACACCCGCCGCCTGCAAGGCCCCGACATGCTCGCCAAGCACAAGGTGTGCACATATCACGGCTACGGGAAGCTCTACCGTCATCAGTATGGAGCTTATGCCTGCACCTATTCTGGGAATGGCCGCCGCAAAAAGCGCCGTGGGCACGGTTGTTCCCAGCACGGCCGTAAACAGAGCCCACGGCAGGAATTCCACTCCATAGTGGCTTCCAAGCGCAATCGTTTTGCAGTTTACCAGAAAAATGGTTGCGGCCGACGCCGCCATGATAAGGCAGCTCTTGATATGCCAATGCATGCCTTTTCCCATACTTCCGTTTGCGACTATGTATGCCGCATAAGTCGCCGAGGAAATGAGCGCAAGCGCCACGCCTTCAAGGGAAATGGATTGGACGCCGGAAGACGAAATGCCCGACGCCAGAACCGTTCCGAACAATACCAGGGCTGCCGTCGTAATCTCAAGCCGGGAAGGCCTCTTGCCGTAGCAAAGCCATTCAAGCATAAGGCATACCCATGTGAACTGCATCAGCGCTATTATGGCTAGAGAAGCCGAAACGAGGCTGACGGACTGGTAATACAGGTAATTTGTAAGCCCTATCGGAATTCCGGCCAACGCGAGCGTGGCGGCTTCTTTTGCGGAAACGGAAACCCGCTTGAGGAGCAGGTCGGGCAGGGCGCATGCGCCTAGGAATAGCGCGGCGAGCAAAGCCTGCGCGAACGCAACTTCCGCCGCGTTGAATCCTTTGGCGTATGACAGTTTTACGAATGACGACATGGTTCCGTACATGGCGCCGCCAAGCAGGACCATCAAAATATATTTCAAGTTTTTCATTTTTTAAAGCTGTTTATTCTGCATGCTTTTGAAAGCGCGCTTTGGGGGCGCGTACGATGCGGGCCAAACAACTTTCAGGCGTGAAGTTCAAGCATGTATAACTATCCCCGAACTATAAATGGGGAAACTGGAGCCAATCCGGTTGTTCGGCCGTCAGGCCGCCGGAGGCGGAAGTATGCTTGATGAAAAAGTTGAATACATGGAATTATAGTTGTGCGCCCGTAACGAAAAGTAAAGCCTTTTTATTTTGCCGGCGGGATGCATAATGGGCCTGCTTGGCTTGTCGGATTGTAACAGCCGTTTTTTAATTGTTCGCAGCTTTTGCGGTCGTATTTGAATATATGCCTGAAAAAAACAAAAAAATATAAAATTGTGCTTGCAATGATTCGCATAATGCCTATCAATATCCAACTTTAAAAATTGCTCAGGTGGTGGAATTGGTAGACACGTACGTTTGAGGGGCGTATGACGAAAGTCGTGTGGGTTCGAGTCCCGTCCTGAGCACCAATTTAAGTTAACGCGAACCCGCGTTAACTTTTTTTGTTTTTACGACTCCAATCATTGATGGATAAAGGGATTGAAGCGATTATGACTGTTAACACCCTTTCGTTATAAGAGGCTTTTGCGGCTTTAATAAAAGGGTCAACACCAAAGTCAGTGGATTTTAATGAAAGACGCCGCATTGGACAAGGACCCTCAATCGATAATTTTC
>CALXSL010000010.1 GCA_944391135.1 uncultured Opitutales bacterium
ATTGGGCATTGTAGAACATTTTTTATTCTCTTTGCCCTCTTTTTTTTCTCCCATTCCACAATCTTTGACGTAGAGCGCAAAAAACATGCCAATAATGAGCGCATGAAACGTGTATTTTCCGCGCTCCTGCTCTGCTTCATGGCACTCAAAATGCCTGCCACACAGCAAATCCCAGACCGTCTCATCGCAAACGGAAAGACATACCAAATAGGCTCCTACACGTATATCATGGAGGGCTATTTCGAAACAAAAGGGATTCCCCGCCCCCCATGGAATAGCACGGCGCTTTACAGGGGATATGTTGCCGAAATGGAAATAAGCGACGGCAAGCTGTTCTGCAAAAGGTTTTTCAATTATGAATATGACGAAAACTACAAGCGGCACGAAAAAGACCTCGACATACTGAAAGACGGCAAACCAGTCTTTTGCGAATGGTTCTCGGGCAAAGGCATAAGGCTGGAAGAAGTGCGCGAATTTCCATACAGATACATGCTGGAGGAAAATTCCTGCGTGCTGGACGTTAAAAACGGCGCGGCCGAAATAAGGCTGGCGCGACACATCCCCGAAAAAAGGTTTTCCATCGAAGACCTGGACAGGCGGCGGGGCGTTGAATACGACCCGCAAAAGGACAATCTGGATTCATGGATGGAATTACAGCACACAATGCTTGGAGACTACAAAAGATTTTCCCATTCAACAACGCTCGACATTATAAAAAAAGTTCTGGGAATGGAAAGCGTCAAAACAAGGGGAATCCACCAAGGCCAGCACAGGAGTATTGTTTCCCTATACCTTCCGGCCACGCGCTCATCCATGGCCGAACAGCGAAGCGTAAAGGCGGGCGCTTTGGACACGCAAAAATATGCAGGAAAAGCCGTGGAAATGGAAATTAAAAACCCGCTGACGATAGACGCCGAGATAGTCGGCATCAGAGAGCTTGAAAAGACCGAAAGCATCCACAATATGCGCGACGAAGGCGTGTTGCCCCGGGATTACAAAGAGCAAGACGCCTTTGACGCGGAGGCCGAAAAGCTGTATCCCATAATAGGTGCGGAAAGCGCAACCCCTGAAGGCCTGAATGTGGAGCTGAACGCAGAAAACAGGGAGTTCAAGCTGAAAATTTCCAACATAAAAAAAGGCGAAACGGCAAAGCCCGACTACATAAAATACGTATATTTCGACGGGAACGGAGAATTCAATATCGCGGAGCATTTTCCGGCCAAAAATATAAAAGGACATACGTTCCTGCTGGAAGCGAAATTCAAGCCGGTCAGACTGAACGACGGCGATTTTTCGAAACTGGAAAACTGGGAATATCCGAAAAAGGCGTACCTTGCCGGAAAATTGATTTGGGATTTCGACAAAGAAAACAGTAAAACCCTTAAATTCATTACCGACAAAAGCGCGCCTTTCAGCACAGACGGGATGTCCGACATTGAGGCGCTTGAGACGCTGGCGATACTTGCGGAGGAAAAAGCCTATGAAACCGACTCCGGTCGGAACAAGATGGAAGCCATATCCGCAAGGGTCGCAGGCATAGATTTCAAGCTCCACCAGAAATTCGCATACCTGCTTTCGTGGGCGATAAACTTCAAGATAGGCAAAAAGCACCTTTACATGTATGCGGACAAGCTCGCCGACTTTTGCGGAAAGGAAGTTCCGTTCAACAGGGAGTTCATAGACTCGGAAGACTTCAACGACGAAGCAAAACGCAAAGAGGCGTCCGGCAAGTCATACCGCATTCTCTGCGACAGCTACAAGCACAAATGAAAAGCATCGGGAGGAAAGCCTCAAAGCGCCGTCGAGTCTTGCTGAACTCCATAACACACTAAAGAGGCTGCATGGCCGACTAATTGAATGCCAGAATATAGGCGTTGAGATATGCGGCAAAGGCGACCCACGCCGCATAGGGAACGAACAGCCATGATGCCGGCTTCGAAACGCGGCAAGCCGCAAGCGCATAGGCGATTATAACGCATTCCAAAACGACGATGTCGGCCAGCCCGAGCATGGGGCTGCGCATGTAAAAGAAAAGGACGCTCCATAAAAAGTTGAACGCCAGCTGTGCGGCAAACAGTGCGGCGATGATTTTCCGCCGCCCGCCGTCGGCATTCCATGCAAGCCCCATTGAAATTCCGGCAAGCAGGTAGATGACGCCCCAAGCGGTAGGGAAGACATAATTCGGCGGCGTAAGCGGCGGCTTGGAGAGCGTCGGATACCACGCAATTATAGCGTCACGCTGGATAAGCGAAGCGGCAAAACCGACGGCAAAGCAAAGCGCCACGGGGATTATTATTGCAACGGCCTTTCTCATGGATATATGATTCCAAACAGCCGCAATTAAACAATATTATTTTACACAATATGCGCATGTTGATTACAGGGGGAACGGGACTGGTCGGTTCGGCGCTGGCAAAAAAACTCGCAGCGATGGGACACAATGTGCGGATACTGACTCGCAATGCAAAAAAGGCGCGCGAAAAACTCGGCAGCGGATTTGAATTTGTTTCAGAACTCGACAGCTTGGACGGAGTGGATGCGGTCGTTAACCTCGCCGGAGAGCCTCTTTGGGGAAAACGTTGGACGCCAAGGCAAAAGCATGTCCTCAGAACAAGCCGCGTGGGGATTACGGGAAAAATATCGGCGCTTATAAATTCGGCGGACAATCCTCCAAAGGTTTTCATATCGGAATCGGCCGTCGGTTATTACGGGGCGCAGGGCGACGGCATAATAGGCGAAAGCTCGCCATGGAACGGAGGTTTTCTTCACGACCTCTGCGCGGAGTGGGAGGACGCCGCATTCGCCGCAAAAGAAAAAACGCGCGTGTGCGCAATCCGCACGGGCGTAGTGCTGTCGGGAAACGGCGGAATGCTTTCGGCGCTCACACCGCTATTCAGGCTGGGTCTCGGCGCGGCAATCGGGAACGGGAAGCAATACGTTTCATGGCTGCACATTTCCGACATGGTCGGGGCCGTAATATTTCTACTGAACAATGACAGTACGGGCGGCGTTTACAACATGTGCGCGCCCAATCCCGTGACGAACACGGAATTCAGCAAAGAACTTGCCTTCGCCCTGCACCGCCCATGCCTGTTTAGGATTCCCGCATTAGTGCCGAAGCTTCTTTTCGGCGGGGCCGCTGAACTCGCAACCGAAGGCCAAAGGGCGGTTCCCGAAAAGCTACGCGAGGCTGGGTACGAATTCAAATTTCCGGATATAAAAGGCGCGCTCGCCGACATATTCGGAAGCTGAACTCGCCGAAGGGCCAATGGGATTTGCTCTCCGGAAAGGCGCACGGAAAAACTATTTTGAAAACCGGTACCCCACGCCGCGCACGGTTTCTATAAGGCCGGCAAGGCTGCCCAGCTTTTTTCTGAGGCCTACAATCTGCACGTCTATTGCCCTGTCGGTCACGGCGTATCCGGGGCCGTGCATGTGGTTTATTATGTCGTCGCGGGTGTAGACCCTGCCCGGATTGGAAAGAAACAGCACGAGGATGGAAAACTCGTTCGCGGTGAGCGAAAGCGGCGCGCCGTTTGCAGTGGCCTCGTGGCATTCAGTATCCACCTCTATGCCGGCGCGCGAAATTTTTTTCTTTTGCTTCCCGCTTTCCGCGTCCAGGCTCGGGCGCAAACGCGCCTTTATGCGGGCTATGAGCACGCGGGGGCTGAATGGCTTGGTCATGTAGTCGTCCGCGCCGAATTCGAGACCGCTTACGATGTCGGCGTCCTCGCTGCGCGCGGTGAGCATTATGACGGGGGCCTGCCGGTATTTGGAATTGCCCTTGAAGATTTTGCAGAAGTCGAGGCCGTCCATGCCCGTGAGCATAAGGTCGAGCAGTATGAGGTCAAAGCCGTCCCTTTCGAGGATTTTCAAGGCCTCTTCGGCGGAATCGACCCGCCGCGTTTCAAAGCCGTTCTTGCGCACGTTGAACTCGATAAGTTCGCCGATGCTTTCCTCGTCCTCTATTATCAGTATTTTTTTGTCGAACATGTCCGTACGTGAAATTTTGTTACGCGGTTTTCAGGCTGATTTTAAAAATGGAGCCCTTCCCCTCGGCGCTCTCCACGGAAATCGTTCCGCCGTGGAGCATGGCGACATGCTTTGCAATTGCAAGCCCGAGGCCGGTGCCGCCCATGTTGCGCGACCTTCCTTTGTCGACGCGGTAGAAGCGCTCAAAGAGTCTTTCTATATGCGCGGGCGCTATGCCCGCGCCGTTGTCTTTTACAATTATATCGACGTTTTCGCCGGAGCGTTGCGCGAAGATGTCCACGCTGGAGCCGTCCGCGCTGTATTTTATGGCGTTGCCAACAAGGTTGCTTACGGCGATCACGAGCAGGGTGAAGTCTCCCTTAACAAAAATGTTTTCGGAGTAGTCGACGGACAGGGCGTCGCCGTGCTTTTTCGCCTCGCTCTCGTGCATTGAAAAAACCTCGTCGAGGACGGACGCCACATTGACGGTTTCGAAATTATCCCTGTAGGCCTCCTCGGTGAATTCTATTTTTGAAAGCAGGAGCATGTTGTCGACAAGCGCGTTAAGCCTGTCGGCCTCCTTTTCAATTATCGCGGAGAAGCGCAGAATGTCGGCCTTGTCGTCCACGTCGGCGAGGGTTTCGGCGGACGCCTTTATCGCCGTTATGGGCGTCTTGAGCTCGTGCGACACGCCGGAAACAAAGTCACGGCGCAGCGTCTCGGCCTCTTTGATATGGCTTATGTCGTGCATTACGAAAAGCGCACGCGGCGTCTTGGACTCGTACGGGAGCATGAAGCCTTCGAGCGACATCATCCTTTTGCCCGCGCCGTCGAGATCAATGTCGCACGAAACGGTTTCGCGGGTTTTGAAAGTTTTGTCTATCGCCACAAGCACCTGCCTGTTGCGGATTGCGTCCTTGAATTTCAGTCCGGAAGCCTCGCCGTGCGGAACGCCGAAAATTTTCGCGGCCGACTCGTTGAAGCGCATCAGGCGGCCGTCCTCGGCGCAGATGAACACGCATTCGCTCATGTGCGAAAATATCTCGCTCAGCTCCGTGCTGCGCTTGTTCAGCGACGCAACGCGCTTCTTGAGCTGTTCGGCCATCTCGTTCATGGACTCGCCAAGCCGTGTTATTTCGAAGATGTCGGAGACGCCCGCCCGCGCGTCGAGGTTTCCCCTGGCGATGTCCTGCGCGACGGCGCCGAGCGAACCGACCGCGCCGCTTATCTTGCGCGCAATGAAGAAAGAAAACAGCCCCGAGAACAGAATCGCGGCGACGGAAAGCAAAACAATCTCCCAGCCAAACACGCGCTTTGCCGCGGCGAGGTCGTTGTTGGGGAGCGAAAGCCTGACGGCGTATTCATACCCGCCGCCGTCGTTCTTCCCGGCGGGAACCGCTATGTAAGTCATGCGCACGTCGAGCGTGTTGGAGTGGCGCGAGAACACCACGCGCTCGCCTTTCAGCGCGCGCGCGATTTCCGGACGGTTCAGATGGTTTGTCATGTCGCCGGGGTTCGCGCCGGAATCGAAAACCACGTTGCCGCGCGAGTCTATGATAGTGGAGCGCACTCCCGATTCCTTCGCAAAGTCTTCGCAGATTTTTGCGACCGTTTCGACAGGCTCGCCGCCGTCGAGCGACGCCGCAATCAGCGCGGAGGAATTCATGAGCGTCTTTTCCACGCCCCCCCGGTACATCCTGTCGATAACCGCTATCGCGCCCGCCGCGAGCGCCGCTATCACGAGGGCCGAGACGATGAGGTTGGAAACGAATATCCGCCTGAAGAGTGTTTTGTTTTTCATGTTATGCCGGATTTTTTCCGTACTATTGCCGCACATCCGGGTTCCGTCAACAGAGATTTGAGGGCTAACGCAATTCTAACATGCGGCAAATAAACGCTTAATAAAAACGTGCGAATATATGCGCAACCTGAGGGCAGAACGCCCAAAGGACAATACATACAGACAACACTATGAGACACAACATCACCAAGATAATTTTGGCTTCCCTGTTTCTGGGGGCGGCCGCCGCAAACGCGCAGGACAAGCAGACGCTCGACATCCTCGTAAGCAAGGGCGTGATCACGCAGGCTGAAGCCGACGGCATCGCCAAGGACGCCGTGAAGATCAGCGCCAAGGAAAAAACGACCAAGTCGGTGAAGATTTCCGGCAGGCTCCAGGTGCAGTACGAAAACATAAACGTGGAGGAAAACGGCGAATCGCTCGTCGCGAAAAACAACTTCCTCATGCGCCGCATGTTCCTGGGCGCCGACGCCGACCTCGGCGCGGGCTGGTCCGCCACGATCGTCGCGGACTTCGCCAACACAAAGACATACATTGAAAACGCGTTCATATCCAAGAAAGTCGGCCTCGACTATCTCACGGGCACCCTCGACATCGGCTACAAGAAGGCGAACTTCGGCTACGAGGAAAACACGTCGTCTTCAAAGCTGCTCTCCATCGAGCGCTCGCTCGCCACGCGCTACTGGTCGGAAGGCAACAACGGCCGCCGTCTCGGCTTCGGCGCGCGCCACGTGGGCGTTTACTGGAACGGCAAAATCCAGCAGGTCGAAGGCCTCGAATACGGCCTCGGCGTGACGAACTCCTACAACGACAGCCCCACGGCCATGCCCGCGGGCGCGGACAACACCCTCATGTACTGGGCCAACGCCGCGTACACGGCCAACTTTGAAAACGTCTCGCTGAAATTCGGCGTGAACTTCGGCTACACGAACGGCACGAACGTCGCCGGCGACGCGGGCACGGTGCACGCGGCCATGTACGGCCTCAACCCATACATCGCCGCGAGCCTCTACGGCCTCGACATCTGGGGCGACTTCCTATTCTCGGACGTTGAAAACGGCAAGAATTCCTACACCGAAAGCGCGAGGCCCATGGGATTCAACGTCGGCGCGGAATACAAGTTCGACATCGGCGAATGGGGCAAGATTGCGCCCACGCTGCGCTACTCGTGGATAGACACCGACGGCCGCGGCATAAAGATGAGCGACGGCGTGCGCGACGCGAACGCCTCAAACACCTACAACGCGGGCCAAAGCGTCTATGTCGGCGTCAACTGGTACATAGTCGGCAACTCCGTCAAGTTCCAGCTCGGCTACGAATGGGCACAGCTCAACGGAGCGCAGGACGGCAAGGTCGCAAAGGGCCACGCAGACGCGAACGCGGTACGCGCGCAGATGCAGCTTCTCTTCTAATAAAAACAAACTTTTTCAAACCACATGAAAAACATAATAGCAAAAACACTAAAATTAACTGCGCTTGCGGCCGTCGCCGCGGGCGCCATAACCGCCCACGCCCAGGAAAAAATCGTAATCGACGGTTCGACCACGGTCGGCCCGATTTCCAAGGCCTTCGCCGACTTCTATCAGGAATCGCACCCCGACGTTAACATCACAATCAGCGAATCGGGCAGCGGCAACGGCGTCAAGAGCCTCACGAACAAGGCCTGCGACATCGCCAACCTTTCGCGCTTCATGAAGGAGGCCGAATTCAAGTCTTGCGTTGACAAGGGAATCCTGCCCGTGGCGCACGTCGTGGCTTTCGACGGCCTCGCAGTAATCGTAAACCCCGAAAACAAGGTGGGCGCACTCACGATGCAGCAGATAAGCGACATCTACACGGGCAAAATCTCGAACTGGAAAGAGCTCGGCGGAGACGACGCGCAGATAGTAGTCGTATCGCGCGACACCAACAGCGGAACCTTCGAAACCTTCAACGAACTCGTTCTCAAAAAGCAGGACGTAGTAAAGGGCGCGGAATATGTCGGCTCGAACGGCCAGGCGAGGACGCGCGTCAACACCACGAAGAACGCCATCGCCTATGTCGGCCTCGGCTTTGTGGACGACACCGTGAAGCCCCTGTCGGTTGAAGGCATCATCCCCAACGCCAAGACGGTTGCCAGCGGCAAGTACCCGATAGCGCGTCCGCTCTTCATGTTCACGGACGGATATCCCAAGATGGGCAGCGCAGTCTACGATTTCGTCAACCTGCACCTCACAAAAGAGGGCCGAGAAATCGTCAGGGACCTCGGCTACGTTTCGACCTGCGAATAAGTTTTGTATAGTTATTGTATTCAGTCATGAATAAAACACATAAAGACAGGGCCAAAGAGCTCATAATGGACAGGCACAACAGCGCCAGAAAAGCCTTTATGGGCTGGCTTGGGAGGTCCGTGCTGCTCTGCATAACGGCAGTGCCCACTTTGGCCATTGTCTTTATTTTGTTCTTTATACTCAAAGAATCCATGCCCTTTTTCGACAATCTGGGCTACGTGAAGGAGTTCTTCACGAGCACCAACTGGGCGCCGTCGAAAGAGGCCCCCCACTTCGGCGCCCTTTCAATTTTTTACGGCACCGCGATGGTAACGATTGGCTCGTGCGCGATTGCCGTCCCCCTTGGCATAACAGTTGCGGTGTGCCTGAGCGAAATAGTATCGCCGCGCATCGCCCAAACTTTCAAGCCGATAATAGAGCTGCTCGCGGCGATTCCCTCGGTGGCCTACGGCTTCTTCGCGCTCGTGGTGTTCGCACCAATCCTGCAAAACCACGGCGGCGCGCTAATAAGTTCGGTAATAATAGTCGCGGGCATTCCGCTCGCCGCGCTTGCCTCCATGCCCGCGTCCGAAATCGCCATAGGCAGGCTTTTCAAGGGCGCCAAGCAGACGCCCAAAACAATCCTGCGCTGGGGCTTCGCAATTGCGTTCGCGGCGATTCCGCTCTGGGCGGGCTTCTCGGTTTTCTCGATAGAAATCAACAGCGGCACGAACGCGCTCAACGCCTCCATAATACTTGCCATAATGGCCATACCCACGATAGTTAGCATTTCGCAGGACGCCCTTTCGGCGGTCGGGCGCGACATGCGCGAAGGATCGCTGGCGCTAGGCTCGACCCGCTTTGAAACGATTGTGAAAGTCATGCTTCCCTGTGCGAAAAGCGGCATAGCGGTCGCGGTTATCCTCGGCTTCATGCGCGTCATTGGCGAAACCATGGTTGTATGGATGGCCAGCGGAAACTCGCTGAAAATCCCCGAACCATTCTACAATTTCTTCGAGCCCGTAAGGACGCTTACTGCGACAATCGCGGGCGAAATGGGCGAGGCCGACCAAAGCACGGGCTCCGCCAGATACCACGTGCTCTTCGCGATGAGCTTCTGCCTGCTGATGACGGGCATGCTGATGAACGCTGCAAGCCAGTGGATAGGCTCCAAAAAATCCGGAAAATAAGAGATGAAAACATCCACACGCAAAGTACTGGACAAATCTTTCACGCTGACTTCTTACGCGTCGCTCGCGCTGATGTGCCTCGTAATCGTGCTCTTTCTCGCGCCGATTATCGTCAACGGCATAGGCGCGGTGGTGTTCAGGGCGACGGTCGAGCACGACAAGTTTTTATACGAAACGCTCGGCAGGGAGTCTTCGGGCTACCGCGAGGAGCTTGAAAAATCCAACGCCGCGCGCAAGCCGCTGTACGAGATGATGGCTCACTTCGAAAAGTCGGACAACTACGGGCATCTCGTCGAAAAGATAAACGCCGCGCGCGCGCAGTGCCTTTCAAAGCTTGAGTCTGAAGCCGACATCATATTCGCCGCGCTCGACATTGAAGATTCCCGCGAACGCCTCGAAAAGGTAAGGGCAATAGCCGACGCGGCGTGGTCGCCGTACATAAACGAGATAAGCGCGCTTGCAGACGATTCACTGCACAACGGCGGCACTCTCTCGGCGGCGGAAATTTTAAAGAAGCAGTCGAACAGCCTTCCCGGGGCGGCAAAGCTTGCGCTAAATTCGCTGTACGAAAAGAAAAAACTCTCGTTCCAGCAGAAAAGCATGCTGCGCCGCAACTTCACAAGCTTTCCCATGTCGGCGCTCGCGCAAAACCTAGAAAAGCTCGAACAGGCGAACGCGGCGTACAACTCGTTTAAAAAGGGAGTCGCGGAACTTCTCGGCCCCTCGACCGCCGCTGAGAAGGAAAAGCTCAACCTCCTGCGCCAGAAATACGGCCAGCCGAGGGAAAACCTCGCGAGGGACGTTTTCGAACAGTCGGTACTGCATATAAGCGTGGCCGAAAAGGACGCAGAAGGCCGCGACGTCGTGCGCAAAGTGGAGTCTGCCGAATATTTCAAGGGCACGCCCGTCGAGGAAATGATTTCCTACATGCAAAAGAACATGCCGCAGATGATGCAGTACCACTGGACGGTCTATTTGGGTTTCTTCTTCGACAACCCCTACGACTCGAACATTTTCGGCGGCATATGGCCCATGATACTGGGCACATTCTACCTGACCGTGGGCGCGATGCTCATAGCCGCGCCGCTCGGGGTTATCGCCGCGATATATTTTTCGGAATACGCCAAGCCCGGCAGGCTCGTCTCGCTTCTGCGCATGTGCGTGGGCACGCTGGCGGGGGTTCCGTCTATCGTGTTCGGCCTCTTCGGCCTGAGCTTTTTGATTAACACGCTTAGGGTTTCCGAAAGCAAGAGCGTGCTTGCGGGCGCGATAACCCTGGCCCTCCTGATACTGCCCACAATCATCAAGGCGTCGGAAGAGGCCCTCAAGAGCGTGCCGAACTCGTTCCGAGAAGCCGCGCTCGGGCTGGGCGCGGGCAAGTGGAAGTCGATATACTCGGTAATACTTCCCTCGGCGCTTCCCGGCATGCTTACGGGCATAATAATTTCGATGGGCCGCGCCGCGGGCGAAACCGCGCCGATTATTTTCACGGCAGCCACGAGCACGGGCGCTGCGCTCGCGGTCTGGGAGGTCTTCACACAGGCCACGCCCGCCCTGCCCTGGAACATTTACAACATGTGCTCGGAGCACGAGATGGCCGACAAAGTACAGCACGTGCAGTACGGCATGGTGCTCACCCTGATAGCGATAGTGCTCACGCTCAACATGGTCGCGATACTCATAAGGGCGAAGATACAAAAGAAATTAAAAAACTGACATGAATACAATGATGGAAAAAAACAAGATGAAAATAAGCGAGAAAACCGCCTTCAAGACGGACGACAAGGACCCGCCCAAGAACGGCAAAGACTATGTCGTTGCGGCCAGGGATTTCTCCGTGTACTACGGCAATTTTCACGCGGTAAAGAATGCGAACGTGTCTTTCGAGCGCGGCAAAGTCACCGCGATAATCGGCCCAAGCGGCTGTGGCAAGAGCACGTTCCTAAGGTGCGTAAACCGCATGAACGACCTCGTGGACTCGTGCCGCACCTCAGGCGAGCTCATATTCGACGGCATAAACATATACCACCCGCGCCTCGACATCGTCGAGCTGCGCCGCAGGATAGGCATGGTGTTCCAGCGCCCCAACCCATTCCCCAAAAGCATTTACGACAACATCGCGTACGGCCCGCGGCTCGCGGGCTCCATAAAGAAAAGCGAGCTCGACGGCATAGTGGAAACATCGCTGCGCCGCGCCGCGCTCTGGGACGAAGTGAAAGACCGCCTGAATTCCAACGCGCTCGGCCTTTCGGGCGGCCAGCAGCAGAGGCTTTGCATAGCCCGCGCCCTCGCCGTCAGGCCCGAAGTGCTGCTCATGGACGAACCGTGCAGCGCACTCGACCCAAAATCGACCTCGCGCATAGAAGACCTCATCGACGAGCTTTCCGGCGAATACACCATAGCCATCGTCACGCACAACATGCAGCAGGCCGCGCGCGTGTCGCATTACACTGCCTTTTTCTACGAGGGCAGCCTTATAGAGTTCGGCAAGACCGAAACGCTTTTCACCAGCCCGCAGAAGCAGGCCACGAACGACTATATAACGGGGAGGTTCGGCTGATATGAACTCGCACCTCAGAAAAGACCTCGACAAGCTCAAAACGCAGATTTTAAACGTTGCCGCGTGCGTCGAAACCAACGTGCGCAAAAGCGTCAAGGCCCTGCGCGAACTCTCCGAACCGCTCGCGGAAGAGGTCATCCTCTATGACCGGGAAATCGACGAGATGGAGGTAAACACAGAGGAGGAGTGCCTTAAAATACTCGCCCTTCACCAGCCCGTCGCCAGCGATCTTCGCTTTGTCATAACCGTGCTTAAAACCAACAACGAGCTCGAACACATCGGCGACATGGCGGCAAACATCGCCAAGCGCGTGTTCTACATCCGCAAGGAAAGGCACATCGCAATCCCGTTCGACATCGAGACGATGACTACGCGCACCATATACATGCTAAAAAGCAGCCTCGACGCGTTCATATCCGGCGACGTCATGCTGGCCCTCGGCGTATGCGAGGACGACGAAATCGTCGACCAGGAAAACCGAAAGTGCTACGGCAACATAGAGGCCGCCATAAAAAATGATTCTGAAAGCGCAATGGCCAACATCAACTACCTGCTGGTGTGCCGCTCGCTAGAAAGGATCGCCGACCTGTGCACGAACATCGCCGAAGACGTAATTTACATGGAGCGCAGCATGATCGTGCGTCACAACCTCGACGAGCGCATAAGCGAGCTGAAAGACAAGCTGCGCGGTTGATATTTGAAATGCAACTTCCAGAATTGAGCTGCAAACGCAATCATACACACACGGGCGGATTATCTTTCTTGATAATCCGCCTCCTTTTTTTATGATTCGCACAAATGAAAAATCTTTTGGACAACAGGTTTCTGGCATACCTCACGCTCGTTCTCGTAATCATATTCATATGGTCGGGCATAAACCCGCATGACCGCGGCGTGTGGATCGTGGAAATGACGAGCGTGCTGGCCGTGTTTTTCGCGCTGCTTTTCACATATAAAAGATTCCGGTTTTCCAACACCGCGTACTTCATCGTATCGCTGTGGCTGACCATGCATGCGATAGGCGCGCATTATACTTTCGAACTCGTGCCTTTCGGCATTATAACCGACACATTCGGTTTTGAACGGAACCACTACGACAGGGTCGCGCATTTTGTAATAGGACTCAACGCGTTCGGCGTTGCGGAATTTTTCCTGAGAAAGGGCCTGGCGAATTCCGCAAAGACCGCCGCGTTTGTGGGAGTTGTTACAATAATGGCGATGGCCAACGCGTGGGAGCTTCTTGAATGGGCCTACGCCGAATTTGACGGCGGCGAAGTTGGCGCGGCATTCCTCGGTTCGCAGGGCGACGTCTGGGACGCCCAGAAAGACATGCTCTGCGACACTCTCGGAGCCCTGTGCGCAGTGCCTATTTTTTTATTTTGGGCAAAACAAAACCAGCGGCCAAATAGATCGGCCAGACGAGGCGGAACAACCGCGCGCTAAAATGTTGACTGGAGTTTGGGAGAATACAAAAATCCCCTTTGAACATGTCGAAAGGCAAATTGAAAGTCGAAACGCCCAACGGCGAAAAGCGCGTGCTGCTGCATTCGTGCTGCGCGCCGTGCTCTTCCGCCATCGTCGAATGCATGATTTCAAACTGCATAGAACCGGTAATATTCTATTTCAATCCCAACATTTTTCCGCGCGAAGAGTACGAGCTTCGCAAGTCTGAAAACAAACGCTACGCGAGCGAGCTCGGCTTAGAATTCATTGATGCCGACTATGGCCATGAAGAGTGGCTTGCCGGCGTTTCAGGCCTTGAAAGCGAGCCCGAACGCGGCAGGAGGTGCGCGCTGTGTTTTGAAACGCGCCTGCTGAAAGCCGCCCAAAAAGCGAACGAGCTGAATATCGGCCTGTTCTGCACAACTCTCGCATCGTCGCGGTGGAAAAGCAAAGAGCAGATTTTCGAGGCGGGAAGGTTCGCCGCCTCCAGAACGCCGGGAGTCGAATTCTGGGAGCAGGACTGGCGCAAAGGCGGCCTTTCCGAACGCCGCAACGAGATTATCAAAGAGCGCAATTTCTACAGCCAGCTCTACTGCGGCTGCGAATTCAGCATGCGCAAAACCCCGTAAAAACCGCCCACATAGCGGGGAGTTCTTCCCTAACGGAAAGACCCGCCACATGAGGCGCGGACGGTCTACTCGCCCTCATGAGGAAGCTCTACGCCGTAGCGGGCGCACCAGTACGCGAGCTCCATGGATTTGTATATGCGGTTTCGCAGTTCTTCGGGGCATCCCGCGGAGCCGGATTCAAAAACCTTTTCGCCGACCAAGGCGCTGGTGTTGTTCGTGAGGGTTTCGCCTTCGCGGCGGCCGAATACGGACTCTCCCCAGCTGCTGTATTCGAAGCCTTTCGGGGCGCACATTTCTATGATAGAGGGGATAATGTCGATGTGGTGGGCCAAAGGTATGCGGCGCGCCACTCCGGCATCTTCGATTGGGGCGCCGGATATGAGGAGGGGAACGAGCATGCGGGTTTCGGAAGTGGGCCGTTCGCCTTCGGGGAAAACGCGCGCGGGGTGGTCGCCGGTGACGATGATTACGGAGTTGGGGTATTTCGCGCGTATTTTTTCGATGAACTTTGCAATCCGGCTGTCGGAATACCACATGTGGTTTATAACCTTTTGGTTTTCGGTATCAACCGGGTTCGGACATCCGAAAGCTTTCAGGTCTATGTCGAAAGGCGGGTGATTCGAAACCGTGAGAATCAAATTGAAGGAAGGCTTTGAAAAGTCCGTCGCGACAATGCCGTCAAAGAGCTCGTCGTCGCGTATGCCCCATTCGACGTGGCCAAAATCTTTGCTCAATTTTTCCCCGCCTACCACGTTTTTGAAGCCGTTGAGCTTCGCAAAATTTCCTATGTCGTGCCAGCTCATCTGGCCCGCATAGAAGAAGTTGGTTTCGTACCCGAGCTTTTCCATGTACCCGGCGGGCGAGAACGCGCCGTTGGAATTTTTGTAAAGGCTCTGGTTGAGTATGCCGGCGAATGGAATGCCGCTTATGAACGAGCACATGGTCGACATCGTGCCGTTGGATACGGTGAGCATGTTGTTCGTGTGCACGGAGCTTTTAGAGAGCCTTTCGAATTCCGGCATCAGGTTGTATTTTTTGAGGCCGTCGAACGTCGGCCACGCCGACAGGCTTTCGCACACGATAAAAAACACGTGCTCGGGCGGGGATTTCAAAGGGGTTCCCTTGGCGGTTTTCGCAAGCGCCGCAGCGAGATTGCCGCCGCCGTCAGAGCCGAACAGTTCGCGCGAAAAGCCCCTGAGGGCGGCTTTGTCTATTTTGCGGCCGTCAAACTGCACCTCTAGGCATTTTTTGAGCTCGTTTTTCAGGCAGAAAGCCGAAGTGGGCACGAGGTTGTTGAGGAAGTCGGAATCGCACACGATTATGTCGCGCATCTGGAGCGGACGCCCGGAGAGCCTGCCGCCGCGTATGAGGACGACACCCGCGAAAACCATCACCAAAGCAACCGCAATTTTCGCCGGGAACTTCTTAAAGACGGCCGGAGTTTCAATGTTGTCCGTAAGTTTGAAAACCTTCGAAGTTATGAATGCGGAAGCGACGAGCGCGACAAGAAGCCCGGCGGAAATGAGGGGAATGTTGTAGGTTTTCCATATTGTGCCGAATATGGCGCCCAAGTCGTCGAAAAACAGGCCTTGAATCCAGTAGTTGTACTGGCTGTGGTATTCGCGAAAAAAACCTATGTTGACCGACGCGATGGCGATCGCGGCGAATATTGCGAAGCTTATGTAAAACTTTTTAAGCGCGCGCAGTTTGAATTTTGTAAAGGCGGCCAAGGCGGTCATCACAAGCGCGGGTATCGCGAAATACGTGGCAACGACAAAGTCGAATCGCGTGGACATGACAAACCACTGGAACGTGGGATGGGTGTTTTCGGGCGCGAAAACGGCGAGCAGCGCGAGCCTGCCCGCCAGAAAAACCGCCCAGACGGCGGCAAACAAATATGCGTCCCTTAAAATATTTTTCATGGCTTTAAAAACTCAAGGATTAGCATTTTTAGCCTGGGTTTAAAACAAAAAATGCGCGCAGCGGCCTCATTGCTGCTTTTTCTTCTTCTTTTTTGCAGCAGGGCCGAAAATGTCGCTCCATGCGACCGCGCCGCGGCTTATGCTTCCGCGCCCGAATTTTTCGCGCACCTTTTCCATGGCATCCTGCACGTTCTTCCTTTTCTGGCGCGTCACGTTTTCCTCGTCGAATACCGACATCTGGGTGCTGGCGCTCGACGCGGGGATAAGCCCCGTAACGGATATGCCAAGAAGCCGCACAGGGGAGTCGATATCCCATTCGCGCATGATTATCTTCATGGAGGCGTCGGCGATATCGCCCGCAAGGTTGGTCGGGTTCTCGACGGTGGTCTGGCGCGTTATACAGTGGAACTGCGGGTCTTTTATCGCAACCTGCACGACGGAGCCCTTGAAGCCCTTGCGGCGCAGGCGAGCCGACACGGTTTCGGAAAGGTCTATGACGGCCGCTCGGATTTCCTCCATGCCGGAAATGTCCCTGTGATAGGTTACGGAATTGCCCACGGACTTCGCGTCGTCGCTCTCACCCGCAAAGGCCACTTCGCTTTCGGAAAGTCCGTTCGCGGCCTCGTAGAGGTATCCGCCATGCGCGCCGAACTTGCGTTCGAGCAGCTTTTTGTCAGTCGCGGCGAGCTCTCCTATGGTGAGCACGCGCATGCGCCGCAGGGATTCCGCCGTGCGCTTCCCGACAAACAGCAGGCTGGACACGTCGAGCGGCCAGACTATTTCCCGGAAGTTTTCGCGCGAGATTAGCGTCGTGGCGTCTGGCTTTTTGTAGTCGCTGCCCAGTTTCGAAAATACCTTGTTGAACGAGACGCCCACAGACACGGTAAGCCCAAGCTCCTCCCTGACGGTTTTCCTGATTTTGTCGGCAATTTCCACGCCGCTTCCGAAAAGCTTGCGGCTTCCCGACACGTCGAGCCAAGACTCGTCAAGCCCGAAAGGCTCGACTTTGTTCGTAAAGCGCGAATATATCTCGTTAACCTTCTTGGAATACTCGCCGTAGACGCCGTGGCGCGCGGGCACGAGCACGAGCTTCGGGCATTTGCGCTTCGCCTGCCATATGGTCTCGGCGGTCTGTATGCCGAACTTTTTCGCCGGCTCATTTTTGGCGAGGATTATGCCGTGCCTGTTCTCGGGATTACCCGAAACCGCCATCGGCACGCGCCTAAGCTCGGGGCGGAAAATGCATTCGACCGAGGCGTAAAATCCGTTGAGGTCGCAGTGGAGGATTGATTCGTCCATTGTATTACCTCGCCACTGAAAATACTTCCGAACCCTCTTTGGAAAGCCGCGCGTCCAGGCTTTTGGCGTTGGGCAGAAGCCTGTTGAGGAAAATCCAAAACGACACCGAATGGTCCATGAAGCGCACGTGGGCGAGCTCGTGGCAGACAATGTAATCCTGCAGTTCGCAGGGCAGCAGAACCATGCGCCAGTTGAAGGACAGCGTACCCGTGGACGAGCGCGACGCCCACCTGCTCGACTGCCCGCGCACGCTTATGCGCCCGAAGCCCATGCCGGTCTCGTCGGAATGCCTTTTGGCAAGCGCGGAAATTTTCTCGGCGGCGTATTTCAAAAAGGTCTTTTGAAGCGATCTTTCCGCGTCGGCTTCGTCGTACGCGAAAACGACCCCGCACGCATTCGCGTCCTCCACAAAAAATCCCCCCGACCTTGAGGGTTTGAGCCATATGCGGAATTTTTTGCCGTCGGCGTAAACAAACGGATTTTCCGAAAGATATCCCAGAAGCGAAAGCGGGGGCTTGAACGAATCAAGGCGCTTTTCGAGCCACGCTGCGTTGGACAAAAGGAACTCGCGCGCGGCGGCCTTTGACGCCCTCGATGGCTTTGAGACGACAACCCTGCCGCTGCCGGCAACCCACATGCGGAAATTGCGCGAGCGCGGCGAGCTTTTTATCTGCACGACAATGTCGCGCGGCCCGTTTTTGGTTTCGAGCCTCACACTTTCGTCCTCTGCGCCGCAATCCCGCATCCGTTATTTTTCGGATTCTTTCCTGATTTCTAAAATGTAGTCCCTGAGCGCGGCCTCGGGCTCAATCTTGCTTTTGGCGGCCTCGCGCACGAGCTCGAACATCTTCTTTCCAAGCTCCTTTTCCTTTGAAGTCTGTCCGCACGCCGCAACGCCGTCCAAAAGCTCCGGCGGGGCTTTTTTGGCGATGTCGTAGGCATAGCGCAGCGCGGAAAGCTGCGGAGGTATTCCGTCGAAAAGCGCTCCCACAACCCTCTCTTTTTTCTCCTTCGCCTTGACGTCCTTCCAAATTTTCAAAACGTCGTCGCTGCTCTCGGCACTGAGGCCGGAAAACACGTGCGGGTGGCGGCGCACAAGCTTGTCGTTGAGCTCGGCAATAACGTCGTCGAGGCAAAAATCGCCCTGCTCCGCCGCGATTTCGGCGTGCAGGGCTATGTGCAAAAGAATGTCGCCCAATTCCTCGCGCATTTTTGCGGGATCTTCAAGGTCTATGGCTTCGAGCAGTTCGGCGCATTCCTCCACAAGGTGCCCGCGTATGCTCTTGTGCGTCTGCTCCCTGTCCCACGGGCAGCCGTCGGGCGCGCGCAATGCTTTGACAATTTCAACAAGTCTGTCGGCTGAATTCATAAGAACAGAATCTACCCCTATGCGCGGGCTTTGAAAGAATTTTTTATTAAAAATATTGCCCTATGGGGCATAAGTTGCGAAAATACTTTAATATATGGATAAAAACGGACAGTTGAGCCCGTCGCAGACGACGGAGCTCTTGCGCGAGCTTGAGCACGCCCCTGTGAAGAAACTCGGGCAGAACTTTCTGGTGGACTCCAACATCGTCAGGAAATCGCTCGAACTCGCAGACGTCCGCGAAGGCGACAATGTCGTCGAAGTCGGCCCGGGGCTCGGAACGCTCACGGGCGCGCTGCTCGGGCGCGGGGCGAACGTTTATGCGGTCGAGCTTGACCGGACGCTTTTCGCGTTCCTTTCAAAACATTTCGAAGGCCGCGAACGCCTGAACCTGATAAACGCGGACGCTGTGGATTTCCCGCTGGCCGCGCTGCCCGAAGAAAAGGCGGCGGATTTCAAGATAGTGGCCAACCTGCCCTACGCGATAAGCACGCCATGGCTCGACAGGGTTTTGTCGGGGCCGCTGCCCAAGGCAATGTCGCTCATGCTGCAGAAGGAAGCCGCGCTGCGCTTTTCTGCGCGGCGCGACAGCGGCGAGTACTCGCCCATATCGATATGCCTGGGCGAAGCGTACGATGTCCTGCCGCCGCACAAGGTTTCGGCCGCATGCTTCCACCCGCGCCCGAACGTGGACTCCATGCTTCTGGCGCTGAGGCTCAAACCCGACGCCTACGTTTTCTCGCCCAAGACCAAAACCCTGATGCGCAAGGTGTTTTCAAAGCGCCGCAAGCAGATAGGCTCCATAGCCAAGAGCGCGTGCGAAGACGCCGAAATCCTTCTAAAATGGATTGAGCAAAGCCCCGGGCTCGCCCCCGAACGCCGTCCCGAAACGATAGAGGCGGCGCATTGGAAGACCCTCGACAGAATGGGGGGCGAACTGTGAAAATCCTGCTGATGCTGGCAATAGGCTTCGCCGTCGCATACGCGCTGATACTGCTTTTTGCGCGCTTCTTTGCGCACGTCATAATATTCCCCGCGCCCGCGCCAACATATGCCGCAGGGAGTGAAAACGTGTTTTTCAAGCTGGAAGACGGCACGGACATCGCCGGGCTATACCTTCCTGCCGAGAATTCGAAATACTGCGTGATATACAGCCACGGCAACGGCGAAGACCTAGGCATGATAGAGCCTATTCTGCGCACATTCCAGGCGACGGGCGTTTCGGTGCTCGGCTACGACTATGTGGGATACGGCCTGAGCAAGGGAAAGCCCAGCGAGAAAAAGCTTTACGAAGCAGCCGATGCCGCATGGAAATACGCTACCGAAGTTTTGAAATTCGACGAGAATGACATTGTGCTGTTCGGCTACTCCCTCGGCAGCGCGCCCGCAACCCACCTTGCGGCAAGGCACCCCAATGCGCGCGCTCTCATAATCTCGGGCGGCGTCGCGAAGGGCGTCTACGCCATACTGCCCTGGAACATAGTCCCGTGGGACATCCTCAACAACGTCTCGCGCATCGAAAAGACAAAGGCGCCCATACTGTTCCTGCACGGCACCCGTGACAGGATAGTGCCGCCGCGCAACGCCCGCATGAATTTCGCGGCGGCGAAGTCGCCCGCCCGCCTCGTGTGGCTCGACGACACGGGGCATCTGGAGCTCTCGGAATCCGACGGCTACTGGACTGAAATTTTAAACTTTATAAAAACCCCTACTGATGAAAAAAGCACTGGTAATATTGTTCGATAAGGTGGAGGAGCTCGAAGCGGTCGCCCCCATTGACATTTTAAGGCGCGCGGGCGTGGACGTTACGACGGCCTCGCTGCACGACGAGCTGCAAATAGTCGGAAGGAGCGGAATCGCCATGGACTGCGACGAACTTTTCGACGAGGCGCGCGGCTCCTTCTACGACGCCATAATCCTGCCCGGCGGCCCGGGAACATACGAACACATCGGCTTCGAACCGCTTTTGAAGGCGCTCAAAGACCAGCACGACGCCGGCAGGCTTGTGGCGGCAATCTGCGCCGCCCCGCTCCTGCTTGAAGAGGCGGGAATCCTTGAAGGGCGCAAATGCACCGCGCACACTTCCGTAATTGGAAAGCTCAAAAACTGCGACTCCTCCGCGCCCGTCGTGACAGACGGAAACGTGATAACATCGCGCGGCGCGGGCACGGCGGTTGAATTCGCCCTCGCCGTACTGGAACGGCTTGAAGGGCCCGAATCCGCGGCGGAAGTCGCCGCGTCAATCTGCTTTGGAGGCTAACAGACATGCGCGACGAAGACGTAGTTATTAAAACGGAACGCCACGGCAGCGAACGCCTGCTCGTATGGAACGTAGTGGCGATGGTGCTCGTGCCCTCCCTTCTTTTTTCCGGTCATTCGGCCCTGTCCGTCGGGCTTTTCATCGCCCTTGGCATTCTCGCGCCGATAAACGTGGTTGTCTACAAGCGCGTATGGCTCGACGCACCAAGGTTCAACACGCAGAAATATTTTCTCGCGCTCGTGCCATACCTTATATCTTTGGGCATCGTCTGCGTGGGCGTTGCATCCCCGTCGGTAACCGTCGAGATGATGGACGGCATGGAATATTTCGTGTTGAACACCGACAACCCCAGCCTGATAACCTCCTCGGCGATTTCGGGGACGCACGCCATACTGGGCGAGCTTGAAATACTGGCGGCGGCGGCGGGCGCGCTTTCAATATACTTTATAACCGAATCGCGCTTCGTTATGATGAAAATATTCATGATCTGCGCGATAATCGCCGGCTTTCTCGCGCTTTTCGGTTTCGCATACGCGTTTGTGAATTCCATAGACATCCTCGAAATGCCCGCGCTCGGGCGCAACTTCTTCTCGACATTTCCAGAGTCCTCGCAGTGGACCGCTTTCGCGCTGCTGTGGATGGCGGCGTCTTTTGTCGTGGCGTCTTACACATCGCAAAGGTTTTCACCCATGACGATCCTCCTTTCGGCAAGATTCGCCGCTACCGTCGTTGCCCTGCTGCTGCTCGGGAGCGTATTCTGCTGCGCCACACCGCTTGAGAAGGCGCTGTCGCTGGGTGTCGCGGCTTTCGGTTTTGCTATTCTCGCAGCCGACGTCCTGCCAACAAAATCGTCCATGAGGCGGCATGCGCCGGAATCAAAAAGGGTGCGCATGGCCAAAAGCCCGTCGATAATGATAGCGCCCTTTGCGGTTTACGCCATACTCGCGGCTTCGGCGGCGGTCGGGGCGGCAGCGGTGTGGCTTTGCAACCTCAGCGGTCCTTCCGAAGAGATTCTCGCCAACGCCCAGCACAGCAGCGTCATAACCGCCCAAGAGCGCATGGCAATTCTCAGCGACATCAAAGAGCCAATGGAGATGCGTCCCCTCTTCGGCTGGGGCTCGGAATCATTTCCCACGGTGTTCAGCTTCTACCAGGGCGTAGATCTCGGCGAAGGCGTATGGTTCACGCCGAAGTCGGATCTGATGGAAAAGCTTTTCGAAAACGGCATTGTGGGGCTGGCCCTGTCGTTCGCCACGCCGCTGTGTTTCCTGCTGCTGTGGATTTTCAGGCGCCAGTACAGCATACAGTCGGTGCTGCTTTTCGCGGCGCTGGCGGCGGTTCTTGCGATGTCGGTTTTCGGATCGCCGTTCGCGAGCACCAGCGTGCTCATAAGCTTCTGGGTCGTCATGATGACGGCGTTCAGGTGGGCGAACGCGGAGGTACGATAAAAATTTGCGCTTGAAGAAAGCTTAAAAATAAAAATAAAGAATAGCCTTTAAAAGCTCGGGTGGCGGAATGGTAGACGCAGCGGACTTAAAAGCTAAGATTCATCCCTTTATTTATGCGGCTTTTACGAAAAGTGTTGCAGAAGTGTTGCAGAGCAAAACAAATTTATTACCTGCCATTTCTCGCAAATGAAGACGAACTCCGCGCGCCGGGCGGAGGTGTCTTCGCGGCGGCATTTGTGAAAAGGCTGTCATCAATGCCCAGCGCCATGCGTATATAACGGCTGCGGTTGCGCGGGGCTAATTTTTCAAGTCGTTCCCATTCGGCATCCGTCGCCCTAAACTGCCTTTGCTTGCGCGTCTCCGCCTTAAGCCTTACACCCTTTTTGTTGCCGGCGCCGACACGTGCACCGCCGCGAGTTGATTTATGCTTATTCATTTTCTAAAACAAATTCAGCGCGCCTTTCCTCGCCGTCCTTGTATCCCTTTTGGGCGAGCCAACGCCAATACGCCGAGGTGTTTAAGGTCTTAACCTCGACGGTGATGCCGTCCGCGCGCAGCGCAGCGGCGACTTTATTTACAAACTCCGTGTGTTCGGCATTAGACTTCCACCGTTCGGATGGGCGGAAATAGCTCAGGCTTTCATCGTCTTCATAGACGGCCAGAAAGCATGATTTGGACCCCGCACAAGCCAGACGTTGCTTTATATACTCAACGTGCTTTGAAATGTCCATGCTTACCTCTTTTTCGTGAAGATTTTAAGTTTACGCTCCCAAATGGCAAAACCCAATACGTTGTCAACTTTTACAACGCTCGATTCTTCGGCACAATCTGAGTATGCGACATTAATCTGCTTGGGATTCTCAAATTTCACAAGCGTAAAAGGCGCTTTCGGGTTGTACACCTGCCGGCGCGATACAAATTCGGCGTTGGCAAATTCTTCCGCGTCAACGGCGCAAACCTCCGCATTGTTGGTGCCGTCTCCGCAGAAATTGCTATAAATCTCGCCGTCAATCTTAAATGAGCCAATGTCCGACACCGTAGTAAAGCCAAAAAGCCGTTGCGATTCCACCACCTTATTAAGGGCGGCCTCCAAGCGGCGGCGTTCAGCCTGCATCTTGTTTCGCATCGAATCGAGCGCGAAGTACTTGAGCACTTCGTAATGCTCTCCATGCTTGCCTCCGCGCGGCGCAACGCGCGCCTTTTCGTTGAACCCAAATTTTTTTTCAAAGAACTGTTTGATTTTTATGACAATATAAAAGCCTATTATTGAAAAATTGTCAATACATTTTTTCTAAAAAAAGTTAAAATATTTTTCACAAAAAAAAGCCCCGAAATGGGGCGGTGGAAAATTGGGGCTGTCAGCTGAAAAGTTTGCCAACAATTTCGAAAACGCCCGCGGATACCCCGCCGCCAGCGGCGCTGCCGGCAACAATCCAAACAAACGATACGCGCAGGCGTTCCAGCTTGAGCTTTATGTCGTTTATAGTGCCGTTCTTTACAACGCATTCCGTATTTATGTGATTTTCGACGCTCTTGAGGCGCGCGTTTATGTCTGCCGTCTTTCCAAGAAGTCCGACAATTTTTTCGCCGCGTTCTCTGCCTTCCTGCCGCTGCGTGTCGAGACTCCGGCAGATGTTCTTCAAATCCGCCCGCAACCCCGCCATGAGTGACCTTAGTTCCTGTTCGCTCATTGTTCCAAAAGGTTTAGATATTTGCGTTCTAGTTCGCGGTAGCGTTTGTCGCTGTGCCATGTCTCGCGCGTCTGCGCGGTGTAAATGCCGTCAACGGTCTGAACGGACGCACCGGCCTCAATCGTCAGTACGTCCGGCTGGTAGATGTTTAAGGCGGGCGTGGAGTACTTCGATGCGCAGCCGCAAAGCGTCAGCGCGCTGGTTATTGTCATTGCCGCCAGAAGCGCGCAGCTCTTCGATTTCGTTTTGCAGACTGTCGATTTCATCTTCGTATTCCCATCGTTTGGTTAGGGGCTGGTAATCAACCCATTTGCAGAATGCGCCCGCAGCGTTGGCGAGCGCCGTAAATAACGCCGTCAACGCCGCAAGCATGCTTATTTTGCCTCCGTAACGGCTGTAGAAGCGCCGGAGCCGTCGTCGCCGTCCTTGAAGACTTTGACAGCCGCGCCCGTGTCGTTAAGCGCCTTGTCGAGGTCGATATTGGTGTCATCCTTGCCGTCGAAAACGGCGATTAGAATGCCGCCTATGACCGTGAGCAGTATGCCCGCGCCCCATGCCCATTTGTTCTTTTTGTTGATTTTGATTTCCATAACTTACCCTTCGTTTGTGTTGAAAATTTTGTCTGCGACCGCCTGCACGGGCAGTTCCAGCCCCGCAAGTTCCGCGCCCGTGAGTTCTATGATGCTGTCTGGAGACTGCGTGAAGCCGTCACGTTCGAGCATGTTGCCGTCCGCGTCGGTGATGTCGCAGACGACTGTTACTTTTTTTACGCGGCAGAATCTGCCGCCGCCCATGTCTATGAGTCCGAGTGTGTCTTCTTGAGCCATATTAAAGCCTTTCGATTGTTAAATAAGTTTCGATGCTTCCAGTGTAGGCCGCCGATGGCTGAACGCTGAACGCGCCTGAAGCCTCGCAAAGCCACGAGCCGATTTCAGTGAGCGTGTTCGCCGCGAGTTCCTTTGACTGTGCAGTATTCGCGCCCGCCTTGAAGCTGGCCGTTAGCGCGCCCGTAGCCTTGGCGTATGCCGTGACTTTGCTGTTCGCGGGAATTGCCGCATCGCCGCAGACATTTTGAAGCGTCGATGTTCCCGCCCAGCTTATTGTCTGCGAGCACCGCGCGGGATTGTTGTTTTTGGACGGCAGCACCGTGCCGCTCATGAGCGCGTGGTTGCCGTTGCCGCTTTTGTCGCGGATTTGCGAGGCGTCGGCGGCGTCGGACAATGCGAGAACTGCGCCGTTGCGGCGAATTGTGAGTTGCGATATGTTCAACGTCGTGGTCGTGCTCGTCAGCATTATGCCCAAATGGGTCAGCCGCTTGCTTGCCGCAAACGAATACTTTCCATTTGTAGGATTAATACTCCCAAATCGTTCGATATCCGCCGAAACGTAGGTTGCCGACGGAAGCAATCCTACCAAATAAGGATTTGTATCCGTAACAAGGATCAATTCTACAGTCTCTCCGGGGTCAATCGCGCCGGATAAAGGAAAAGTTACATATGCGACGCTTCCCGCATTTTTTACTATAGTCATGATGCCGTCGGCAACCGCGCAAGACGTTATCGTTGTGCTGTTGTACGAACCGAACAGGGACAAATCGTAAAACACGCCTCCGCGCATAAACGCCGGACTCGGCTCTATGCCCGCCGCGTAGTCGGCCACCGTGTACGGCGCGCCTTCGGCTGTCATGTCGAAGTTGAAGATTTTGACGCGCGAAAGCGCATAGCCCGAGCCGTTGCCGACATAAAACGTGCGGGGCGTGGCAATTTCCGAAGCCGATATGCCAGTCCATGAGCCCGAAGAAAACGAAACAGCCAAGCCGTCAATGTACAACGAAAGTTTGTCCGTAACAATCACGACAACCGAGTGCAGCTTGCCGTCCAGTAGAGACGTGTCGTTGAAATACCCTTGGGAAAGAGTGCCTCCGCTTTCTGTGCGAAGCTGCACAACAGAAGTGTTGCCGTTATTTTTGGCAATGCAAATGCCCGCATTTGACGCATTGCCGAGCGCGTTGTTGCCCGCGTAAAGTGTGTAGTTGGCAATATCGCCTGTCTTCTGAAACATGAAGGCCATAGACAAAGGCAATGACGATATTGCTTTTGCAAGCGCGGCATTTCCGCCGTCGAATTGGAAGAACCCGACATTCGCCGCGCGCCTGCAAAGCGCGGCTAGGTCTGTTGCGTTTACAGCAGTTCCGGCGGCGGCTTCGGCGGCGGCGCGGTCTTGGGCAACCTGTTTCGCGGTGTTGTCGATTTGGGTTTTCGTGTTCTCCACCGAAGTTTTCATTTCGGAAACGGCGCTTTTGTCTTGGGCGGCCTGTTGGGCTGACGCATCGGCGGATGAAGCGGACGAGGCCGCCGCACTTGAGGAATTTCCTGCCGCCGTGGCCGAATCGGCGGCGGCTTCGGCGGCGGCTTGCGCCTGATTCTTTGCGTCCACAACTTCGTCGCGGAAATCCTCCGAGGGCTGGTATATGCCTGCGTAGCCGTTTTCGAGAAGTTCGAATTTTATCCCCTGCGCGGTTACGACGGTCTCGCCTTTCATTAACATTACCGTCATGAGATAGTAGCCCGCGTCTCCCGCCGTCTGAGTGCTGCCGAAAGACGCCTTTGTTATTGGGTCGGTGAAATCGGCGGCAAAAAGCGGCTGCGCGTCTTTGTCAACATCCCCTCCGGGCATTATGCGCTTGGCGAAGACGCGCAGCTTGTCGGCATCGGTCGGCGGGATGTCGGTTCCGTTGCCCTTGAACGTAAAATTAAACACGACGGAGTCGCCGCGCCAGATTTTAAAACAGTTTCCGGGGTCGACGGGCTTGTAGACGTCAAGCGTCAATGGGATTGTCTTGTCCATATATATTGCCCCCTGCGTCAACCCGCATTCGGCATGGACTCCGCCCCAAGCGCTTCAGGAAGCCCGCAACCGCGCCCTGAAAGATACCAATAGATACGGGAAATGCGCCAGTCCCCCGCCCCGGAAGTTTCGGAATGGAATTTTTGGGCGGCAACACGCCGGCCATTGAAAACGCCTTCGATTTGCGCGTCCGAGGGGGACTCGTCTTGGGTCAAGTTCTGCGCTATGACAATCCTGATGCACCGCGTTTCGGCTGCAAGCGCTACCGAATAATGGCCGTTCGAAGGCTCAACATCGACAAGGGCACCGTATTCGTCGCAGATGACGGCAGGGAACGCGTTGCTCGGGCAGTTGATGACAAAAGACTTCAGCGCGGGATAGCGGCAAAGGCGCAGTACGGCTAGAATGTCGAAGCCGCGCCCGATAAGGAAATCTGCGAGGGCCTTCTTGGTCATTGTGAAAACACGAAAGGCGTTACTATCTGGTAAATATTGCCCATCCAGCGCGATATTGTGCTGTCGGCAAACTGGTAGGGCCTTTTGTTCCTTGTCCACTCCTGGTATTCGGTCACGGTCGGAGATGTGCTTGCGGTCAAAATGTTGTTCGGCGGCGCGACTTTCGTGCCGACAAGACTGATCAGCGGGTTTGTAATGGAATCCGACGGTATGTGGGCATAAGTATACTGGTTGAAGCCGTCGGCGTTCGCGGCGTACGGGTCTCGGTCGGCCACGGCTTGGATCAGCGTGGCGGTCGTTCCGGTTGTGCGGTGATTCCATTCGGAAAAGGTCGCCGACAGTATCTTCGACACTCCGCCGAATATGGTGCCGTAAACGATAACGTCGCCGGATTTTTTGTGCCCTCCGGTCACCCAATACTCATATGAATATTTTACAGATATGCGCGCGCCGTCCTGCCAGCTGTCGGGGAAACCTGTCACCGTAAAATATGGATTGCCCTCCGTAACTGTACAGGGCGATGTGGCTGAATTGCCCGTTCCCGCCCCCGAATATCCGAAGAATGTCACGCTCTGAACGGCTCGCTCGTTGCGGGGCTGCGGTATTGTCGCGTAAGTGCGCGTTACCCTCGCAATGCCGCCGCCCACGGGCTGCGGGGCGCCCTGCGACACCAAAATGGCCTTTGCCGCATTCGGCGGGAGGCTGACGGTCGCACCGTTGAGGGCTGCCAAATTTAGCGGAAGGTCGACGGGCCATGACGCACCCGACCCGAAATCGAAAGACGGGTCTTCGTATTTGAGGTCGAGGATTTCCGGCAGATTTATCTTGGAGTCGAGCTTAAGCGGCGTGTAATATTTGTCCTTTACGAGGTAGTCGCGCGAAATTGTCAGCGTAGTGGTGTCGCCGTAGTCGGCGAACGGAAAATCTATTTTTATGGGGCCGTCGGGCTGTCCCGAAGAGTACAGCGCCGGAATGTCCATGCGGTTGTAATATGTCCTGTTAGCCATCTTTAAGCCCCCCGACAAGCTCTTCCATAAGTTCCTTAAGCTTCGTCGTGTTGTCCAGATTTTCCTTTAAAATTTCGGCCTGATCTTCCTTGGGATTTTGCGTCCCGAAACCCTCTTTGCTGTATTCTTCCTTGAGGCGGTTGTAGGTTTCCATGTCGCCCTTTTCGAGGGCGCGCGCGCCCTTGTCTTCGAGCATCCCCTTGCGGTCCTGAGCGGCGCCTTCGCGCAAGCCCTTTGCGCGGTCGCTGTATTTGAAATAGTCGTTCATGCGTCCGTCGGCGAGCGCCTCTTCGGCAAGCTTGTCGGCGTCTTCGGCGCGCCTCATTTTGCTGCCAACCTTGCCGCTCCCCTTTTCGCCCGCAAGCTTGAGCGTGGATTCCGTAGCCTCCTTGGCCTTGTCTGCAATCTCCTTGAAGATTCCCTTGCGCTCCTTATAAAGGTCTTGAAGCTCTTTTTCGGCGTTTTTGGCGTCGTCGCGGCGCTTCTGCATTTCGTCGTCGTGCTCCTTCTGGAGTTCGGCAATCTCTATGAGCTTGTCGGCGTACTTCTCCTGCGCGTCGGCCTGTTCCTGCAGCGATGATGCGGAAGACATTTCCTCGGATATTTCGGCAAGCTCCCTTTCAGCTTCGAGCATCTTCTTTTTGAAGCTCCAGCCCTGTTTTTCCAAATCGAGAATTTTCTTTTCGGCGGCGGAGATTTTGGCAACCGCCTTGGTGCGTTCTGCGTCCATCTCTTTTTTTACGGACTGTTCGAGCTGGAGGCGCTCGACCGTTTTCTGCGCGAGCTTGTTGTATTCTTTGGCATATTCGGCTGTGCCTTCGTCCAAATCGGCCATATCTTTTTTGATGGCGGAGATTTCGAGAAGCACGTTTTTGAGCTTGTCTTGTGCCGAAAGATTTTTGTTGAGGGCATCGGTAACGGTCTTTTGCGATTTCAAGATTGAATCATGGTATTCAATCTCCGCGGCCTGCGCTTTCTTGGCGGCCTCGGCCTGCGCGCGCTCGCGCTTCTTGATGTTTTCGAGCGCTTCCTTGTTTGCGCGCTGGACAGCCCTGTTAAGCTGGATTTCATGGAGCTTTTTGAAATTGAACGTCAGCCCCGTTATGGAAAATTCCGCAGACTTTGCCATGTCGATCATCTGGCTGAAGCCCTTGACCGACCTTGCGCCGATTTTGCCCAGTGCGGCGGTGACATTGTTCAGCGCCTCGTTGAGTTCCGCCGCCGAACGGCTTGCGTCGTTGTAAACTTCGAAATCGGCTGCCTGGCTTTTGAGGGCGCTGCTGCCTTGTTCGAGAAGCCTCGCCATTTTCAGCGACGAGCCGCCGAAAAGGTCTGCCGCAACCTTTGCCGTTTCCGCGCCGGCGGCGTCCGCCTTGAAAGCGTCTGCGACGTCCATAAGAAGCTGTTCGGTTGTCTTGAAAGTTCCGTTGACGTCTTTGGCGCTTACGCCGAGCTTTTTGAGGGCGTCGGCTTCCGTGCCCGTGCCTGACGCGGCCGCGCCCATCTTTTCGGCAAAGGTCTTCATGGCGTCGTCGAATTCGGACATTTCCATGCCCGCGTCTTTGGCCTCTTCGCCCATGGCTTTGAGGGCGGCGGCAGACACGCCCAAATCTTTGGCCCTCTTGCCGAGCGCGTCGAGGTCGTTTATAAACTCCTTGGCCGCGCCTATGGTGAAAGCCCCGGCGATCATGCCGCCAAGCCCCTTGAATGCGGCCGACATTGCCTTGCCGCTTTTTACGGCTTTGGCTTCCGTTTTTTGGATTTCCGAACGCGCCTCCTGCGCGCCCTTTGCAAATCCCTCCGTGCTCAAGCCGAGCTTGGCTTCAAGCTTCGATGCCATCTTTTTCCCTCCGTTTTCTCCTTAAAATTTCCGCGCCCGTCCAGTCGGTGAGCTGCCGCCACGAATATTCGGGGTTGGCGTGGGTGCGCCCCAAGTGCAGGTATGCAAAGACCCGCGGCAGTTCCATTGCGAGGATTTCGCCCTCCGTCCAACGGTAGCGCAATGCGAGTTCGGCCACTATGCGCGCGGCGTAGGCGTATTTTGGCGGCTTGCGTTTTTCGTGCTTTTCTTCCTCGGGGGCGGGCCACACGCCGGAGTCCAAAAACATGTCGTCGATGAAGTTTTCTGCGGCGCGGATGATTTCGGCGCCGCCGTATTTGGACGCGAGTTTTTTGGCGAACGCCGACGCCTTGGCAGGGTCTGCACAGTAGCCCTCCGAACACAGCCAAAGCACCTGCATGGCGTGTTCGACGTCGGGAATGCCGCCGCGCATGTGCGGGTTGCCGAAAGCAAACAGCGTATTAACGTCGGAAAGCGTGAGCGCGCGAAGGTGCATGCCGAGAAATTCGTACTTGAATTTCAGGGGCAAAAACGACATGTGCCTGATACGGCTCTGCCTGTTGACGGCGGCCGCCATCAGGCGCTCCTCGTCCGGCTGCATAGGCATTCCCATTGCTTCGGCGGGCGGGGATTAATTGGATGCGGGGAACGTGGAAGCGTCGTCGCACTCAAGCGCGTAGGTTGTCTCGGTGCCCGCGCCGCCCGATACGGTGGGCTTGGCCACTATGACCCACTTATTGTCCTTGAACGTGAATTCCTCGTACTGCTGCGGGTCGGGGTCTTTGCCTTTGACCTTCCTGACAGTCAGCGAAAGCGTCGGCTTGCCGGTGACGTACCAAGAGCCGCGCACCACACCTTTAGAGTCGGTGGAGTCGTTCTTTACGTCGGTCGGGTTCTTCGACCAGCTGTCGACAATGTATTCGATTTCGCCGATGGTGACGTTTTCCGTTGATATGTCTATTTCGTGCGGGTTGTAGAAGTCCGGTATTTCGGGCATGTCTTTGTCTCCTTTTCTTTTTAAGATACTGCATCCCACGCTTCGGGGCGTATGGCTGCGATGAACGAGTATGAAAGTTCGGAGCGGCTCGCCGACTCTTCTATGGAGTCGGAGCGACCGCTGAAATTTACCGGGCCGATGAGGTAGTCCTTCATGCCCGTGATTGCGCTGCTGCGGAAAAGCATGCCGCGCGTCATAAGGCCGCGCAGTTTTGCGACGGTCAAGTCCAAGTCGCGCTTGTCGCGGTTGCGGCGGCGCGAAGTGACGACGATGGAAAGCTGGCAGTCGAAGCGCCCCTGCTCCCTGTAGCCGCCCGTGAGCGGCGCGTTGCGGCTTTCGCCCTCGGCGCGCCCGGCGCCCTCGCTGAAAAAGATTGCGATGCTGTCCTCCTTGACGTCCTCCTTGTCGAAGGTGGACACAATCTGCCAGTCGAAATGCGCCTTGAAGTATTCCTTGAAGGCGCTTTCGAAAAGCTCTCGCTGGTTGAACAGCTCTGTGAGGCGTTCGATGTCGGTCATATCTTTGAAAGTGTCAGGGTGAAGCATCCGTCGCCGTCGAGGCTCTGGACGTCGATTATGTCGAACTCTTCCGCCGCGCCGTCGGGGGACTTGCGGAAGATTGTGTCGCGCCCGGATTCGGGGGCGGCGTCGCCTGCGTCCAGGGCAATCATGCACTCGAGCGCGTCGGTGACGTTGAGCATGCCCGCAAGCTGCATCTGCCTTGAACGCGACGGAAGGGAGAAGCGGGCCTTGAGTTCCCTTCCCCTGAAAACGGCCGGCGACGGCCTGCGGGCGATGTTGTTAAGCACCCGCAGGCGCGCGATGTCGGACGGATATTCGGGAATGCCCATTACTTGGAAGGCTTCTTCTTCGTCTTTTTTGCGGGCGCGGCGGGGGTTTCCCGTCTGCGCCTCATTACGATGCCGCCGCTCGACGACCAGAGGCGCGCCTCTTTCGTGCCGTCGGAGCGCAGCGCCTTGACAAATTCGCCGCGGGCGTTCGCGCCGGGGGCGACAAGGCTTATCTCGGCCTTGCCGTCCAGCGTTATGCGCTGTATTATGTGCTCCCTCATGGCTTAGCCTCCGACGCCCGCGCTGGTTACGAGGCGCTTGATGGCGTTCTTGTTTACGAGCGCGCGGCCGTAGTACACTTCGAGCACCGTCTTGACGCGCTTGAGGTCGCTGTCGTACCAGCGGCGGTAGACGAAGGTAAGCCCCGTCTGCGGGTCGGGGATGTACTGGAGGTCTTCCACGAGCGCGGCAGCCTTCGGGTCGGCGGGCGCGCACGCCTTTGACGCAAGGGCGATTGCGCTGGGGTGAATTGCGTAGCCGACGAGGTTTTCGCTGTTGGCGGGAAGCTGCGCGGCCTCATAGACGTCGAACCCGTAGAGCTTGCCTATTGCGCCCTCGCGGATGACTTCGTCGCTTCCGAGGGCCGACGCGGTCTTGAGGGCGTCGTCGTTGAAGAGCGGTTCGGTCAGGCTGGAGTCGAGCACAAGGCCCCTAGGCATGAGAGGCCAGCTTGCATCGGTGCATATGCGGCGCAGCTTGTTGACTTCGGAGGCGTCGAAGGTGTCGAGCGCCACGGTTGTGCCGTCGTCGCCGACGAGCGCCTTGGTGACGAGGCTGTTGACGTCCTTGAACACCGCAAGCCCGAGAATCATGCCCATCTGTTCGAAGTAGCCCTCAAGGGCGTTTTCGGCCATCTCGGACATCTGCTTGTCGGTTATCGTGAGCGGCACGCCCTTGTTCTTGTCGAGGGCGACGTCGACGCCGGTGGAGTCGAACTCCTTGAAGGTGTAGCCCGTGCCGGCGACGAAGTCCTGCGCTTCGGTCTGGAGGTCTACAAAGGGAACCTTGATTTTGTCGCCGGGTTCAGAAACGCCCTCTTCGAATTTCGTCGAGATGATAGAGAGCGCAGGGAAGCCGCGCTTGAAGCCCTGTATGACTTTTTTGGCGGCGATTGTAAGCTGCAAGTTTGTAAGTGCCATTGTTGCGTTATCCTTTCTTGTTGATTTTTACGCTTAACAGGCGGCGGATTTCCTTTGTGTCGCCGCTTTTCTGCGCCGCGGCCATCTTGGCCTCGAATTCATCGTCGCCGGGACCGTCCTTGCCGGAGCCCCCGGTGGAGAAGTTTTCCGCGCCGCCGAACTTGGCGAACTTCGCGGCAAGCTCTTCGGCCTTTTCTTCAGCGGCTTTCTTTTCGGCCTCCGCCGTTTTCTTCCCCTCTTCGGCGGCTTCGAGCTTGCCGGAGAGCTCCTCGACGCTCTTCTTTAGGGTGTCTATTTCGTCCTTGAGGACTTTGATTTCGTCCTCGCGCTCGACCTCGTCGGCGATTTCCTCGGCGACGGGCTTCTTTTCTTCCGCCTCGCCCTCCGCAAACTTCGCGGCGGCAAGCGCGTATTTCGGCGTTCCGGCGCCGAACCTTTTGGCAAACAATTCCAATGCCTTTTTCATCTGCTTATTCCTTGTTTTTTGGTTTTCGTTGAAAGCCTCGCCGCCGCGCGGTTCGGCGTTAAACAGTCCTCCGGCGTTCGCGGCCGGGTCTGAGACAAAGTCGGCGCTCCATATCCGCGTGAAGCGGGCGCACGGGTTTTCGCGCGAGCAGCCCTCGGGGCGCTGCGGCGAGAACGGAACTTCACTGCCGTCGTCCATAACCCACACGGCAAAAAGGTCGGCGTTGAGCGAGGTGCCGAATACGTCGGGATGCGTCTGGGCAAGCTCAAGCAGGCGTTCGCGCACGCCGGCGTCGGCGGTCTTGAGAAAGTTGAAGTTGCGGGCCTTTAGCTTGCCTGCGGCGGCGTCTATGTACACGCCGCTGAAAGTGCCTATTATGTCCGTCGGAGCGGGGCACCATCCGTGGTTGTTGTAGGATTTGACGGAGCGCCCCGACACGGCTTCAAACGCCGTCTGAAGGCTCTTTTCGTCAATGTCGAGCCCGTGGCCTATGGCCGGGCCCACGCTCAGCAGCGAAACGTCCGACATATCCGCGCTGTTTCCCTGTTCGGGAGGCACGGCCTCGAATTTAGTGAAGAAAACTTTTCTTTCGTCCATACTATACGCCCCCCTCGTCAACCTTCGGCGCAAGGGGCGCGCCTTTGGACGTGAGAAGCGGCATTACGTCGGCGGCGTCAATGCCGTGTTCGGCGGATATTTCGCGCGCGGTCTTTATGAGGTTTACGGCCTCGAGCACGCGCTCCCTGTCGACTTCGTCGGCGTACCTGCCGTCGCGCCCGACAATTTCGGTTTTCGAGCGCAGCCCCTTGTCGTAGAGCGATATGTTTGCCTGCGCAGCCTTGGTTTCGTCGATTTCGCGCAGCGGCGGGTATATCCAGTCTATGCGCTCGCGCACGATTTCCTCGGGGACGTCGAGTTCGCCCAAAAGTATCCCGCGCATGATGAGCCAGTACTGGATCTTGTCGGCGAACGACGTCCACATGAGGCGCTCGTCGGTGACGGCGTCGTGCCAGCGCAGCTTGTCGGCGCGCGCGCTGGAATAGTTTGAGTTGCGGTAGCCTATTATGGCCTCTTCGGTTGGCATTTGCAGGCAGCCGCAAATAAAGTCGCAGTTGGTTATGGCGAACTGCGTAAAGTCGGACGCGTTGAACTTGGGCTCTATCATCTCGATGTCTTCGCCTGTTTCGAGGTAATGGTTCATGCCCGCCGTCAAAGCTTTGTATTTCGTGCGCGCCGTAATGAAGTCGCCGAAATCGGGCGCGTCCGGGTCGCTGTTGAAGCTTTGGGCGAGTTCGGCCGCGATTTCGGGCGCGATGTTCTTTTTCGTAACCGTGGCGTAGCATGACTGCGCCTTGATTTGCGCCGTCTTGGCGCTCATGATGTCCTTCAAGTCCTGTATGGCGCACATGGCCGGAGCCAGTTTTGGCGAATAGCGCTGCTCTTCGTCGCGCGTCGGCGTGCCGAGGTGGTGGACGAACTGCGCCGGCACGACCGCCGTGTGCTTTTCGTCGAAGCTTATGCACCCGCCTATGCGCCTGCCGAAGCGGTACGCGCGTATTGCCCCGCTTTTCCAGTAGATTATGCCGTCTTCCTCGACGCGGGCGCCGTCGGCGTCGTACACGTCTTTGGGCGAGCCGCAAAATTCCGACGGAATGAGCCTTATCTGGCCGTTGCGCATGAACACCGCGAAGCATTCGCCGCCTATGACGCTCTCGGTCTGCGCAACGGAAATGAGGCGGTGGAATGTCGCAGCGTAGGAACTGACGCCAAAGCGAAGATTCTCGAATTTGCTCTCCAGAAAACGCTCTATTTTGTCGTTTGTGTCGGTGTCGGCGTAGGAAATTCTCGGGCTGGGCGTGCCGACGCCAAGCGTGTAGCGCCTGAGTATGCCCGCAACTATCGGATTGTTGCGCATTGCGTTGCGAAGCCATGCAATGACCTTGACGCGGTCGTTGTACGGAAGCATCTGCGACTCGGTCTGGCTCCACGAATAGCCGTACATCCGGCGCATGAGCGTGTTGTCGGCGCCCTCGTAGTTGTGCCCCCACAGCATCTGGCGGTGGCTCTGCTCGAGCTTGTTCTTGTAAGGGTTGCGGGGCGTGGCCGACGCCCGAAGCGTTACTTTTGCGGCTCTCTTTTTCATTGCGGAATAAATACGGAGAGGGTTACGGACGGGTCGCCGCCTATGGGTTCGCCGCTGATTTGGGCTTCGAGCCTGTCGCGGAGGGCGCGCAGGCGGTCGAGGCGCGACGTCCAGTATTTGTTGTCGCTGAAAGTGCTGGTTATGCCCTGTGCGCTGTTGCTGTCGCCCAGCCCGTGCGCAAGCGCAAGGCGGCCCTCTATCTGCGAGATTTCCGTTTCAACCTCGGTAAGCCGTTTCTTAAGTTTGTCCGATGTGCCCATACATATGGCCACACACGTCAACCCTGCGATATTGAAAAATGAATTTTCCTATGTTTCCCGCTTGACATTGCCCCTTAAAAGTTGAGACTGAAAGGCAGTTAGAAAAGCATTTAGTCCGCTTTTTCGGTTCGCCGTCAAGCGGGCTTTTTTTTAGTTTTCGCCCATTCCGTTTTTTACGGTGCAAGCCTCAAGAAGCTTTTCGCAGTCGCTGCGGCGGTATCTGATGCATTGTTGGCTAAGCTTTATATAGGGTATTTTCCCGGCCCTGCGGAAGCGATCAAGCTGCGTTAAGGAGACGCCCAATATTCCGGCGGCTTCCTTGCGTTTTATGATTTCCTTTGCGTTGTTGTTCGTATTTGTCATTTGTTTCCTTTTTTATTTTGTTTGATAGAAAGGCGCATATATGCAGTGCACCCGTCAACCACGCTATGCGCGGCGCACATACGGAAAGCGCTTTGCAAGCTTCTCAAAGCTCCTGCCGACGCCCTTGTCCATGGCGACAGTAATGGCCTTTTCGCGGCTGCGCACGGCGCGCCCGAGTTTGCCCGTGTCAGTCTCGTAAGCAACGCGGCTTAGGTTGCGGATGTAAAGCGTGATTCGGTATGGTTTGTTCTCCCATGTGGAACGGCCGAAATCAATAAGGCCGCGGTCGAGCGCAAGGGCTTCGATTTTCTTTGTGATGCCGCCTTTGGGGGAAATCTGCCTCGCCTCTTCCATAGAATAGCGGAGACCGTGGACTATGACTTGCAGCCATGACGCTTTTGTCATGCCGCTCATTTTCTTTTTGTCGGACAAGATTGAACGGTAATCGGACTTGATGCCTCCCCACTCGCGCAGAAATTCATTCCAACGCTCCTTTTTTAAATGAAAGCCGCCTGTTGGAATTTTGAATGTGCCATATTCGGTGTAGCCGACATCATGGTATGTGTGATTAAAAGTTGTAAAGACGCGGCCGGGAACGCCGCCCCTGCGCCCGGAAGTAATGCGGACGGGGTACGCATAGCCGTTGAACTCACCGCCGCCTGCCAGAAAAGCTTCGCGGTAGGCGGAAAGCTTTAGCGTTTTCTCCTTAGGCGGGCTTGGCGACCATTTGAGGCAGGTTTTGGCGACGGCCGCCCCTTCGCCTCGGACAACTTCGCGCATTTCTATCGCGACGTGTTTCTTGGCGGCATCAAGGACGCGGTACAGCGGCGCCGGGTCGAATGTCATTGTTATTTCCATCTTTTACCTTTGGTCTATGGGGATGTATTTTTTTTTGGCGGGCATTGGCTGCGCGGGCGTCTGCGGCTGCGCGCCGGCGGAAGCGGCGGGCGGCGTGTGCTGCGCTTTGGCGATTTTCGGCGTGAACCTTATGGCCCCGTATTTGTGCAGGCGCAGGTAGTGCGCCATGGCAAGCTGGTAGCATTCAAGGTCGAACTGGTGGTTGTCTTCGCTGTGTACTTTCCACTCGCGCACGCGGCGGCCGCGGACGTACTTCTCGACCGGGCTTTCCGCGAAAAGCTCGCGCACGTAGCCGCGCTCGACAAAGCGGTACACGTGCCAGTCGCTTCGCGTGCCGCTGCGCCGCGCGGCGATTTCGCCCTTGTAAAGCGAGCTTTTTATCGTGAGAAGATTTATGCCCGATTTTACGAATTTCATTTGCCGCTTTTTGCCCGTGAAGGGGTTGAAGGTCGTTTCGGTGAAAGGCTTTAGCTGCGCGCTGTCGCCCGCGCCGACTATTGCCATCCAGCCCTTGGCGCGGCGCGTATAAATGACTTCGTAGACCTCGCCCTGACGCTCGCGGTAGTTGATGTCGACGCCGACGTAAGAGACGCCGTAAAGCTCCTGCTTGGCGTCGGCGTCTTCCCATGTGGAGAGAGTGCCCCAGTCGATAAGGTAGGACTTCTCGCCGTCATAGCCGCGCACGTTGAAGCGGAGGTCGCGCCGCTGGACGTCGACGGTCATGACGCGCACGCTTCCCATCTTGTCGCCCCGGTTGTAGTCGAGCTCGCAGCCCTTGAGTTTCTTGGGGTCGGAGTCGAAAGTTTCCTCTTCCCACGGTTCGGCGAGCCACGAGTTGATAAAGTTTTGAAGTTCGCCGGGCGTCTCTTTGGCTTCGATGAATTTTGCGGCAACGGCGCCGAAGCCCAGCGTTGGCGAATACATTGAATTGAGGTGGTAGCCGCGGTGCCCCTTGCGCGCTTTCGGGTTTGTCGAAACCCACTCGCCGCCGCCGCGCGAGCCTATCATTTTCTGGCGGTCGCGCTCGGTTACGGCGCCCCCGCATTCAGGGCAGACGTAATGCGCGGTGCGGCGGACGCGTTCAACATCCCACGCGTCTTCGCCCTCGGGGCGTTCGTACCATTTAAGGTTGGCAAACTCAAAGCGGATGGGCTTGCCGCAGCGCGGGCACGGCATGAAGTAATAGCGCCGGTCGGACTTTTCAAACGACTTGCAGATGTTGCCCGTGCGTGTGGTCGGGGTGGAGCTGCGGAAAATCAGGCGGTCGACGAAGCTTTTGACGCGCTCTTCCAGCAGGCTGCGGGCGTCGCTCTCCCTTTCCGTCTCGGCCGGGAATTTGTCGATTTCGTCCTCGAAGAGAAGCGCGATAGGTTCGCTGGAAACTTTCCCCGCGCTGCCGACGCCCGTGAAGAAAACCGAGCATGTGTCGAAGTTCTGGTCGAAGTTCGTCATCTCGTCGGAGTTCTCCGGCTTGTGGCGGCGTATCGCCTCCGCAGAATCGACAAGCGGCAGCCAGCGGTTCTTCACGAAGCGCCGCGCGATCTCGTCGGTGGGCAGCGCGAACATCGTGCGCCGCGGGTTGTTCTCGATGGAGTACGCAAGCCCAACAAGCGCGATTGTCGTCTTGCCCGTCTGCGATCCGAAGCATAGGTCGACCTCGTCTACGTCGACTTCCTTGAAGCATTCCAAAGGCTCGCGCATGTACGCGCAGTCGTCCGTGCTGAACATCCCCGCGCGCTCCGTAACCTTCGGCGACATGTACAATTGCGACTCCGCCCACTCAACCACTGACGGACGCACAAGCCTCCGGAACATCTCCGCAGCGGCTTCAATCAGGCGAGTGACGTTATCCGCGCTTTCAACTGCTCCTGCCATTTGTCGGTTTCCTCCGTCAGTATTTTTATCGCCTCCGCAGCGCTGCCAAGCCCAACCATCTTCGGCGCGAGCCTCTGCGGCAGCACGCGTATCGCTGTCGCCGTCGGCTGGTACACTTTCCGCACGGCCTCCAACGCCTCGCCAAACGGCACCAGCCCGCGCTTGCGGCTCTCAAGGTCAAGCACGGCACACTCGGCATCGGCCTCCGCACGCTTGATTTTCGCGGCAAGGTAGCGCTCGTTGCCGTCTTCAAGCTTCTTCTTGAAAAGCACGGGAAGCACCTCGTAAAGATTGTAGCCCGCCGCACCCTTGCGGATAAGGCCGTCCTTCGTTATTTTCGAAATATAGGCCGATGTGCACCCGAGCATCTTGGCAAGCTCGGTTTGGTTTACACAGAACCCGGCCCCGTCGGACTTTGGGCTTGCAGGTTGGGCGTCCTTTTTTTTGATAGTAGCCATTACTATTTTCAATTAACCCTGATTTTTTTTTGCCCGCTCAAAAACGCGGGGCTCGGCAGGTCACCTCCTTGGGGTTGCCCGCCTCCGGAAGTACCTACGCAAGGTATGCGTATGAAGTCCTTTCCTCTTTCCCGAAAGGCGTCCATAGCATCGCCTCCAACAAATGTCCTTATAGAGCGCCTGAAGCGTTTTAATCGAGCACCGACAGCCTGTTTTGATATCCCCACACACAAGGCGATCTCTTCAAGGCTAGCGGAGCTAAGTCCTAATTCTCTTTCCAGCAGCAAACAGTTTATAGGAGTTATGTGCAGCCCTCCTGCTGCGCCTAGCAAAGCACAAATCAACGATAATGTAGTCTCTCTAGCCATAGTCATTGCCATGTTTTCGATTATTCCATGAACAGCGTTAAGTGCCTGCGGAGAAGTCTTTATCCCCAACGATGTAAGAGCCTCCTCCAATTTGTCGAGTTCGTCTCCGGGAAGATCAGGAATGATAGCGGTGCGATGTTCGATCCATCTAGCGGAGTCGAATAGGATACCGCGCTTTTTCAAGCTAACACTCTTAGTCTTTGCCGCCTGCCTTGTCTTCTGGAGTTCGGAGTTCTTCACCATGCCCCGATTTTATTTCAAAGAACGAAACGTGCGACAAGTTTTCAGCGACCTAAAAAAGCCTAAGAAAACCTAAAAAGACCTAAATTATTCAACCCACGCAAACCAACCGCCATCTTTGCGCGTTTTCACCTTTAGGCCCATCCCCCGTACAACCGCGCGAAAATCCTCCATATCGGCTTTTTGCTCGAAGAAGGCACACTTATCCCTCCCGCGAATCTCCAAAGCCTTTTGGCGGTATTCTTCGCGCTTTTTGGCGGGTTTCTGTTTCGAGACTATGCGCATGATAAAATGTCTCCCGCATTCATTCCCATGACCCATAGCAGGAACAGGCAAAGAACATAAACGAGCAAGGCAAGTTTTAGGCAAAACATAACCGGCTCAAAGAACGTTCCGAGCGCGTAAGCCAGCAAGCAAAAATTTATCAATCCCATTTCAATTTTCCTTTCGTTTTAAAACTCTTTGCATTTGGGCGTGCACAGATGGCAGCGAGCGCCCCGCAAGGGGGCAGCGCGAAGCGTAAGCCATCTGTGGAAAGCCCGTTGAAATTATTTTTTCCTTACTATTTTTTTTCTTCTCCCTTAAGGGAGAAAAAAAATAGCGCGCGCGCGTGAAGCACACCTTCGCACACTTTGAAAATCCTTTAAAATAGCGGGCTTGCACATTTCCGCACATAAGTAATGTGCGAAGCGTTTTTTTGTTGGTGTGCGGAACCTGTGCGCAAATGTGCAAATAATGATTTTCAACAACTTGTGAATTGCGCGCAAATGTGCGGAAAACATCTCCGCACACTCCGCACACATACAGTGTGCGAAATTCATTTATATTATTTTTTATTAACATAATCATAATAACGGCCTTTATATATGTTATTTCCGTGTTCATCTTTTTCCTTAACGAGCGAACCATTTCGTATAAATGTGAAGCGTAAATTATTTGCCTTATCTTCAGAAATTTCCTTTTCAAAATGCTCTTTATGTAAGCTTTGAATTTTTTTAATAATTTCCCTGTACGTCATAGGCTCAAACATCTCCCATCCAAATACATCGCATTTGTGCTTAGGACGTTTTTCACCCTTCACAACCTCGCCCGGCTTCTCCGTCCGCTCCCAAAAGATATTGCCGTTTTCGCCCTGCCTGAGATATACCACGGGCTCACATTCAGCCCGCTTGCCGCGCTTGCTGTAAACGAAATCAAACACCTTTCCGTCGTCCTTGTTCTGGAAGATGGTCGATGTGGCTCTCACATAATTTGTGAGCTCGCTTGACCCAGTTCCGGCGTAAGAAAGCGCGTTGCCAGACTGTTCTTCATCCTTTGAGCGCGGCTTGCCTGTGTGGTGCATGATAATAAGGCCCAACTGGTACCGCTGGATGATAGGATGCACCGTGTTGCGCAGAAAGGCCGAACACGTTTCCTGCTTCGAGATGTCGCCGCCTATGTATGAAAGCAGCGGGTCGATAATCACAATGTCCGGCTTTTTCGTCTTGGCGACGCGCTCAAGCAGCCGCCCGAAGTTCTTGCCGCACTCCGAACTGTTCGGAAATACCGAAAAGTTTTCGTTGAGGATTTTCCTGTCGGCCGCGCTGAGTTCCAAATTTTCGCAAATGGAATGCAGAGGCTCCACCAGGTCGAGCTTGTTGTTTTCGGCCTGTATCATAGCAATCCTAAGCGGCTTGACTGGCTTCAGGCCCCACAAATCGCGCCCGAGAGAAAAGGATATTCCCATTTGCATTGCAAGCACCGACTTTCCGACGCCCGACTGCGCCACGACAAGCCATGACCCCTCGCGCGTGAGAAATCGGTTGCCCAAAAGGTTGTCGCTCTTGTCTTCGGCCGACGTGTTGAACAGGTCGTTGAACGTAAGCTCCGTGAACTCAAAATCGTTGGCCTTGATTTCGGCCTCCCATTCGGCCCAGGACGCGCAGCCCTCGTTCACCGACACAAGGAACTGCTTTCTGCCGCCGCGGAACACGCCGGGCATGCGCGAAAGCCTCGCCTGGTTTTTGCAGGCTTTGTCTACTATGAATTTTTCCTTTTGCAGCCTGTCGAACAGAAATGCGACGCGCTGCTTGTAGAGCTTCCAATCCTCGCCCGCCTCGATTTTCACAATGGCATGGACGCTCTTTCCGCCGCTGTTGACAATGGCCGCGCACGGCAAGCGCAGACGCCTTATAGTCGCAAGCTGCTCGTCAATGCCCATGCCGTCAGACTCGACAAGCACATGCCGGCAGTCGGCGATGTCGTCGTTTTTCGAGCCGTCTGCGCCGGGTTTTACCGGATTGAAGCGAATCCACGCCCCTGCGTCCTTCTTGTAATCGCCGACGGCAAAGGTTATGTCGTCATACTTCTGGAGGTCTGCCAGCAAGTCCGCAACCGGGCGAACCGTGCCCTTTGAGGCAGGAAGCCACTTGCCGTCGCGCTCATAGGCGTCCATCACATAGTTGACGTGCTCGCCGTCCTTGAACACCGCTTGGAGATAACGGATAAGGTCGGTGTTGCTGAAAATCTTTGCGATTTCCCCCGCGTTCGCCGAAATCGGCACAACGTCGTCCCAGTCGTAGGCGTGCCCCGCATACGGGTCGAAGCCGTCCGCGCGGGCCCACTCGACAAGCGAGCCCATACCGAGCGTCGAGCCCGACAAGGAAAAGGTGCGCCACTTTTCGGCGCACGCCCCCTCCTTGTATTTTGCCGACTGCCTGCTCCACGAATCCCAGGCGTCGCACGGCGCCCCCGCATGGTACAGTGCCATGCCGACGGCAAGCCAATCCTCATAAGAGTCCGCCCGCCCCGATGAAAGGCGCGGGAGGATTTCGTTTATCAAATCCAAATCTGTTGTAGCTGTCATTTAGTATGCTTTCGCGTAATAAGGTTTTCTAAAGTTGTTTGCATAAATCATGCTGATAGTCGCGCTCGCCGCATCGCGGCTCCATCCGCCCGCATTTTTGTATCCGTACCTCTGGAGGAACTTCATCTGCTTGGGCGTGCAAAGCCCCGCCTTGTAGCGCTGGTCCATACGGTCGATAATCTTGCTGGCATAGCCCTTGTTCGGAATTGTCGAACGGTCAAAGCCGTTTTCTTCTAAAAGAGCGAGCTGCTTTTCCGTCGGCGGCTCGGACTCCCAAGGCATTTCAGGCTCGTAATCATATAAATCGTCGTCATTGAGCGACAAGGCGTATTGAAGAGGGTCAAGCAACTTGCGGCTGCGAGTCGAAAGAACTTTCAGCCTGTCGGCTATCGCGCCCTCACGCTGCTTCCTGATGTCCTTGTCGGCGGTGTCTTCAAGCTCCATCAAATCAAGCTGCTTCCCGGCTCCCTTCTCCTCGGAAATCTTGCGCATCTTCGCCGCGATTTCCGCCTTCGGCGCGATAAGGTGCGCCGCATGGCAAAGGTCGTGCTTCGCGGAATGCCAAAGGAAATCGAGCACAAGCAAGTTTTCCTTGCCCTCGCAAAGGCGGGTTCCACGCCCGACAATCTGGCTGTAAAGCGCCCTGCCCTTTGTCGGCCGCAGACAGACAACACAGTCAATAGACGGTTCGTCAAAGCCTTCGGTAAGCAACATGGAATTGCACAACACGTCGATTTTTCCGTCTTTGAGACGCCCGAGAATTTCCCTGCGGTCTTCGCTCTTGCCGTCGATATGCTCCGCCCGGAATCCGCGGGCCTTGAGCAGTTCGGTCATGCGCTTGGAAGTCGCAATTAGCGGCAGAAATATAAGAGTCTTTCTGTCGCGCGGAATGTTCCCTGCGATTTCCTCCAGATAGGGCTCAAGAGCGGAACCAATCTCCCCTGCATCGTAATCGCCCGCCTTCACATGGACGTTCGATAGGTCGATTTTTAAAGGTATAGTCTCGCAGACAATCTTTGAGAGATAACCCTGCTTTATGGCGTCGCGTATCGAATACTCGTATGCGACCGACTCGAACACCGCTCCGAGGTTTTTCTTGTCGCCCCTGTCGGGCGTGGCTGTGACACCCAGCACCTTCGCGCCGTTCCAGTAGTCGAGAATATTCCGATAGCTGTCCGACAAGGCATGGTGCGCCTCGTCAACGATTATGGTGCCGTAATAGTCGCGCGGGAAACGCTCCAAACGGCTTTGCCGCATGAGGGTTTGCACGCTGCCGCAAGTGATATTGTAAAAGCTGCCAAGGGCGGTTTCCTCAGCCTTTTCGACGGCGCACGTTAAGCCGCACGCCATTTGAATCTTGTCGGCGGCCTGCCTGATAAGCTCGTCTCGATGAGCGAGGACAAGAACCCTCCCCGTCTGCGACCGTTGCGCGGCAATATTTGCAAATACGATGGTTTTTCCGGTTAACCACACCCCGTCGGAAGTACCAACAGGGTGCGATTAAATCCTTTCCATTCTTCGTTTATTCTTGTTATAGCCTCTTCCTGATACGGCCTAAGTTTCATAAAAGTCCTTTCATTCTCATTCTCCTCGCCCTTCGCCTGCCCTCCCGGACGGCTAGGCCGTGCCGATGGTCCACGACACGCTCGGGCATTGGGGCAGGCTTTTTAAGCAAGCCGCGCTTTAGGCCCCACTCGACGGACGCCCTCGCCTCACGGTAATCGAGGCGCGACATGGAGTCCTCCTTAGATTCGAGAAGCCTGATGATATCGCTATTCATTTCTGCGCTCCTTTCAGCATGGCGTCGCACTTGGCTATGATTGAATCGGCAACAGTAACACCCATAAATTGTGCTATCTTTCTAATCGCTTCGATTTCATCCGCCGTGAACTGCGGCGTTGGATTTCCCATAACAGCGCACTCGGCCACAAGCTTGTTTAGCCAGTCTTGGGCCGCTTGCTTGGCTTCCTCCATCGTTAAAAACCTCTTTACGCACTCAAGAGTAATATACGCATTAGAGTGATAGTCGCCGTAGTAAATATCAAAAATAAATGGCAGTTCTTTCTCTTCTGGCTTATTATTTTCCCACGCTTCATATACTTGAATTTGAAACTTACCTATTTTACCAAATTCTACCAATTGTACCTTTTCCCACACAATCGGCTTTGCGACTGGCGCGACGTTTTTAAACGCTTCATCAAAATATCCTTCGGCAACGCCTATAACATGAGACTTGCCGTCTTTGAGTAGCGTCAAGTCCGCTTCCAGCTCCGCAATGCGCTTGTTGGCTTGCTCAATCTCCTGCTCTGGCGTGATGCCGTTGCCGTGATAGTACGTGCAAAATATCCATTTCTCAACAAACGCTTCGCTTCTTTTGCATTTGTAGCCGTTTTTGTCGCACCACTCACAATTCGCGCAACACGCCTTCGGTTTACTTTCCATCCTCGCCCTCGCTTTCTCCGCGCAACAGGGCGCGCGCTTCGTCTTGCAAAGGATTATCTATCGCGAGCACGATACCCCCATGGTTGTACACCAGCTCGTCGCTCTCTGCAATATGCGCGATAAAGGCCGTAAGCTCGTCTAGGCGTTCTTTCATTAGTTTTTGATAAATACTCCCCGCTGTATCATCCCGTTGCGTATGATTTGCGACTTGGTCGATTAGGTCGCCTACATAATCAGCCTTGAAAAGACCGCCCGTTTCTAAAATTTCCTTTTTTATCGTTTGAGCATACCAAAGTTCAGACTGATTAAGAAATTCATGATAATATTTACAATTTCTTCCGGAATCTATAACCTCGGGGATAAAGCATCTTCCGAAGTTATCCCACTCACAGTTTCCGCAACACGGTTCCATTTTTTTTGATTTCCCGCTCATCTGTCGTCGCCCTCCCCGCTTATCGCGTTTCTCTGGCGCCTGTCCTCAAGCTTCGCAAGGTTAACCCGCGCAACATCCTCAAGCGTATAGCCAAGCTGTTCGGCGCACCCGGCAACGTACCACAGCACGTCTCCAAGCTCCTTGAGTGCGGCGCGCTTGTCGAACTCCCCGTCGCGGATAAGCTTCTTTACCTTGCCCGCCACTTCGCCCGCTTCGGACGCCAATCCAAGCGCCATGTAGTTCAAATTTTTCGATTCCTCCATGCAGGTCTGCATGGCTTTTGTCTGATATTCGTTTAATGTCATATTAAAAAATCTTTAAAAAGTGACGGACGCGGTAAGCACTGCCGCCGCAATCCAATAAATGAACCTCCGCCAATCGCCGTCCTGAACCGCGTAAACGAGCGCGGCCAGAACGTCGAGGGCGATTAAAATGCAAGGGAACAGCCTACTCATTCCGAGCCCTTCCGTAATCCGCTATCAAAATCGCGTCGCAGGTCTTCAGCGTCGGCTTCAACTGCGGGAACCTCTGCTGCGCTAGATTATGCAGCGCACGCTTCCTCTGCGCGTAAACCTTTATCGAGGCGATACCCGGGAGCCCCTGCTGCCACGCCTTCGGACGCACTGTCTCAAATGGAATTTCAAGGGCCATAAGAAGGCCCTCAATAATCCCGACGTTGCGCCCAAGCTTGAAGGAACTCGGAGGCGTGATGGGAGAGCCCGCTACAGTTCCGGTAAGCTCCTCGACATACGCCTTGACATCTTCGCCCCGAAGCACGGACAAAATATCCAAATATCCCGCCGCAGTCTTGAACGGCGAAGCCGACGCCCCGCTGGGCGAAATTATGCAAAGCCCGCCGTTTACGCCGGGGTCTATGCCGACAATAAACCTGCTCATAATTCGGCCCTCGCAATGCAAAGCTCGGCTTTGTCGAAACATTCGCCACGTGAAGAATCATCGGGATTAAAGCACACATACGGAAAACCGTCATAATCTTTGCCTCCGCAGAAATGCCAAAACACTCGTTTCACGCGCTTACCGTCGTCATTCTCGACTCCGAGCCATTTTATTATCTGCCGCCTTTCATTTTTGGTCGGCTCAAAATCCTTGAGGCGTTCAATAATTTTTTCTATTGTCTTTTCCATACCGTTCTCCCCATCAGCAAAAATCCGTTATTTCAACTGTTGCAGGAACGTTAAGCATCTTTTCGGCCACGGCCCAGGTCGCCCGAAGGTCGCAAAGCAGATACTCTTCCGCGCACTTGCGCATCACAGGGTCGCCGCCCTCAAAATGCTGCGCGAAATTCTCGCCCGTAACCTCGCCCTCGTATTTGCCGGGGACGCCGAAAAACTTTGCGGCATTGTCGAGGCTCAGCTTGTAGCCGTATTCTCCGCAGGCGAATTTCTCCATGAGGTCGATAAAATCTACCGACAAAAAACGCCCGTTGTAGATTGACGTGGGGAACTGCACGCCGCGCATCCACGAGCGGCGGACAAGAAACGGAACGTCGAAGCCCGCGATATTCCAGCCGACAAAGTTGTCGCCGTGCGTGCCATAGAACTCCCAAAACTTTTTAAGAATGTCGGCCTCTTCTCCGGAAAGGATTGTCTCTTCGCTTTCGGTCTTTATGCCGATTGCGACAACCCGCCCGCAAAGGGCGTTGAGGGCCGCCTTTGACACTACTTTCGCTTGGTATTCAAGCCTGGCCTTTTCATAGGCCTCCTCGTGCTCCTTAACGCGCTGCGGATACTCTTCCTCTGCCTCACGGATTTTCTCGGTAATCTTATCGGGATTTTTCAGGTTGCCCACCTTAACCGCCTTCGGGTCGAAGGGCGGCAGGGGCTCGAAATTCCTGAAAGGCTCGGCAAGCTCAAGGGCCTTGTCCCTAATGCCCGCAGTTTCAATGTCGAATACGATGAATTTCATAATGCGAACCTTTCTTTGGCTAGAATATGTCCTCGTCCTCGACAGCTGCCGCCGGTACATTGCCGCCCTCGGCTTTCAGGAACTGGTCGATTTTGTTTGTATAATATACAATCGGTTTGCCGTCCGCATCCGTCTTGTTGCTCTCCCACGAATCAACCTTGAGCTTCGCCCTGCCCCGGCGGCCTATGGCCTCTTCTACAAGCCTGCCGAAGTTCTTGCCTTCGCCGACAAGGTTAATCGCGGCAAAGAATCTGTTTATGAAGTATTGCGCCTTGCTGTGCAGGCTTATCGTCTCATAAACATTGGTTACGCCGCAGTCGGGATTGGTGCATTTGAGCTTGGCCTCCATCATCGGGCAGTTCCATTTCTTGTTGTGCTTCTTGTTGATTTCGACCACTTCGAAATCGACAATAGTGCCCGCAGGCATCAGGTTGTATGTGTACTCGTTTTCGACGATTTCCACTTCGTCGTCCCAGGAATATGCGCGTTCTATTTTGTCTGACATTTTTATAAATCTTTCTGTTTTTAAGGTTATTTGCTTGTGCGGTTGTTATTCAAAGACGCCTCTATTTTCTCCCAGTTGGCGTCCTTAGTCATCTTGGCGATAAGGTCGGCGGGAATGTCCTTGAACTCTGTGCCGGGCTGGACGTAGGCCGTTTTCTTGGCGTTTTTGCCGTAGAGATAGGCCAGCAATTCGGCTTCGGTGAACTGCCCGAGCGCGAGCAAGTCGGAAAGCTTTTCATGCGGAGTTCTTTCGACATTTGCCGGAGGCGGCGGTGTTTCGTCTTTCGGAGCTTCCTGTTTCGGTGCCCCGTCGAGCTTTTGGCCGCCCTGCGGCAGATACGGAAGTATTGCTTTGATGTCCGCGTCGAACTCATCCGCAACGCCTGTCCAGCGGCTTTTGGCGAGGCAGAAAGACGCCGAGTTTGCACATATCACGCGCTTCTTGCCGCCGCTTGCCTTGCCCTTGCCGTTGTCTTTCGTCTCGACGTAGGTCTTGCGGAACATGAAAAGCAGCGCGTCGCACCACTCCACTACAATGGGGTTGATTTTCTTTGTAAGCTTCGGCTCATAGCGGTCGAACGCTATGCCTTCGTCCGGCGGCTCGATTTTGCGCAAAGTCTGGTGCGCGAGGAATACGACGTTCTTTCCTGCGGCGATGCAGGCGTCGGCAAGCTTTAACAGCTTCCTGAACTCTTCCTCAAGATAAGTGTAGCCTTTGCCGTAGCCAAATTCCTCGATGCCGCCTTTCTTCCATTTTGCGCAAATATACTCGGCGCATTTCATTTCCGCCCAGTCGGCAGTGTCGAGCACGATGGTGTCGAACTCGCACGCCGCGGCTTCGGACATGACGGACAAAAGGCCCTGCCAGTCGTCCACAAACACGCGCGGCGTGTCGATGTGCGTTGACGACCTTTCGGCATCGACTATTAGAGCGTTAGGGAACTGCGAGCCGAGCGTAGTTTTGCCGACGCCGCTTTCCCCGTAGCAGACAATTTTCTGCGGTTCTATGATTTTTCCGGTGATAATATTCATATTGTATAATCCTTGTTTTTGAAGGTTGTAAATTTCCACGGCGCGCTCATGCGCCTGGGCGTGGGTGAGGTTGTTTTTCGGGTCTTTGGAATCTCCCATGCAAATTGCGCGGAGTTCCAAAAATTCATAATTTGCCGGGGTTTTGTCCTCCATTGTCAGCCGTTTACGTATTCCTCCATCGCAGAGAGCGGCATACAGTTGCACCACATCAGCAGTTCGCCCTCATCTTGTTCCCTGCACAGCTTGTGGGCAAAAGCCTTTAAAAGCCTGATGTCCGAAGCATCGGACATACTAAGCCTGATTTTTCTTGTTGACTTCCTTGTCTGTTTTTCCTTTTGTGTTTTCATAATTTGACTTGCTTTTTAGTTTTACTTGAGCCGTTCGGTTGCAGCCGAACGGCTTATTTTTTTTCTATGCATCGCCATAGCCATAGCCATCGCCATCGCCATAGCCATAGCCATCGCCATCGCCATAGCCATCGCCATCGCTAGAGCCATCGCCATAGCCAGAGCCATAGCCATAGCCATAGCCATCGCCAGAGCCATAGCCATAGCCAGAGCCAGAGCCAGAGCCATAGCCAGAGCCAGAGCCAGAGCCAGAGCCATAGCCATCGCCAGAGCCATCGCCAGAGCCATCTCCATAGCCATCGCCATCGCCAGAGCCATAGCCAGAGCCATCGCCAGAGCCATTGCCAGAGCCAATTTTTACGATTTCATCGTCCATACCGGCACGCTTTCTATGCTCTTTTTAGCGGTCTCTGTTACCCGCAACACCTCTATAACCTCCGTGAGCTCCACCTGCGGAACAGCTACGGGGAACTTGCAACTTGACGGTGTGCTTGTCCCGCTTACGGCAAGCTCAGAAAGACTTGCGGCGCCTGACCAATACCAGATTCGGCGGGCATTCAAAAGCATCGCCTCTTTGCCATTGCGCTCTTTTAAATATCCGGCAAATACGCCGGCAGAATATGTGCGCGCAATTACGTACGGCATCCCGTCAATATTTTGCGCTAATGCGGAATTTTCCGCCGACGATTTTTTGACGTATTTTTCGCCGTTAACTTCAATCTCGTTCATGTTGATTTCGCTCATGTTTTTTCCTGTTTTTTTGTTTTAGGTTCAAGTTTAATACGTTCCGTATAGGCTTGGCTCGCTTAGCCACATAAGCAGGCTGTACACCATCATCAGAACAAAGCCGCCTACAATCAGCACCCCGCCAATAAATTCCCAACGGGCCGCACTTACATGTTTTCTTGCCTCGGCAGCGCACTCTTCGGGCGTTTTGAAACGTTGAGCGTAGTCAATCATGCCGAGACCCTCTTTTTTCTGACGGCTGCCAAACGCAGGCATGCCGCACGGCTGTAAAGGTGCGCGCCCTTGCCGCCGGGCTTGATTTCAGGATATTTGCGCGCGATATTAAACAACGCGCGTTTCGACCTAATGCCCAAAATGCGCATGGCGTCGTCGCTCCTGATGTCGTCCTCGCCGCTTTTGTTTAACGACAGGCAAACCGCGCAGACGATAGCGTCAATATCCTCTTGATCGAGCGTCATTCTATTTCCTCTCCGGCTTGTTTTGAGTTGCCCTCTTCTATTGGGGTTTTTAATTGGTTTGATTCTTCACAAATATATGCTTTTGTGTGCTTATGATTGCCAATATCGCCTTGAATATTAAGGACTTCTTCTTTGAAAATAGTGAAACCATTGCCGCCGGCATTATTACAAGCGTTACGGTTGCCTTTTTTATTTTCGTCGTAAGGAAATGTTGTATTGGCGTGAAAAAGCGGACAAGAAGGAGCCTCAAATGCAAACAAGCCAATATTGTCAAAAAAATCAGCACCCTCACCTCCGACGAAATCGGCCTGCTCAAAGCCCTTTGCAAAAGCAGGCTCGTGCAATACCCCTTGAGAGAGAAACAGCTTACTGAAGTCAAGCACCTCCAACGCTTGGGGTTGATAGAATGCCTCACTCCTGAGACCGAACTCGTAAAGCATGTTGCTACCTACACCATTCCCGCCGAAATTAGAAGCCATGTCGGAAATGCGATTCTCTATATTTCCAACAAAAATCATGATGATTGCCAGTAGCGTTATTTTTATAAAATCCATAGCTACTTACCCTCCTGTGCGGATTTTGAATTTATTTGCCTTTCCCTTTTAACCAGAGTTGGCTTTCTTTTGTGATTTCTGAAATTATTGCCATGACCGTTTCGGCGATTATCTCCTCCGGCATTGCTTTCGCAGCTGGCAGGTGTTGGGAGCGCCGCAGCGCAAATATCTTCCGAAAGAACATTGCGCAAGACATATACGCGTTTATAGATTCCTGCACGGACTACCAAAAAAGCTTCATCGCCTATATCGCGAAAGAACCGAAAGGCAGCGTCTTTTCGCCCAGATGCTTTGAGGACAAAACATTCATTTCCTTTGCCGTCAGCCGAGAGTTTCTTGTATGCACAAATACGGACTCCAAAATATATGCGCTGACGCCTCTTGTTCTTAACATACTCCAAAACGAAGGCAAAGAGCTTGTAAGCGGCATACCCTGCACCAAAGAAGAATATCAGGAAAAGAAGAAGAAATTTTATAGTGTCTAATGCATCCATAGCTACTTCCCCTCCGGCTTGTTTTCAGGTGTCTTTGTGGTAGGGCGCCTTGCCTCAACCGCTTGACTTTTAATAGTGCGTTGGAAAAATACATTCATGGAAATCAGCAAATTTGTATCCGAGGTTTTAGTTGGAATTTTCGAGGGCGTTTCCGACGCCCAAGTCAAAATTGAAGAGAAAGGTGGAATAATTAATCCGCCCGCGCACACCGACACGCGCGGCGAAGTTTTTGCCAATGTCAGCAGTGCAACCAGCCAGCGCAAATTGTGCGTCGCAGAATTTAACGTCGCCCTTTCGGTCACGAACAACGAACAAAAGGGCGGGAAGATTGGAGTTTTGTTCGCAAGTCTCGGCGTCGGCGGGAAGCTCGAAAGCAGCGTCGCCGCATCCAATGTTACAAGCGTCAAGTTCTCCGTTCCGTATGTACTGCCTTAGCTCATCTTCATCGTAGGGCTCCACTAGTTGCGGCGCGGTTGTATCGCGCGCAATATACACATTGCCTTCATTGTCCGCAGATATGCCGATTATCGCATCAAGCAATATAGCGGCTCGTTTTACGCAGATAAATGTTTTCATTACTTTATTTCCCCTTTTGCGGACTTTACGCATTTAAATGCCTTGCTTTTATTGCAAAAAAAAGAAGATACTTTTTCCCTTATCGCTTCCCTGACAATATCAGATTCGCTTAGCTCGCGTTTCTTGGCTATTGCCTTTAAAGCAGCCCTTGTCTCGGGCTTTAATCTGAATGTTAATTGTTCTGACATGCTTATTCCTTTTTATAAACGCAATTAAATGCCATGCGTTTAATGTGTCAATAAAAATATTGCAAAATAATGCAAAAAATATTTGGTTTTAAGAATATTTTTAATTAGAGAAACTTATGAATCCTAAAGGCAGACCAAAAGTTGCCCCCGAAAATAGGGGAGAAAACGTCACCATCAGAATTTCATCCACATTAAGAAAGAAAGTAGATGAACTTGCTGAAAAAGAAGGAATGGCGGCGTCAGCACTCATTCGAAAAGCAATTCAGGAATACATTAGGAGACATAAGCCTCTCCTTGATAATTTAGATGATGTTCTTGATGCGATTGAGCGCAATCAAGAAAAATAAAGGCCGTTCATAGCCGTCTGGGATACTTTTTACCCATTGCCGGGCCTGCTTCTTGTTTCTGATTTGGTTAAGCTCATCAAATAATAACTTAGCCTCATCAGCAATGAATTTTACATCTATCTTTCCCATATCATTAGAAGCGGCATGGGAGCGAGCGTGAGTAATTTTATTCGTCATGATATTAGTTTTCAACCCCTGCTGGGGCTGCCTTTTGTGATGTGATTTATAGCTCATTTCCACTGCCAGAGCTTGTCGGCAGGGTTAAGTCGCCTCACGAACGACTGCGCTCTCCAGAAGAGAGTGGGCGGACGGCTCACGCGGTGCCCGCCAACGGAAAACTCTTTCATTTTCTGATTCGATATTTTTACCCTGCTCGATAGTTTGTAAACAACAAAATTTTGAACCGCCCCGTAGGGCTTTTGAACACTGAGAAAAATTTTTCCGTCCGCCTTTAAAGGCGCATTATAGGCCGATTTAGACAGTATATTAAGCTTAAGCTCCCTTTGGATACGCAGATTATTCATGCTTTCATTTTACTAAAAAACAGATTCCTGCGCAAATCGCCGTGATCGTTGTGGTCGATAATGCTGATTTTTTTTATAAAAATTTCAAACCTACAGAAAATTTAACATATTAAAATGCATACCTTAGAGGGAATATTTTTGACTTTTTATACTTAAATATCAAAATAATTTCCATAAAAAATGGCATCATGACAAGTAGGCAACGTAATTTTATAATTTCGCTAGGAGGAACACCAAATCCGGACATGACCGTCAAAGAGGCGTCAGAATTAATTGACGTACTAATTGACAAGAGAGATATCGCAATAGGTGACATCGCATCCGAGAAACAAATAGCTCATATAATTGCTCTCGGCGGAAAACCAGAATTCCCTATGAGCGTTTACAAAGCATCTCGACTCATCGATTCTCTCTATCAAAAGAAAATAGACGAAGACGAAACAAACGTCAAAATAAGGGATCGTCGTTCCGCAGAAAGAGCAAAAAAAAGAGCAGAAGAAAAAAGAATTGAAGAAGAGTTTTTGAACTTCAAAGTCAAAATCTCTGACGAGGACATTGATAATATAATATCCCAAGTTCCAGACTACCACCGCAAGGCGACACCGATTCAGAAAGAATCAATCACAAGATATTTAGGAGAATCGGAAAGAACATCGGCATTATTGACAAAGTTGAATTCCAAGCAGGCCAAAGAACTAATCAAAAAGCTTGAAGAACTGCGCTATATTCAATCGGGAGAAGCGGAACGCGATAAGCTTGAAGCACAACGCGAAGCGGAAGAGGAAGCCCGCGAAGCCGAAGAAGCGCTATTAGAAGAAATAGACGACGCATTTTATATAGATAAAAGCAATCCGGAATGGGAAAAGCTTCCGCCAACAGCGGAACAGGAATGTTTTTTGCGGTTTAAGAAAAAATATTCCGAAGATGACAGTCGCGGCGATGCTTTAAAAAAAATAATTGAAATCAGAAGACGTGAATTGAAAAGAGATCCCCTTTCGGAACTTAACATGGGGCCGCTTCGTCCATGGGCGAAAATAAAATGGCTGCATGCAAGTCTTCTTATGGACGAATTAATGATGGGAGGGTTTGATTATGAAGGCGATTACAAATGGGGCGATATTGACACTGTCTTAGCTGAATTGAACGATGTTTACGGCAACTGGGAAGCTGAGACAAAATACCGCGAATTTCTTGCGGAAAATTCAGAATTGGAAGAACCGGAAATGTTGAGGATACTAATAGAAGGGTATAAGAAAAAAATCCGAGGGAAAAAAGTAAAAAAAACGAATGCAAATGAAGCTTCCGGTTGTTTATCCATGCTTATTATTGCAGTTGCTCCATTCTTTATTTTTCAAATTATCGCTTAATAAGCATCGAATCCGGCACAATGCTGAAATAGGCCTTGGAATCTTCCTCCGTTGCCACGGCCTTGTAAAATTTTTTGTAGACCTTGTAATCGTGCCCAAGTATTTCGACGGACTTTTCCACGCCAAAGACGTGATACGCGTATGAGGCAAAGCTGTGGCGCAATACATCCTGAGACATGGAATACGGAAGCGTTTTCTTGCTTTGAATCCATTGCTGATAAACGTTTTTGGTTGTGGTGCGTTTGCCAACAGGCCGCAACATGTTCATTTCGGAGGGGTAAATCGCCCTCCATCCCTTTATCGGCTCAAGCCACGGCCAAATATTCGCCAGCCCGGTTATAATCCGCGTTTCCCTAGTTTTTGCCACAGACGCGCGCACAATAATCCGTTTGCGCTCAAAATCAATGTCCGAAAACTTGAGGCAGTCGCTTTTTGCGTTTTTATCCGACTTGTCGTAAATGAGTTCCTCGGGGCGAATCCCCGCAAAAGCCATAAGGGCATACAAGGGCTTAAATTCCGGACGCATCGCATTGATATTCGCCTCGGTTTCCTTGGGGGTCATGATTTGAATTTCAGCCTTATCACCAAGTATTTTGGGGATTTTCACTTTTTTAAACACATTTTCGGCGGCATAACCGGAATCGCATAAAAAAGACCAAAAAGCGCGCAAGGCGCGTTTTGCCTGCGGCTTGCTCCTAACAGCATCCATATACATTTGCGCGCTCTCAGCGGAGAAATGCGACGCTTCTTTGAAGCCGCAAGCCTTGCACCATTTTAAGAACCTTTTTATATGATCCTCATAAAAGCCATAAGTACGCGGCCGAACCTTTTTTGCTTCAAGAAAGGCAAGAAATTTGGCTTGCGCATCAGGGAATAAGAGAGTCGGCCGCTGCGAGTCCTTTAAGAATTTTTGGAACATGGGTACAGCATCATGCAAAGAAAGTCCATATTCTGCACACAACTTTTTTATTTTTGCAACATCGCCCCTCTCGACGCCGTCGATTTGAAGCTCCGACGGCATCTTTTTTTCCGCCTTGTTGGAGAGCTCGAATTCTTCAGCCTCGGTACGCGTGGCAAAAGTCGCCGAAATGATTTTGCCGTCTATGTTCTTGCAGCGCACCAAAAATGGCTTTGACTTGCGCTTAATTTTTTGGATACTCATTTTTCCGAAAATCAAAAGGTTCTTTTAAGGAATATTACGGCAAAAAGTGTTGCAGAGTGTTGCAGAGTTTACAACAAAAAATGCCGATTTTTGCACGAAAAGTCGGAAAAGTCGGAAGTTAAAAAACAAAATGCAAGATTTGTAACATACTAAAAAACAGCTAAATGCCCATAAAATAAGGAATTTAGCTCGGGTGGCGGAATGGTAGACGCAGCGGACTTAAAATCCGCCGGTGATGAGCCGTACGGGTTCGAGTCCCGTCCCGAGCACCAAATCGAAAGCCGCTTAACACTGCGTTTAGGCGGCTTCTTTTATTGATAAACAAAGAAGTTGAGCGGGCTTAGTGAGTCGCAATTCATTCATGCTTAATCGCAATTTTGCTTGAAAAATTCGCGATAAGTTGCGCATGATTGAGTAAAGACACATGCAAGGTCAACGGACAAGATCGGGGCATCCTAAACTATTGCGTTGAGGTTAAAACTAAATCAACAAACCAATGAAAATAACTAATGTATTGGCAATTTTGGTACTGGTTACCGGTATTTGCGCCACCGGCTACGCCAAAGACGGCTCCGTGACAACTCCCAAAACCCAAAAAAAGGTTCCCGTAGTGAAAGAGACCGGTTTTGCCCGCGGCGCCGACGTAAGCTGGCTCACACAGATGGAATTTGAAGGCCGCAAGTTCTACACTCCTGGCGAAGACCGCAAGGAAATGGAGTGCATGGAGCTGCTGCGCGACTACTGCGGTGTGAATGCCATTCGACTGCGCGTGTGGGTCAACCCCACTGAAGAACCCTGGAACAGTATTGATGACGTTGTTGTGAAAGCGCGCCGCGCCGAGCGTCTGGGCCTGCGCATTATGATCGACTTCCATTTCTCCGACACCTGGGCCGATCCTGGCAAGCAGATAATCCCCAAAGATTGGGAAAACCTCAAATTTGACGCCCTCAAAAAGGCGGTGGCAGCCCACGTGAACAAAACCCTCATCGCCCTGAAAAAAGCCGGCGCGACGCCCGAATGGGTTCAAATTGGCAATGAAACTACCCACGGAATGTTGAAGCCTGCGGGCTCGGTGGACAACCCATCGCAGCTTGTCGAACTCAACAATGCCGCCTACGCCGCCGCAAAAAAAATCTTCCCCGACGTCTTGACGATTGTGCATCTCGATTGTGGCAATAACCCCTGGATCTACAACCGCATGTTCGACTTCTTCGAGCAGTTTGGCGGCAAATACGATATGATAGGCATGTCGCTCTATCCCGACATGATTGTGCGCAGAGGCGAAGCCGACAGTTGGCAAAAGGTGGCTGACGACTGCATTGCCAATATCAACGCCTTGAAGGAAAAATATGGCAAACCCGTGATGATTTGCGAGATCGGCATGCCTTACGACCAGCCCGAAGCCTGCCGAGATCTCATCACCAAAATGATGTCGGCCGACGTGAAAGGCATTTTTTATTGGGAACCGCAGACCTCCGGCAACTACTACGGATATACCCTTGGCGCCTTCGACAACGACGCTCCCACCGCTGCTCTCGATGCATTCAAAAAGCACAAATAATCTTATACGGCGAAGAAAGCTCATTCTTCAAAAAATACAGTCAAATAAGCGTTAATCAAAACGTCCTGAGCACCAATTTAAGTTAACGCGAACCCGCGTTAACTTTTTTTTGCTTATACGGACTGATTTTTCTTATAGTTTTGATTGCGTTTATTGCTTCAAATCCAGCCGGAACCTTACTTGGCAAAGTGATAAATTCGGGCAATAGTCTGACAGGAACGTACATTTACCTTCCATGTGCCTCGTGTTAAAATTTGGGCATTCAAGAATAGACTATTAAACGCTCAAAAGAAAGGCTGCAAAATGGAAAATATGAAAAACAAAATCGCGCTCGTCACAGGAGCCGCGCAGGGGATAGGATTGGCATGCGCCGAAGCCTTTGCAAAGGCCGGCGCTACTGTTGTGGTCTCCGATATAAACAATACGGAAGAACAGGCGCAAAAAATCATTGACGCCGGTTTTAGCGCCGTTTCATACAAGTGCGACGTATCTGACGCCAAAGCCGTTGATGGCATGGTCGACTGGATTGTCCGAAAATTCGGGCGTCTCGACGCGGCAGTCAACAACGCCGGAATCCAGACCCCGCAACGCCCAATGGCGGAAATCACGGACGAAGAATTTGACAAAACCGTAGCCGTCGACTTTAAGGGGGTTTGGAACAGCATGCGCGGCGAAATTCTGCAAATGCTCAAGCAAGGCGGCGGGTGCATTGTCAATATGTCGTCACAAGGCGGCGTTACCGGATTTGCCGGGCAGGCTGCCTACATCGGCTGCAAGCATGCAGTGATAGGGCTTACGCGAACCGCCGCCATTGATTACGCTTCAAAGGGAATCCGCATTAATGCGGTCTGCCCCGGCGTGATATTGACGCCTATGGCGGAATCGCTTATACGCCGCAATCCCGGCGTGGAGGCGAAATTAGTCAAAGACATACCCATAGGGCGGTTGGGCCGGCCTGATGAAATTGCCGATGCCGCATTATGGCTGTGCAGTTCCGGCGCAAGTTTTATGACGGGACACGCCCTGCTTGTGGACGGCGGTTTTACAATTCACTAACCTCGGCAGGTCATACAGGACGCTGAAATTTAAAGTTGCCGGACATTCAACAAAAATGCACCTTTAAAGGCAGGAATCCCCGCATATATGGAAGTTGAGGAAATCAACAGAGTTCTAAAAGAAAAAATGCTCCGCAAAATGCCGAAGACCGGAGATTATTCCCTCGGCTTTGGCGGCGCGGGCGTTTACAGGCGCGACGAATCGGACGTTGCCGAAAACTGCTTCTACAGGCCCCTGGTTACGGTAACCATACAAGGCGCAAAATGGTCGATTGTCGGCGGCGAAAAAGTTTACCTCGGCGAGAACGAATATCTTGTTGCGGCCGTCGACATGCCGGCGCAGAATTACGTTGTTGGCGCAAGCCGCGACAAACCCTTTTTGTCAATTGCTTTGGATTTGGACAAACGGACAATTTCGGAACTGCTGTCGGAAAACCCGTCTTTAATCTCAAAAAACGGTTCGGGAGGCAAGGGAGTAGGCGTTTCAAAAATCGACCCATCTTTATTAGACGCCTTTTTGAGGCTTTATAAACTTTCCGAAAGGAAAGAGGAAGCCGCCATGCTCTCTCCGATTGTGCTGAAGGAAATACACCTCCGCCTGCTTATGGGGCCTTTGGGAAGGCACCTTTGCGGCGTCAACACGCCGGGAAATTCAGGAGCCCAAATTTCAAAAGCGGTTTCGTGGCTTCGCGCACACTATAAAGAGCCGCTGGAAATGGACGGACTTTCGTCCATGGTTAACATGTCTCCCGCTTCTTTTTACCGGCACTTTAAAAGGATTACCAGCCTGAGCCCGCTGCAATACCAAAAAAGGCTCAGATTATACGAGGCAAACCGCTTGATGCTTGTGGAAAATGAAAATGCGGCAAACGCAGCCTATGCCGTCGGCTACGAAAGCCCAAGCCAGTTTAGCCGCGAATACAAGCGCATATTCGGAGATCCGCCCAAGCGCAGCCTGAAAAGCTGACACCACAGGATGGCAGACCAAAGCGCCTTGAGCGTCCTCATCAAAACATGTCAATCACACTTGCTGCGCTGCCGCTTTCGGCGAGACTCTCAGAAGCCTCGCATTATTGATCCTTGAGCGCCTTAAAAGCTCCACAGAACGGGTTCGGGCTGAATTATGCCCGAAACCGGAAATCTCCCCCGCGAAAGGGCGCATGAAAGACCGCTTCAGCTTTAAACGTTGAAGCTTTCCCTTAAGGCGGCCTGATCCCTCAAAAACCGTTTTTCAATAGCCCTGTCGAAAAAAAGGTTCAGCGGATGCATGATTTTAAACAATGCGGCCGCTTTTTTCACAAAATCGGGCGACATGGTTTCGGCGTCCGAAACCGGCGCATGAACGTAAAAATGCTTAAGCTTAAGGTATTCCGCGGCCGGAGACTCCTTGTCGAAACCCGCCGGCACGCGCTTGAGGGCGTTTTCGTCGCGAACAAGGCCGCCCACCCTGCGCTTGAAGTCCTTCCGCGAGAGTATGCCTTCAAATTCTTCAAAATTGCCGTCAATCGCTTCGCGCAGTGTTTTTACGGTTTCCGGTTCGGCTGCGTACACCCCGGCGGAGACCTGGCAGTTGCCGGGCTCTATGTGGACATAATAGCAGGAAAACGGGCTGTGCACGCTGCCTGCCGCGTTAAGGATCAGGCCGAAATTCGTCTTATAAGGCGATTTGTCTTTTGAAAACCTCGTATCGCGGGCTATGCGGAAAAGGCATTTCCGGGGGTCGGGATACCCAAGCCTTTCATCGAACCGATTGATTGACACTGCCAGCTTCGCGGCGAGGTCGAACATGTTTTGCCTGGCTTTATCGTAGCTTTCACGGTTCAGGTGAAACCATTCCCGTGTGTTGTTTTTTGCCAGTTTGCGCAAAAAGGCGAATGTTGAAGGCTGTATCATATTATTTGAGTATTTGAATTATACGGAACCTTTGGCGATTGTTTAAGGGTTGTCCATTCCATATTTTCGCTTATGGGCATTTCAACGCATACGGACAAAAAGCCCGCACCTTCACTTTCCCGAACGCGCGGACAAATCTGCCGCATGAAAGATTTGAACAATGCGCCAATGGCGAAAGCCGTCCCGCTTCCGACAAATTTCCGCGCACATGCCCCTCAAAAGCTTCTTGACCTGTTTTTTCACATAGTATTAAATGTAATGCCTTATGCGGCAAATCAAACGCCGCGCAAAAACATATAAAACAGAGCTATAAGAATGTTCAATCCATTAAAAATTTCAAATTTAACAATCAGCAAGCCAATAGTACAGGGCGGAATGGGTGTGGGCATTTCACTGTCCGGACTTGCGTCGGCCGTCGCAAACGAAGGCGGCTGCGGCGTAATATCCTGCGCGGGACTTGGCCTGATACACCATAACCTGTCGCCAAACTACCTTGAGGCGTCCATTCTGGGGCTCAAGGAGGAAATACGCAAGGCGCGCGAAAAGACCCGGGGCGTAATAGGCGTAAACATCATGCAGGCCATGAGCAATTTTTCGGACATGGTAAAAACCGCGATTTCCGAAAAGGCCGACATAATTTTCGTCGGGGCGGGCCTTCCCATGGACTTGCCAGGCTATATAACCGAAGGGTGCGCCACAAAGCTCGCCCCCATCGTTTCTTCCGCAAAGGCTTTTAAGGTTATCGCCCAAAAATGGATGAGCAAATACCGCTACGCGCCCGACGCGGTGGTGTTGGAAGGCCCCAAAGCCGGAGGGCACCTCGGCTTTAAGGGAGACCAGATTTTTGACGAGAATTTTTCCCTGGAGAAAATACTGCCCGAAGTTTTGAATGAAACGGAAGCCTTTGAGGAAAAATACGGCAGGCATGTTCCCGTAATTGCGGGCGGCGGCCTTTCTTCGGCGGAGGACATAAAAAAGATTCTGGACATGGGGGCCGAAGCGGTGCAGATGGGAAGCGTTTTTGTCCCCACCGAGGAATGCGACGCCGACACGGCTTTCAAGCAGGCATATTTGGATTCCGCGCAATCGGATATAACTATAATAAACAGTCCTGTCGGCATGCCGGGGCGCGCCTTGCTGAACGACTTCGTCCGGCAGGCAAAATCGGGCAGCAAAAAGCCGAAGATGTGCTCTTACAAATGCCTCAAATCGTGCGATTACACAAAGGCGGACTATTGCATAATGAAAGCCCTGTATTTCGCCTTCAAAGGCAGGCTGGAAAACGGATTTTCTTTCATAGGGGCAAACGGATACAAGGCAAACAGGATAGAAACCGTAAAATCCGTATTCGAAAGGCTGTTTAAATAAGCAACCTTCGCTTTTCAATATCGCAGCAGTAATGAAAAACGCAAATTAAGCGGCATTTTAACAAAGCGCAAAAAAAACGGCGGAACAATACCCGCCGTTTTTTTGCATTGCGGAACCTGCCCGATGCGCCGGCCCACGGAGGCTATGCTTTAACAAGCTCGTATTCAATCGTTCCGAGACCGAGTTTCTGGGCGTGCTCCAGCGCAGACATCCAGTTTGTGTCGGGCGAGACGTCGGCAAAGTGGTCTCCGTGCGAGTGGCCGTGTTTTTCCAATATGCTCCCCGCCACGGCGGGCTGCGCGTTGACGGCGTCGGCGCAGGCCTTGTCTATGGCGACCGGGTCGAAAGACGCGAACATGCCTACGTCCGGCACAATCGGGATGTCATTTTCGGCATGGCAGTCGCAGAAGGGCGAAACGTCTATGGCGAGGCTTATGTGGAAGCTCGGGCGGCCGTGCAGAACGGCCTTGGTGTATTCGGCCATCTTGCGGTTCATGACGTCGTTGGCCTCGTCGAACGGGGGCTGAACGGCGTCCTTGGGGCACACGCCTATGCACCTGCCGCATCCGACGCACTTGAGGTGGTCTATGCTGGCCTTGCCGTCCTTGATGACAGGGGCGTCGTGCGCGCAGATTTTCCTGCATTTGCCGCAGCCTATGCAAAGCCTCGTCACGACGTGCGGCTTGCCCGCGCTGTGCATTTCCATCTTGCCCGCGCGCGAACCCGATCCCATGCCGATGTTCTTGATGGCTCCGCCGAAGCCCGCCATCTCGTGCCCTTTGAAGTGCGAAAGAGAAATCACAATGTCGGCGTCCATGATGGCGGAGCCAATCTTGGCCTCTTTCACGTACTCGCCGCCCTCGACGGGCACGAGGCGTTCGTCAAGGCCCTTGATGCCGTCGGCGATAATCGTGTGAACGCCCGTTGCGAACGGGTTGTAGCCGTTCGCATATGCGCTGTCGAGGTGGTCGAGCGCGTTCTTGCGCCCGCCCACATACAGGGTGTTGCAGTCGGTCACGAAAGGCCTGCCACCAAGCCTTTTGACGTAGTCGCACACGGTGCGCGCATAATTGGGCCGCAAAAACGCAAGATTGCCCGGCTCGCCGAAGTGCAACTTTACGGCCACGAATTTGTCCTTGAAATCGATGCTTTCAAAACCGGCTTTCTTCATGAGGCGCTCCAGCTTTTTCAGCAGGTTCGCCTCCGCCGTCGCATGCATGTCGGTGAAGTATACTTTTGAACTCATAGTTATAGCAATAGCAGTAAGCGGCCGCCAAATGGCGGCTGATAACAAAAGAGTTGCGCTTCACATGCGCGCAATCAACAAAAAAATGACCGCAATTGAAGAAAAACCGTTTAACCGATGCGCTTCCGGCAGCACGGCACAAACCGAGCTATCCGCGTGTAATCTGGCGCATGGCCTCGTATGCGGCAATCCCCGCCGACGTCGACAAATTCAGCGAGCGCAGCTTCGGCGCGAACTGCGGAATTTTGACGCGCTTCTGCGCGATGTCGTCGTGGACGCATTGCGGGCAGCCCTTGTCTTCCGAACCGAACAAAAGGCCGTCGCCATGCTCGAATTTTGCGTCCCACATGCAGGCGTCCGACTTCGTCGTGAACAGCCAAATGCGTTCGAGCTGCGGCGCCAGCGGAGACTTCTTGAAAGCCTCCCAGTCGGCGTGGTGCGCGATGTCGAGCTCGTGCCAGTAGTCCATGCCGCTGCGCTTGAGCTTGGAGTCGGTAATGATAAACCCCAGCGGATGAATCAGGTGCAATCTGGCTCCTACAATAGCGCACATACGGCCGATATTGCCCGTGTTTTGCGGAATCTGCGGATTGTGCAAAATGACGTGGACCGGAGGGTTCTCTATCCTGTTTTCGCCCATACCAAACTAGCGCCTGAACGACATCGCCCTGCGGGCCTCGCGCATTGCCTCGTCCTTCTTTATGGACTCGCGCTTGTCGTAAAGTTTCTTGCCCGTGGCGAGCGCGATAAGAACTTTCGCCAGACCCTTTTTGAAGTACATTTTAAGCGGGATTATCGCCACGCCCCCCGAATCGGTCTCCGACTTGAGCTTTAATATTTCCTTCTTGTGCAGCAAAAGCCTGCGCACGCGCGTCGGGTTGTGGTTGTTGAGGTTGCCAAAATCGTATTCTGATATGTGCGACTGGTACATGTTGGCCTGGCCGCCCTCTATGCGGATGAACGCGTCGTTTATCTGGGCCTTGCCCTGACGCATGCTCTTGACTTCCGTGCCTTTGAGCACTATCCCGGCCTCGAAAGTCTCGCCCACAAAGTAGTCGTGACTCGCCTTTCTGTTGCGAATCTCAACGACCCTAGGAGCTGTCTCTTTCTTCCCCATCTTTTGTAGTTTTTCCCACTCGCGTATTGCCGCAGGCAATGCGCTCCGTTCTTTTCTAATGTTTATGCGGCAAGATTGCATTTGCAATCCGCCTCTATTTTGTTCCGGTCATGCGATTGCCATAGGCTATCGCGCCTCTTATTTTTTCTAAATTCAAATTCCGCTCCGCAAAAACGCAAGCCGGAATATTCCCGCAGTATCCGATAAAAAAGCCGCGCCGCAAAAATGCCGCGCGGCGAAAGCCGTAAAAGTTAAAGGCTATTCCGTCTCGTCGTCGGACGCGGTGTAAAGCTCGTACTTGAGCTTTCCCTTGATAACTTCAAGGAGGGCGATGTCTTCCAAAGACAGCTTTTCGAGCGATTCGACCGTGGGCCTGCTGCCGTACTTAAGCTGCTTTACCCGGCGCGACACGACATTGATGAGTATGTTCGGGTCGGTGATGATTTTCTGTGCCTGTTTCAAATAATCTTCTCTCAAGGTGTCCTCCTTGTTATTAAAAATGAACCTTGCAATATGAGGCGCCGCGAAAAAAATGCAACTATTTTTTCGCCTCCGCCGATTTTGCCTAAAAAAACGGTCAAATTATCGTCTGATACTGGTCTTTGGCGAAATTCCTGAGGTTCGTGAGCGACTTTTTCATCTCCATCTCCTCCAGAAATTTTATGATTTCGTCAAAATCCGGCCGCCCGTGCGTCGGCAGCTCGACATCAAGCGCCGTGTCAAGCGTCACAAGCTGCAGGTTGCGGCGCAAAAGCCCCTCGCTTTCCTTCACTATCGCGCGGAATTTTTCAGGCTTTAGCCAGTCGTACCTGCGGATGATCGTCTCAATGTCGCCAAAATCCTTAAGCCACTTCGCCGCGGTCTTGGGCCCCACCCCGTTTATCCCGGGAATGTTGTCGGCGCTGTCGCCCACAAGCGCGAGGTAATCGGGGATCTGCGCCGCAGAGACGCCGTATTTTGCGCGGACGCCCACGGTGTCGAGCACGCACCAGTCCTTGACGCGCGGCTTGGGCGGCAAAAGCTGGCGTATCCCCGGCGAAATCATCTGCGCAAAGTCCTTGTCGGCACTCACAATTGTGGCAGTGCCGCCGCTGCTTTTTATTTTGAGCGCGGTGCTCGCCAAAAGGTCGTCCGCCTCAACGCCCTCGCACTCGACGGGCGTAAATCCGAAAATCTCGCACAAGTATTTCATGTGCGGCACCTGCCGCCTGAAACTTTCGGGCGTCTCAGCCCTGTTCGCCTTGTACTCTGGGAAAATTTCAAGATGCCTCGCCGACCCTCCCTTGTCGAAAAATACCGACGTGGCATGCGGCGTGTCCATCGACGCCAGCTTCAGCAGGCTCGCGAAAAACGCATGCAAAGCCCCCGTGGGAAAGCCGTCCGAACGCGACAGATCGGGCATCGCGTAATAACACCTGAAGCCCAAATTGTAACCGTCTATCAGAAAGGAATCCATTTCCACAAAACGTCTCAAAATTAATCGAAACGGGCAACATTTTTCTTCCGGAATCAGCTTTATAATGCAATAAGCCGCTTAAAAAAAGAGGCGGGAACCGTTTCAGCCCTCACCGTCCTGAGGATTGAAGCCCACGCACCAAAGGAAGCCCCCTCCCCGTTATGCTTTGGGGAAAGATTCTTTCAGGGTTACGGTCCGGTTGAACACGGGCTTGTCTTGCGACCACAGCTTTTCGTCGGCGACAAAATATGCGTTGCGTTCAAACTGCAGGGGCTGGCCGGCCTTGGCTTCGAGAAGCGCGGGTTCACCGTAGAACTCGGTTTCTACGAGCGAATCCTTGTTGAAGAAGTCCATGAAGTCGGTGCCGTCTGGCAGGTCGGCCATGTCCGCGCGCGTAAATAGGACGTCGAGCAGGCGCGCCTTCATCATGACGGCGTAGTCGGCGCTGACCCAGTGGATGGTGCCCTTCACCTTTCTGCCGTCGGGGGCGTTGCCGCCGCGGCTATCGGGGTCTACGGTGCAAACGAGCTTCACAACATTGCCTTCAGCATCCTTGATAACTTCCTTGCACTTGATTAGATACGCGTAGCGCAGGCGAACCTCGTTTTCGGGCGAAAGCCTGAAGTACTTCTTGGGCGGATTTTCCATGAAGTCGCCCTTCTCTATGAAAAGGCGCTTCGTAAATTTGATTTTCCGCGAGCCTGCGGATTCGTCTTCGGGGTTGTTTATCGCGTTGAGCTCGTCAACCTTGCCTTCCTCCCAGTTTTCGATTTCCACTTCAAGCGGGTCGAAAACCGCCATCCTGCGCAACGCCACCTTGTTTAGGTCCTGGCGCACGCAATGCTCAAGCAGCGCAAGTTCCGTGAGGCTGTTGAATTTCGTGACGCCGACCGCCTCGCAGAAGTCGCGTATGGATTTCGGCGTGTATCCGCGGCGGCGCATGCCCGAAAGCGTTGGCATTCTCGCGTCGTCCCAGCCTTCCACGATGCCTTCGGCCACAATCTGCTGGAGCTTGCGTTTGCTCATCATGGTGTGCGTAAGGTTCAGGCGGGCAAACTCGTACTGGCGCGGCTGGACTTTGTTTAAATTCTTCGCACTGGTGTTGTCTATAAACCAGTCGTAAAGCTCGCGGTGGACTTCAAATTCGAGTGTGCAAAGCGAGTGCGTTATGCCTTCTATCGCGTCGGACAGGCAGTGGGCGAAGTCGTACATCGGGTAGATGCACCAGTCGCCGCCGGTGCGCCAGTGCTCGGCCTTCTTGATTCTGTACATGGCGGGGTCGCGCATGTGCAGGTTGGGCGAGTTCATGTCGATTTTAGCGCGTAGAACGTACGCGCCCTCCTCGAATTCGCCGGCCCGCATCCTGCGGAATATGTCGAGGTTTTCCTCGACGGGGCGGTTCCTGCCGGGAGCCTCCTTGCCGGGCTGCCCGGGAACGCCTCGGTATTCCTTGAATTCCTCGGCCGACAGCGTGCACACATACGCCTTGCCGGCAAGGATCAGCTCTTCGGCGTAATTGTAAAGCTTCTCAAAATAGTCCGACGCGTAATACTCCCTGTCGGCCCAGTCAAATCCGAGCCAGCGGACGTCCTCTTTGATAGAGTCTACAAAACGCGTATCCTCCTTGTCGGGATTCGTGTCGTCGAAGCGGAGGTTGCACTTGCCGCCGTTTTCAAGCGCCATGCCGAAGTCGAGGCAGAAGGCCTTTGCGTGCCCTATGTGCAGGCAGCCGTTCGGCTCCGGGGGAAAACGCGTATGCACGGCCGAAGGCTGCAAACCCGCGGCGATGTCGTTGGCGATTATCTGCCTGATAAAGTGCATGGACCTGTTTTCCGTTTCTTCGCTCATATTCATAAAATTATCATAAAAAACTACTACAGACAAAATACGCGTCAATATAAAACAAAAGCCTCCACGCACCAGCCTAGGAAGCAAAGCTTCCATTCATTGTAACATTGTATCAGGCGCATCTTCCGCATTGCTTCACAATCGCTGAACTATTCATTTCTCATATTTTCTTTTATAAGAAAAATATATTTCCTGCTCATTCACTAACGTTCTTTAGCATTGCTGTTAAAGAATGTGCAGTAATACACCCCCGACACAATATCGCCCGTATTCATCACCCCACTGAGGAGCGCACCCGCGCTCCGAACATGATGCGCCGTTTATCGCGTGTGCATTGCACACCGATAAACGGTGAAGCTGCCGTAGTAAGTTCGAGTTTCTGCGTGTATGCAAATAGGCAAAAATCAGCAGCGACAAATATTTCAGCCATGGCGAAGCAATAGCGGAAGATTCAGAACAACCAAGGTCACTATGCCACGGCGCGGCTCGCGCCTAGGCAGGGAGCGGGGCGGCTATGAGCCCCGCGTTCTACAGCACTTCTTTGAGGAAGTGTTCTTCGGTTACGAAGGCGGCGCGGCCGATTTCCAGGGCGGCATCGATTTTGGCGCCGTACTCGTTGTATTTCCATGAGGGGGAGCGGCGGCTGCCGACGACGACGTAGTCGGTTTCGAAGTTTACGCCGCGCTGGACCTTGCCACCCTTGTAGAGAATGAGGCCTTCGACGTCCCGGCGGGAAAGCTCTTCGAATTTTCCGGATACTACGAAGCTTTTCGAGAAGTCTATGGGGGAGTAGTCGAAAACGAGGTCCTGCTGGGGGGAGGCCTGAACGGAGGAAGCGGGGCGTTCGGGCTTTGTTTTGGGAACGCCGATGAGGTTGAGCTCGTTGAAAAAAGTTTCCTGGCAGGAGGAAATTTTGATTTCATGGCGCTCCTCGATAATAATCGTCTTTCTGATTTCCTCGATGCGGGGCTTTGGGCGGGAGGGGGCGGCCCTCTTTTTGGGCGGCGCGCCGAAAGGCTTTTTCATGGAAGACACGTCGGTCTTTTCGGAGAGAACCTGAAAGAGGCGGGCGCACGCGAGGGCGTCGTCAAGGGCGTTGTGGTGGCGGAAGCTTTCAAGACCGTAATGACGCACGAGCGCGTCGAGTTTGTGGCTGGGCAGCGAGCAGGTTTTGCGGCTGATACAGAGCGTGCAGAGGTATTCGAAGCTTGGGGGCTCGAGGCCGTAGAAATCGACGGAGGCCTTCAGGCATGAAATGTCAAAGGCGGCATTGTGGGCCACGACGACATCGGTAAGAAAGGGACGCATTTCATCCCAATACTCGGCGAAGCGCGGGGCGTTGCGCACGTCGAAGGCGGTTATGCCGTGGATGGAAGTATTGAAAGAATTGAACGGGCTGTCGGGCTTTATAAGCTGGTGGACGGACTCGACAACCTTGCCGTCCTCGACGCGCACCATGCCGACGGAGCATATGGAAGTGCGCATGCCGTTGGCGGTTTCGAAATCGAGGGCGGTAAAATTCATGCAAAAAACTTATTTTAAGTTTTTGAAGCATGTCAAATTTATAGAGCCTTTTCTGTTTAAACGGCGGCAAACCAGATGAAACATTCAATTCAGATAAAAACCCATTTGGCCCAGCAAGTTTGCGCGCACAACAAGGCATGCGAAGCCTCAAAAGCAGGGGGGGGGGGGATTTTTCATGGTCTGTTCTTTGCTGCGCAAATTCATTATTTTTGCGGCAGAGCAAACGCAGGCAGGCGCCAAAATCGCCTGCCAAATGTCGCCATTTAAAAAGAAAAGGCTATAGATGCAAAAAAGATTGCGCGGGCATGTTGAAAGGTCTTTATGTATGCAATAAACAAAGAGCGCATAGCCGGAAGGCGGCGCAAGGGGAAACACCGGGATGAAATTTTTAAGGAGAATAGGGCTGGAGCCGTTCGTGCTGATGCTGTTCGGCTCGATATTCGTGGCGTGGCTTGCGCCGTCCATCGGCATGGACAGAGAGCCTATATCGCTGGGCGACATCGCCACATGGGGCGTGTCGCTGATATTCCTGTTTTACGGGCTGAGGCTGGACTGGTCGGGACTGAAGGCAGGGCTCGTCAACACGAGGCTGCACATTTTAATACACGTGTCCACATTCGTGCTGTTCCCGCTTATCGTGCTGGCCGCCATGTGGCTGTTCGGAGGGTTCGGCGCGGAGGGCAACAGGCACTACCTATGGATAGGGACATTTTTCCTCGCCGCCCTACCCTCCACGGTTTCATCGTCGGTCGTGATGGTGAGCATCGCTGGCGGCAACATGCCAGCCGCGATTTTCAATGCCAGCATATCGAGCCTGCTGGGGGTGTTTCTCACGCCGCTTTGGATGGGCATTTTCATAAACAACATAGACGGCATGCACGGGCTGGGCGACGTAATTTTAAAGCTCGTTATACAGGTGATAGTGCCGGTCTGCGCGGGCATCGCGCTCAACCCTAAGTTCGGGGCATTCGCGCAGAAGCATAAAAAGAAGCTCAGGCTATTCGACGAGGCCGTGATTCTGATGATAGTTTACACGTCGTTCTGCAATTCGTTTGAGAAAAAGATGTTCGACGGCTTCGCGCTGTCGGAACTTGCGGTGCTTTCGGCCTGCATGATCGCGCTTTTCATTGCGGTATTCGTGATTATCTGGAAGCTTTCGCACGCGATGGGCTTCAGCCGCGAAGACTCCATAACCGCGACATTCTGCGGCTCTAAAAAGTCTCTGGTGCACGGCTCGGTTATGAGCAAGGTGCTGTTCGACAACGCCGCGGCGGTGGGCGTGGTGCTTCTGCCCACAATGCTGTACCACGCATTCCAGCTCATCATAGTTTCGATAATCGCCAAGCGCATGGGCGAAAAATCAAAAAACGCGCCCTAAAAAAGGCGCGTTTTTGTGCTTTATAGAATCTCAACTATTTTCTTTTGCGGTATGCCGCAATGCCGAGCGCAAGCGCGCCGATAATGGCCGCAACAGTCGCCGGTTCGGGAATCTGGTAGGTAAATACGAGATAGCCTTCGGTGTCTATTTCGGCCGCCCAGTTGGTGTCGTCGTAACCGTCAATTATGATGGCCACGTCCGTAACCGGGTTGAAGCCCTGGAAGATGTGGTATCTGTTGCCCGACTGGGTTGCGAGGTCGCCCTCGAAGCCCGAGAAGCCGTCGAGCACAAGCGTGCCGCCGATGAGGTTCACGTTTCCGGAGTTGCCCACAATCTTGTCGAACTCGCCCAGCGAAAGGATGTCGATTTCATAGAAGCCGCCGCTGACGGTGAAGTCGGAAGTCAGCGTAAAGACCGTAGCGAAGCCGTCGGCCAGGTCGAGTCTGCCGTTGGAAAGGTCCACGGAGCCCGTGCTGATTGCGGTTTCGGTCGTGTTGACGGTACCGCCGGTTATCGAAAGCTTGCCTGTGCCAAGCGCGGTGGCATTCGAAACGATGAGCTCGCCGCCCTTGACGTCGGTACCCGCCGCGTGCGCGTTCGCGCCCGTCAGGGTGGTAACGCCGCCCGCGAGGCGCTCGACGTTCGTGCCCGCGCCTTCAATCTTGTTGGCAAAAACGAGATTGCCCGAGTGGCTGAAACGCACCGTGCCCAGACCCGTGGCGTTGCCGCCCTTGATGGCCGCAAGCCCCGTGCCGTTTTTGAGCGTCAGGGAAAACGACGTGCCCTTGATGTCGAGAAGGCCCTTGCCGCCGCTTCTGCCAAGGTATATGTTGCCCACCTGGATGTTCGCGCCGTCATAGACGTTTATCGTGCCGAAGCTGTTGGCCGCATAACCCGCGTAAATGCTGGTTGCGATAAACGAGCCGCCCGTAGCGTTGATTTCGCCGCTGGAATATGAATTCTTGCCCATGTAGACGGTGCCGGTGTTGATTGTGCCGGTGCCGCTTATGTTGAACTCGCCGTGGTTCATGTTTTCGAGGCTTATGCCCGCGGTTCCTTCGCCGCCGATGGTCGTGCCGAGCGACGCGGTTATCGTGCCGCCCGAAAGGTTGACCGTACCCTTGGGTGTGACCGAACCCGACGCCTGAGAGGCGAGGTACAGGTACCAAGAATTCATCGTGCCGCCGGTCATGTTGAGGGTGCCGGTCGCGCCGATGTTGCCTACGTGGACTGTGCGCGTCGCGCTAATCGTGCCCGACGAGAGATTGAGAACGCCGACGCCGCCGGTCTGGTTGCCCAAACGCAGGTTGGTGCTCTTAACCGTGCCGCCAACGACGTCGAGCTGACCGTAGCCGTTGTTGCCGACATGGATTAGCCCCTGGTTGTTGTTTGTGCCGTTGGTCTTGGCCTGAAGCAGGCCGCCTTCCTCGACAGTGACATACCCCCTGCTGTTGACGTCATGGCCGATCAAAAACATGCGGTTGTTCGAAAAAACGATGCCGCCGCCGTCCTTGATGTTTAGATAGGTGCTGCCGGAAGTTCTGCCCGCAAGAATGGTGTCGCCGGTCTGCGACCCCGTTATGATGCCGTTGGAAATGTTGACAGTGCCGAGGTCGAAGCCTATGTCGGTCAAAGACGAATCCTGCCCGTCGTAATTGACGACGTAGTCGCCGTCAATTTTCGCCAGTTCGGCATTGGGAACCGTGCCAGTGTCCCAGTTGAGGGGGTTGAACCAATTGCCGTCTCCGGCGGCCCCCGTCCAATTTGCGCCTTGGGCCGTCAAAACGGCCGAAGCCAGCAAAGCTGTCGCGAGCCCCTTGGCCCGCAATCCGGTAAGATTGTATTTCATTAGTATAGTTGGTTGAAGTTGATGGTTGCGATGTAACCAAAAGGGTTATCGGCGTGTCAACAAAAAACTCAAAGGGCTATGGCGCTGACAGTTCCATAAAAAAGCGCGAGCTTAAAAAAAGCGCTTTTCGCAGCGGCCCCTCATCCCTTTATTTATAAAGGATGAGCCGCAAACGGAAATATATGCCTTATTATATAAGAGGGCCTTTTTTAAAGAGCATATTTTTTGCAAAAAATAAATTTTTCGCAAAAACCAAAAAAAACAGTTGACGTTGAGGAGGCAAGGCGTAATCTCGCAACTTTTCTTTAAATAATGAATACGACAATAGCAAAGAAACAGGAGCAGAAGCAGGAATGGTACGTGATCGATGCCACCGATCAGGTACTTGGACGCCTCGCTGTAAAAATAGCGAACGTGCTGCGCGGCCGCCATAAACCCATATACACTCCGAATGTGGACTGCGGCGATCATGTTGTTGTAATCAACGCGGAAAAAGTCCGCGTTACAGGCAAAAAGGAAGAGCAGAAGGAATACATGTTCTACACCGGCTTTGTTGGCGGCGAAAAATATGTAAAGCTTTCCGAATTCCGCCAGCGCAAGCCCGAGTATCTCATCGAGGCGGCCGTACGCGGAATGCTTCCCAGGAACAAGCTCGCCCGCGACATGTTCCTGAAATTGCATGTTTATGCAGGTACAGAGCACCCGCATTCTGCTCAGCAACCCAAACCCTTTAAATTCTAATCTGACATGAGCGAAGTATTTGTTTCAGTAGGACGCCGCAAGACCTCAGTAGCCCGCGCACGCGTGGCCAAGGGCAGCGGCAAGATCATGGTAAACGACAAGCCCCTGTCCGATTACTGCTACACGGACCAGCTGGCCAATTTGGCCATGCGCCCCCTCGTTGCGACCTCTTTGGCCGCCGACGTGGACGCGGACATCAACGTCAAGGGCGGCGGCCCCGTCGGTCAGGCGGGCGCTATCAGCCACGCTTTGGCCAGGGCCCTCGAAAAGATGGACGCGTCTTTGCGCGCAGTCCTCAAGAAGGAAGGCCTCATGACCCGCGACCCGAGGGCGAAGGAACGTAAGAAGTCCGGTCAGCCGGGCGCGCGCAAGCGTTTCCAGTTCTCCAAGCGCTAATCGCGGAGATTGTTTTTTTCACTGGAGCCCTTCCGCGAATGCGGTGGGGCTTTTGTGTTTTGGAGGTCGAACGTTTTTTGACAGGTGTTTTTGGCAAATTCTTCCGCGTTTTCGCGGCGATTGCTTTGACTTCAAAACGGGGAATGCACTTCAGGTGCCATCTCCGCCTTAAAGCCTTCGCAAGCCTTGCGAATTCCGCAAAATAATTAAGCCAAAAAGCGCTTAGGGCAATGAGAATGAAATTCGAACTAACCACCAGTCAAAAACCGTTCGGCCCCGGAAAAATTTTTACGATATAATTTGTTAATAGAGGCGCAATGCGCGCCGGAAAGAACTATAAAAGATGAAGCTTAAAGCTGGAATAGTGGGCGCGTCGGGGTACGCGGGAATAGAACTTGTCAGGCTGCTTGCCAAGCATCCGGACGTAGAGCTTGCATGCGTTACGTCGCGCAGTCTTGCCGGCACGAAAGTTGCCGACAATATGCCCGCCCTGCGCCACCTGCTGGCCGACGACATGAAGTTCACGGAATCGTCTCCCGAAGCGCAGGCCAAGATGGACGTGGACGTGTGGTTTCTGGCCCTGCCCCACGGCGCGGCGGCGGAATACGCCAAGCCGCTCATCGACGCGGGAAAGACAGTCATAGACCTTTCGGCCGACTTCCGGCTGAACTCGCTGGACATTTACAAGTCTTACTACAAGGAAGACCACCGCGCGCCCGAGCTTCTGAAGCTCGGCAAATACGTAATCGCGGAACTCTTTCCCGTGTCGAAGGGCGACAAGCTGATCGCATGCGCGGGCTGCTACCCGACTAGCATACTCACGCCGCTCATCCCGCTCCTGCGCGAGGGGGCCGTGGGAACCGAAGGCATCGTGATAAACAGCTACAGCGGGGTTTCCGGAGCGGGCAAAAAGGCCGACCTCAACCTCATTTACTGCGAGCGCAACGAGAGCGCGAAAGCTTACGGCCTCGTGTCGCACAGGCATCTTTCGGAAATCGAGGAGGAGCTGGGTATAGCCGCAGGCAAAGACGTCGTGGTGCAGTTCAACCCGCACCTGGCGCCCATGACGCGCGGCATACACACCACGATCACCCTGCCCGCCAAGGTTGAGGGCGTGGAAAAGATTTACGAAGTCTGGAACAAATACTACGCCGGCAGGCCCTTTGTTAAAATCCTCAAGGGCTACCCCGACACCCAGCATGTAAGCAACACGAACCGCTGCGACATTTCGGCGTTCTACGACCCGCGCACGAAGAACATAATCATATGCTCGGCCATCGACAACCTCATCAAAGGGGCGAGCGGCCAGGCGGTGCAGATTATGAACCTCATGTACGGCTTTGACGAAACCGCCGGGCTTGCGTAAAATGCAAAGCGCAAAAGAGAAAAATCTTTCACTTTATTGCGCGCGCAACGCGCGCTCTATTGGCGCGTCAAAATGCGCCTCAGGCGAGGCTTTGAAATAGTGCGGCGGTGGGAGCGTACTTACGTACGTGACCAGTGGCGCACTGTTTCAAAACGAAGCATCAGGCGTATTTTCACGCGCCCCACCCCCAAATAAATGATTGATATATACGAATCTTAAGACATTATATTTCCTTTTAAAATGAAGAAGAACTTTACAGTCCATACCACCGAAGACGTCCCCGGGCTGGGGATGGTAGGCGGATTCAAAGTTGCGGGCGCCGCGTGCGACATCCGCAATAAAAACGACCTCAAAAGGCTCGACGTAGCCCTCATAGTTTCCGAGACCCCTGCGACGGGCGCGGGCGTGTTCACCACGAACGACGTCAAGGCGGCCCCCGTGCTCACGGACATGGCGCATCTTTCTCGCTCCGAAAAAATAAAGGCTATAGTGGCCAACAGCGGCAACGCCAACGCCTGCAACGGCGAACGCGGCATGGCGGACGCCATGGCCATGTGCAAGGCCGTCGCCGAACTTGTAGGCTCCAAGCCCGAGCAGGTGCTCGTGTGCTCCACGGGCCGCATCGGCGAATTCCTGCCCATGCAAAAAATCGAAAAGGGCGTAAAAGACGCCTTTGAAAAGCTTTCCGACTCCGAAGAGCAGAGCCGCAACGCGGCGGCCGCCATACTCACTTCAGACACGCGCCCCAAGACGGTGCTCGTGAAAGTCGAGTTCGCCGGCAAGACCATAACGCTCGCCGGAATGGGCAAGGGCGCGGGCATGATAGAGCCCAATATGGCGACAATGCTCGCGTTCATAGCGTGCGACGCCTCCATCTCGCAGAAGCTTCTGAAGGAATGCCTGCGCTTTGCAGCGAACAAAACTTTCAACCGCATTACGATAGACGGCGACATGAGCACCAACGACACCGTCCTTTGCCTGTGCAACGGCTCCAGCGGCGTTGACGTTGACGAATCCGACGCGGCGGCGATTGAGGCCTTCAAGGCCGGGCTGCTCGAAGTTTGCAGGATTCTCGCGCGCAAAATGGTAAGCGACGGCGAAAAAATCACGAAGGTGATCGAAGTTAAAGTAACGGGCGCGCGCGACGAGGAACAGGCGGAGAAAATCTGCCGCGCAATAGGCAACTCGCTTCTTGTGAAATCGTCGTGGTTCGGCGGCGACCCCAACTGGGGGCGTCTCGCGGACGCCGCAGGCTACGCGCGCACAGGCCTCGACTTCTCAAAGTTCGACCTTTTTTACAACGACACTGCCGTGCTCAAGGGCGGCGAGCAGGTCGTGGAAAACAAGGACGAATGGAGGCGCATAGTGTCCAACAAGACATTTACAATCACGATAAACCTGAACCAGGGCTCGGCCGAAGAAGTTATCCTTTCGACAGACCTCACCGACGGCTACGTGAATTTCAACAAGGGCGAGTAACGGAAGCCCAGACGGGCATCCCCGCAAAAAAGCGTTAAACAATTCAAAAAAACTCCACCGTGACAAGCATCGAAGAAGTAACAAAAAAGGCGTCCATACTCATCGAGGCGCTTCCCTACATACAGCGCTTCAGGGGCTCCATATTCGTCGTCAAATACGGCGGCGCGTTCATGGACGACCCGAATCCGCAGATACGCTCGATGGTCGCCCAAGACATCGCGTTCCTCGTCTCGGTGGGCATAAACGTTGTCGTGGTGCACGGCGGCGGCAAGGCCATTTCGCGCGCAATGGCGGGCTCGGGGCTGGAACCCAACTTTAAGAACGGCATGCGCGTCACCGACGAAAAGACGGTGAAAATCGTCGAGCATGTTCTGAACGAAGAAGTAAACAGGGAGATTGTGGATTTGCTCAAGTCGCAGGGCTGCGAAGCCTGCTCCCTGCCCGGCAACGATGTGCTCTACTGCGAAAAGCTCTACTCAAGCGACGAAAACGGCGCGCCCATAGACCTTGGCTACGTGGGCAAGATAAAGTCGGTTAAAACCAAGCTTATCAAGAAGGCCATTTCCGAAGGCAAAACGCCCGTAATTTCGCCCATAGCGCTCGGCGCGGAAGACATGCACCCCTACAACACGAACGCCGACGTGGCTGCGGCCGCAGTCGCCAGCGCGCTCAAGGGGCGCCGCCTCGTGTTCCTATGCGACGTCCCCGGCCTCATGCTCGACCCCAAAGACCCCAAGACGCTCATATCGCACCTGCGCGTGGACGAAGTGGAAAAGCTCAAGAAGGACGGCATAATAGGCGGCGGCATGATGCCCAAAGTGGACAGCGGCGTCGAAGCCATACAAAACGGCGTGCGCCGCGTGCACTTCGTAGACGGCTACATGCCCCACAGCATGCTGCTCGAAATTTTCACAGACAAGGGCATAGGCACGGAAATCGTGCGGATAACCGACTAATGGCCAAATACGGGCCAATATAAAAAATTTGAAATGAAAACCGCGAACGAAAAAAAGAACAAGATGACGACGTCCGAAAAGACCTCCAAATACCTGATGCCGAATTTCGGCGTCCGCGACTTTGTTGTGTCGGGCGGCAAAGGCAGTTGGCTCTTCGACGACAAGGGCGAAAAGTACCTCGACTTCGGCGCGGGCATCGCGGTGACATGCCTCGGGCACGCACATCCGCGCTGGGCGAAAGCCGTCGCAAAGCAGGCGGCGGAAATCGCGCACTGCAGCAACCTTTACATGACAAGGCAGCAGGCCGACCTCGCCGAAAAGCTCGTCGAAAAGCTGGGGCCGGGCAAAATGTTTTTCTGCAACAGCGGAACCGAGGCCAACGAGGCGCTCATCAAGGCCGCGCGCCTCTACGGCAAAAAGGTCACGGGCGCAGAGGGCAAAAAGTTCCGCATTGTAAGCGCGATAGACGGCTTCCACGGCAGAACGCTCGGGGCCTTGGCGGCGACCGCGCAGGAGAAAATCCAGAAGGGCTTCGCGCCGATCCTGCAGGGATTTTCGTACGCAAAATACAACGACCTCAAAAGCTTTGAAGAGCAGATGGGCGACGACGTCGCGGCCATCCTTATCGAGCCCGTACAGGGCGAAAGCGGCGTGACGCCCGCAGACCCGAAATTTTTGAAAGGCCTCAAAGCCCTCTGCAAAAAGCACGGCGCCCTGCTCCTATTCGACGAAGTGCAATGCGGCATAGGGCGCGGCGGCGCGTTCCTCACTTCGCAGAAAATGGGCGTGAAGCCCGACGGCGTGTCGCTCGCAAAAGGCCTCGGCGGCGGCTTCCCCATCGGCGCGGTGTGGCTTGCAAAACCCGTGCAGGACATTTTCACGCCCGGCACGCACGGCACGACGTTCGGCGGCAACCCGCTCGCATGCGCGGCGGCGCTCGAAACCCTCAACGTTATCGAGAAGGAAAAGCTCTGCGAAAACGCGTCGAAGATGGGCGAAAGGCTCGGCAGGGGACTGGAGAAAATCGCGAAAAAATATCCGGGGAAAATCAGGCTCACGCGCGGCGTGGGGCTTATGCGCGCGGTTCTTTTCACGGAACAATACCCCAACGCGGCGGTCTGCAAAAAACTCCGCGAAAACAAACTCATTCTGATACCGGCGGGCTGCAACGCCCTGCGCTTCCTCCCGCCGCTCAACGTCAAGGCCTCCGAAGTGGACAAGGCCCTGAACATATTCGAAAAAACTATAGAAAGACTTTAATCATGGTAAGATCATTCCTGAGAGACACAGACTTAAGCCCCGCGGAAGCCGCCGAAGTTTTCGAGCTCGCGCACCGCTACAAGACCACCCGCGGCGCGGGCGTGCTCGACATACTCAACGGGCAGAGCTGGGGACTCATATTTTTCAAGAAGAGCACGCGCACGCGCCTGTCCTTCGAGGCCGGCGTATACGAACTCGGCGGCAACCCGATGGTCATGAGTTCGAACGACCTCCAGATTTCGCGCGGCGAAACCATTGAAGACACCGCGCGCGTCATGGGCCGCTACCTGCACGGGCTTGTCATCAGGACGTTCGAACAGGAGATGGTCGACAAGTTCGCAAAATACTCGGGCCGCCCCGTGGTCAACGCGCTCACCGACCTGCTGCACCCCTGCCAGAGCTACACCGACATGTTCACCATGATGGAGCACTTCAGCAACGGCGCGCCCAACGTGGAATCGCTCAAGGGCAAGAAATTCGTATTCTTCGGCGACACCGCCTGCAATATGGCGTACTCGCTCGCGCTCGCCGGCAGCATGTTCGGTGTCGAAGTGGTGCTTTGCGGCCCCGAAGAGTTCAAGCCCGGCAAGGAGCTCGACGTCCTCTTCGACTCGGCGAACCTCGAAAAGAGCTACACCTTTACGCCCGACCCCGAGGCCGCGGCGAAGAACGCCGACGTGCTCTACACCGACGTGTGGGTGAGCATGGGCAAGGAAGACGAAAAGGCCGAGCGCATCAAACAGATGTCGCCCTATCAGGTCAACGACAACCTTTTCAAGCTCGCCGACAAGAACGCGATTTTCATGCACTGCCTGCCCGCGCACGCGAACGAGGAAGTGTCGGAAAGCGTGCTCGAAAGCCCGCGCAGCATAATCTTCGACCAGGCCGAAAACCGCCTGCACGTGCAGAAGGCCATCATGAGCTGGCTCGTGCAGAAAAACAGGCAGCTTAACGGTTAAAAGGTTGGCATTTTTCAATTTTGCGCCCATACTGGGCCGATAAATTTTTAAGGAAAAACAATGAAAGTAGTATTAGCATACTCGGGAGGCCTCGACACCTCCGTACTCGTAAGATGGATCAAGGACCACTTCAACGCAGAAGTGATCACCTTCGCCGCGAACGTGGGGCAGGAAGAAGAGCTCAACGGGCTCGCCGAAAAGGCGAAGGCCACGGGGGCTTCCGCGCACTACACGGTCGACCTGCAGGACGAGTTCGTCAAGGACTTCATCTACCCGATGATCCGCGCGAACGCCCTCTACGAAAACCAGTACTATCTGGGCACCTCGATCGCCCGCCCTCTCATCGCGAAGGCGCAGATTGAAATCGCGAAGGCCGAAAACGCCGACGCCGTAGCGCACGGCGCGACCGGCAAGGGCAACGACCAGTGCCGCTTCGAAATCTCCTACGCGGCGCTCTCGCCCGACACGGTGATCATCTCCCCCTGGAGGATGAAGGAATTCCGCGACCAGTTCCCCGGCCGCAGCGAAATGATAGAATACTGCCGCTCGCACGGCATCAACGTGGAGGCCTCGGCCAAGAAGCCCTATTCCATGGACAGAAACATGCTGCACATCTCCTACGAGGCGGGAATCCTCGAAGACCCGTGGTTCGACCCGACCTCCAAGGAAAACAAGGACATGTTCAAGCTCACGGTAGCCCCCGAAGACGCCCCGGACGAGCCGCAGTACATCGACCTCGAATTTGTCAACGGCGACTGCGTCGCGATAGACGGCAAGGCCATGAAGCCCTCCGACATCCTCCGCTCGCTCAACAAAATCGCGGGCAAACACGGCATAGGCCGCGTGGACCTCGTCGAAAACCGCTTTGTTGGCATGAAGAGCCGCGGCGTTTATGAAACCCCCGGCGGCACGATACTCATTTACGCGCACCGCCAGATTGAATCCATCACGATGGACCGCGACTTGGAACACCTGCGCGACAGCCTCATCCCCAAGTACGCTGAACTCGTGTACAACGGGTTCTGGTATGCGCCGGAGCGCGAGGCGCTTCAGGCTTTCGTAGACAAGAGCCAGCAGAACGTGACGGGCACCGTCCGCCTGAAGCTCTACAAGGGCAACGTGATTTGCGTGGGCCGCAAGAGCCCCGTGTCGCTCTACGACGAAAACATCGCCAGCATGGAAGGCGTCAAGAGCGAATACAACCAGGACGACGCGACGGGCTTCATCAAGCTGCAGTCGCTGCGCCTGCGCCAGCGCGCCCGCAAGCAGGGCGTCTCGGAAGACGCATTCGCAACCAAGACGAAGCTCGTCAGGGAATAACACTCCAAATTGAAACTGTAAAAAAATGAGAATTTGCTGCATAGGCGCAGGCTACGTGGGCGGCCCCACGATGACCGTCATAGCCCACAAATGCCCCGACATCCGCGTGGACGTTGTGGACATAAACAAGGCGCGCGTCGATGCATGGAATTCCGACAACCTCCCGGTTTTCGAGCCCGGACTCGCCGAAATAGTGAGCGAAGTCCGCGGCAGAAACCTGTTTTTTTCCAACGACGTCGACGCGGCCATAGAGGCCGCCGACATCGTTTTCATATCGGTGAACACCCCCACAAAAACCTACGGCCACGGCGCGGGAAGCGCGTCCGACTTAAGCTTTGTGGAAAGCTGCGCGCGAAGAATCGCTGAAGTGTCCAAAAGCGGCAAAATCGTCGTCGAAAAATCGACGATGCCCGTGCGCACGGCCGACGTAATCAAGACTATACTGAACACCACGGGCCTCGGCTTCCAGGTGCTTTCAAATCCCGAGTTCCTCGCCGAGGGAACCGCGATAGCCGACCTGAAATCTCCCGACAGAGTGCTGATTGGCGGCGACGAAGACAGCGAAGAGGGCCGCAAGGCAATAGCGACGCTCTCGTCGGTCTATGAAAGGTGGATACCCGCCGAGCGCATCATCAAAACCAATTTGTGGTCTAGCGAACTGAGCAAGCTGACGGCCAACGCCTTCCTCGCGCAGAGGATAAGCTCTATAAACGCCATAAGCGCCCTCTGCGAGGCCACGGGCGCGGACGTCCAGCAAGTGGCCAAGGCGGTGGGCTCCGACTCGCGCATAGGCCCGAAATTTCTCAACGCCTCGATAGGCTACGGCGGCTCGTGCTTCCAGAAGGACCTGCTCAACCTCGTATACCTGTGCGAGCATTTCAACCTGCCCGAGGTCGCCAAATACTGGCGCGGAGTCTCCGACATGAACCGCTACCAGAAAAGCCGCTTCAGCAGGCAGGTGGTTGACTGCCTGTTCAGAAACATAATGGGCAAGCGCCTCGCCATATGGGGCTTCGCGTTCAAGGAGAACACCAACGACACCCGCGAGTCGCCCGCGATAGACATCTGCAGGGATTTTCTGGCCGAAAACGCTAAACTCGCTTTCTACGACCCGAAAGTTTCCGAGGAACAAATAAGGAAAGACCTGTGTCTCACAGTGGACGACCCGCGCGTGGAGTTCTGCAAAACGCCCTACGAGGCGGCGGAGAACGCGCACGCGATTATTTTATTGACGCAATGGGAAGAATTTAAAAACTTGGACTATAAACGTATTAAAAAGGCAATGATGACCCCCGCATGGATATTCGACGGCCGCAACAGCCTCGACCACCGACTTCTACTGGATCTCGGCTTCCTTCTTCGCGGAATAGGAAAGGGGAATTTGTCTTAACCGTTTGTGCACCCTGCACGCAACAGAGAAAAAAGGTTGAGCGCGAATCCCCCAAAAGGTTTCGCGCTTTTTGATTAAAAAATTTTACACACACGACAATGGAACAGGACAAGGCAAAAAAATACTGGCGCCGCTGCGAGGTTAACATGCCCCGCAGACAGTGGCCCGACAGGAAAATAGAACGCGCCCCCACGTGGTGCAGCGTCGATTTGCGCGACGGCAACCAGGCCCTCGCCATACCCATGGACGTCGACGCCAAACTCAAGCTTTACAACACGCTCCTGAAAGTCGGCTTCAAGCAGATAGAGGTCGGGTTCCCGTCCGCGAGCGAAACCGAATACAATTTCATACGCACGCTGATTGACAACAACCTGATTCCGGACGACGTCACGGTGCAGATTCTGACGCAGAGCCGCGAGCAGCTGATACGCCGCTCCTTCGAGGCGCTGAAGGGCTGCAAGAACGCCATCGTGCACCTGTACAACAGCACCTCGGCGCTGCAGCGCAAAGTGACCTTCAAAAAGGGCCGCAAGGAAATCGCGCAGATAGCCTACGACGGCGCAAAGCTCGTCCGCGAACTGGCCGACGAATACGCCGGCAGCGGAACGCGCTTCCGCATGCAGTACTCGCCCGAAAGCTTCAGCGACACCGAGCTGGACTTCGCGCTGGAAATCTGCGAGGGCGTGAAGGACATCTGGAAGCCCACGCCCGACAATAAGCTGATAGTCAACCTGCCCGAAACCGTGCAGTACGCAATGCCCAACGTCTATGCCGACCAAATCGAATGGATGTCGGAAAACATTTCCGACCGCAACCTGGTCGAAATAAGCGTGCACACGCACAACGACCGCGGCACCGGCGTTGCGGCCACCGAAATGGCCATGCTGGCGGGCGCGGAACGCGTGGAAGGCACGCTGTTCGGCAACGGCGAGCGCACGGGCAATCTGGATGTGGTAACAGTCGCGCTGAACATGTACGCCGAGGGCATAGACCCCGGGCTGGACTTCTCCAACCTGCCCGCAATCCGCAAGGTCTACGAAGAAACCACGCGCATGACGGTGCCCGAACGCCACCCCTACGCGGGAGACCTCGTGTTCACCGCATTCAGCGGCTCGCACCAGGACGCAATCAAAAAGGGCATGGACATGCGCGCGCGCGGCGAGACCGACAAGTGGGAGGTTCCCTACCTGCTCATCGACCCGACCGACATCGGCAACACTTACGAGGCCATCATACGCATCAACTCGCAGAGCGGCAAGGGCGGCGTGGCCTACGTGCTGGCGAGCGAATACGGCTACGACATCCCCAAGGCCATGCACCAGGAGGTGGGCGACTTCGTAAACGCGGCGGCCGACAAGATGGGCAAGGAACTCTCGCCCGCTGAAATCTACGAAATCTTCAAAACGGAATTCGTGGGCCGCGAAGCGCCCGTGAAGCTGGAGTCATACAAAATGCAGTACGCCGAGGACGGCGGCCGCAACGAGGTAAGCATCCGTGCGAAGCTGCTGATATGCGGCGAGGAAACTGTAATCGGCGCGGCGGGCAACGGCCCCATCAACGCGTTCGTAAACGCCTGCGAAGCCAACGACATGAAGGATTTCAACCTCATCGACTACCGCTCGCACGCAATCGGCAAAGGCTCCGCCACAAACTCGGCGGCATACGTGTGCCTGAAGGCGATGAGCGGCGAAACTGCCGCGTGGGGCGTAGGCGTAGATTCCAATATAGAGTCGGCGGGCCTCAAGGCGCTGATATGCGCCTACAACAGGCTCAGCGCCAAAACGCATCTGTAATGCGGCCCGCATGAAATGCGTTTTGGCGAACATACAAATTGCAAAGGCGCCCCTATAAAAAGGGCGCTTTTTTTGTTTAAAATTATTTTTTATTTTCCGAAGAATATGCTTGCAACGATGCGAAATTAGTCTTGTATCGGGTGCTTCTTAATTATCGCAGGGTGGAGCAGCTCGGTAGCTCGTCAGGCTCATAACCTGAAGGTCAGTGGTTCAAATCCACTCCCTGCATCCAATTTAAAAAACTTATTAGCAGCAACTTATAAATTTAAAACGCGTTTCGCAAGAAACGCGTTTTTTCGTGTAACAGTTTTGTAACAGTTTTTCGGAGTCAAAATCCAAAGGAGACTCCGTGAAAACGGCGCTGACAGTCAGAAAATACAGAAATGCAAAACGCCCCGAATACAAGTACAGGGTGTTTCTGCCATGCAATACTCCCAACGCAAATCGTCCGTACAAAGTGTTTAAAACACTGCAAGACGCTGACGAATTCGCACGCACACATTCGCCACAAGACATTTCAACCGACATCCTTTCCGCAAGCTTGCCTGAGCAAAAACGAAAGGAATACGTAGCGGCAGAAAACATTCTGAATGAATTCGAGTTCAACATATCCGTTGCCGAAGCCGTAAAAGAATACGCACAATTCCGTAATGAACTTGAAACATCATATGGTATGTCATTGGCAAAATGCATAGAGTTTTTTAAAGAATACCACTTCGCTAAAAAGCGCGCCCGAGACATTACCGTTAAAACTGCCATTGCAGAATATCTCTTAATACTAAAGACCGAAGGCAAAAGCAAAGAACACATAGCAAACGTTCTACAACACCTTAAACGCTTTACACTGCACTTCCCTGCAATAAACGAGAACACTCTATGCCTAAACATGGGCAATATTTTGCCTAACGAATTTCTTGAATGGTTATATTCACTAACCAGTCTGAAAGATTCAACAAAGAAGCTTTCGTCAAAATCTCTGCAAAATTACTTCATAACATTCCAAGCATTCTTCAACTGGGCACTCAAAATGGAATACATCCAACGCAGCCCGCTTGATAAAATTTCCAAACCAAAAATCAAAGACAAAAAAGAGCCGGAAATTTATACTCCGGAGGAAATAAAAATCCTAATTCGACACGCACAAAAACTAAAACACAAAGACATCTTACTCTTCATTCTCATCGGAGCGTTTGCCGGATTACGCCACAGTGAAATCAAACGCCTGACATGGGATAAAATCAACCTAGAAAGCAAAGCCATAACCCTCAATGCCTCGATCACTAAAACCATCCAAAGACGAGTTGTCAACATACCCGACAACCTTCTGGCCTGGCTCCAGCCATTCCAAACAAACATACAAAACCCACCGACCGAACTAATCTGCAAACCAGGCTTTGAAGAACGCCTCAAACGATTTACCAAAACTCTACCCATAAAATGGAAACGCAACGCCCTACGCCACAGCTGCGCCTCATACCACCTCGCCAAAACCCAAAACGAATACGAAACAGCCCGACAAATGGGACATAGTGCGAATGTCCTAAAGACGAACTATATGGGACTGATCTTAAGCTCTAAAACTATCGAATCATATTGGAATTTATCTTATCCATTCCCCGCATATTAGCATGAGCACGCCTATAGATTAAACCGTATAGCGGTTTATGATTTATTATGCAACGGGTTAAGACGCTTTCAAAGGGAGTTTCAATTTTATAAAAGCTCACAAATTAACACCTCAAACGCCGTAAAACATCGTTAAACGCAGTAAAACACAGAATAGGCAAAAAGACTTGGCCCCATATTACCGGTCTCCATAAAGTTTCAGAAGGATACCATCACTGCAATCAAACATATCTCGGGCATATAGCCGAAGTATTGCGCATAAAAAATAGGAAGATAAACTTCCTATGGAGTCAATATATTCAATGCGCACAAGCTTGAATCCGCATTAAGCAGGAACAAACTTACAACAGCTATCAGAGCAATAAAAAACACATATTTTGACAGGCAATTCAGCGCGTAACGACGCGCGAATTTGTCATCTGCCTCAAAAGATGCGTAAACTTTCCACGTGAACGGCAGTGAGAGTAGCATAAATAGCAATATAGCAAAAATAGCGATAGGTTTCATGCCTGGCCACAGGCAAAATAACCCCAAAGCCATATACAATACCGCCGCCAGAAACGCAAAAGCCAGTTTTAGCTTTTGACTGGTGACGTTGAATTTGAACTTCACCCATTCCATAACTTTTTCCATATATTTTGAAAAATACAACGACCACAGGGTTACCCCTATGGCCGTTATGATTATGAATATGCATGCCTCCGTATTCAACTTGTCCAGCATTTCGGCTATCTTTTGCTCCTTATAGGCAGGCGACAACTTCGGAAACCATGAGTAGAAACATTCCTTTATATATTTCATCTCTTCAGCTCCTTGATTGTGAGGTATACCACTACTAGGGCAACAAGCGAAGCAACAACATAAAACCCAGTGGAATCCTCCACTTTTGTTATGAAGTGGGCACTTGAAGCTATCAGGGTAATGATTGCCAAGGCTATCCAAACAAAAACGGGGATCACTCCCCGTCTCCACATGCCCCTCGACCTTCTTTCTTCCTCTATGAAGTAATCATCTTCTTCCATGCATCCTCCTAGTATTCAGATTTTAAAAGAAGAACTCCATTGATAAGATACATTTCGAATTCGCCTTCAGGGAAGTCGGTATACTCTAACGGATAACTTATCTCTTTATATCATTTTAATCCAAAAAAAGGGGAAGGCCATATGATAAGAAAAGGTATATGAGAAGAAGGGGGCAGATAATACCAAAAACAAATCCTCTTAGTTTCAACGGAACTAGCAGAAGTCTATTTTCCTTTACAGAACTACATATTAATCCGTAGCTACATAAAAGAAAGAAGAAAAACATAACTACTGCCACAAATAATGATTGCAATATTCCACCAAATAGAATTGCTGAAATTCCACCAAATAGAATTGCTAAAATTGCAGAGATGCAAAATAATATTTTACCTGCCATTAAAATAACGTTTTCGCCAGTAGCATTACTTAGTTTAGTAGCTAATGGTACAAGTACCATTGAGGTAGTAAGGTAAATATCATCAAATACAAATCGAAACCAAAAATACTCATCCTCATATTCAGGAAATTTTTTTATAAATGCCCGTAATGATTTTGTATCTATCATATCCCAGCCTGCTTCTTCTGAACAAATCTTTACATATCTTTTGTCTGCCGACATTAGTGAAATCCAATCGGCACCATTTAATGCCTGCCAATTAAATCCATCTAGCTGAGAAAAATTAAAATTCGACGAAAGGAGCTTCATCCAATGCGTTCTATTAAGCATTTCCCTCCCTTTATTTTCGCTAAAAACAACGTTTGCATCAGCTGTGCCAGCAAGAAGAAATTCAACCCATTCATCTCCTGATGTGGGGATTCTGTCATTGTTTGTAAAATTCATATGCTTCCTTTATTGTTCTTAAATAAAATTTATACGATATATCGCTATTATATTTTGGCAAAAAAGATGAATTGCGGTTCCCTCTTTCAAAAGAACTGGGATTTACCATTTCAAAAGAAGAGGTTGGATTTTGTTTTTCCTACTGGCTATTCTGAGCGCTATTTAAAATCGTCAAAAGTCCGCTAATTGCTGCTGCCCACGCAGCAGCAGTCTGGGCATTTTCTAAGCTCGTAGGATTACTTTCTTTTATTTCAGATATTTCATAATAACCAAGCTCCCCACCGCGATAGTCTAAGCCTATAACACTGACTCCTTTATTAAAGAAACTTGTCCAATTTATGGAAACCTTTATCGTATCATCATCAATTTCTACAATTTTCAACGAATTAGCAGTTCCTACCCAATAAACTTTCTTGTAAATATACTGCTTATACTTGACTAATATTTGCTCTAATTCTTTTGAATCAATAGCATTAGCCTTCAACTGATCCATCAGGGTGTTAAGCTTATTTGCATCAGCGTCGTAGTATTCCTCCTTATAAGAAAAGCAATCTTCTATCATACGCTGGACAGTCTCATTACCCTGCTCCGCCAATGGCTGAAGCCATTTTATCGCGCTAGCGTAATCGCCTTTTTCCCTAAAAGCTATCCCCAGCC
>CALXSL010000011.1 GCA_944391135.1 uncultured Opitutales bacterium
CTCATTTTTAGCGCATTGCAGCTTTTTTCTTAAAACTGTCTAACACCCTTGCAGTGTGAAAGTTATAAACGCGGAGAGAGAGGGATTTGAACCCCCGGAACCCTTGCGGGCTCACCTGATTTCGAGTCAGGCACAATCGGCCACTCTGTCATCTCTCCTTAAATTGTTTCGTGGTATAAAAAGCGTTGAAGGCACCTTTGGCAATAACATTTTTTTATCCGCCGAAACTTTATTGCCCGCAAATACGGGCATATGAAAATCCGGCGGGAGCCGCACAGCGTTATTTTCAAAGCCATCCCGTCATTCAGCGGCAAAACAAGCAGGCCGAACCGGCATTGACAGAATCCCCCCTCATATGCTTGACGATTTAATCGCGCACATCGACGATGTTATTGAGCGCAATATTGTATCGCGCCACAAGGTTTGAGGAAAAAATCCATACGTTTGAGGAAACACGGCCAATTTCGTGATAAAGTTTAAAGCCCCTTGCAAAGGGGATTTCATTTGGGTTGCGGGCTATCTGCAGCAGGTGTATTTCACGATTTTCTTGTACATGGTGTAGACGTCCTCAAGCTCAGGACCGGTGGCTATGATTTCCTCACGGTTGGCGACTTTCTCCTTCCATGTGTTTATATCCGGAGTTGCTTGGCATTTTTTACAGTTTTTAAAGAGGCGCGGTTCGCTGGCGCGAAAGCCGCTTTGAATTGCTATTAAAGTCCGTTGCGGTCCGAGCGTTGCGGTATATAAGAAACCAAGAATCGGAAGCTTCTTGTGGATATTGCACCCCGCGCTTGTAGAGTTCGTCGTTCATCCGGAACACCCGTTCAAAGCCGTCGTCGACGGTGTCCATGCAGAAAGGCTGAAAGCATGAGTTCTGCACACAAATTTAAACGGCCTTGCAACCAATCTGCAGGGCCGATACATTAAGCAAAGCGCAAATGGAAGCAATGAAACGCACGACTGCCCGTCGCCGGATTGATGTAATTTTGCTAATTCTTCCAGACTAAAAAGCATAAATTTTGCATAACCACCATACAAACCCGCATAAACAAAGGGGTTGTTGGTGCTCAAGAGGGGATTTGAACCCCTACGCCCTTGCGGGCACCGGCGCCTAAAGCCGGTGTGTCTACCTATTCCACCACCTGAGCCTGTTTTAAGCGAATTAATAAAGCCTAGGACGCCCGCCGTGTCAAGGTGCTTTGACTAGTCCGCAAAAAAATAGTTCGCACGGGAAAGACTATACATGATTCAAAATGCCAGCCCTCGCGCAACAGGAAACGCATAGGTAAGCCGGGTGGAAATTCAGCCCGACAAAATAAGGACCAACCGCAGAAATCAGAGACAAATATACGGATATTTTTAAGATGCAAAATAAAGCCCAACTTTTGTTGACAAATAATGAATTGATTAGGCCCAAAGAAATTAAGGTGTTAATAAAGCGAAAAAACGAAAGGCGGCGGTTCTTATGAAAAGCTTTTCACAAAACAAATGCTCCCGACGCCATATTTCGAAGCGCCAGCCGCACAGGCCAATCTTCAACCTACATGGGGAACATTGATTCATCCTTTTTTTTGCAGGCATTCAGCGGGCATGAAAAGCCACGCTTTTCAATCGACCTTGCGCGCGGTAAGCCGCCGCCATTCCCATATTCCGACGTTTTGCCCTTTCTCATTCCGGGGCCTTCCAACCGCTTTTTTAATCCTTTCCCCGAACTTTTCGGATTTCTCCTTGTCTGGATTAACATAGAAGAAATCTTACACTTAAAGGCGCTAAAGTCCGCATTCCGGCATTCCGCAGCAAATGGAAAATCTTCAATAGTTGAAGTGCGCTGTTTAATATAAAATCAAAATATGGAGTATCTGATATGAATAAACCAATCAACAAAACGTTCACCGCGGGCAAATGGATGCCAAGAGACCGCAAAACCCTGAACAACTGGCTCACCAAAATCATGGACAAGGCGGAAAAGAGCACCACACCGCTTAAGCCTGTCCTGGAAGATTTTAAAAATTTCATTGAGACCGATCCGCAGGCCTACATGTTTTTTAACATGATGTTTGACCAGGTGCCGTCGGACAAAACCAAATCACCGACCGGCGTGCCGCAGGTGCGCGACTACAAGCACATGCTGCAGCTCTTCAACGTCATCATGACGCACGCGCCGAGCTTCGACGAAACGGGGCTCGTCGGATTCCCGTTCAACGCGATTTTAGACTGGTCGATGGCGACAACCGGCGGCTGGGCCGGCTTCATCGATAAAAAGGTAAACGTCTATTTGAAGGCCATTCTGGACGAATGGGGCACATTCCTAAAGTCCAAGGAAAGCACCTACGTATTGAGCGACGACCCAAAGAGCGGCTGGTTCGGCACGGACGCGAAGAAAGCGATGCCCAAATTCGACGAGGAGTTCATATGCGACCCGTCCAAACCCTGCCACGGATTCAAATCGTGGGACGACTTCTTCATCCGCGAATTCCGAGAAGGCGTCCGCCCCGTAGCCGAACCCGACAATGACGCCATTGTTGTAAACGCTTGCGAGTCCGCGCCGTTCGCAATCGCCACTAACGTTCAGCTGCTCGACAAGTTCTGGCTCAAGGCGCAGCCGTATGCGCTTGAATTCATGCTGGACAACGACCCTCTGGCGAAAAAGTTTGTAGGCGGCACGGTATTCCAGGCATTCTTAAGCGCGGAGACCTACCACCGCTGGCATTCGCCGGTAAACGGAAAGATTGTAAAGACGAAGCTCGTGCCCGGAAGCTACTACGCTGAAAGCATGAGCGTCGGATACGACCCCTCCGCTCCGAACGATTCCCAGGGCTATATCGCTGAACTTGCCACACGCGCGCTGATTTACATTGAAGCGGACAATCCGGACATCGGACTGATGTGCTTCATGGCCATCGGCATGGCGGAAGTTTCCACCTGCGACATCACGGTCTATGAAGGCCAGCGCATTAAAAAGGGCGAGCAGCTCGGAATATTCCACTTCGGCGGCTCCACATACTGCCTGCTTTTCGGACCTCACGTAAATATCGAATTCGATCTGCACGGGCAGACTCCCGGGGTTGACAGCTCGAATATCCTTATCAACGAGAAGATTGCGACGGTCGGCCCGCGCAAGAAATAAGCGGGACAAAGCAGTCCCATGCGGGGGGTGTCAATAAAAACATCCCGAAAACAGGCGCGATATGCCGCGCTTTGCGAAAAGAAAGCCGCCCAAATCAGGGCGGCTTTTTGTTTTTACATCATTGTCAAACGCAACGGCCGCCACTTTGCACTGCCGCAACATTTTTGAAGCATTTCATGAAAATCCGCCACTAAAAAAGCACCTCTCTCTTTCTGCCGATATCAAGCCGAATGCGCTGAATTATTTTTCGGTTGACGCCCGCGATTGCAAAGTCCGATATGAATTGAGGTATCCACACCATACTTTGGGGCGAACCATAAAAACAACGACGACATAAGAAAGTGAAATCCATGCATTATTCAGCAAGATACGCATCGCCGTTGGGCCCAATTCTGCTGGCAAGCGACGGCAAAAACATTACCGGACTGTGGATGGAAGGGCAAAAATACTTTTTGGGACCTTTGAACGGGAAACCCGAGGAAAATCCCGACCTGCATGCCTTTAAATTGGCGAGAGAATGGCTGGACAGTTATTTTGAAGGCAAAAAACCTGCAATTGCGCCCCTTCCGCTGGCTCCGCTCGGCGCGAGCGAATTCCGCACGGCCGTATGGGAAATACTGTGCGAAATACCCTGCGGAAAAGTGGCGACATACGGGGAGATTTCCAAAAGAGCGGCAAAACGGCTGGGAAGAAAAAAGATACCGGCGCTGGCAGTAGGCGGGGCCGTGGGGCATAATCCCATATCCATAATAATTCCATGCCATCGTGTCGTCGGTCATGACGGAAGCCTCACCGGGTATGCCGGCGGCCTTGGCAAAAAAATCAAGCTGCTCGAGCTGGAGGGGGCGGACATGTCAAAGCTGTATGTCCCAAAAAAAGGAACGGCCCTGTAAGCAATTCCAAATGTGCTATGGCACGCGCGCCTTACGGCGCATGGATTCAGTCGGCAACGGGCTATAAACGAGACTTTTCTCAAAACTAAAAAGGGAAAGCGGATCCGCTTTCCCTTTTTTAGAGTTGTTTAACCGGCAATTGCGCTAGTCCAGAATATACCCGTCGGCAAGCCTTTGGAAGTCTTGCGTCTGGGCGGCAACCCACGCATCGTCTTTGGAAAGTTCCTTGGCCATAACCTTCGCTACAGTCTCGGCCGACTCCCTCGCGGCGCGGGCGTCCATGAATAGCATGCGTATCCTGCGGGCAAGGACGTCTTCGACAGTGCGTGCGAATTCCCCGCGAACAGCAAATATGACATGGGCCTTTGTGAACGGGAAATTTTCGTGGATTTTCTCCCCCGCCCCGGCGTCTTTGGAAATGATATCGTTGATTTTGTCGATGTCGCTTCCGTAAACATAGTCCCAGCCTGATCGGTCTACGTCGGTCTTGTAGCCGTGCAGCTTGTAGTCTTTCGTAACGCATGGCCCGGCGGAAAGCGAGAGGTCTTTCGTTATCTTGTTCAAAATGTCCTCGGCCATAAAGCGGTAGGTGGTCCACTTGCCGCCCGTAATGCTGTACAAGCCGGAGTTCGACTTGTATATCTTGTGCGAGCGCGAAATCTCCTTGGTCTTTTTCGGATCCGAATGATTCGTAGCCGCAAGCGGCCTTAGCCCCGCATAGACGCAAAGCACGTCCCTGCGCGTCGGCTTTTTTGAAAGGTACTGCCCCGCCTGCCCGAGGATAAAGTCTATTTCCTCCTGAAGGGCGCGCGGCTCCAGAGAACAGTCCTTAACGGGAGTGTCGGTGGTGCCAAGTATCGTCCTGTTGTGCCACGGAACGCCGAAGAGCACCCTGCCGTCGCTCGTCTTCGGTATCATGAGCGCAGACTTGCCGCCCAGGAACGACGCGTCAACGACGAGGTGCACGCCCTGGCTTGGCTGAACCTTCCGCGAGGTTTCCGGTTCGTCCATGGACATTATCTCGTCAACGAAAACGCCGGTGGCGTTGACGACAACCTTGCCCTTTACATCAAAAGTTTCTTCCCCTTCCCCCGGAAGAGTGTCGACGGCAGACACGCCGCGGATTTTCCCGGAGGAGTCCTTCAAAAGCGATTTCACCTTGGCGTAGTTTATGCAAAGCGCCCCGGCGTCCTGCGCGCTGAGCGCCAGAGTCACGGCCATTCGGGAGTCGTCGAACTGCCCGTCGTGGTAAACCACGCCGCCCATGAGCTTCTCCTCACGAAGCCCGGGAATTTCCGACATCACCGTCTTTTTTGAAAGCGGCAGGGACTTCCCGAAGCCGAGCGACCCCGCCAGCAGGTCGTAAAACGTCAGCCCTATGGTGTAGAAAGCCCTCTCCCACCAGCGGTACTGGCCTATGATAAAGCGCATGTCCTCCACGAGGTGCGGGGCGTTGCGCAGCATTCTACCGCGCTCGTGCAGCGCCTCGCGCACCAGCAGAACGTCGCCCTGCTGGAGGTACCTTACGCCGCCGTGCACGAGCTTCGTGCTGCGGCTGGACGTGCCCTTTGAAAAGTCCGCCTGTTCAAGAAGTATGGTCTTGAGCCCGCGGGTGACGGAATCGAGCGCAATGCCCAGCCCCGTGGCGCCGCCGCCGATTACAATAACGTCCCACTCCTGAGAGGACGCCTTTTTGAAATTTTCGCTTCTATCCATAAAACTATCCTTCCGTTTGCCTGTCTCAATTCATTGGAGACTGTCGCCAAACAAGGGTTCTTGAATTATGAGACAGATTCTTATTAAATAAGTTCAGTAGAAAGTCTGAAAGTTATGGCAAAATACGTAATGGCATTGGACGCGGGCACCACGAGCTGCAGGTGCATACTTTTCGACGCAAAGAGCCGGATTTGCAGCGTGGCCCAAAAGGAATTCAAACAGTATTTCCCGAAAGCCGGGTGGGTCGAGCACAACGCGAACGAGATATGGTCCACACAGATAAGCGTGGCCGTGGAAGCCATGGCGAAAGTTGGCGCGACGGCCGCGGACATCGCCTCGATAGGCATAACCAACCAGCGCGAAACAACCGTCGTCTGGGACAGGGAAACCGAGCAGCCCATATACAACGCCATAGTCTGGCAGTGCCGCCGCACGGCCAAGTATTGCGACTCGTTGAAAGCGGCCGGCAAGACCGAGTTCTTCCGCAAGCGCACCGGGCTCGTTCTCGACGCATATTTTTCAGCAACAAAACTCAAGTGGATACTCGACAACGTCGAGGGTGCGCGGCAGAAAGCCAAGGAGGGAAAGCTCCTTTTCGGGACTATTGAAACATGGCTCATCTGGAAGCTGACAAAGGGCAAAGTGCACATAAGCGACTATTCCAACGCCTCCCGCACGATGATGTTCAACATAAACGACCTCCATTGGGACAAGGACATCCTCAAGCTTTTGAACATCCCAGAAAACATGCTCCCCGAGGCGCGGCCGTGCAGCGAAGTGTACGGCGAGACCGACCCGCAGTTCTTCGGCAAGCCCATAAAGATAGCGGGCGCGGCGGGCGACCAGCAGGCGGCCCTTTTCGGGCAGAACTGCTTTTCGGACGGCGACGCGAAAAACACCTACGGAACGGGATGCTTCCTGCTTATGAATGTCGGCGAGAAGCCCGTGTTTTCTAAAAACGGCCTAGTTACCACTATCGCATGGGGCTACGGCGGCAAGGTGTACTATGCGCTTGAAGGCTCCATATTCGTGGCGGGCGCCGCAATCCAGTGGCTGCGCGACCAGCTGAAAATTTTGGACGAGTCAAACGACTCGCAGTACATGGCTACAAAAGTTTCCAACACAAACGGCTGCTATGTGGTGCCCGCATTCACGGGCCTGGGCGCGCCGTACTGGGACCAGTACGCGCGCGGCGTTATCGTCGGGCTAACGAGGGGCGTAAACAAATACCACATAGTGCGCGCAACGCTGGAATCGCTCGCTTTCCAAGTCAACGACGTGATTTCCGCGATGGAAGCCGACTCGAAAATCAAAATAAACAGGCTCAAAGTCGACGGCGGCGCAAGCGCAAACAATTTCCTGATGCAGTTTCAGTCGGACATCACGAACGTCGAGGTTGAGAGGCCGCAGAACCTCGAAAGCACGGCGCTGGGCGCGGCGCATCTTGCGGGGCTCGCGGTGAAGTTTTACAAGGACACGAAAACGGTGGCGAAGGATGTCAAGCGCCAGGCGCTGTTCAGACCGAACATGTCGGAGGCGGAGCGCAAAAGGAAGCTGCGCAACTGGCGCAAAGCGGTGAAGTGCGCTATGGGCTGGTCAGATAAAAAATAAAAAAGCGGAATTTAACGAAGGGGTATTATGCTGATATTTCTGTCTGAGCTTATAGGCACGGCGATTCTCATAGTGCTCGGCACGGGCGTCGTCGCAAACGTCACGCTTGAAAAATCAGGCATGAAAGGCGCTGGGGCTTTGCAGATAACCCTCGGCTGGGGCCTCGCAGTCATGATACCCGTGTTCATTTTCGCGGAGTCTTCCGGGGCACACTTCAACCCCGCCCTTACCCTCGCCCTCGCCTTCGACAAGGCCGTGAACTGGGCCAGCGTGCCGCTTTATGTTTCCGGACAGCTAATCGGCGCATTCTTGGGCGGCGTGATTGTCTACGTGCTTTTCAAGGGGCATTTCGACGCGACCGAAGACGGCGACACAAAGCTTGGCGTGTTCGCGACGCGTCCGTCCGTGCCCAACAGGCTGCTTAACCTGCTCAGCGAAATCATCGGGACTTTCATACTGGTATTCGCAATAAAGGGCATATCGAACGTCAGCGGCGCGGCGGTCGGCATGGACAAAATTTTCATATTCGGCATAATCGTCTCGATAGGCGTCTCGCTGGGAGGCCTTACGGGCTACGCCATAAACCCCGCGCGAGACTTCGGCCCGCGCCTTGCGCACGCCATACTGCCCATAAAGGGCAAGCGCGACTCCAACTGGAAATACGCGTGGGTGCCGATTGTAGGCCCCATAATAGGCGCGATTCTCGGTGTCGTAGTGTTTAACGCAATACCTTGGAAGTGATCCGATTTTGGATGGTCGGCACGCACGCCAATAGGCAACCAATCTATTTGATCCGACGACATTGCGTCGGATTTTTTATGCTTTTTATTTGTGAAAAACCTTTCGCGATTGCAAAACTTCTTTTTCCGCGCCGCACGCATTGGCGGCTTGCAATCGCCCCGCTGAGTTTTATCATCCGCAACAAATAAAATAGGATTGACCCATGAAAAAATTCGCAAGCCTTGCCATATGTTTTCTTGCCGCGATTTGCGCCGCACACGCCCAGCCGCAAAAAGTAGCCAGCTTCCTTGAAATTCTTGATACGAACGACGGGAACCGCACGACGGTGATGGAATTTCCTTACCTTATAGAGGCACCGAACTGGACGCCCGACGGGAAATGGCTGATATACAACAGCGGCGGAAAGCTGTACAGGATATCGCCTGATTCCCCCGGCAAACCCGAGCAGATAGACACGGACTTCGCCGACAATTGCAACAACGACCATGTGCTCTCGCCTGGCGGAGACATGATTGCTGTAAGCCACGGAACGAAGGAGGACGGGAAGTCGCGCATATACGCCCTGCCGATAGAAGGCGGCGTTCCTACGCTAGTGACGCCCATAGGCCCCAGCTATCTGCACGGGTGGAGCCCCGACGGAAAACGGCTGACCTACTGCGCCGAACGCGGGGGCAATTACGACGTGTACACGATACCCGCGAACGGCGGCGCTGAAGTGCGTCTGACCGACGCGGAAGGGCTGGACGACGGCCCGGAATATTCGCCCGACGGAAAACACATATGGTTCAACTCCGTCAGGAGCGGCCTCATGCAGATATGGCGCATGAACGCGGACGGCTCGGAACAGACGCAGATGACTTTCGACGAAACGCGAAACTCGTGGTTTCCGCACGTATCGCCCGACGGCAGTCAGGTGGTTTTCATCGCCTACAATAAGAACGACCTCAAGCCGGACGAACACCTTGCGAACAAAAACGTCGAGCTGCGCATAATGCCCTCCGCAGGCGGCGAGCCGAAAACCGTCGTGAAACTTTTCGGCGGCCAGGGAACCATAAACGTGAACTCGTGGGCGCCCGACGGCAGGCGGCTGGCCTTTGTGAGTTATAAGATAATCGAATAAAAAATGGGCGTTCTATAAACATTTGCAAGGCCCTGCCAAACTGGCTGCGGGCATACAAAAAAAGCGCGGCGCCCCGAAATGTCCCCATTCGGAGCGCCGCCTGTTTGTAGCATCCAACGCGGACCCGTTTTTTTATGGCAGAACGGGGCCCGCGGTCGAAAAGATTTCAGGCAAGCTCGCTTTTAAGCCGGCTTGTCCATTTTTCAATGCGCTCGGCGTTCTTGGACGTGTCGGCCTCGTCAATGGCCAGCCCCACGAACTTGCCGTCCTTGCAGACGTTTGAATCGGTCACGTCGTATCCTTCGGGCTCGTAGGCACCGACCATCTCGCAGCCCGCGCCCGAAACGGCGTCGCTGATTATCCTGAGCGCGTCGCAGAAAGTGTCGGGGAATGAGGACGAGTCTCCGCAGCCGAAAACAGCCGCCTTCTTGCCCTTGAGGCCGCTCTTGGAAAGCGCGTCAAGAAAATTGAACCAGTCGTCCTGAAGCTCCCCCGCCCCCCATGTGGAGGACCCGAGAATGAGGGTGTCGTAGGCCTTGGCGTCGTCCGGAGAGGCTTTCGACACGTCGTGAATGTCGGCGGCGCCGATACCCATGGCCTTTGCGATTTCTTCCGCGATATTCGCGGTGTTGCCGGTTGTGCTTCCGTAAAATATTCCTGCTTTCATTGTTCTTCTCTGCTGTTTAAGATAGATATAAAGTTAGTTAAGACTAACATTTAGTCAAGAATTTTTTCGGGAATTTTTTATGAACAAATCCTGCAATTCTACGGATCTATTTTTACACAGGGAAAAAATGTCTTAATTCCTTGCGGAGTTCGGAATGTTGGGCTTGAAACCCTTGACGTCCAACACGCTTTTTACGCCGATATCTTTCTCCGCGATTTTAACCCAGTACTGCGTCTGGCCGAATATGAACCATTCGCCGCGCACGGCCAGCTTGCCGACAGATTTGCTGTACCACACGTAGCAGTCGTAAATGCTGCCGCTTGACGGGTCTATCACGCTGCCCGAAAGCCTGCCGCCGTCGGGCGTCAGCCCCCAGATAAAATCGAGGCCGCAGAGAAAGGGCTTGCCCGAAATGCCGTCGGCGCGCTCCTTGGGATTGGCGATTGTGTCGTCAATTTTCCCGGTGTTCTCGTCGTATATGGCGACCATCTTGCAGTAGTACGCGCCGCCGTATTGGTAGACATACACGATGCTCTCGGGCTTATTGCCGTTGTCGGTGTCTTGGATGAGCCAAAACCCCTCGACGTCGGAAAATTGACCGGCGCAGGCGATGGCGGCGAAGAACAGCGACAATAAAAATGCGGTTAGTTTTTGCATGTAATAGAATGTATCCGGTTTAATAGACACATTCAAAGAACAAAAGGCTTTAAAAATCGCTTATTTTAAGAAAGCCAGGAAATTTAACGTAAAACGGGATTAAAAAAAGGTTTTCCATGCGGAAAACCCTAAAAAACTGGTTCCATATTGAGGGCGTTAAAAACAAGCCCCCTGCCGCCTCAATGGTGGTGGTGGCACGAGCAGTCGCCGCCGCAGGAACAATCGCCGCCCTTGTCGGCAATTTCGATTCCGAGCAGTTCGCCCATGGCTTCGGCAATGTGGATGGCCGACGGCGTTTTGGCCTCTTTCGCAGCCTTCATGCCGAACTTCTCCAGCGCGGCGGATGTGGTGGAGCCTATGGAAACTATCTTCGGGTGCGCCGCGCCCTCGGCGAGCGTGAGCTTGGCCGCGTTTTTCGCGAAGCTGTCCACGGCGGACGGGCTTGCGAAAACCACGACGTCGGCGCCGTTTTTACGGAAATCCTTCGCGGCGGGGTCGCCTTCCTTGAGCTCTATCTGCGATGTCTTGTAAACTTCGACGGTGTCGACTATCGCGCCGTGCTCCTGTTCAAGCTTGCGAACCTCATCCTGCGACGAAAGGTTGCCCTGCACGCAGAGGATTTTCAAATTGTCGAGGGATTCGAATTTCGCAATGGCCTCGAACATGGCCGCAGCCGTGGAGACCTCCGGCACGATGTCCGCGTGGAGGTGGTATTTTTTAAGCTCGTTCGCGGTGGCCGCGCCCACGCACGCTATGCGGGCCATGCCGATAGCGCGGATGTCGTCGAAATCCTTAAAGAATGCCTCGAAAAAGCCCTTAACGCCGTTGGCGCTCGAAAAGGTTATCCACTGGTAGGAGCCCATGTCCTCCATAACCTCGTTGATGTAGGTGTCTGCGCCGCCCGTCGAAACGTTGATGAGCGGCATTTCAAGGACGCCGATTCCGTTTTCGCGCAAAATGCGCGCGAGCTCCCCATTGTTCTGGCGCGTGAGGACCGCGCGCGGTTTTGACGTTTTCATCAGAATGTAAAGTCGTCGGTGTTTTTGAGCGAGAGCGCGAAGGCCGCAAGCAGCTTCACGCATGCCTCCATGTCGTCGAGGTCGACAACTTCGCTGGGCGTGTGCATGTAGCGCAGCGGAACGCCGAGAAGCCCCGTGGCGACGCCCCCGCGCGTGGTCTGCATTACGCGCGCGTCGGTGCCTGTGGGCCTGCTTTCGGCCTCAACCTGGTAGGGGATGTTGTTGCCTTCGGCGCATTCGACGAGGCGTTCAAAAACCTTCGGGTTGATGTTCGGGCCGCGCGATATAACCGCGCCGCCGCCGAGCTTTATCGAGCCGAACCTGTGCCGGTCTATGCCGGGAAAGTCGGTTGCGTGCGTCACGTCTACCGCGACGGCCACGCTCGGGTTCACCGCGAAAGACGATGTAATCGCGCCGCGCGTACCGATTTCCTCCTGCGTGGTCGCGACTGAAACGAGCCTGTATTCGGGCTTTTGCGCGGACTTTGCGAGGCGGCGCATGGTTTCAAACGCGCAGTAGCAGCCGGCGCGGTCGTCGAACGCGCGGGCGGCGCAGCGCCTTTCGCCGAGCATGCGCACCATGGTGTCGTACACGACAGGGTCGCCGATGCGCACGAGCTTTTCGGCCTCCGCCCTGCTCTTCGCGCCGATGTCTATCCAGATTTGGTGCGTTTCGGGCACTTCCTTGCGCTCCTTGGCGTCCATCAGGTGGATTGCGCGCTTGCCGGTGACACCGTAAACGTTGCCGCCCTTGGTGAGTATCGCAACGCGGCGTCCGGAAATCATGGAGGTATCGTGGCCGCCGAGCTGTTCGAAGAAAATGAAGCCGTTGTCGTCTATATAAGAGACGATGAGGCCTATTTCGTCCATGTGCCCCGCAATCATCAGGGATTTCTGGCCGTCGCCGAGGACGGCGAGGCGGTTGCCCAGAACGTCCTTGAGGATTTTGTCCGCGCTGGAGGCCATGTATTTTTCAATCACCTGGGCCGTTTCGTGCTCGGTGCCAGTGGGGCCGCGCGAGCGCAGAAGCTCAAGCAGAAATTCGTCCATATCCGAGTATTCCGACATAGTTTTTCCTATCGTAAAAATTCAAACTTTGTTTACAGCGCGGCTCAATTGTCGGTCTCGCCGCGAAGCTGCCCTATGGATATACCGACAAGCTTGTAGGCGATAAGTCCCAAATCATATTCGGAACCGTTGAAATGGAACACGCGCTGGAGGTGGAACTGGCTCTTGCCGGGCTCGAGGCTGAGCGCGGGCGAGTGGGTCGAAATTTCGTAGAAGGAGTCGGCGACCATGTTGATTTTGGACACCGGGCCGTTGTTGTAGACGCTGATGGCGTCGCCGTCCATCGGGGCGTTGTTTCTGCGCCACGCATTGGGCAGATAGCCGCGCACGCCGGTGGGCTTTATGTACGTGACGACGGTGAGGATGTTGTTGGCGCCGTCGTAGCTGAGTGCTATGCCCTCGCTCCGGCGGGGCGATATGCCGATACCGGAAATGCTTTTGCCGTCGGTCTTGAAACGTATGTAGTCGGGCATGACCGCAAGACGGTTGCCGGAAGCTCCGGTGGACTCGAAATAGTTGTCGCGCACGATGTCGCCGAGTTCGGAGGGTTCGCCGGGGCGGTAGGGAACGAACACAAACGCCTTCCTGTTGGCGTTGAAGCACGACTGCACGCTGATGTTTAGCATGCCGCTGTCGGGCGTCCAAGTCTTTTCGCCCAAATTCGTGAGCTTGTTGAAAGACTGGAACGCGACGATGTTCACGCCAGTGGGAATTTCGATGCCGAGTATGTCGGTAACGTGCTTGCGGTTGAGCACGGAAACCTCGCGCTCGGCCTTGACCTTGTACTTCCCGCCCCTGTTGTTTTCAAATTCGGCCTCCTTTTCAAACCTGGCCTGAGTCTTCGACCTGCCCACGACCGTCCAGGGCTCGAGCGAGAGCGAAGGGGGAATTGTCCAGTTTTCCTCGGTAAAGGACGAGCCCCCTTGGAAGAATATGGAAAAGTCGCCGCCCTGCGGGCCGACCCAGAAGCGGTCTTCGCCGCCGACCTGCGACTTGTCGAACTGCGAGTTTTTGAGGGCCAGAAGCTCCTTGTTGAACCAGCCGAGGCTCGGGCCTTCCGCGCCGCCGTAGGTGGAGGTCATAACCCTGCCCTGAAGCAGGGGCGAAACCACGATGAGCGAATCTTCTTCGCCGAGGACGAAAGACTCTACGCCGTATTTTGAGAAAAACGACAAATCCTGACCGAAAGACCACAACTCGGCGTCGTTGTTCCTGAATTCGGCCTCCTCGATGAGGCCGCATGACGCCAAACCAGCCGCGCATGCCAGCGCCGCAACAATCCTGAATTTTTTCATGCAACAATCATTGCCAAATAACCCAATTGGCTTCAACTCTTTTTTGTCGCACATGCATCACTTGGCATTTATTCCGTAAAAATCTTTGAATTTCAACATATATCTAGTTTGTTTATAAGTTTTTTGCAGAAAATAATTGACTATGGATAGTAAATCAATTTATTTTTTGAAGACAGTTGACATTCATATGACATACATTCCGAGAGTTGATTCCATGCACGGCCCCGGGCCTTGTGTGAATTGCAGAATTTCACAATGCGGAAAACTCTGCCGAAAGCCTTCAAACGCTTTATGAGACAAAAATTCTCGTTTTTCCAGCCGGCGCAAATCCTCATGCTTTTTGCAAAACAAAGCGCCGGTTTGCCATTACAACAATACTTAAACTCGTACATAAAAGCTTGCATATGAAAAAACGATCAATAGATCTATTACGCCCGCTAACGGCAGCAGCAGCATTTTGCGTTGCGGTAATTCCATGCCATGCCGCCACATATGAATTCAACGCAGACCACGGCGTTATTAACCTTCCGGAAAACTGGCTCGCAGACGGGTCGCCCGCAACCGCCTTGCCCGGTGCGGCGGACGACGCCATAATAAACAACAAATACGTGTATTTTGACTATATAACGTATCCCAATTTCGTATTGGAAGTAAACAACCTTACCCTGCTGAACGATGCGCGGCTGGCGCCTTCGGAATACGACGAATCGCAAATGAGCAACTGGGTTTCCAAAGCCCCGAGCCTGAAAGTGAACGGAACTTTGACAGCCAACGGCGGCGACGTATGCCTGGGACGGTATAAATACGAGCAGTAATCATATTTTCAGACAGCGGCGGCGTCACATCGCACCGGTTTGCGGCCGACTTTGCCAGCGGCAATTGCGAAGCCTATTATAAGATAGGCGGGCTTGACTCGTCCAATGCCGGCAAAACGGCAATAACCAACGGGAACGAAGGCACGGGAATTACGCGCATCGAGTTTGCTCCGGCGGATTCCGGAAAATATGCGGGAACTTTCCGGGGAGGCTATTTCCGGGGTTTCGTAGGCATTTTCGGCCAGACCAGCCCCGGCTTCGAATTCATCATGAACGACACAAGCGGCTCGGGCAACAGGCAAACCCTGAGGTTTGACGCCTCCCACAAAGGCGAACATGATATAACCTCGGACATTCATGCCGTCGTTAAAAGCGGACATTTGGAAATTTACGGCTCAAAAAGCGACGGATTGAAATCGCTGCTCATTGCAGACGGGCTGTTCGGGGCAGCGGGTGAAAACATCAATACGGAAATCGGGACGGCTGAATTTGAAAGCATCACATGGTATTCCGAAGCAAAAATACAGATAAGCCTGGATTTCAACAGCCTGACCAGCGACTTTATCTCGGCAGATTCGCTTGCATTAGATCCGGCTACCCCCAACGACCTTTTTGAATTCATTTTTGACTATATTGGGGATTTTGACGATTCCCGGGAGTTCGCCATATTTACCGCAGACAATCTCAGCGATGAAATGCTTGAAAAATTCACAGGAAAGACTGCCGACGGATTGCATGAGGCGAAATTCGCGATAAAAAACGGCAATTTGGTTGTTTCCGGCTTCAACAACGTACCCGAACCCGCGGCCGTTGCCGCAATCATGGGCGCATTTGCCGTCCTTATTGCCGCGCGCCGCAGAAAAGCATAAAAGCATTCGAAAAAAGGGCGTATTTTAATACAGTCTAATTTTCCTCAAAAGGCTTCCCTCCGGCAGGGAAAGCCTTTTTTTGGCCCTAAACCAAACATAGGCGCAAAAATATATGCCCTTTCAGGAATTTTTCTCTTTACAGGGGCGGAAAATCTTATTTCATAACGGGCTTTATTTCTTAAACGAAATGCAGAAAACAAAGAAATCAATAGCTAAACGCTTCAAGATTACGGCATCCGGCAAGGTGCTCCGCAGAAGCCCCGGCAAACGTCACCTCCTCAGCGCCAAGTCTGTCAAACAGAAAAGGGCGATGGGGCACGACAAGCTGGTGTCCCCCGGAGTTGCCGCGAATGTGAAAAGGGCTCTTCCCTTTGCGTAATACGACGAAGCAATACAAGAACATGCCGCAAGGGTGAAGGCGACCCCCAGGCAAATTAATCTTAGGAGAATCAAAACATGCCAAAAGTAACAAGTTCAGTAGCGTCGCGCAAGCGCAGGACAAAGACGCTCAAGAGCGCAAGAGGATACTTCGGGAACAAATCCCGACTGTTCCGCTATGCCAAAGACGCCGTGCAGCACGCCGGCAAATACGCTTACAGAGACCGCAGAGTGCGCCGCCGCGAATTCCGCAGCCTCTGGATCACACGCATCAACGCGGCCTGCAGGGATGCCGGCCTCAAGTACAGCGTGTTCATGGGCGCCCTCAAGAAGCTCAATGTCGAAATGGACAGGAAGCAGCTTTCGGAACTCGCCATCAACGACGAAGCGGCCTTCGCGGTGCTCGTCAAGAAGGTTGTCGATTCCATCAAGAAGTAAGGCACTTCAAAATTTGAAAAAGAACGCGAATCCTCAGGGGTTCGCGTTTTTTTGTGGGCAGACACCCTCTTTTTATAGGATACCGCACTCCAGAATTGTATTGAATTTGCGGACAAAAAGGCTAAAATTAAACTATGAAAAAACTCATCCTGACCATGTTATGCATCGCCGCCTGCCTGACTTGCCCGGCCCAAGTTCCGGGGGCCACGGCGAACCAGTCGGAAGGCTTTGTGACGCTTACCGACGTGGATAACCGCGCGATCGAGGCGAAAATTTTGGATTACCGCAACGGCGTCGTGACTGTTCGCACGAGAAACGGCACGGACTCAAAGATAAGCGAGGCACGCCTGAAGCCCGAATCGCTCGCCAAAGTGAAGCATGAGCTGTCAAAGAAAGTGATGGTCCGGCTTAGGCTCGACGCCAACCCAAAGCTGGAGTCTAAAACAAAACATTTCAACTCATCAGGATACAGGACGGCCACGACGACAAAGGTGCAGAATAAAAAGCGCTCCAAAAACTTCGAGGTTACGCTCGACACGACTTCGCCCTACGAGCGCGAAGTTATAGTCCGCTGGGTAATAACGCAGGGCGGCGAAATCTTCATGGGCACCGAAAGGGGCGTCGTAGGCAACAAGAAGGTCTTTGAGTTCGGCGTGGACGCCGTGGCGGCTTCAAAAACCACGCGCACCGAAACCTCCGTGCGCACAGGCCCCTACTGGTGCGGATCGTGGTCGGGCTGGGCCACGTACGTCAATGAGGAGATCGAAGGCAACGACAGGCTCGAAATGTCGGTGTTCGTGTACGACACCGACAAAAAGCTTCTGGAAGCAAAGACGACCCTCAAGGTTTTCGACGAATTCGTCCGCCAGAAGATGATGGACAAAGTGGAAAACTTCTGAAAAGCAGATTGCTGACAAAGTATTTTTTATTCTTAGCACGTGCGTCAAATTGCTCCTCAGGCGAGGCTTTGAAAAGGGGACGCGGTGGGAAGCGTACTTGACGTACGTGAACAATGCGGCGCCATTTCAAAACGAAGCACCAGGCGCAATTTCACGCGCCCATGCGAAAAGCCAAAAAAGGCTTGCGTATTCCGGCGATTGAAATTTCCTTATAGGTTTGATTTTTAGACAGCCGCGGGCGGCTTTCGCGCGCGGCGCGCAGGGAATTTTTTTATCATCATGGAAGCAAAAATAAACGCAATTTTGGAGAAGGCGCTTTCCGCCATTCCGAACGCAAAAACGAAGAACGACGTCGCCAACATCAGCGCGGAAATCATGGGGCCCAACGGGGAGCTCACGGCGCTCATGAAGCTCATACCGACCCTCGACAAGGAGCAGAAGCCGGTTGCGGGCAAGCTCATTAACAAGGCGAAGTCGCAGATAGAGCCCCTGATTGCGCAGGCCTACGAACGCATTGAAAACGGCCGGATGGCCGAAGCCCTCGGCGAAAGGCCCGACATCACCCTGCCCAACATCGACGCGCCGCGCGGGACCATACACCCCCTGACGCAGACCATACGCAGGATTTGCGACATCTTCAAAAAAGCCGGCTTCACCGTGGCCGAGGCCAGCGACCTCGAGACCGAATGGTACTGCTTCGACGCGCTCAACACGCCCGCCGACCACCCCGCCCGCGACGCGCAGGACACCCTGTTCATGCCGCGCGACGCCAAAGTGGCGAACGTGAGCAAGCACGGCGACGAGCTCTACCTGCTGCGCAGCCACACTTCGACCGTGCAAATACGCGCCATGCTCAAGGAGGGCGCGCCCATCAAGATTCTTTCGCCCGGCCGCGCGTTCCGCCGCGACACGGTCGACGCCACGCACTCGGCAAACTTCCACCAGATAGAGTGCCTTTACATAGACAAAAACGTGCGCCTGACCGACCTTAAGGCGGCGCTCGACTACCTCTTTAAAAACCTTTTCGGGAAATCCGCAAAAACGCGCCTGCGCCCGAGCTTCTTCCCCTTCACCGAGCCCAGCTTTGAAGTGGACTTCATGAGCAGCGACTTGGGAAAGCTCAGCAACAAGTGGATTGAGATAATGGGCTGCGGCCTCGTCGACCCGAACGTGCTCAAAAACGTCGGCATAGACCCCGAGGAATACAGCGGCTACGCTTTCGGCCTCGGCGTCGAGCGCGTGGCGATGCTCATGCACTCCATCGACGACATCCGCCACTTCTACGCCAACGACGTGCGCTTCCTGAACCAATTCGGCGGCAAATAATTTAAGAGAAAGATTTTCCAATGAAAGTAAGCTTAAAATGGTTGAACAAATACGTCGACTTGAGCGACGTAAGCGTCGAACAAATCGCCGAAGCGCTCCCGATGCTCGGCCTCGAAGTCGAAAACGTCGAAACTTTCGGGCTAAAACAGATTGACAACGTGGTCGTCGGGGAAATCCTCAGCCGCGAGCAGCACCCGAACGCCGACAAGCTTGGCGTTTGCATGGTGAAAGTCAGCCCCGACAGGGAGCCAATTCAGATTGTCTGCGGGGCCTCCAACTACAGGGTCGGCGACAGGGTTCCCGTGGCCCTCAGCGGCGCGAAACTGCCCACGCCCGACGGCGGCGTGTTCGAAATCAAGGTTTCGGAGCTCCGCGGCGTTGCAAGCAACGGCATGATGTGCTCGGCGCGCGAACTGGGCCTCGGCACAGACCACAGCGGCCTGCTGATTCTCGAACAGCGCCCGGAAATAGGCACGCCCATAAACGAGGTGTTCTCCGACTCCGATACGGTTTTTGAAATAGAGCTCACCGCCAACCGCGGCGACGCCCTCAGCCACATAGGCATAGCGCGCGAACTCGCGGCGCGTTTCGGCAAAAAGCTGAAAACTCCCGAGCTCAAATACGCGCCCAAGTACGACACAAAGCCCGCGGGCGGCCTGCTCGACGCGGTTGAGCTTAAAACGCCCAACTGCCCCCTCTACGTGGCGGCCAGCATAAAGGGCGTTAAAATCGGCCCCAGCCCCGACTGGCTCAGGCGCGACCTTGAGGCCATCGGCCTGCGCTCCATCAACAACGTCGTGGACATAACGAATTTCGTCATGATGGAATACGGCCAGCCCCTGCACGCTTTCGACGCCAACGACATCCGCGGCAAAAAAATCATCGTGCGCCAGGCTTTAGACGGCGAAGAAATCCAGACGCTCGACGAAAAGAAGCACAAGCTTTCGTCCGACGCCATGCTCATTTGCGACGCCGAAGGCGCGGTAGCGCTCGCGGGCGTTATGGGAGGCCTGAACTCGGAAGTGAAAGACCACACCACCGACATCGTGCTGGAATCGGCCTACTTCAACCCGGGCAACATACGCGCCACATCGCGCAAATATTCCATACATACCGACTCGTCGTACCGCTTCGCGCGCGACGTCGACCCGCAGTCCACGCTCGACGCCTCGCGCCGCGCCGTAGACCTCATAGTCGAGCTCGCGGGCGGCAGGGTTGAGGAAATTACGTGCAAAGTCGGCGAAATGCCGCGCGGCGAGGTAGAAATAGACCTTTCCCTCCCCTACGTCATCGACCGCCTCGGTTTCGAAGTCGAAAAGAACGAAGTTCCGGAAGCCATGGAACGCCTCGGCTTCTTCGTCAAGGAAAACGGGCCCGACTCATGGAAGGTTACCGTGCCCACTTTCAGGAACGGCATAGACAGGCCCATAGACCTCGTCGAGGAATTTGTGCGCATACTGGGCTCCGACAGGATTCCCGATACGGAATTTGTGACGAGCGCGCCGCTTCGCAACGACGACGCCATATTCACGCACAACCGCAGCGTGGCCGACTTCCTCGCGTCGAACGGCCTAAACGAGTGCCAGAACTACACGCTCTGCGACAGCGCGGAGCTTAAGAAAATCCACGAAAACGTGGACGCGCTCAAGCTCGCCAACCCGCTGACCAGCGACCAGGACTGCCTGCGCACCTCCCTGCTCGACGGGCTGCTCGGCGTGGCGCGCCTGAACATAGCCAACGGAAGCGACTTCAAGGGCTTTTTTGAAAGCGGCAGGGTTTTCCGCGCCGAAAACAGCGGCGAAATCTTCGAGCTGGCCTCGAATGCGTTCGTGATCGCCGACAACTCGGCGCGCCGCGAATGGAAGCACCGCGAAAAGCCCGACTTCTTCACGGCGAAAAAATACGCGACCGACATCCTTTCGATTCTCGGCGTGGACGCCTCGCGCCTCAGCTTCTCGAACGTCGAGGAGCCCATGTGGCAGGACGGCTTTGTGGCGGCTGCAGGCGCGGTAAAACGCGAGGGATTTGTAGTGCGTTTCGGCGCGATATCCACCGCCCTGCTGCGCAAGATGGGCATAGACAGGCCCGTGTACGCGGGCGAAATACTCTTCAAGCCCGAAGTGGCCGACCGCAAGAAGGGCATCGTGAAATTCAAGCATTTCAGCGCCTTCCCGGCGGCGGTGCGCGACATCGCGGTTATCGCGGGTTCGGACGAAAAGGCTTCGGAAGTCGCCTTTGAAATCCAGAAGGCGGGCAAGCAGAAGATGAAAGGGCTCAAATTTGAACTTGAGTCGGTAAGCCTTTTTGACGTTTATGAAGGAAAGGGCGTTCCGGAAGGCTCAAAAAGCCTCGCCTTCGCGCTTTCCTTCCGCGCGGAAGACAGAACCCTGCAAGCCGACGAGGTAAGCAAGGTTTTCGACGCCATCTGCGAAGAGCTTTCCAAAAAACGCAAACTGCGCATGGCTTAAAACATGGCTGAAGAAGAAAACATCGGCGAATGCGAGATGTCGTTCCTCGAGCATCTCGAGGAGATGCGCGGAACAATCATACGCATCCTCGCGGTGTTTATGGTGGCGCTCGTGGCCGTTCTCGTGGGCTTCCACTACTTCAACTCGCTGATGCTCTACCCGCTCAACGCGGCCAAGGTTATCCTCGCCAAGTACAACAGCTGGAGCGAGGAGGAAAAGGCGCCCGTCGAGCAGAAGCTCGGCCCCGTTTACCTTGTAATGGAAAACGGCGACGGCACCGAAGCCTCGCGCCAGGGCCCTTTCTTCATTCTGCCAAAGGACGACAGCGTCACCCTCGTCAAGGACGCCCCCGAATACCGTGACCCGTGGTACAACGACATCAAGCTGCGCTCGATGACTTTCGCAACGCCCATCGTAGTCTATTTCTACGTGGGCTTTCTCGGGGCGCTTGGCATATCCCTGCCCTTCGCGTTCTACTTTATAGCGCGGTTCATCGCGCCGGGGCTGACGCGGGAGGAGCGGCGAATTCTGCGGCCTGCGATAATAACGTCCATATTCCTGTTTTTCTTCGGGGCGGCATTCGCGTTCTGCTTCATGCTGCCAATGGGCATAGCCTTCATGAGCTGGATGTCGCAGGGCATGCAGATGGAGATGTTCCCCGACGCGCAGTCGTACTACAGCATGGTCATATTCCTGACGATAGCTGTGGGCATCGTATTCGAGCTTCCGCTTCTGCAGACCATACTGATTTACCTCGGCGTTCTGGACGTAAACTGGCTGCGCAAAAACCGCCGCACGGTTTTCCTCGTAATCCTGATTTTCGCGACCATAGTGACGCCGCCCGACTTCATCACGCAGCTTTCGCTCACATTCCCGCTGTATTTCATGTACGAAATCTCCCTGAGGATCGGCGAGCGCATGAGAAAGCGCAAGCTCGAGCGCGAGGAGCGAGAAGCCAAAGAGGCCGAAGAGCAGTACGCCAGGGAGCGCAGGGAATACGCGCAGATTATCGCCAAGGAGCGCATCGCCGAAGAGGAGGCCGAGCGCAAAGAGGCCGAGCAGGCAAAAAGCAAGTTCGAAATAGACACCTCACACTACACGCCCCCAACCCCGACCAAGGACGAAGGCGACGGCTACGACCCGACCAACCCGGCCTCGGCACAGCATTACGGCTACAAACAGTACGAGGATTATCTGCGCGAACAAAGCGCGCCGAAAGCTGTCGATAATACCGGCGAAGACGACGATTTCGACGAGGACGACTACCAGCTGCAGTCTTACATAAACTACGGCAGGCTCGCGCGCCCCACCCCGAACTTCTCTCCCAACTGGGACCTCAACAAGCCCGACACCAGCTTTATGGCGCCCAACTGGGAGCTTAACAGCACAGGGGAAGACGCCGAAGAAAAGGGCGAAGACCCGAAAAAGGAATAAAATTTTAATGGCGCCCAAACCAAATCTCATCAAAGCCATCGCCGCCTCGGCGGCGGCTTTGCTGTTATGGGGGTGTTCGGAGCCGCCGGAAATAAAGCGCGGGGAGTTCCCCCTGCCCAAGGATGTTGAAATCTCGCAGTGCGATATCGGCAGCTACGGCGGGGTGTTTGTGCTCGCCGCCGCGCAAGAGCCCAAAACTTTCAACCCGCTGATGTCATCCGACATATATTCGTCGCAGGCCATAAGCCTGATGCTCTCGGGGCTTGTCACATACGACCCCTTCAAGGAGGAGAGCGTGCCCGCCCTCGCAAAATCGTGGGAAATACACGACAACGGCACGCGCTACGTTTTCCACCTGCGCGAGGGCGTGAAATTCAGCGACGGCGTCGAGTTCACTGCAGACGACGTCATTTTCACTTTCGACGTGATTTTCGCGCCGCAGACGGACGCTGACGGCAAGCCGAAAATCGACCCGCAGACCGGCAAGCCCCTTTTGCGCTACCCCTCGCGCTACGCCGGGCAGTACACCATAGGCGGCGAGCCCCTGCGCTGCAAAAAAATCGACAAATACACGGTTGAATTCCGGACGGCAAAAACCTACGCGCCGTTCATGACCGACATCGGCTTCATAGAAATTCTGCCCAAGCACAAGCTTGAGAAATCTTTCGAAGACGGCACTTTCCAGCAGACGTGGTCTACGCAAACGGCGATAACCGCCCCGCAGGACATCGTGTCGAGCGGCCCCTTCATGCTGCACTCGTACAAGCCGGGCGAGCGGCTGGTGCTCAGCCCCAACCCGCACTACTGGCGCGCCGACAAGGACGGCAACCGCCTGCCATACCTCGACTTCCTAATCTACAAGTTCGTGGCCGACGTGAACACCTCCACCATACTTTTCGCCACGGGCCAGTGCGACGCCTCGGCGGTCTCCGCGAACGACTACGCGTGGGTTAAGGAATACGCCAGCACCTACGACTTCAAAATCTACGAGCGCGGCCCCGACACCGGCACATACTTCATCTGGTTCAACCAAAACCCCAACAAAGACGAAAAGGGAAAGCCATACCTGCCCCCGTATAAGTACAAGTGGTTTTCAAACAAGTTTTTCAGGCAGGCGGTGATGTCTGCCATAGACCGCGGCGGCCTAATAAAGAGCGTGTGGTTCGGCAGGGCGCAGAACCTGCACAGCATAATAAGCCCGGCCAACCGCAAGTGGCACAACCCCGGCACAAAGCAGTACGAGTACTCGCCAGAAAAGGCGCGCGAGCTTCTTTTGTCGCAGGGCTTTTACTACGGCCCTGACGGCAGGCTGCGCGACGCCGAAGGCAATGTTGTAGAGTTCGACTTCATCGTGGGCGACGGCTCGCAGAACTCGTCGGTGATGTCCACGACTTTCGTCGAAAACATGAAGGCCATCGGCATAACCGTGAAGCTGAAGTTTATGGATTTCGGCACGATAATTTCCAAGATAGACAACACCTTCGACTACGACGCCGCCATGATGGGCTTAAGCGGCGGCGGCGACCCCTCCGGCGGCAAGGCCATATACCGTTCCGACGGCTTCCTGCACATGTGGAATCCGCGCCAGCCCTCACCCGCCACCGAATGGGAAAAGCGCATCGACGAAATCATGGACGCGCAGGAGCTCGAAATGGACCCCGAAAAGCGCAGGGCCCTGATTTTCGAAATGCAGAACATCATGGCGGAGGAGCTTCCCCTGCTGTATCTCGTAACCCCGATGAGCTATTCGGGAATTTCAAACAAATGGAAGAACGTCCGCGTTCCCCCGTCGGGCTCCATATTATGGAACCTCGACGAACTTTTTGAAGGGCGGTAGAGCATGTTGAAATTCATATTAAGGCGCCTGCTCTCGATGATACCGCTTATGCTGGGCATAAGCCTGATGGTGTTTTTGCTCATGTACCTCGCGCCCGGCGACTTCCTCAGCGAGGCGAGAAACTCGAAGGACATCAGCCCGGAAATAGTCAAGCAGGAGGAAATGCGCCTGGGCCTCGACAAGCCGTGGTTCGTTCAGTACGGCCGGTGGCTAAACGGCGTGTCGCCCGTAAAGACCTCCCTGCTCCTTCCCGAACACGAGCGCGCCGACCACTCTTTGGTGTACTTCGGGCCGCCCGACTTCGGGTACTCGTGGAGCTACAAGATTTCAGTGACGCAGCTGATAAGCCAGCGCTTCTGGCCCACGCTTTTCCTTGCGCTCGCCAGCACCCTTGTGACGTACGCGCTGGCGATACCCCTGGGGGTAATCGCGGCGGTCAAACGCAACTCTATATTCGACAAACTAAGCTCTTTCCTCGCCTACGCGGCGCTCAGCATACCCTACTTTTTCCTCGCGCTGCTGGCGGTACTGTTCGCGGCGATAACGGGGCTTTTCCCGACCGGCGGGCAGGTGTCGATTCTATACGACTTCATGACGCCGCCCGAAAAGCTGGCCGACTATTTGAGCCACCTTTTCCTGCCCACGCTCGTGCTGTCCGTGGGCGGCATAGCCGCGACCATGCGCGTAATGCGCGGAAACTTTCTGGACTACTCCAAGCTCGAATACGTCACGACCGCGCGAGCGAAAGGCTTAAGCGAAAACGCCATAATGTTCAAGCACGTGCTGCGAAACGCGATAAACCCGATTGTAACGTCCTTCGGCTTCGCGTTCGCGGGGCTGCTTTCGGGCGCGCTGCTCGTGGAAAACGTAATGAACTACCCCGGCCTCGGGCAGCTCATCTATTCGGCGATAGTCAAGCAGGACCAGTACGTGGTGATGGCGGGCGTGCTCATGGGCTGCGCAATGCTCGTCGTTGGGCAGCTTCTGGCAGACATACTGCTCGCGCTTGTCGACCCGCGCATAAGGCTCGACAACGAACGCGTTCCGATGAAGGCGCTTTCCATTTTCTTCGCCGCGATACTTTCCATAACCGCGCTCCTCACGTGGCTTGCGCATGCGCACGTGGAGATTTTCGGCGCGATAAAAACCGCCGGGCTGTGGCTTGGCATGGCGGCGGTCGCGGTACTCGTGATACTGCTCATAATAGGGCTCATATGGGCGGCGGTGTTCTTCTGCAAGAACCTGCTCCCGCAGACGCTCAAAAGCCCGAGGGGCCTAAGCGCCCTTGCGGTGCTGACCGTAATGTACCTCGCGGCGATAGCCGCGCCATTCCTTGCGCCCTACGACCCGACAGAACAGTGCCTCGACAAATCTTTCCACCCGCCCACGGGCTTCTTTTTCAAGGGCGGCTCGCTGTACGTAAAGAACTACGAGAACGTGGATCCGAGCATAGCGAAATACGAGCCCGTGCCCGGCGAAGGGTACAAGGTTTCGTTCTTCGCGCCGAACGAAAACAGCAGCTACAAGATTCTCGGGCTCATCCCGTTCAAGACGCGCCTGATGGCGCTTGAAAACGCGCCGGAAGACGCGCGCATTTACCTGCTGGGCTCCGACTCCACCGGGCGCGACGTGTTCTCGCGCCTGCTCTACGGCGCGCGCGTTTCGCTTAGCATAGGCTTTATAGGCATTGGCATCACGATGGTCATAGGCTTTATCGTCGGCGGCCTGTCGGGATATTTCGGCGGGGCCTTCGACTTCGTCTCTATGCGCTTCATCGAATTTTTAATGGCGGTGCCCGGGCTCTACCTGCTGCTCGCCATGCGCTCGGCGCTCGCGCCGCATTTCGACAGCGCGCAGATGTACCTGATGATAGTCATAATCCTGTCATTCTTCGGCTGGGCGGGCACGGCGCGCGTGATACGCGGCATGTCGCTTTCGCTCTCAAAGAGCCAGTACGTGCAGGCGGCGAAGGCCATGGGGGAATCGCCGCTTAAAATCATAATCAAACATTTTCTGCCAAACGTGCTAAGCTACCTGATTGTGGGAGCCACGCTTTCGATACCCGGATACATTCTGGGCGAGGCGGCGCTGTCGTTCCTCGGGCTCGGAATACAGGAGCCTTCTGCATCGTGGGGCCTTATGCTCGCGCAGGCGCAGAACGACACCAAAGTGCTCATGCTCGGCTTCTGGTGGCTTCTATGCCCCGGCGTTGCGATATTCGCGGCGGTTCTCGCATTCAACATTCTTGGCGACATTTTGCGCGACATCGCCGACCCCAAAAAGGACTCATGATGGGAAGGATTTTTTCAGTTTTTTTTGCAGCGGCATTAAGTATCGCGTCTTTGCGTGCGCAGACGCCTGACGCGGTGATACTTTTTGAACCGCCGCAAAAACTGTTTCCGGCCATATCGGAAACCATGCGCAAAATATACCCAGACCCGCGCTCTGAAATGCTTCTCGCGCTGACACTCTCGCCCGTTGGGTATCCGAATTTCAACGGGGTTTCGAACGATCAAAACATGGGGATATGCGTGTTCGACACCGGTGAAGTTGTCACGGCGGCAATTTACGCCTCAAAAGAATCCGCCATAAGCCGCTTCTCCGAAGGCATGAGCGAAAAGCCCGCAAAAATAGGCGACTGGCTCATAATGCCGCTTTTCACGCCGCGCCAAGGCTTTGACATTTCCGGCTATGCGGAGGCAACCGCCGAAGCCATGCGCGCGCGTCACAGCGCAAATCTGGCTTCGGCGCAGGCCGACGCCGCGTTCATACTGGCCGCTATCGAAAAATACGCGGGATACAAAGTGTCGTCAAATCTGGCCCAAGACATAGAATCGGCGAGAATCACGCTCGACATTGACGGCCCGGATTTTGTCGCAACTTTAAGAATCGTCGCGAAAGACGGCACGCTTTTGAAAACCGCCTTCAACAAATTCTCGTGGCGCACGGAGGAAAAGGAGGCGCGCTTCATACCGCAGGACGCCGCGTTCACATTTTTAAGCTCCGTATATCTGGGCGGAAAAAACACGCCCCTTACCATGGAAATGGCCGACAGGTATTTCGGCGACAGGTATTCCCAAAAATATGCCAAGCTGCTCGAAAAATTCGAAGGCTCCTTCGCCATGACCGAAGGCGACAAGGGCGGCGGCGCTGTGTCGGTGTCGGTATCGTCGACAAAAATAACGATGGACGAACTTCTCGAATACGTAGCGGAGCTTTACAAAAGCTCCGGCTCCGAAGACAAAATAGAATTTTGCGAAATCGGCGGGACAAAGGCCGTGACAAACTCCGCGGCGGAAGACGCAGCGCGCATGTACTGGACTGTCGCCGACGGCTACATGGTGAACTCTGACAACCCCGAAACGCTCGCGCGGACTGTTGAAAAGGTGCGCGCCGAAAGCGGCTCGGACGCGCCGTACAAACTGCAGCGCTACGCAAAGCTCAACGCGGACTTCGTTTTAATAATGAACAACAACACGCTTCTGAACAGTGTTTTGAAATCTTTCGGAATGGGCTACACTGATGAAAACTTCGGCTCCGACTTCACCATAGAGGGCAAGATAGGCATGGGGCGCATGGATCTGGCAATGCGCGCCGACATGGCGACAATCCGCGCGTACGCCGACATTTTCAGGAAGCTTCGGGAAGCCGTGCAGGACGGCAAGAACTGATTATGGAAAAAACCGTCGCAACAGTCGCGCTTTTCAGCGGGATGGACAGGGAACTGTCCTATTCCGTGCCCCTTGAACTGGACGGGAAAGTTTGGGAAGGTTCGATGGTGCGCGTTCCGCTGAAGGCTTTCAGCTCGGTCGGCGTGGTCGTGGGGATTTCCGATGTTTCCGATTACGACCAGAGCAAATACAAGCTCAAGAAGCTTTACTCGCTCGTGCAGGAGGAGCCAGTTTTAAGCGGCGACCTCATAAAACTCGCCTACTGGATGCGCGACTACTACGGCTGCTCCCTTCAGGCGGTGTTCGAAAGCATGATACCCTCCGTGGTGCGCGCGGGCAAAGGCGCGCTCGAGGCGAAGGAGGTATTTTTAAAGAAGCTCCCGACGGCGGAGGAGATTGAAAAAATAAAAAAGCGCGCGCCCAAGCAGGCCGCGCTGTGCGAATTTTTCGCGCAGTACAAGGAACCCATTCTCCAGTCCGCGCTGATAAGGCTGGCCAAAACCACGCCGCAGGCCGTGGACGCGCTCGTCGCGAAAGGATATCTAGACACGAGAAACAGGGAGCTAAACCGCGCGGCGTTTGAAGACGATCTTTCGTCCGCAGAAATTATTTCCTCGGAACCCCATCCCCTGAACGCCGAACAGCAGACGGCTTTCGACGATATCATGGGCGACATAAATTCGGGCAAATTCAAGACGCGCCTGCTCTACGGCGTGACGGGCTCCGGCAAAACCGAAGTTTACATGCGGGCTATGAAGGAGGTTCTAGATGCCGGAGGTTCCTGCATTTTTCTCGTGCCGGAAATCGCACTGACGCCGCAGACGGTGGGACGCCTGAAAAGCAGGCTCGGCGACTGCGGGCTGGTAGTGTGGCACAGCGGCTTAAGCGACGGCCAGCGCCTGGACGCTTGGCGCGCGCTTGCGCGGGGCGAGGCCCGCGTTGTGGTCGGCGCGCGAAGCTGCGTGTTCGCCCCGCTCAAAAACCTGAAGCTCGTAATAGTGGACGAAGAGCACGACACCGCCTACAAGCAGGACAAAAACCCGCGCTACAACGGCCGCGACATCGCCGTGTTCAGGGCGTCCCTTTGCGGCTGCGCGTGCCTGCTTGGCTCCGCCACGCCCGCCCTCGAAACCCTTTACAACACGAACGCGGGCAAGTACGAAATTTCACGCATAAGAAACCGCATAGACGGCTGCAAAATGCCCAGCGTGTTCATCGTGGACATGAAGCGCGAAAAGGTGGGCGCGATGTTATCCAACATCCTGTGCGAAAAGCTCGCGGCACGCCTGGAGCGCGGCGAGCAGTCCATACTGTTCCTGAACCGCAGGGGCTATTCAAAAATCTTCGAATGCCCCGACTGCGGAAATGTCAAGGAATGCCCGCACTGCTCGATAAGCCTCACGTGGCACAAACGCGAAAACATCGTAAAATGCCATATGTGCGGCTATACGGAAACCGCCCCGAACGCGTGCCCCAACTGCGGCTCTCCGAAAGCCAAATGGCGCGGGCACGGCACTCAGAAGGTAGAGGACGTCATAACCAAGATGTTCCCGTCGGCGCGCATTGGTCGCATGGACAGGGACGCCATGAAGCGGCGCGACAACTACCGCAAGGTGCTCGGCGACTTCCGCGCGGGCAAACTCGACATCCTTATCGGCACGCAGATGATAGCCAAGGGGCTCGACTTTCCGCGCGTGACGCTCGTGGGCGTGATAGACGCCGACATAAGCCTGCACATGCCCGACTTCCGCGCGGCAGAAAAAACCTACCAGCTTATAGTGCAGGTGGCGGGGCGCGCCGGACGGGGCGACGGCCATGGAGAGGTCATCATACAGACGCTCCATCCCGAAGCCGCCCCCATACAGTACGCTAAGCGCGACGACATGGAATCTTTCCTCGAAGAGGAACTCGCCAACCGCACTGAATATTCCTACCCGCCGGCAATGAGGCTGGTGAGGCAGATTTTCAAGTCGCGCAACGACGACAAGCTCGCGTTCTACACCGAAGAGTGGGCCAAGCGCGCCGAAAAGCAGTTCGGGCACATGTGCCAGATACGCGGCCCCTCGCCCGCCCCGCTGGAACGCTCGGAAGACTTCTACCGCTGGCACATATGGTATTTCTGCACGTCGGTGAAACCCGTGGTGGCAGAGATACTCAAGCTGCGCAAAAGCCTGCCCATGCCGGGCGTCGACGAGATTCTCGACGTCGACCCGATGTCGCTTATGTAGGACACAGGGCGGCATTAAATTCCAAAAACGCATATGAACTGCCATCCGGCGCGCTGGCAAAGATGTTTATCGTTACCTTGCGGCGAGGAATCGATAATTTTTTTGCGTATAAGCCGCAAATATGGAAGCAAAAAAGAACAAAAATTCAGGCAAAACAACCGAAGTACAAATGCTTAACTTCGAGTTTAAGGCGTTTTTTATATCCGCAGCGGCATGCGTATTGCTGACCCTATTTTTATTCGCGACATTTTTGGCGACCGAGCCTGTGGAAATCAAGGCGGCAATTTTTGGGAAAACAGATTCCGGAATATCATTCACTTCAAACGAATACGCGGACGGACGCGACCAAAACGTACGCATCGGGCAATATATAATAAGCGAAAACTCAGACGGATCCGTAACCAAAACGGTAACGCTTAAAAATGCGACAGCCACGCAGACAATAACGCCGCCGCCCATGGAATTTAAATACGACTGGGGCACTATTTCGCTCTCTGGCAAACTTCCCTTTATGCGGATAGCCCCAAAAAATTCTGCATTCTACGAGAGCACCCTCCACAAAGAGTCCGGCGGAGAATACGGCACGCCTGCCGAAGCATCGAATTTGGACAACGCAATGAAAAAATCTTCCACATATGCTGCGGTGTTTATTACGCTGATTTTTTCTTCAGCAATAATTTCTGCGGTTTTCGGCGCAACGCTCTTTTACAAGATGTTCAAAAGTCTGCGGAGGGCAAGCGGCAAATGCGGCCCGCTATGGGCATTCTGCTCGCTGATTGGCTCGCTTCTGCTCATGAATATCAGCATGTGCGGGGCGGCGGTTTTTGACGCTATCATTTTTGCGCTTTGGACGGCTGGCACATACATATTTTTCAAATTTGCGGCAAAATCATGCAAGGCATTCTCTGAAGCCCTCACGCTACGCGGGCTTCCGCCTTTGGACGTATCCGCATTTTTCATGGCAGCCGCAGCCGCCACACTTATTTCCCTAAATGCACTCATGGGGAAATATGGCACGGCAATTCCGTCAATAGCACATGTCGCACTTTTCGTAATACTGCTGGCGCTTGCGTCGCGCTTTAGGAGGTACGCGGCGCTCCTTCTTGCCGACAGCCGCGCATAGGGCGGCGAACCTCCCCAAAGCGTCAAATATGCAAGCGCTTCAGCAGGCGAAAATGTCGCCGTCGGGATTCAGCGTCTTGATTACCTCGCTGTGAAGTTCAGGCGTACAGCACGCCACGAGCCCGTGCCTGTTGCCTATTTCGCTTCCGCCGCGCCAGTCGGAATAGGCCGCCCCCGCCCCGCGCAGAGCGGGAAGAAGCGCGGTGAAATCCCAGACTTCCAAAAGGGCGTCGCTCATTATGTGCGCGAGGCCCCTGCACAAAAGCATGTAGCCGTAGCAGTCGCCCCACGTGCGCGAGATTCCCGCCAAGTCTTCCAAGGCGCGCCATCCGGCCGCGCTGTGGCATTTGTAATTATTGCGGCTGTCCGACGTTAAAAGCGTCGCGCCCTTCGCTTCCTTGCGGTCGGAAGTTTTCACGGGCTTACCGTTGAAAAGGCATTCGATATTGTCGCCGACTATGCGCTCTTTGAGTATGGGCTGGTCGATGAGGCCAAGTATCGGCTCGCCGGCGCGCATGAGCCCTATCAGTGTGCCGAAGAGCGGAACACCCGAAATGAAGGACTTCGTGCCGTCTATCGGGTCAAGCACCCACTGGAATTCCGCGCCGGTGTTTTCATTGCCGAACTCCTCGCCTATTATACCGTGGTTCGGATACTTTTTCAGGATTGCCTCGCGCAGCATGAGCTCCGTATTGCGGTCAACCTCGGTCACGGGCGACGAGTCTTTTTTCAAGTCAACATTGTGCTTGTGTCCAAAGGATTTCGCTATGTACGCGCCGCTCCGGTCGGCCAGTTCGTTAATAAAAACCTTGAAACTTTCAGTATCCATGCCCCTAATGTTTTCAAAGCACAGGCGAATGGGCAAGATGAAAAACATATACGCGCCGATATTTGTGACGGACTTCGAAGGCTCTCGCAAAATAGGCGTCGTAGAGTACGGCGTGGCCGTCGTGGAGGGGGGCCGAATAAGCGGCGCGCTCACCCGCATCTGCGCGCCCAAAACGCCGATTCCACAGCGCGACGCCAAGTTTTTCGGCATCGACAACGCGCAAGCGAACGCCATGCCCCCATTTTCGGAGAGCGTCGGCGAGTTCGTAAAAATGCGCAAGCGCGGCTTTTTCGCGTCGCACAATGCCTCGGTTGAAGACAGCCTGCTGCGCGACGCCATGCCCTCTCCCGGGTTCGCACCCGACATGTCCGGCGGCCGCACGGCCTCGTGGGGCCCGTGGCTCGACACCTGCATGCTCGCCAAAAACATCTACCGCGGCCTTAAAAACGCCAAGCTCTCGGAACTGGTCGCCGCCTTCGGGCTTCAGTACGCCCTCGACGCCGAGGCGCAGAAGCATTGCCCCGAGGCGCGCCGCAAGTGGCACTGCGCGCTTTACGACGCCCTCGCCTCCGCGCTGATACTAATGCACATCTGCTCGCAGGAGGGCTTTGAGGAAGTCACGCTCGAATGGCTCGCCAAATATTCCGGCAACGGCGACATCGGCCAAAACTCGTTTCTGTAAAATGCGCAACCACGCAAAAATAAGGCTGCTTAACAAGCTGCTTGCCGCCCATTCCCCTTTCGGCAAAGACTTCTACGCCGACGCCGCAAAGGGTCTGGACATGGCCATAGTGCGCGGCGAAGCGCAGGCAGACCTCTCCGATTTTGCGAAAAAACTTCTGCGCGTCTATGACCCCGATTCCGAAATCGAGGTTCTAAATTTCGGCGACGGATTTTTCGACCCACTCTTCGCCCTGCCCATGATTTCAAGCGCGGCAAAGCGCCTCTCAGGATACCGCCGCGCAATACTCGTAATCAACGGCCTTGGCTCCGCAAACATTCCACCGGGCGGCCGCTCCAGCAAGAAGAGACGGCTCGAGCACGCCGGCAATATCGACCTTGTCGAAGACTATGTAATGCGCTACCATGCGGCATTCCCAAATCTGGAAATAATTTTTTTATAGTTGAACGCCGCAAAATTGTTTTTACGATTTCTTCGCATATGGAAAAAACACTGTTCCAGAAAATCCTCGACGGCGAAATACCGTCCGAAATTATTTACCGCGACGACGTCTGCGCCGCGATAAAGGATATCAACCCTCAGGCCCCCGTGCATGCGCTGCTCTTCCCGATAAAGCCCATCGCCCGCATTGACGCGGCAAATCCGGAAGACGCCGAAATGCTAGGGAAAATGCTTCTCGCGGTGCCGAAAATCGCAAAGCAGTGCGGCCTCGAAAAAGGCTTCCGCACCGTGATCAACAACGGCCCAGACGCCGGCGAAACCGTCCCCCACATGCACATACACATACTCGGCGGCCGCCAGCTCCATTGGCCCCCCGGCTGATTGAATAAAAATACGGAAGCGCTTCATTTGAAGCGCTTTTTTTATATGCTTTAAATGCGGGGCTCATAGCCGCCCCGCATCCCGCCTAGGAAGCAGAGCTTCCATTCATACTGACCTTGGGTATTTTCTATCTTTCGCCCATTGCTTTCAGCAATGGGCTGATTTGTTTGTATCTCACGTTTTCTTTTATAAGAAAAACATAGCGATAAACGACCTATCCTCAGCTTCAAGTCTTTATTGCCGCCGCCCCCTATAATTGGGCGGCTAAAACTATATGCAATGCATATAGTTTTACAATAAAGCCTCGGGGCGGTCTTTTGCCGATTCTACGAAGCTTGCTTCCTAATCACCTAGCATGTTAAGCGGTTTTATTCACCTGCTCATTCACTGGCGTTCTTTCGCACTGCTGTTGGGAGGAGCTACAACGAACTCACTTTGCACAACTCAAGCCCACTGCGAAACAAAGAACACTGTCAGTTCGTTCAAACCACATATCGCTTTAGCAACCATGGCGATCGCAATAGCGGTCGCCACATGATGCGCCGTTTATCGTATGTGCATTGCACATCGATAAACGGTGAAGCTACCGTAAGCAGTTCGTGTTTCTTAGTGTATGCAAACAAGCAAAAAACAACAGCAACAAATAATTCAGCCATTGCGAAGCAATGCGGAAGATTCAGCAACAACCAACGTCACTATGCCACGGCGCGGCTCGCGCCTAGGCGGGTGCGGGGCGGCCATGAGCCCCGCCTTCTATAGACGAGGAGTAACAAAAAACGGCAGGGATGGAAGCGTACTTGCGTACGCGACCAGTCCTGCCGTTTTGCAGTGGTGCGTTTGCGCGCCAAAAGCGCCCGTCTAAATTACATCATGCCGGGCATGCCGCCCATTCCGGGGGCTGCGGGGACGGGATTTTCAGAGGGCTTGTCGGCGATCATGCATTCCGTTGTGAGGAGCAGACCTGCGACGCTCGCCGCATTCTGAAGGGCCGAACGGGTGACCTTTGTGGGGTCGACGACGCCTGCCTTGATGAGGTCTTCGAACTTGCCCGTAGCAACATTGTAGCCCATTCCGCCCTTCGACTTGAGGACTTCCTTGACTACAAGCGCGCCTTCTTCGCCCGCGTTCGCGCAGAGCTGGCGCAGGGGGGCTTCAATGGCGCGGCGGACGATCTGTGCGCCGACCGCTTCGTCGCCTTCGAGTTCGAGGGCTTCGATGGCCTTTGCGGTGCGCAGGAGCGCGACGCTGCCGCCGGCGCTGATGCCTTCTTCAACGGCCGCACGGGTCGCGTGGAGGGCGTCGTCTACGCGGGCCTTCTTTTCCTTCATTTCAGGTTCGGTGGCTGCGCCTATGTTGATGACGGCTACGCCGCCGGCGAGCTTTGCGAGACGTTCCTGAAGCTTTTCGCGGTCGTAGTCGGAATTGGTTTCCTCGATCGCGCGGCGCAGCTGCTTTACGCGGCCCTGGATGTCGGCAGACTTGCCGGCGCCTTCGATGATCGTGGTGTTTTCCTTGCCGACGGTGACGCGCTTAGCCTTGCCGAGGTCGGCGATTTCGACGTTTTCAAGCTTGATGCCGAGGTCTTCGGTGATGCTGCGGCCGCCCGTGAGGATGGCGATGTCTTCGAGCATTGCCTTTCTGCGGTCGCCAAAGCCGGGGGCCTTGATTGCGCAGACGTTGAGCATGCCGCGGAGCTTGTTGACGACGAGCGCCGCAAGGGCTTCGCCTTCGATGTCTTCGGCGATGATGAGAAGGGGCTTGCCCGTCTTCGCAACAGTCTGGAGAATCGGAAGGAGCTCGTTGAGGTTCGAAATTTTCTTTTCGTGGATGAGGATGTAGGTGTCCTGCAGGACGCACTCCATTGTGTCGGTGTTCGTCACGAAATAGGGCGAGAGATAGCCCTTGTCGAACTGCATGCCTTCGACGACGTCGAGGGTGGTGTCGATGGACTTCGCTTCTTCAACGGTGATGGTGCCGTCCTTGCCGACCTTGTCCATGGCTTCGGCGATGATGTTGCCGATTTCAGTGTCCCAGTTGGCGGAAACCGTGGCGACCTGGCGGATTTCTTCGCGGTCCTTGACGGCCTTCGAGTTCTTGTGGAGCTCGGCGACGGCGGCGGTTACGGCCTTGTCGATGCCGCGCTTGAGGAAAATCGGGTTCGAGCCCGCGGTTACGTTGCGCAGCCCTTCCTTGTAGATGGCTTCGGCGAGGACCGTTGCGGTCGTCGTACCGTCGCCGGCGTTGTCGGAAGTCTTGCTGGCCACTTCCTTTACCATCTGGGCGCCCATGTTTTCGAAGGCGTCTTCAAGCTCAATTTCCTTGGCCACCGTCACGCCATCCTTGGTGATGATGGGGGCGCCGTATTTCTTGTCGATAACGACGTTGCGGCCTTTCGGGCCGAGGGTCGACTTTACCGCCTTGGCGAGAACTTCCACGCCGACGAGCACTTTCTTGCGCGCGGCTTCGTCAAAAATAATCTGTTTTGCCATTTTAATTTTTCCTTTTCTGTATGTTTAATGCTTATTTCAAGATTGCAACGATGTCGTCTTCGCGAAGGAGGACGAACTTTTCGTCTCCGAGCGAGACTTCCGTGCCGCCGTACTTGGAAATGAGGACCTTGTCGCCCACCTTCACTTCAAAGGGTACGCGGGTGCCGTTGTCGGCCAGGCGACCGCTGCCGATCGCGACGACTTCCGCTTCCTGCGACTTTTCCTTGGCGGCGTCGGGAATGATAATCCCGCCCTTAACCTGTTCCTTTTCTTCAGTCTGTTTTACGAGAACCCTGTCTCCGAGAGGTTGAATCTTTACTTTTGCCATATTCTTTTTTTCTGTTTTCAGTTAATGTTTTTGTATTAAAAAAATCTCAATTGGACGACTATGCACCAATGCGTCCGGAATAAAAGAATAAAGCAACCGCACAATCAACTTTGGGGTCTTGTGCGCAGTTGCCTTGATTTTCCGTTATTCGGTCTTTTTGTCGCTGTCGTCGTCGACCACTTCGAAGTCGGCGTCAACGGGGCCGTCCTGGGGGGCCGCGCCGCCGCCGGGCTGTTCGGCCGAGCCAGCCGCCGCGCCCATGTCGGGCTGCTGCGCCGCGCCTGCGAAGCTCTGTGCGTGGCTTTCGAGGGCCTTCGTGAGCTTGTCCATGGCGCCCCTTAGCTCGTCCTTGGAGGCGCTCCTGTTGTCGAGCACCTTCTTGGCGTCGGCTACGAGGCCTTCGAGTTCGGCCTTTACGTTGGCCGGAAGCTTGTCGCCCGCGTCCTTCACCTGCTTTTCAACCTGGTACGACACGTTGTCGAGCTGGTTGCGCGCTTCGGCCGTCTCCTTTAGGTTGGCGTCTTCCGCCGCATGGAGTTCGGCCTCCTTGCGAAGCTTTTCAACCTCGTCCTTGCTCAGGCCGCTGCTGTTGGTGATGGTAATTTTCTGCTCCTTGCCGGTGCCCTTGTCCTTGGCGCTGACATTGAGTATGCCGTTCGCGTCGATGTCGAAAGTGACTTCGATCTGCGGCAGGCCCCTCGGAGCCGGCGCGATGCCGTCGAGGCGGAAATTGCCGATAAGCTTGTTGTCCTTGGCCATCGGGCGTTCGCCCTGCAGCACGCGGATGTCGACTGCCTCCTGGTTGTCGGCGTAGGTGGAGAACACCTGGCTCGCCTTCTTCGGGATGGTCGTGTTTCGCTCAATCATCGGGGTGGAAACGCCGCCCGCCGTTTCGATTGAAAGCGTAAGCGGGGTCACGTCGAGCAGCAGGACGTCGCGGACGTCTCCCTGCAGAACGCCGCCCTGGATGGCCGCGCCGCGCGCAACCACTTCGTCGGGGTTGACGCCCTTGTGGGCTTCCTTGCCCGCGAGCTTGTCGGCCGTTTCCACGACCTTGGGCATGCGGGTCATGCCGCCCACGAGCACGAGCTCGTCGATGTCGCCCTTGTTCATCTTGGCGTCCTTCAGGCACTCTTCAAAAGGCTTTATGGTCCTGTTGATGAGGCTTTCGGTGAGGTGCTCGAGCTTCGAGCGGGTAAGCTTCACGTTGAGGTGCTTCGGGCCGCTCGCGTCCGCCGTGATAAACGGCAGGTTGATGTCGGTTTCCTGCGCCGAGGACAGCGCTATCTTAGCCTTTTCGGATTCCTCCTTCAGGCGCTGGAGCGCCATCGGGTCGCCGCGAAGGTCTATGCCGGTGTCCTTTTTGAAGGTTTCGATGAGCCAGTCCATGACGGCCATGTCGAAGTTGTCGCCGCCAAGCTGCGTGTCGCCGTTGGTTGCCTTAACTTCGAAAACGCCGTCGCCGATTTCAAGGATTGAAATGTCGTATGTACCGCCGCCCAAGTCGTAGACCGCAATGGTCTCGTCGTTCTTCTTGTCGAGGCCGTACGCGAGCGACGCCGCGGTGGGCTCGTTGATGATTCTCTTGACGTCGAGGCCCGCTATCGTGCCGGCGTCCTTCGTTGCCTGGCGCTGGGCGTCGTTAAAGTATGCCGGAACCGTAATGACGGCCTCGGTTATCTTTTCGCCGAGGTACGACTCGGCGTCGGCCTTGAGCTGCTGAAGCACCATGGCCGATATCTGCTCGGGCGAGAACCTTTCGGTCTTTCCGCCAACTTCGCATTCAATCATCGCCGCCCCGCCGGGGCCTTCGACGACCTTGTAGGGAAGCTGTTCGGCTTCCTTCTTCACTTCCGAATATTTACGGCCAATAAGTCTTTTCGCTGAAAAGATCGTATTCGTCGGATTTGTAATGGCCTGGCGTTTCGCCGCCTGGCCCACGAGCCTTTCGCCCGATTTTGTAAATGCCACAATAGACGGGGTTGTGCGTCCGCCTTCCCTGTTGGGGATGACCGTGCTTTCGCCGCCTTCCATTACAGCCATACAGGAATTTGTAGTTCCCAAGTCTATGCCTAATATCTTACTCATATGCTTTCCTTTATTAGCATACGACATGCCAATTGGCACAAAGTTTGAAAAATTAAGCCGCTTTGGGCCGTTTTCCTCTTATATAATACGGGAGATTTTTTATTAGCGCCACACCGCAGACAGCCCGGCACAAACCCGCCAGTGTCAACTGGCACACAGATGTCACAATATGGCGCGACAGCCCTGTGACATTTTGGCACAGTGCGCCATAGGGCTTGCCAAAATGCGTTAAGTACCCTATATATATACATTATGAAAAAGCCCGTCGCGCTTATCGTACTTGCCGTCATAATGTCCTTTGAGCCATGCTTACGCTTGTGAACGAATGGATTCCTCAACGCTTAAAGGCGGCTGCCAAGGGCGGTTCAGGCCGCCCGGTGACGCGCATTTCGAGGGAACCGAAGGAATGCCCGCCGACTGGTGTCTGCGCCTGATAAAAGAGGCGAAGCGCATAATAAAAAGCGGCGGGGAATTCACGGCGGAAATCCCGATAAAGCCTTAAGCCGCGTCAAATGCGGGCCGACAGAGCGCGTTTAAACCGAATGTGCCCTAAAGATACTTTAAAATATCCGTTATCTTTTCGAGAACAATGAGGCGCGGGCGCGAAAGGTTTTCGTTTTCAACCTTCTCGTGCTGCCATGTCACATGAAACGGCACATAGGCCCCCCAGCCGCCGAGCGCCAGAACGGGTTCGATGTCCGACTTGTACGAATTGCCCACCATGAGAAAATTCTCCGGGGCGCAGTCGAGATGCCCCAGCAGCTTTTTATAATTCTTTTCTCCCTTGTAGCTCATTATTTCGATATGGTGGAAATATCCCAAAAGCCCCGATTCCTCCAGCTTCCTTTCCTGGCTGGAAATGTCGCCCTTCGTTGCGACAACGAGCCTGTACCTGCCGCCGAGCTTTTCCAAAACCTCGCGCACGCCGTCAAGCAGCACGACGGGTTTTTGCAGCAGGGATTTTTCCATGTCTATTATTTTTGAAATCAGGCGCGGCTCCAGCCTGTTTTGGCTCACGCGCAGCGCGGTTTCAATCATGGAGAGCGCAAAGCCCTTGACGCCGTAGCCGTAAATGGCGTTGTTGGCGCTTTCCGTCTTATAAAGCTCGCCGGATACTTCCCTGGCGGACATGTAATCCGCAAGGAGCGCGCAGAATTCGGCTTCGGTTTCCTGAAAATAGGTTTCGTTTATCCAAAGAGTGTCGTCGGCGTCGAACGCTATGTTCGTTATGTTTTTCATATGAAAGTTTTTTATTTTTAACCCCGGCGGGCTGAATACTGCAAACGGGGATTAGGCCGCATTAATCCAAATCGCTCCGCGCATTGTCAACCAAGATTTTAACGGGCCCGCACAATAGCCGCCGCGCGCTAAAAAAAGCTTTCGCTTTGCCAAAAGTCTGTTAGCTTGTACCGAGTTATGAAAATAATAGTTGTAGGAGCCGGCGACGTCGGCCATTACCTTTGCCAGGTGCTCAGCGAGGACGGCCACGCCGTAACCGTCATAGAAGCCGACGACGCCATAGCCGACGACATCGAGGACAGCCTCGACGTGCGCGTTATACGCGGCAACGGGGCGTCGGCCAAGACGCTCTCCATAGCGGGCGCGGCCGACTGCGACTTCCTCATGGCAATGACCGCCCACGACCAGCTCAACATCGTCTCGTGCGCGATAGGCAAAAAGCTCGGCGCGAAAACCACGATAGGGCGCATACACGACCAGTTCTACACCGACAACTCCATAATCAACTACCAGAAGTATTTCAACGTGGACATCCTGATCAACCCCGAGGCGCTCACGGCCGTCGAGCTTGCCAAGCACGTGCGCAACCCCGAGCGCGTGGCTGTGGAAGACTTCGTGCGCGGCCAGATAGAGCTTCAGGAAGTCGTAATTTCGGAAGGCTCGCGCGTGGCGGGCAAAACCCTTCGCGAAATCAAGCTTGGCGACGGCCTCAAGGTGGGCTACCTGGAGCGCGGCGACACCCTATCGGTGCCGACCGCCAACACAATCCTCGCGCCCGGCGACAAAATCACGATTCTGGGCACGCCCGACCTCCTTCTGCGCGCCCGCTCAATGTTCACAAACGAAAGCATGGCCGGCACCGTGCGCATAGTCATAAGCGGCGCGACGGAAACGACAATTTCGCTTATCAGGCGCCTGACGCACTACCGCTTCAAGCTGCGCGTAATAGAGCCAGACCTGAAAAAGTGCAAAGAGCTCGCCGAGAACTTCCCGGCGGTGACGGTCATCAACGGCAGCGCGGCGTCCCTGCGGCTGATGGAGGAGGAGCAGATCGGCAGCGCCGACTACTTCATCGCATGCACGAAGGACGACGAGGAAAACGTCATGACGGGCCTGCAGGCCAAAAAACTCGGCGTCAAGAACATAGAGCTCGTGATAAACAAGCCCGACTACGAGCAGGTTCTGCAGAACATCAGCAGCCTCATAGACCTAAGCTCCGTGGCGTCACCGCGCAAGGTCACCGCGCTGGAAATAAAGCGCTACGTAACCAACAAGGACTACGCCATAATAGGGTCGCTCAAGGGCGACACCATCGTGTTCCTCGAAATCAGGGTGCGGCCCGACAGCGAAAGCGCGGGCAAAAAGATAATGGATTTGAAGCTTCCGACCGCGTGCATAATCGCGGCGCTCGTGGACGAACAGGGCGTGGCAAAGGTGCCGGGCGCGCAGGACGTGGTGAACGCGGACGACAGGATGGTCGTAATTCTGGAAAGGGACAATATCGGCGAAGTCGTCGACATGTTCGTGAAGTAAGGCATGAACTACTCCATAATATTCAAGATGCTTTCGCTGGTGCTGGGCGTTATGGCCGTGGCGTTCTCCATATGCGCGGGGGTGTCGGTCATATATTCGCAGGTGCCCATTGAGGCCGAAGCCATGCCCGCGTGGATCTGCGTGATAGCGTTCGCGCTTCTCCTCTCTTTCGCATTTTACCTGCCAAGCCGCAACGCGCCGAAAAAGCTCTTTAAAAAAGAGGCCATGTGCGTCGTGGGGCTGGGCTGGATTCTTGCGTCGCTCGTCGGAGCCCTGCCCTACATACTCATACTCAACTGCCCCTTTTCGGACGCGATCTTTGAAGCCTCAAGCGGCCTCACCACAACGGGTTCCAGCGTGTTCGGCGACTTCGACCTTATCCCGCCCAGCCTCATGTTCTGGCGCTGCATGTCTCACTGGATTGGCGGCGCGGGCGTAGTCGTGTTCTTCGTGGCGGTGCTTTCCTTCCTGGGCTCGGGCGCGAAAATAATATTTTCCAACGAAGCCAGCGCCAACGCGGGCGGCGGCTTGGAGACCGAAAGAATCCAGTCGTGGGCGCTGCGCATACTCATGATTTACGGCGCGATATCGATCATATGCCTCACCGTTTTCAGGCTCTGCGGCATGGGCTGGTTCGACGGCATCTGCCACATGTTCTCCACGGTCTCCACGGGGGGCTTCAGCGTCTACGAGGACAGCATGGCCCACTACGACAGCCTGCTCATAGACTGGGCCGTGGTGCTTTTCATGACCATAGGCGGCATAAGCTTCATGACGCTGATTTTCTTTGTTCGCGGAAAATTCGACAAGCTTCGCAGGGACGAGGAGCTGTGGACGTATCTCGCTATACTCGCGACGGTGGGAACTGCGATAACGCTCATGCGCATGGAAGACTTCGCGTCGCTGGGCGCATGGTGGCACACCTTCTCATCGTCCGTGTTCCAGACGGTCTCGCTGATGACGACCACGGGCTTTTACACCGAGGACTACCAGCTCTGGAAACCCGGAACGCAGGTGCTGCTTATGATGGTGATTATCATCGGCGGCTGCGGCGGCTCCACGTCGGGCGGCCTCAAGGTGTGGCGCGCCATAGCCGCGTTCAAGATATGCAGGCGCGACGTCGAGAGGTCTTTCCGCCCCCACGTGGTGCGCAACCTGCGCCTGAGCGGCCGCAACGTAAGCGACGAAAGCTCGACCGACATAATAACGTACATCGTGCTTTTCGCTATGGTTATTCTGGCGAGCTTCGTGGTGCTCGCCATACTCCAGCCGGAGTTGAGCTTCGCGGGATGCGTATCGGCGGTGCTGAGCTCCTTCAGCAACGCCGGCCCCGGCCTCAACGAGGTCGCCCCGGTTGACAACTACGGATTCATGAGCGACGCCGGGAAAATTTTCCTTTCAATCGTCATGATTATGGGCAGACTTGAAATCTTCGCGATAATCGTATTGTTCATGCCCTCACTCTGGAAAAAATTTCAATAACTCAGAGCTTTTTCAATTTAAACAGCAATAAATTCAATGAAACATTCAGTTCACATAAAACTCCATTTTGCCTGGCAGATTTGCGCGCATAACAAGGCTTGCGAAGCCTCAAAAGCGGGGATGGCACTGGATAGTGCGTTCCCTGTTTTTGCGGCGAAGCAAACGCGGTTAGGCGCCAAAAGTGTTTGCCAAATGTTGCCGTTTAAAACGAAAACGCTCTAACACATGACCAAACTCGGAGTAAACATAGACCACAGCGCCACATTGCGGCAGGCCCGGTACAGGGACGTCGCGGCGGGCTCGCCCATAATAGTGGAGCCGGACCCGGTTGAAATAGCCCTGCTTGCAGAAAAGGGCGGCGCCGATTCCATCACGGCGCACCTGCGCGAAGACAGGCGCCACATGCTCGACGCCGACATAAGGGCGCTGCGCGGGAAAATTTCCACAAAGCTAAACCTCGAAATGGCGTGCTCGCCGGAAATACTCGAAATCGCGCTGGAAGTGGCGCCCGATTACGTGTGCCTAGTCCCCGAAAACAGGATGGAAGTGACCACCGAAGGCGGCCTCGACGTGATAGGCGGCCGCGAAAAAATTGCGGGCTTCGTAGAAAAGCTTTCAGCCAAGGGAATCGCCGTGTCGATATTCATAGACCCGGAGCCATCGCAGATACAGACGGCCAAGGAAATTGGCGCGCCCATGGTTGAGCTGCACACGGGCGCATACGCCAACGCGTGGGGCGACGAGTCCGCGAAAAGCCGCGAGCTTCACCGCATAGCCAACGCCGCGGGATACGCGCGCGACCACGGGCTTACCGTCAACGCGGGCCACGGCATCAATTACCTGAACGTCTGCGAGCTCATGGCCGTGGCGAGCTTCAACGAACTCAACATAGGCCACACGATAATCTCGCGCGCGCTTGCGGTCGGCGTCGAAAAGGCGACGGCCGAACTGAAAAAGCTGATAAGGGCCAATGAACGCTGAACACATGGCTGCAATAGCGGGGGTCGGCATAGACACCGCCGACGTCGCGCGCATCAGAAAGCTTCTGGAAAACTACGGCGAAGCCTTCCTTGAAAAGACTTTCACGAAGGACGAAGTGGCGTACTGCTCCTCGAAGGCCGACCCCGCAGTGCATTACGCGGGGCGTTTCGCGGCCAAAGAGGCCATGGCGAAGGCGCTCGGCACGGGCTTTTCCGGCGAAGTGTCGATGAAGGGCGTTTCGGTTTACAACAATGAAAACGGCGCGCCCGAAGCCGTGCTCGACGAAGGCGCGGCAAGGCGCATGAAAGAGCTCGGAGGCGCAAAAATACTGGTGAGCATAACCCATTTGAAAGACCACGCACAGGCCGTGGCGATAATTTCCAGGTAAAAAATATGAAACATCTGTTTGATCCAATTCTGTCTTGCGACGAATCCGCAAAACTCGAACACGAGATACTGGGCGACTCGTCCTTCTCCTCGTTCAACGCAATGAGCCGCGCCGGCGAAGGCGCGGCGAAAGACTTTCTCAAGGAGTTCTCGCTTCCGGCGGACGCGAAGATTCTCGGCCTAATCGGCAACGGCCACAACGGCGGCGACGCGCTAATCGCGCTTAAGTCCATATGCACGGCCTATCCCAAGGCCTACCTTACGCTCGTGCTCGACGACAACCCGCGCCCAAACACCGCGCAGGCGCTCGAAAACCTGCACAGGAATTTCACGGGGCCGACAATCGAAGTGCTCCACATTTCCAAGCTTTCAACCATAACGAACAGAAAGTTCGACCTCGTGCTCGAAGGCATTGTGGGCATGAGCTTCCGCCCCCCGGCGCGCGAATACCTCGTTGAAGCCATCAACGCGGCGAACTCAATCGACGCCTATATAAAGGTGAGCATCGACACCCCCGCCGGCTCTTGCGCGCAGAAGCCTGAGAACCCGATGTTCAGGGCCGACGTAACCTACGCCACGGGCATAGCAAAGGACGTGCTTTTCAAAGACTTCAACCGCGACAGCGTGGGCCGCATAAGGTATATCGACGTCGGCTTTTTCGACGAGGAGCGCAAGTTCGACAACCAGGTGCACTTCATAGCGCGCCCCGACGCGCTCGAAAGCTTTAAAAAGCTGCGCAACGCCTTCACCGACAAGCGCAACTACGGCAACCTCTTTATAATAGCGGGTTCCAGAAGCTACCCGGGAACCGCACTGCTCAACGCGCGCGCCGCGCTGCGTTCGGGCGCGGGCCTCGTGACCGTGTTCGTGCCCGAAAGCCTCGCACCGTCCTTCGCGGCGGCCGAACCCTCCGCAATATGGGTGGCGTGCCCCGAAGACGAGCACGGCGCGATAGCCCTCGAAGCCTTCGGCACGATACGCGCGCGCCTCGACAGGGCCGACGCGCTTCTGGCGGGCTCCGGACTTTCGGAATCTGACGAGTCGCACGCGCTCATTGCCGAAGTTCTCAAGGCGGCACCCGGCCTGCCCGTCGTCCTCGACGCCGACGCGATTTACGAGCCCATCGCCAAAGTACTCCCGCACCGCAACGCCCCCGCCCTGCTTACGCCCCACGAAGGCGAAATACTGCGCGTGGCAAAGGACGCCTCCGACGAGGCTCTCATAGAGGCGTGCAGGTCGCACAAGTGCTGCATAGCGCTCAAGTCTTCCGCAACGAGAATCGCAGACGAAAACATCATCGTGCGCAGCGTGCGCGGCGGCCCCGTTCTGGCGCGCGCCGGCAGCGGAGACCTCCTCGCGGGTCTCGCGGGCGGCCTGATGGCGCAGAAAAAATTCGAGTCCGCGCGCGACATAGGCATTTGCGCGTCGCAGTGGCTGGGCCTCGCCGCCGAAGGCGCGTTCAGCGAACTCGGCGAAACGGCCGTCGCCACGAGCGACATCCTAAGGTTCCTCCCCAAGGCGCTCGCATAATGGCGGACGACTGGAAAGGATACATAAGGCTGTGTGCCATCCCGGAAATCGGGGCGGTCACGGCCATGCGCCTGCTCGACAGGTTCGGCACCCCCGAGGCGGTCTTCGCCGCCTCGCGGCGCGAACTGCTCGAGGTCGAAAAAATCGGCCCAAAAACGGCCGACTCCATAATCGACAACCGCAACGCCGTGGACGTCGAAAAAATCTGCGACCGCATGAACCAGCTCGGCGCTAAATACGTGTCCTATAAAGACCCGCGCTACCCGAGGCTTCTCGCGGAAATACCCGACATGCCCGTCGGCTTCTACCAGATAGGCGACTGCGACCTTTCCAAGCCCTGCATCTCCATCATCGGCTCGCGCCACTGCACCGTCTACGGACAGGTAATCGCCCGCAAGTTCGCGGCGGCTTTCGTCCGCGCAGGCTTCACCGTAGTCAGCGGAATGGCGCGCGGCATAGACTCCGCCGCCCACATCGGCGCGCTCGAAGCCGGCGGCAAAACCGTCGCCGTCCTAGGCTGCGGCGCCGACGTAATCTACCCGCCCGAAAACGTGGAGCTTTACAAGCGCATCATCGAAAACGGCGCGGTTATATCCGAATTCCCCCTCGGCACCCGCGCAGACAAGCAGTGCTTTCCCATCAGAAACCGCATAGTCTCCGGCCTTTCGGTGGCGACGCTCGTTGTGGAATCCGACATACGCGGCGGCAGCATGATAACCGCAAGGCTCGCGGGCGAGCAGGGCCGCGACGTCTTCGCAATCCCCGGCCGCATAGACTCCTCCTCAAGCCGCGGCTGCCACGCCCTTATACGCGACGGCGTAACCCTCGCCTCTTCCCCCGAAGACATAATCCAGTCGCTCAGCTTTTCCGGCCAGATTGAATTCGCACTAGAAGGCTCCACCCCGGCAAAAGAAAGCGCCCCCAAGGCCCAATCCATAAACCTCTCCGGCGACGAAGCCGCCGTCTTCGCATGCTTCAAAAACGCGGAAAGCCTCGGCGTAGACGCAATCTCCGAAGCCTCGGGCCTTCCCGTCTCCAAATGCCTCGCCGCCCTCCTGATGCTAGAAATCAAAAAAATCCTCTCAAAAAATCCCGGCGGCACATGGTCGTGCCGCAGATAATACGGAAAAGTTATTTAGAAGCGGGGCTCATAGCCGCCCCGCACCCGCCTAGGAAGCGCAGCTTCCATTCATTGTGACCTTGGATATTCTCTTTCTTTCGCCCATTGCTTTCAGCAGTGGGCTGAACTCTTTATTTCTCTAGTTTTCTTTTATAAGAAGAAAATGATGAAATGCGACCTGTCTCGCTATCACTAGGCTTTATTGCCGCCTGCCCTTTGTAATTGGGCAGGCTAAAACTATATGCATGCATATAGTTTTACAATAAAGCCTCGGAGCGGCCTTTTGCCGATTCTACGAAGCTTAGCTACTAATTTCTTTGCCTGTTAAGCGGTTTTATTCACCTGCTCATTCACTGACGTTCTTTCGCACTGCTGTTGAGATAGGCTATAACGAACTCACCTTACAAAACATAAGTCTGTTGCATAACAAAAAATACAGTCAGTTCGCTTACGCTATATATCGCTTTAGACTGGCGATCGCAATAGCGGTCGCCACATGATGCGCCGTTTATCGCGTGTGCATTGCACTCCGATAAACGGTGAAGCTACCGTAGTAAGTTCGCGTTTCTTTCTGTATGCAAACAAGCAAAAACAACAGCTACGAATAATTCAGCCATTGCGCAAGGCAAAACGCAAGTGCGCTTTATTTATTGCGCAGCTTGCGGGAAGAATAATTTTGCGTAGCAAAATTACCCGGAGGGCGAGAATGAATTTGCGCAGCAAAGAACTGACTATTAAAGGTGCAACCAAGCGAGCGAGTTCAATGCGGAAGATTAAGCAACAATCTCCGTCACTATGCCATGGCGCGGCTCGCGCCTAGGCGGAGGTCTTAGGAGGCGACTATGAGCCTCCTAATCTATTAGCGGCTAAGTATTCCGGCGAGGGTGCCAACTTTGGCGTAGCATTCTATTTGTTGGCGGCTCATTTGGACGAGCTTTTCGTTCCATGCGATTTTGGAGGAGGCGGGGATGAGGGTGACGACGCAAGAGGCGCCGAGGCGGAAGAGTCCGGCGGGGGAGCCGCGTTTCACGTCGGAGCCGGGGGCGTCGAAGTTTTCGATGGTTCCGACGTTTGTCGCGCCTATTTCGACGAATGCGCACATGCCGAGCGACGGGGATTCTATGAGGTTGAGGACGCGCTTGTTTTCCCAAAACACGCTGATGCGCGGGATGAAGGCGATGGGGCTTACGGAAAAGAGGGCGCCGTTTATGAGCTTGCGCGCGGCGATTTGGCCGGAAATAGGGTAATGGAACCTGTGGTAGTCTACGGGGCTGAGGCGGGAAATGAGCATACTGCCGCCGTGGAAACGCCTTGCGAGGGATTCGTCGCCGAGAAATTTTGCGAGGTCGAACTTCTGGCCCTTCACGTAAAAGGCGTCGGCGGAACTTACGTTTTCAATTAGCATGTGACGGCCGTCGCTCGGGAAGGAAACGGCGGCGTCATTTTCGGGGGAGGCCACGGGGCGGGCGGTTTCGGAAAGGGCGCGCGTGAAGAACTCGTTGAAAGTCTTGAAGTTTTCTGGTGAATAAAGCATTTCATTTGCATCGATACCGTTGTTGGCGATGAAGCTCGCCACCTTTTTGCGGCTCATTTTTGAGTTTGCCCACACGCCGCCGAGACGCGAAAGGAACGCGCGCTTAAAGACGCCCCACAGGAGCATCGAGCCCACGGGATTCCCATATAAAAAGCGCATGAAAGATTCGGCGGGGACTTTTTCCTCTTCGAAAGATTCTTTGGCGATATTGTAAAGTCTTATGCTCATATGGATTCCAGACGGTTTTTTAAATATGTTTTTCTGCGCGATGCGCGGGAGTTTTTGACGGCGGCGCTCCACGCGGTCGGATCGCCTACAAGGAACACCTTTTTGCGGCCGCGCGTGATGCCGGTGTACAAGAGGTTGCGCTGGAGCATTACGAAATGCTGGCGAAGAAGCGGTATTACGACAATCGGGAACTCGCTGCCCTGCGACTTGTGTATGCTTATGGCGTAGGCCTGCTGAAAGTCTACGAGGTCGCTTTTTGAAAGGGCTATCTCTCGCCCGTCGAACTCTGCGGTGATGCCGTCGGCATCCTTGCTGATTGACACCACCCTGCCCATGTCGCCGTTGAAAAGGTCGAGGTCGTAGTTGTTGCGGGTCTGCATGATTTTGTCTCCGATGCTGTAGAAGCCCCCCGCGAAGGCAAGCCCGTTTCTGCCGCTGTTTAGCTCCTCCTTCATAATGCGGTTGAGGTTGCTTATGCCGCCCTCGCCCTTGTGCATGGGCGCGAGAACCTGGACGTCGGAAATCGGCTCGGCGCCGTACCACTGGGGGATTTTGTTTTTGACTAGCTCGACGCACGCGGCAACGCATTCTTCGGGAGTTTCCGCATGGATGAAACTGATGTCGTTTTGCGGGTCGGCAAAGCCGAGCGGGACGGGTTCGAAGCCGCGCATGGAATCGTCGCCGTGCAGGATGTCGTGCGCGGCAACGACAATCTGGCTGCGCTCGCCCTGCCTGAAAATCTTGTCGAGCCGCGCGACCGCGAACTTCCCGGACGCGATTACGTCTTTCAAAACATTGCCCGCGCCGACGCTCGGGAGCTGGTCGATGTCGCCCACAAAAAGGATGTGCGCGCCGGACGGGATTGCCGCGACGACCGACGCCGCAAGCTTGGTATCGAGCATGGAGGCCTCGTCTATCACGACGAATTTTGCGTCGAGCGGGTTGTGCTCGCCGTGGACAAACTTGCCGTTTTCGTAGCCCAGAAGCCTGTGGATGGTGCTTGCCTCAAGCCCCGCACTTTCGCTCATGCGCTGGGCGGCGCGGCCTGTGGGGGCGGCGAGGACGGGCTGGACGTTCTTGGCCTTAAGGATGTCGCAAAGGGCGCGCAGGATGGTAGTCTTGCCCGTGCCGGGGCCGCCCGTGATTACGCTGACCTTGTTTGTGAGCGCGGACACGAGCGCGGAAGTCTGCTCGGGCGCGAACTCGAAACCCGCGCGCTTCTTCGCCCATTCGGCGGCGGCTTGGGCCTTAATCGGCGGCAGAAGCGATTCCCCCTCGCGCACGCGCTTGAGGTTTGAGGCTATGCGGCGCTCGGCAAAATCGAGCGGAGCGCCCTGCAAAAATCCGCCGCCCAAATTCTTCAAGTCGGCGGAGGCCAGAAGCCCCTCTATACCGAGGGCGCACCTGTCGGCGTCGAGCTCCAGCATGCGGGCGGCGCGCGAGGCTAGTTCGCCATACTGTATGCATGTGCTGCCTTCGGCCTCGTTTTCGCCGACAATCTGCAATAGCCCCGCTTCGACGCGCTCGCGGCTCTCGTTGGGAACGCCGATGTTGAGCGCAATTTTGTCGGCGGTGGCAAAGCCTATGCCGTCAATTTCGCGGGCCAGCTTGTAAGGCTCCTCGCGGACGATGCGCGGGGCGTCGCCGCCGAATTTTTTTATGATGCGAACGCACAGGGCCATGCCTATTCCGTAGACGCGCAGCGCCACGGAAATTTCGCGCAAATCGCGCTGCTCGTCCCACGACGCCTTGATTTTCTTGATGCGCGAGGCGCCTATGCCCTTCACTTCAAGCAGGCGGGCAGACTCCGTGTCGATGATTTTCAGGGTGTCCTTGCCGAACTTGTCCACAATCTTTTTCGCATATCCGGGGCCTATGCCCTCCACGAGGCCGGAACCGAGGTATTTTTCAATGCCGTAAATTTCGGACGGCAGGCGAGATTCGAAAGTCTTCACCTTTATCTGCGCGCCGTACACGGGGTGGCGCGACCAGTCGCCCTCCACCCTGACAGTCTCGCCGCACTGCAGCCCGGGCATTATGCCCGTTATCGTGATGTTTTCCCTTGGCGCGTCGCGGCCGGTGGGCTTGAGCGCGGCAATGCAGTAGCCGTTGTCATTGTTGAAAAAAACAATGCGCTCCACAACTCCTTCCGCTTTTACGGTCTCGCCCGATTTGTCCATCCGGAAAAAATAATCGGATACGCCGGGCTAAAGGGCAATATCAAAAACGCCCAAAGCAAGCTCTTTGAAGTCGGCGTACACGCCTAGGGCCTCGGGGCATTTTTCGCGAAGGTCGGCCGCGGGGTCGCCGCCCGTGGCCACGAGCGCGCTGGCCACATTGCACACGCGCGCCGCCTTGTAGTCGTAGGGTGAGTCGCCGATTCCGACGGTTTCGCCCGCCTCCAGAGAAAGCGTTTTGAGCGCGTATTCGGTGAACTCCCTGTCGGGCTTGCGCGCCGAATGCAGAGATGTGGCAATAACGGCGTCAAGGTATTTGTCCAGACCGAGCTTTCCAAGGATTTCATCCGCGCCTTTCTGCTGCTTGTTGGTAAAACATGCGAGCTTCAGGCCGCGCTCTTTAAGCGCCGCAAGGATCCTGTCGGCATAGGGCATCATTTCAAGGCCGTCAAAAGTGTGCCTGGGGTAAATTTCAAGATAGCGCGCCGCGAGCTTTTCCGCGAGCTCCTCCCTGCCCGAGCCGGCAAGAAGCTTTTGCATGGTTATGAGTATCGAGCCGCCGACCGTGCGGAATATCGTCTCGTAATCGGGCGCGGACAGGCCCGCTTCGGCAAAGGCCTCGGCGGTAGTGTTGTAAATCGCGGTGTAATTGTTCACCAGCGTTCCGTCCAAATCAAACAGGGCTCCTTTAAATCTATTCGTCATGTCTATTTCGCTTCGGGTACAAAGTTCATTTCCCAGAATTCCGCACCGGGAAAGTTTTTTGAAATATAGTCTTTTATATATTCGCGCGTGGAATCTTCAATTTCTTTCGGGGCGGCCGGATAAGTGTTGTAAACAATGCCCGCAAGGTTTATCCCCCGGGCGCGGCAGTATTCGAGGCTCAACAGCGCGTGGTTCAGGCTGCCGAGGCGCGACGGGACGACCAGCACGAGGCCGATCCCGTTCTTCACGATATAGTCCGCGGTGGAAAAATCCTTTTTCAGCGGCACGAGCAGGCCGCCCGCGCCCTCTATGAGCACTACGTCATACCCGCCCTCAAGCGTGGCGGCATCCTTCGCGAGCTGTTCGAGGTCTATTTCGACGCCCTCCATTTCGCAGGCGAGGTGCGGGGACGCGGGAAATTTGAGAACATACCTGCACGTGGTGCGGTTTTCGTCCTCGGGCAGAAGCCCTGAGTCCGTAATTTTGCGGTGCGCGAGAATGTCCTCGGAAATCCCTTCGCAGCCCGTCTGGATGAGCTTCTGCGTGACGACCTTGCGGCCTTCCGACGCGAATTTTTTTGCGAGCCACGCGACCGCCACGGTCTTGCCTATGTTGGTGTCAGTTCCGCTTACGAAATATTTCATTGAATGGATTAAATTTTTTTCGCGACAACCAGTACCGGATGGTATGTGAGGGTCACGCTGTCGCCGTCGTTGAAATGCTTTTCATACTGAGCCGAGAACTGCTTGGCCATCGCGGGCGTCCAGAATTCGGCAAATCCGCCGTTGACGCCGGTGATTTTTATGTGCCGCAGGACGTCGAGCGGGGAATCGAAAACCATGTCCACCCTGTCCTCGGAAATGTGCAGCACCTCGTACCCGGCGCGTTTGAGGATCTCCGAAGTTTCCTCGAGGCTGTAGTATTTCAGGCCTTCTATGCCCAGTTGTCTTAGCTGGAAAAAGTTGCTCTCGCCGAAAGTCGAAAACGCGAGTATTGAATCGGGGTTAGACCAGTCGCGGATGCGCCCGATTAGCTTTTCCAAATCTTCTATCCACTGGAAGCACGAGGCCGACACGATGAGGTCGAGCTTGGCATCGGGCATGGAGCTTAGGATGTCGCCCGCGAGGATATCGAAATTGTCGTGCAGGTGCCTCGCGGCGTAGCGGCACATGTCTTCGCTGAGGTCGTTGAGCCACCAGTGCGAATACTCTATTTTGGGCAGGAGCGCCCTCGTGAGGAAGCCCGTTCCGCAGCCTATTTCCAAAACGTTGCCGACGTTTTTCGAAGGGATATGCTCTTCTATAAGCTCCGAAAGCTGGTCGGAAATTTCGCGCTGGACCACGGCGTTTTCCTCGTAATCCCTCATGTGTTTTTCAAACGCCGCCCTGATTTTGCCCGCGCGCCTGTCGGCGGCGGCGAAGGCCGCGTCGAAAGCCTTGAGATTGAGGTGCTCGCCGTCCGCCACGGACACAGCCGCCCCCCATGCATTTTTCATGTTTTCCAGCGGGAAGATTTTGTCGGAAGACGAAGCCACCGCAGTCTCCCATCGGCCGTCGTTTATGTGCTCGCTTTTGAAAGCTTTGCCAAGGAACTCAAGTTCGGCCTTCAGCGCCGCCGCCGAGCGGTTGGAGAGGAGGCTTCTGTTTTCCTCGTACTGCCTGGCGCCGCCGCACACTCGCCTGAAAAATTTCTCCTTCGCGGCCTCGTCGAAATTCTCGACAGTCTTTTCGAATACCAATTGCGGGATGCCGCGCACGTCGTCCACGGGGTAAAGCGAGCCGTTTATGGCCGTCCAGTCGGAATTTTCGGGAATCATGTCGCGCCAGTATTCCGCGACCCACACGCCGAAGGACCACGCGATAACCGACACATGCTCGTAGTTGAACTGCGGCATTTCAAAGTCGAAATCGCGGTAGTCGTAAAGCATGGCCACGTCGCATCCGGACGGTATGTTCACGCGCGCGAGCAGGTTTTCGTCGCACGCGAAACCGCCGAAGAACAAAACCAGCTGCAGGCCGCCTTTCCGTTTTAGCCAATGGATTTTCATAATGAAGCGACTGCCTTTCTAATCTTTTCGGCGCATTCGGCAATATCGAAATCGTCCATGTCGGAAGTGAGCGAGAGCCGCAAACGCGCCTGCCCCCTGGGAACGCTAGGGTGCCTGACGGCGGGGGCCCATATGCCGTTTTGCCACAAATATTCCGACACCCTCAGCGCGCGCTCGTTTTCCCCGAGGACAACGGGGACGATCTGGGTGTCGCCCAAAGTGTTTTCAAGCATGCCGCGCAGCGCGGCCGACATTTCCGCGAGCCTTCGGCGCCTGCCGCCCATGCCCATTATCTTTTCAAAAACGAATTTCGTCCACATTGCGTTTAAGGGCGCGATTGCCGTGGAGAAAATCAGCGAGCGGCACTTGTTTAACAAAAGCTCGCGCCATTCCCGTGAACACATTATAATTGCGCCTTCGGAGGCGGCCGCTTTTCCCAACGTGCACATAATAAAATCGACACCGTTTATCGCGCCGAGTTCGGAGCAAATTCCCAGCCCCGTTTCGCCGAACACCCCGAAAGAGTGGGCTTCGTCCACATATAAAAGAGCATCGTACGCCTTTTTGAGCGCGACAAGCCCCTTGATGTCTGCGCGGTCGCCGTCCATGCTGAACACGCTCTCGGTGACGATTAGTATGTTGTCGAAATCTTTCCGGTTCTTTTCGAGCAGGCTCTCAAGGTGCTCCAAATCGTTGTGCTTGAATCGCATCCACTTCGCGCCGCAAAGGAGCATTCCGTCGATCATGCTCGCGTGCGCAAGCTTGTCGCACAAAACCAAAGTTTTTTCGGCAGCCGCGCAGATTGCGGGAATCGCGCCAGTATTCGCGTGGTAGCCGCTATTGAGCAGAAGCGCGCTTTTGCCGAAAAGCCCGGCAAAATAATTTTCCAAATCCGAAAACGCCGGATTGTTTCCGCCGAGAAGCCGCGAGGAAACCGCGCTCAAAATGAAGCTATTCTCGTTCAGCGCCATTTCCAGAAATTCTCGCTGCAGGCCGGTGTCGGCGCTTATGCCTAGATAGTCGTTCGCCGCAAAGTTTTTGTATGGAACGCCGCCGACTTCGACGGTCTTTCCGCACACGCGCGAATCTTTGAGGCTCCTGTAGAGCCCCTGCTTTTGCAGTTCGCGCAAAACTGTTTCGGGCGGCGTCATAAGTTTGCGGCGGCGGCCATGGCGGCCGTTATGTAGTTCAATTGCTCGTCGGTGGAAACATAGGGCGGCATGGTATAAAGCAGCCTGCCGAAGGGGCGAAGCCACACACCGTTTAATATCAAACATTCCTGCGCGCGTTCCATGTCAACCGACTCTTTCATTTCGACAACGCCTATCGCGCCGAGAACGCGGACGTCGGCGACTTTCGCGTTTTCCTTTAAAGGCGACAGGTTATTTTTCAATATTTTTTCGATTTCGGCGATGCGCGGCAGGACATTGTTTTCTTCTATAAGGTCGAGGCTGGCGTTGGCCGCCGCGCACGCGAGCGGGTTGCCCATGAAAGTGGGACCGTGCATGAAAAGCCCCGGATTGCCGTCGGATATCGCGCCGGCGATTTCATCGCTTGCGAGCGTCGCCGCAAAGCTCAAATAGCCGCCCGTGAGCGCCTTGCCAAGGCACATGATGTCGGGCTCAACGCCCGCCCATTCGCATGCGAACATTTTGCCGCTGCGCCCGAAGCCCGTCGCAATTTCATCGAGAATCAGAAGGACACTAAACTCGTCACACAAGGCACGCAGGGCCTTCAGATACTCAGGATGATAAAAACGCATTCCGCCCGCGCCCTGCACTACCGGCTCTATTATAACCGCCGCAATTTCGTCGCTGTGTGCGGCCAGAATTTCGCGCATCGGAGAGATGTCGGAAGCTTCCCATTCGCCTCCGAACGGGATTTCCGGACGCGCCGCAAAATAGTTTATCGGAAGACCGCCCGCAAACATGCCGTGCATGCCGCCCACAGGGTCGCATACCGACATCGCGTGCCACGTGTCGCCGTGGTAGCCGCCGCGCGCAGTGGCGAACTTTGTCTTTTTGCGGTCGCCCTTGGAATGCCAGTATTGCAAAGCCATTTTCATTGCCACTTCCACGGAAACCGAGCCGGAGTCGCAGAAAAACACCTTCTGCATTTTCGGAGGAGTCATGCCGACAAGCCTCTTTGCGAGCCTCACCGCCCCCTCGTGCGTGAGGCCGCCGAACATCACGTGGCTCATCTTTGCAACCTGCGCGTTTATCGCCGCGTTGATTTTCAGGTGGTTGTAGCCGTGCACCACGGCCCACCAGGACGACATGCCGTCAATCACCTCGCGGCCGTCGGCGAGCTTTAGGAACACGCCGTGCGCCTCCCTCACTTCGTAAACTTTCAGCGGGTTCTTCATCGAGGCGTAAGGGTGCCAAACGTGCTCCCTGTCGTAGGCCAGTATTTCCTCAGAATTCATAGCCGAGCCGCGCAAGCATTTCAAAGTCTTCGTCGACCTTCGCGCCGACCGTTGTGAGGAAGTCGCCCATCAAAATCGCGCTCACCCCGGATTTCAGGGCCTCGCGCTCAAACCCCTTGATGGAAAGCCTGCCGCCCGCAAAGCGTATGTGGGCGGACGGGTTGACCAGCCTGAAAATGGCGTAGGTTTGCAGAATTTCTTCCGTCGCGAGCGGCGGAACATTTTCGAGAGGCGTGTTTTTTATCGGGTTTAAAATATTCACCGGGATGGAATCGACCTCCAAGCCGCGCAAGGCGAATGCCAGCTCTATGCGCTGTTCCAAGGTTTCGCCCATGCCGATAATGCCGCCGCTGCAGATCGAAAGCCCGGCGCGGCGCGCGGCATTGATGGATTCAACCTTGTCTTCAATGGTATGCGTCGTGCAAAGTTCGGGAAATTTCGACGGGGCGGTTTCGAGGTTGCAGTGGTAGCGCGTCATGCCCGCAGCCGCAAGCTTTCTGAACTGCGCCTCGCTAAGAAGCCCGAACGAGCCGCAGAGCGCGAGCCCATCGATTTCGCCCATGGCCTTGAACGCGGCGACGAGCTTTTCCAAATCCCTGTCCGACACCGTGCGGCCGCTCGTCACGAGCGAAAACCTGCGTATGCCCTTCGCCCTGACGCTTTTCGCCGCCGACAGGGCCGTTTCCGCCGAGATGTAATCGTAAACTTCGCAGCCGGTATTGTGGTGCGCAGACTGCGCGCACCATTTGCAGTTCTCGGAGCATTTGCCCGACTTCGCGTTGATTATCGAGCAAGTGTCCACGGCCTTGCCCAAAAAATGTTCGCGCACGCGGTCGGCCATTGCGCAAAGCTCCTTAAGCCCGGTCTTTTGGCAAAGTTCAAGCGCCTCGCCGGGTGTTATTTTGTGTCCGCTGATAATCTTTCTGTCCATGGTGTCGTGCGCCTGAAATATGCGCTTTTAAACAGAAAAGAAAACCCGAAAAAACATTTTGTGTCAAGTAATACAAAAAAAGCAAAGCCCCGCTAAGAGCTTCGCCTTGATACAACGAATATATGAGTTTAGAAAATTAGAAAATCTTTTTGCGCATGTGGCAGTAGGGCTGCGATCCCTTGCGCTCGTAATAGCGCTGGTGATAGTCTTCGGCCTGCCAGAATTTCGACGCCTTTTTAAGCGCGGTGGCCACCTTGTAACCCTTCGCCTCAAGCTGCTTAACGACGCCTTCCGCGGCCTGCCTCTGCGCGTCGTTTAAATAGAACACCGCAGACAGGTACTGCGGGCCCAAGTCGGGCCCCTGGCCGTTCGTCTGGGTAAAGTCGTGGATTTCAAAAAACAGCTTCAGCACTTCCGGATAGGAAATTTTCGTTTTGTCGAAAAGAACCTCAACGGCCTCCAGATGCCCGGTGCCGCCCGAGCAGACTTCGCGATAGCCCGGGTTTTCGGTCTTTCCGCCGGTATAGCCCGACACGACCGAAAGCACGCCGTCCTGCTTGCGCATAAGCTCCTCGACCCCCCAAAAGCACCCGCCCGCGACAATCGCGGTTTCGATGTTCTCCGCCGGGATGAACTTCATTGAAATTGAATTGACGCAGTGGCGCGTGTTTTTATCCGTAAGACGCTCGCCCTCGAACACGTGCCCCAGATGCGCTCCGCAGCGGGCGCACACAATCTCAGTCCTGCGCCCGTCCGGGTCGGGAACCCTCTTGACGGCGTTCGGAAACGCGTCGTCAAATGCCGGCCAGCCGCAGCCCGAATCGAACTTGTCGGTCGACCTGTAAAGGGCCGCGCCGCACGCCTTGCAGACGTATATGCCGTCCTTGAAAAGTTTGTCGTACTCGCCGCTGTAAGGCGCCTCTGTGGCCTTGCCCCATATTACGGCCTCTTCCTGCGGCGTTAGTTTTTCCCTGTTCATTTCCTTAAAATTTCCTCCCAACAGATTGGACACCGAAAAACAGCCGACAGCCAGCGCCGTTAAAATTATTTTGACAGTTTTCATTTGCGTTCCCTCCGTTGAATACCCCCCGATTATCGACAAAATTGTATTTTTTGTTAAATTTTTCGGCCTTGCGCCACGCAGATTTCAAAAAAACTTGAACCATCGCCCGTACGCCCTTTCTATTTTGGCATCATGAAATTCAGCAAATACCACGCCCTTGGAAACGACTATCTGGTGCTCGACCCCGCCGACTGCCCGAAAATGCCTGAAGGCCCCGATGTGGTAAAAATCTGCCACCGCAATTTCGGCCTCGGCTCCGACGGCATACTCTACGGCCCCGAGAAAAGCGACAAGGCCGACTTCAAGCTGCGCATACTAAACCCCGACGCCAGCGAGGCCGAAAAAAGCGGCAACGGCCTGCGCATATTCTCCCGCTACCTCTACGACACAAACCGCGTTAAAGAGGACGCCCCCTTCACCGTCGACACCCTCGGAGGCGTCGTAAAATGCGTCGTGTCGCAAAAAGGCGGCCACATAACCGTCGAAATGGGACGCGTCAGCTTCGATTCCGAAGCCATCCCCGTCACCGGCGAAAAGCGCGAGGTTATCAACGAGGAATTTGAAATAAACGGCGCGAAATACAAATACTGCTGCGCCACAGTCGGCAACCCCCACTGCGTCCTCCCGATGAAAGAGGTATCCGCAAAACTCGCCCGTGAAATAGGCCCCGTCATCGAAAACATGACAAGCCTATTCCCCAACCGCACCAACGTGCAGCTCCTCCAGGTGTTGGACAAAAACAACATAAAAATCGAAATCTGGGAGCGCGGCGCGGGCTACACCCTCGCCTCCGGCAGCAGCTCCAGCGCGGCCGCCGCCGTCGCCCACAAGCTGGGCCTCTGCGGCCCCGACATCACCGTACACATGGAAGGCGGCGACATCTCCATCAAAATCGCCCCCGACTTCTCCGTCACCATGAGCGGCCCCGCCACACCCGTCGGCATATACCAAATGAACGATGCCGTCCTAACCCAAAATATTCCATTATAATTACAATAAAAGAGCGCTTCATATGAAGCGCTCTTTTATATTTTTATATGCGGGGCTCATAGCCGCCCCGCGCCCGCCTAGAAAGCAAAGCTTCCATTCATAGTGACCTAGGTTTCGACGTATCTTCCGCATTGCTTCGCAATAGCTGAACTATTTATTTCTCCTGTTTTATTTTATAGGAAAAATATGGCATCATTCGACCTGTCTCGCGGTCACAAGTCTTTATTGCCGCCTGCCCCCTGTAATTGGGCAGGCTAAAACTATATGCATGCATATAGTTTTACAATAAAGCCTCGGAGCGGTCTTTTGCCGATTCTACGAAGTGTATTCTCTAATCACTTTGCGTGTTAAGCGGTTTTATTCACCTGCTCTTTCACTAACGTTCTTTCGCATTGCTGTTGAGATAGGCTATAACGAACTCACCTTACAAAACACAAGCCTGTTGCATAACAAAAAATACAGTCAGTTCGCTTACGCTATATATCGCTTTAGACTGGCGATCGCAATAGCGGTCGCCACATGATGCGCCGTTTATCGTGTGTGCATTGCACACCGATAAACGGTGAAACTACCGTAAGCAGTTCGTGTTTCTATGTGTATGCAAATATGCTAAACAACAGCTATAAAGTATTCAGCAATTGCTTTAGCAATGCGGAAGATTCAGCAACAAACAACGTCAAGGAGGAAGCAACGCTTCCGAGGTGCAGGCGCGCCTGCTAGGCGGAGGTCTTAGGAGGCGGCTATGAGCCTCCTAATCTAGCTTTTACTTTAAATTGTCTTTTATGCGGGTGGAGAGGGCTTGCCTGGCGTTTTCTTTGCGGGTTGAGAAGCCGCGTTTCACGGTCCACGCGCCGATGATAACGGTGAGGATGGCGGCGATGAAGTATGCGTTGAAGAGTTCCATGCCGAAGCCGATGGGGCCGCCGTTTTGGGGCGATATCCAAAGAATGTACGAGAGTACGATAAATAGCATGAACATGCCGGGAACTATAGCGACAAAGCCGTTTTTGCGCTGGCGGAACAGCCACACGGCGGAGGCCAGAAGAGTGGATGAGGCGAGGACTTGGTTGCCCCACGCGAAGTAGTTCCACAGATGGGAGAAGCTTTTGGCGTCGATGTTAGACCAAGAAAGTAGCGCGACGACGACGGCTATCAGGGGCGCACAGACCAGCAGCCTGTTTTTGAACGACTTCTGGCCTATCCCGGCCATTTCGGCGAGGCTCAGGCGGAGGCTGCGCATGGCGGTGTCGCCGGAGGTTACGGCGAGTATGACCACGGCTATGACGGTTATGCCGCCCATCCAAGTGCCGAGGAAAAACTCGGTGATGTTGCGCAGTACGACGGTCGCGGAGAGGTCGAAATACTTTGGGAATATGTTGTAGATGGCGAGCCCCGCAGCGGCCCACACCATGGCTATTATGCCTTCAAGGACCATCATGCCGTAGAATGCCGACTTACCCTGCTTTTCGTGCGCCATCGTGCGGGCGATAATCGGCGACTGGGTTGCGTGGAAGCCCGATATTATGCCGCATGCTATCGTCACGAAGAGCAGCGGCACGACGGGGTGCCCGTTTTCGCCCGTCCATTTCTGAAGCCTGAAGCTTTCGCTTTCCGAGAGCACGGAAGGGTCTGTGAAAATCGCATAGTGCATCAGGCCGAAGAACATCGCAATGGTGCCAAAGAGCAGGAGCGCGCCGAACACGGGGTAAACCTTCCCGATAATTTTGTCCACGGGAAATAGCGTCGCCATTATGTAATACAGGAATATTCCGGCGACTGCGAACCAGAATATGGAATTATCGGGGAAGAAGCCGTCGATGAGGCTGGCCGGGATGTTGATGAACACCGCAACAACGAGGAGAAGGAGCAGCACCATGAAAAGCGAGAAGAAGCGGTAGAATTTGCCGCCCATGGTAATGCGCACGAGGTACGGCAGGTTGGCGCCGTTGTGGCGCACAGACATCATGCCCGCGATGAAGTCGTGCGTGGCGCCAGCTATGATGTTGCCTATGGGAATTATTATGAAAACTATCGCGCCGAACTTCACGCCCAGTATCACGCCGATTACGGGGCCGACGCCCGCGATGTTCAGAAGCTGTATGAGCATGTTTTTCCAGTGCGGCATCACAAGGAAGTCGACGCCGTCGCGGTGCGTGTGCGCCGGCGTTTTTCTGTCGTCGGGCGCTATTATCCTTTCAATCAGCCTTCCGTATGTAAAATAGCCGATTATTAAAAGCACTATGCCGGTAATAAAAAGAAACATTGCGCAAAAAATAATAAGGCATAAGGTTCGGATTTTGAAGTCTAATTTGGCATAAATTTCCAAAAAAATGAAATTCGGCAGGGAAATATTCCGGCTCGCAACGGCGCGGCACACGCCGCTTTTAGCCGTGGCAATCGGCGGGGCGGCCGGAGCGGTGCTTCGCCATCTCACAATGCAGGCCTTTGAAAGCCAGATTCCGGCGATACTGGCGTGCAACATCGCGGCGTCGGCGCTAATCGGCTTCGTGCTCGGCATAAGGGAGCGCGTGAACAAACACGTGAACCACATGATGACCACCGGGTTCTGCGGCGGGCTGAGCGTGTTTTCGGGGATTTCCAAAAACTCCGTGCACGCGCTGCAAAGCGGAGACTTCCCGCTGCTGTCGCTCGACGTTGCCGGAAATTTTGCGCTGTGCCTGCTTGCGGTGCATTTAGGAACTACGCTCGCATTGCGCTTCATGTCGGCGCACGACAGGAGAAAGGCGGCGCGGCAATGAACGGCCTGATTTCGATAGTCTGCGTAGCCTCGGGCGGGGCGCTGGGCGCACTGGCGAGATTTGCGCTCGCGCAGAAATTCGACCGCGAATGGCTTCCGGCGGGAACGTGGCTGGCGAACATGGCGGCGTCCTTCCTGCTCGGGGTGATAATTGTGTTTTCCAACGCGCAAAGCATTGACACATACGCAGACCTTTTCGCGGAAGTGGGATTCTGCGCGACACTTTCGACGTTTTCGAGCATCGCATGGCAGATAATGGAAATGCTCCGCGCCAAAAGGTTTGCGCGCGCCCTGCTCTATGCGCTCATTACCCTGCTGTGCGGCATGGCCGCATTTTACGCGGGCGAAAGCATTGCGGCCTCCCTGAGGTAAAAACATCCGTACAAACAAACCCGCAAAAAAACTCCCCAAAGCCTTCAGGCTTTTGGGGAGTTGGCATAAAATTGCAGGGGGGAACGCTATTTCCTTCTGCGGACCGCCGCAAAAGCCAGGGCGGCGGCACCGAACAGCGCGGCAAAAGCGGCGGGCTCGGGAACGGCGGCGCCAACTTCAACGCTTCCGTCCTCGCCTATAAACGCGCTGAATTCCGCGCCGTCGAGATTCGTAACGACGAACCCGTCGGCCTTTTGCGATATCGCGCTTACAACTATGCCGGCGCTTGCGCCGAAAATATCGTCCAATACGGCGCCAAGATTCGCGCCCGTGTCAAACTCGGAATCAAACACAAGGTTGAGCGTGTCGAACTTGGTGTTTTCCGCCAGCAGGACGCTGGAATTCGCGTCAACGACCAGCGCATCAACGTCGAACGCCTCGGCGAACAAAACGGAAGTGTCGGCGTTGGAAACCTGCAGGAGGGCAAAGCCGTCATTTATAGTCCCGTTAAATTCCCCGCTGAAAGCTTCGTCGGCCGTGCCGATGTTGATTGAAGCCTTGCCGGAAAGCCCGCCGATTTCCCCTGAAGCGCTTGACGCCTTTAGAGTTCCGTTGAAAGACAGCTTGCCTGCATCGCCCACGAAAGTGACTTCGGCGTCGCCGTCGACAAATCCCGACGCGACGTTTATATCGCCGCTTATCGTTATGGCGTCGTTCGCCCTGATAACAAGGGAAGTGTCGCCTTCGACTTTCCCGGCCAGCTTGTTTTTTTCAAGGGAGCCATCGGTGCTTCCGCCGTTGAGGTTTTTAAAGCTGCCGCCCTCTATTATGAGGCTCGCATTTCCCTTTATTGCATTCTGGGAAAGCGAGGAGCCCGTCCTGTGGTTTCCGGCATAAACGTTGGCGTTTGAAAAGTCTCCGCCAGTAATTTTCAGGGACGCATTGCCTTCCGTCACGCCGCCCCACGAGTTGCCGCCGAAAACGCCGTCTTCGGCGCTGAAAGTGCCGCCGGAAATGACAAGGCTGGTATCGCCCTTCACCGTGGCACCGCCGCCGGCGAAAATATTGCCGTAGAAATCGCCGTCTTTTATTTCAACGTTAACATTGCCGTTTATAACGGCGGCCGAAGCCCCGTAAGCCGTTCCGATGAGGGCTTCCGTTATCGCGGGAGAAGACGTCTGGTTGTTGAAGCTTCCTGTGTACACATTTATATTAACATTGCCGTTTATCTCGCCGGATGCGCCTATCGTTGAGAGGTAATGAAGAGTCGTTCCGGAATTGTAGTTTACCGTAACGGCGTCCTGTCCCTGTACTCCGACTTGGGCGTCCGGACCGACAACAACGACGGAACCGTTGGTGTCGCCGGATATATTCGCCTCGAGCGAAGAGGTTGCGCCCGAAAACGGAAGGGGGCTTTCGGGATAGTTTACAGTTGTTTCCGCGCCGAACGAAATGCCGGCAGCGGCCGCCGCAATGGCGAATAATGCAGGTATCTTTGCGTGCTTAGACATGATGTTGCTTTTATTTTCATTTGCCGCAAGCTCCCCCCAAAACAGAAATTTATTTGGCTGGCATGCGGGAAATCCGTGGAAGCCCCACGGGGGTTTAATATATGTTTATTATTTGCAATCCTTTATGTATGTTTGTCTTGAATCCCTACGGGACATATGGGCATAGAGCACCATAATAAGGATATTTTTAATTAAAGAATTCAATATAAACACGTCAAACTAATCAAAAGAAATTAACGCAATCTTAATAAGCATGCGGCCTTTTATCCATATCCCGTGTATGCGCATACAAAAAAAGGGAGATTGCAAATGGCAATCTCCCTTAAAGATTTTTCAAACCGGACAGACTCCTACTTTTTTTCGCTCAAAAGTATTATTGAGCTTCCGCAGGCCTTTTTAGTGGGAACGACAATGCCGTTTTCCATAAGCTCCCTGCCCTTGAACGCCTGTCCGTCGCCCTTGATTTCCGACTTCTGGCCGTCCGCATAGAATCCGACTTCCTTTATAGTATAAGTCTTGTCGGGGTCGAGACCCTTGAGCTTTACGGTCTGGTCGTTCTCGTCGTCGCGGGTCTGGTAGACAAAGACGACGCCCTTGCCCTTGTTAACAAACATCACCGCCGACTGCGCGTGTTCGTAGGGGGACTTTAGCCTGTAATAATCGCCTGCCGAAGTTATCGGGCGGATTTCCTTTTTATACAGCTCTATGGTCTTCTTGATATACTCCTTGTCCTCGGGCGACACCTTAGAGATGTCGAGGTCGAAGCCGAGCGCGCCGCTCATGGCCACGTCCGCGCAGAATTTCATCGGGCGGCCGCCCATGTGCGTCACGTGCGCCGACATGCTGTTGGACGGGTAGAAGTGGCCGAAGCCCCACTGAATGAACACGCGGCTCATGGGGTCGGTGTTGTCGCTGGCCCAGAAGGATTCGAAGTTCTGCAGCGAAGCGTAGTCGACGCGCCCGCCGCCGCCCGAGCAAAGCATCGCGGCGGTGTCCGGGAACTCCTTGGAGAACTTCTTCATTATGTCGAGCAGGCTTTTGTTGTACTCAAAGTCGACGTTGCCCTTTTTATTCTTGGGCTGGAAATCCGAAACGGGCTGGTAAATGCAGCAGTTGGCGTCCCACTTCACGTATTTGATCGGGTTGGGGCGGAGGGTGTCCTCAAAGATTTTCCAGACGTACTTTTTCACTTCCGGATTAGTGAGGTCGAGCACAAGCTGGTTGCGGCCGAGAACGTAATTGCGGTTTGCGGAGCGCAGCGCCCATTCGGGATGCGCCTCGAAAAGCTCGCTTTTGGGGCTGACCATTTCGGGCTCGAGCCAAATGCCGAATTCCATGCCGCGCGCCTTGGCCTCCTTGCAGAGGTAGCCGAGGCCGCTGGGCAGCTTGCCTTCCGCAACCTTCCAGTCACCGAGACTGCTGTTGTCGGCGTTGCGCACGTATTTGCCGCCGAACCAGCCGTCGTCTAGCAGGAAGATGTCCACGCCCGTACCCTTGGCGTCTTCGAAGAGGCCCACGAGCCTGTTTTCGTCAAAGCCCATGCCGGTGGCCTCCCAGTTGTTCAAAAGCACCGGGCGGGGCTTCTTCGGGTTGCGCATGGAATATTTGCGCCCCCATTTGTGGAATTTCTGCGATATGCCGTTCTTGCCCTTGTCGGAAAACACCCAAAGCGATTTCGGCGTTTCAAGGCTTTCGCCCTTGTCCAGATAATAACCGTCGCTTCTGTTGTCGCCGCCCATGGTCATGCGCAGGCCGCGGGTGGAGTCGATGTCGAAGCGCATGCTGAAGCTTCCGGGCCACATGAGCGTGCCGCCTATCATGTAGGCGGAGTCCTCGTTGGAGGGGCCGAGCAGCGAGACAAGGAACATGGGGGTGGCCATCCTGTGGGCTCGCGAGCCCAAATTGCTGTAAATCTCCTTTTTGCCGCGCGTAAGCTTTTCCTCGGTCATATTTGCCTCGTTGGCCCATGAGCCCGTGAAATGCGTGAGCCAGTACGACGGCGAAAAATTCATGACGGAAGCCGACGCGAACTTGTGCAAAGTAACCCCGCCCTTTTCTTTGTTCTCTATTTTTGTCCAAATCTGGATGACGTCCTCGTTCTGGTATGCGCGGAGATATATCGTCACATAAAAATCCTGCGCGGGGTCTTTCATGAGGATTTCGGTCGTTATAATGTTCTTGTCCTTTTTGTCCTGAACGACCTTAACGTCCTGCACCTCCAGGCGCGTGGCGATGTCGCCGTCGGCGTGGGTAACCTGCAGGGCGCTATCGCCAAGGAAGCCGTCGCCGTAGGTCGGGTAGAAAAGGAACTGCTGCACCTGCTCGTCCGAGCCGCCGTAGGAGTTGAGCGTGTCGCGCTTAAGGCCGTAGCCGCGCACGGTAAGCAGGCCGTCGTCCCCCTTCCACAGAGTCAGCTTGGTGTTGTCCGTAGTTATTGATATTTCTTCCCCCGATGCGCCAAACGACGCCATGAGAGAGATTGCCGCGATTGTTATACTGATTAATCTCTTCATAAGCATTCAAAAAAACAGCCAAGCGGCACGGCTTGCAAGCATTTTTGCCTCAAGCCGTTTCAACCCGAAAGGAACATGTGAGAGAATGAACTTGTCTATAATATAAATACATTGTGTACGCTTTTTGCGCAAGAGTGCAAAAAGCGTTTGATTTTAAAACTCAAATAGGAAAGAATCCCGCGAATATGAAAAGCATTGCCGCAATACACAATTCTTACGGTAAACCCGCCGAAGTCCTCAAGGCGGAAACGGTGGAAACCCCCGAACCTCAAAAAGGCGAGGCGCTTGTGAAGCTCGTGCGAGCGGTTATCAACCCGTCCGACCTCGGCATGATCGGCGGCACTTACGGCAGGCTGCGCCCACTGCCCGCAATCGCGGGGCGCGAAGGCATAGGCGAAGTAGTCGCGCTCGGCCCCGACACGGAAGGCCCCGCAGTCGGCTCGATAGTGCGCCTGCCCCCCGAACCCGGCGCGTGGAACCAATTTCAAACCGCCAAGGCCGACGGGCTGCTCGTCGTGCCGTCCGGCCTTTCGCCCGACATGTGCGCGATGGCCTTCATCAATCCCCCTACGGCCCTTTGCATTCTAAACCAGTTCGCAGACCTCAAGGAGGGCGACTGGGTGATACAGAACGGAGCGGGCAGCGCTCTGGGATATTTTCTCATACAGATGTGCAAGGCGCGCGGCATAAAGACCGTCAACATGCTGCGCAACGCCAAGGCCAAAGAGGCCGAACTCAAGGCCATAGGCGCCGACATCATTGTCGACGAGGCCGAATTCGACGCCAAGGAAATCAAAAAGCAGACCGGCGGCAAGCTCCTGCTTGGGCTCAACCAGATAGGCGGCGAAAGCGTCTCGAACATGATCAAGGCCATGGGCGATTCCGCCACGATAGTGACAATAGGCGGCATGGTGGGCGACCCGATACGCTTCCCAACGCGCTTCCTCATTTTCAACGACCTGCGCCTGCGCGGCTTCTGGTGGGACAAATTCCAAAACACCAAGCCGGAGGAAACCAAAAAAATCTACGCCGAAATTTTCGGCATGATTGAAAACGGCACACTGAAGGCCCCGGTGGACTCGGTCTTCCCGATGGAAAAAATCGCCGACGCCGTAAAGCGCGCTTCTGAAAACTCCCGCACGGGAAAAGTGATGATTGAATTTTAAGCGATAGGATAGTATTTATCGTTTAGATTGGCGGGAAATTGAAATGAACTTTAAAAATTATATTTTTTTTATTTGGCACAATGATTTTGGATTATGGCAAGGCTTGCGAAGCCTTAAAAGGCGCGAATTATACCGGAGGTCTATTTTCGGTTTTTAAGGCGAGGCAAACGCAGTTTATAATTCAAAAGCGTTTGCCTAATATGGCAATTTAAACGACAAATACTAAAGATGAAAAAGACCAATAAAAAAGACCTCAAGGGGCTGAGTCTGCTCGGCGCAAACCTCAAGAAAAAGGCGCAACCCAAGCGGCAACTCGAAACTTTCCCCAACAAAAGCAAGGGAAGAAACTATGTCGTCGAACTCGCCACGAACGAATTTACATGCCTGTGCCCCGCGACGGGCCAGCCGGACTTCGCCAATATCAAAATAAGCTACATCCCCCGCGACAGGATCGTAGAAAGCAAGTCGCTAAAGCTCTACCTCTGGTCTTTCAGGAACGAGGGCTGCTTCCACGAGCACCTCACCAACATAATCCTCGACGACCTCATTGAGGCGCTCGACCCCGTATGGTGCCGCGTTGAGGGAGACTTCAACGTGCGCGGCGGCATAGGCATAAAAGTGACCGCCGAAACCGGGGAGAAAGCCTGATTATGAAGCGCGCGCTTTCCCTGCTCTCCGGAATTTGCCTTGGCATGCTACTATGCTCGTGCGCGAGCACCGAGCCGTCCTTCCCTGACAACAAAGGCTTTGACAACCTCCTGCAGAGCGTCGTGAGAATCGACGTGTGGGAAGCGACGCAGAAAAACGGCGACTCAACCATCGTCCGCTCCATAGGCTCGGGCGTGATAATGAGCGAGGACGGCATGGTGCTTACCAACGCGCACGTCGCCAACAGGTACGCCACCAAAATAATAATAACCCTTTCAAACCTCGAGCGCGTACCGGCCAAGTTCATAGGCTGGGACCACTGGACCGACCTCGCCGTCGTCCAGCTGGATACCGACGACGTAAAAAGCCGCAATTTGAGCTTTTCGCACGCGCAGTTCGGCGACTCCGCAAAACTGCATCCCGGCGAGGTAGTCTACGCCGTAGGAACGCCGCACGGATTTGCGCGCACGGTTACGCGCGGGATAATCTCGAACCTGCACAGGTTCTTCGGCGGCACGATTATCGGCAGCGGCTACGAAACGGGCATTTTCAACACGTGGATACAGACCGACGCCGCCATCAACCCCGGCAACAGCGGCGGCCCGCTCGTCACGGCCGAAGGAAAAGTCATCGGCATCAATACGCGCGTCTATACCGATTCCAACAACCTCGGATTCTCGGTACCCTCCGACGTCGCCCGCGACGTCATGGCGGCGCTTATCGCCAACGGCAGGGTCGACCGCGGCTACATAGGCATAACCTTCGCGCCCCTGCAGGACATGGAAAAGTATTTCGACGTCGACGCCAACCGCGGCGTGCTCGTGCGCAACGTCGATTCGGGCTCGCCGGCGGCGCAGGCCGGCATAGTGCCCGGCGACATAGTTTTAAGCATAAATTCAAAAGAGGTGGACGGCAGGTTTCCCGAACAGCTCCCGGGAATAATGAACATGGTCGCCAGGCTGCCCGCCGGAAGCGAAGTCAAGCTCTCCATACTGCGCAACGGGGCAATAACCGAAAAGGACGTGAAAAGCGAGCCCCTCGAAAGCCGCGTCGGCGCGGAGTTTACGCTCGAAAAATGGGGTGTGGGCATACAGGAAATCACGCGGGTGTTCGCGCGCGAGGCAAGAATTGAATCGGACTCCAACCTCATGATCATAGGAATAAGAAGCGGCTATCCCTTCGCGCTGGGCAACGCCATGGAGGGCGACATTATAGTTTCCGTGGACAGGAAGAAAATCGAGACGCGCGAAGACCTTCAGAAGGCTTACGACGAATACTGCGCCAACCCCAAAAAAACGCTCGTGGAAGTGCTGCGCAACCATGCGGTGTCGTTCCTCGTAATCGAGCCCAACGGCAATTAGGCTTTGCGCGGGAATCATGCGGTCCCGCCCCGCAGGGCCAAGCACTATTAATGCAGAAAAAGATTGATATGCGGGGGTCTGAAGCTGTATATTTTTGGCAATGAATGCCAATTTTACCCCAAACCTTTTCAGGGCCTGCGCGTCGGCGCTGGCGGTGTCGATAGCCTGCGGAAGCGCAAGCGCCAGAATAGACGAAAAACGCAATTCAATGGAAACGCGCCTGCTGTCAAAAAGCAGCGGCGCGTACGCATACACCTCAAAGGAAGACAAGCTCAGGGAGGCGCTCGAACTTCCCTACAACAAGCTTTTCTACATAGTCCCCAACATAGTTCTGCACAACTTTTACTTCAAGCGCGCCGACTCAAAGCTTACCACGCACAGCGACACGCTCCAGCAGCACGACCTCTTCGGCTGGGAACTGCACACATGCTTCGACGGCGACACCTCCGTGCTGGAATTCTACCGCAGGCACGGCGACGACATGACTCCGCAGGAGCTGGAAGCCCTGATGGAACTGCAGAAGTCGCAGTCCAGTTGGAGAAGGAGCCCCTATGTCGAAATAGATCGCGACATCGACTACCTTTTCGACAAAGGAGAAATGAAGCTCATGCTGCGCGACAAAGACGGCAATCTTGTCGAAGCCGACAAAATTGAGACCCTCAAGGAAATTCTGCCTATAAACAGGAAGCGACTCGTCTATCTGGAAATTCCCGAAAACGTGCTGAAATCCACCAATTTCTCCAAAACGGTGAGGTCGCAAATGCTGGAAGTGGAGCAGAGGTCTGTAAATGAAGCCTACAGGAAACTGGTAGAAGACAAGGCCAAATACAGCGCGGCCAAAACCTCAAGAAACAAGGGCAAAAATGACAACGCCCCCAATCCGCAAAGGGTAAACCGCTTCGACCCCACCACGCATGTCATGTGGGAGAACATCGTCACGGACATTGAAAACAGCCTCAAGGGAGGCAGCAAGGCGTCCATATACAAATTCCTCGTCGACGACGTCTATTTCGGGGGCAACAAAGTGGAAACCCTTGAGCGTTCAAAGGAGGTGTCCATAGACTTCGAAATACCGCAACAGCCCGACACGGCCTTCGGCTATACGCACGAGCTTGCCGACGGTTCCATCCGGGCCAAGCTGTATAAAAACGGAGTGCTGTTCGTATCGGCAAAATTCGACAAAATGATGCGCGAACAGCTTGAGAAGCTCTACGAAGAACAGGAAAGGCAGCGCAAGGAAGAAGCCGCAGACAGCATTTCAAGGTTCTAGAAAGTTTTGAAAATTTTGAAACTTTCGCGCGCCCTGAAGGTCTAAAAGGCAAGAGATTTTTCAATAAGAAAGAACACTATGAACAAAGAACTAAGCATCAAACTACTTAACGACTCTATTGCCGAAGAACTTCACGCGGTAGACCAGTACCTGTATTTTCACTTTCATTGCGAAGACATGGGCTACGACCCGCTCGCAAAGATATTCTACACCACGGCAATCACCGAAATGAGGCATGTGGACATGCTCGCAAAACGCGTCCTCTTCCTCAAGGGCGACGTGGAAATGCGCCGCAAGGAAACGGTCCAGAAGATTCACGAGCCCAAGGAAATGATAGCGCATTCCAAGAACCTCGAGCAGAGCGCCATCGACGCCTACAACAAGCGCGTCAAGGAGCTCGCCGACAACATGGACAGCGCCACGAAGAAGCTCATTGAAAACATCATCGTGCAGGAAGACGGCCACTGGGACGACTTCGACACCGAAGAGGACAACTTCAAGAACTTCGGCGACAAATACCTCGTGCTTCAGGCCATCGAGCACAGCAAGAAGGCAGGCAAGGGCGAAGAATAGAAAGTTTCAATCCCAAGCGGGGCGTTCTTTTATGGAACGCCCCGCTTTTATTTACAAGCCATCGGCCTGCTGAACGGCCGTTCATTATTGGTTGACACTTCCGCCGAAATGCGAGAAATTGCGGTGCAAAGAAAATCGCTTATGCAAGAGAAATCCACACAAGAAAACGTTTTCATAAAAGACGGGAAAACCATACGCGGAACCCTGAGGAGCGCGATAGACTGGATAAGGGTTCGCCAGACCGACGAGGGCGTGTGGTGCGGCCCGCTCGAAACCAACTGCTGCATGGAGGCGCAGTGGATTCTCGCCATGTACTTCATCGACTTCGACGACCCCAAAAAGAACGGCGTAATACAGTACATACTCGACAAGCAGCGCGAGGACGGCTCGTGGGACGTCTACTACGGCTCGGAGCACGGCGACATCAACACCACGCTCGAATGCTATTTCGCACTTAGGTTAAGCGGCTTCGACCCCGAAGACCCGGTGCTCGTAAAGGCGCGCAAGTGGCTTATCCAAAACAAGTGGATTGAGCGCATCCGCGTGTTCACCAAATACTGGCTCGCCCTTTTCGGGCAGTGGCCCTGGGCGCACACGCCCGTGCTTCCCCCGGAAATCATTTTCCTGCCCAACTGGTGCCCTTTCAACATTTACGACTTCGCCGCGTGGGCGCGCGCAACAATGATGCCAATTGCAATCCTCACCGCGCGCAGGCCGATAAAGGAGCTCCCTCCGGAACTGCAGCTCGACGAACTCTTCCCCGAAGGCCGCGACAAGGCCGACTACCGCGTGCCCCGCAAGAGCGAAAGCTCGATGAGCTGGGAAAACTTTTTCATGAAGCTCGACCACATGCTCCACGCTTACAACCGCTCGCCCGTCAAGCCCTTCCGCGAAAGCGCAATAAAGCTCATCCTGCAATGGATACTCGAGCACCAGGACGAGGACGGCGCATGGGGCGGCATACAGCCCCCGTGGATTTACGCGATTATCACCATGCATGTCGAGGGCTTCGCCATGGACCAGATAAACATGTCGCGCGCGATCGACGCGTTCAACCTGCACTGGCAGGTGAAGCGCGGAGACGGCATCATGCTTCAGGCAAGCGAAAGCCCCGTGTGGGACACCTTCCTGACAATGACCGCCCTAATGGACGCCGGCGAAACCCCCGGCACCTGCCCCGAGCTCCTGAAGGCGCTCGACTACGTGCTTTCCAAGGAAAACCGCTACCACGGCGACTGGGCGCAAAACAGGAAGCTGGGCAAGCACATCGAGCCCGGCGGCTGGGCCTTCCAGCGCGCCAACAACTATTACCCGGACGTCGACGACGCCGCAATCGCAATTGCCACCCTCAAACGCATACAAAAGCTAATACCGCGCGAAAGCACCCGGGCGCGCCGCGTAGAAGGCGCAATACGCCGCGGCATGAACTGGATTCTAGCAATGCAGTGCACCAACGGCGGCTGGGCGGCTTTCGACAAGGACAACACCCGCGAAATCGTCACGAAAATCCCATTCTGCGATTTCGGCGAAGTGCTCGACCCTCCAAGCGCGGACGTAACCGCACACGTGGTGGAATCCCTCGCGATATGCGGTTTCTCGCGCAACCACCCCGCGATTGAAAAGGCGCTTCAATTCATTTACTCCGAACAGGAGGACGACGGAAGCTGGTTCGGCCGCTGGGGCGTTAACTATGTCTACGGAACCGCGGCAGTCCTGCCCGGTCTCATCGCCGTCGGCGACACAAAGGAAACCCCGCAGGTGCGCAAGGCAATGGAATGGCTCGCCTCCAAGCAGAACGATGACGGCGGCTGGGGCGAAAGCGTCGCCTCATACATGGAGCCCAAATACTCCGGCACCGGCATCCCCTCCACCGCCTCGCAGACCGCATGGGCCCTCATGGCCCTGCTCTCCGTCGGCGACAGAAACTACAACGAGAACATCAAGAGGGCCGCGGCCTTCCTCATCAACACCCAGCGCGAAGACGGCACTTGGGACGAGCCCTACTACACCGGAACCGGCTTCCCCGGCTACGGCCTCGGCGCAAAGGTGGACCTCCGCGCCGGCGCGACCCTCCCGCAGGGAAAGGAACTCGCAAGGGGATTCATGCTCAACTATAATTGGTACAGGCACTACTTCCCCATCACCGCCCTCGGCCGCGCCGAAAAATATCTCGCAAACCAATAAACTTAAAAAGAGAGCGCTTCATATGAAGCGCTTTTTTTATATAAGGGGGCGCATTGACTCACACCCCCTTGCGGGGGTCGTTTGTGCTCGCTCGCACGGTAGTGCTAGTCTCGGCACTCGCTTTGCTCGGCTATTTGCCTGCGGTAAATCCACTCACGGCGCCTTAGCGCCGTGAACGCCCTCCGGGCAATTTTGCAAAGCAAAATTGTCGTATTGTACTCGCATTTTCAGCAGAAAATGTCTCGCCCTTCGGGTGGCGGCTGCGCCGTCATACTTCACCTTCGCCTTTCAGGCTAATGTTGTACTCGCATTTTCAGTTGAAAATGTCTCGCCCTTCGGGTGGCGGCTACGCCGCCATACTTCACCTTCGCCTTTCAGGCTAATGTTGTACTCGCATTTTCAGTTGAAAATGTCTCGCCCTTCGGGTGGCGGCTACGCCGCCATACTTCACCTTCGCCTTTCAGGCTAATGTTGTACTCGCATTTTCAGTTGAAAATGTCTCGCCCTTCGGGTGGCGGCTACGCCGC
>CALXSL010000012.1 GCA_944391135.1 uncultured Opitutales bacterium
TTGGGCATTGTAGAACATTTTTTATTCTCTTTGCCCTCTTTTTTTTCTCCCATTCCACAATCTTTGACGTAGAGCGGTTTTTTTTCGTGCCTTGATCAATGAATGCGGGGCTCATGGCCGCCCCGCACCCGCCTAGGCGCGAGCCGCGCCGTGGCATAGTGGCGTTGTGTGTTTCTGAATCTTCCGCTATTGCTAACGCAATGGCTGAATTATTTGAAGCTGTTGATTTTGCCTGTTTGCATACAGGGTGAAACGCGAACTGCCTACGGTAGCTTCACCGTTTATCGGTGTGCAATGCACACCGATAAACGGCGCATCATGTGGCGACCGCTATTGCGATCGCCAGTCTAAAGCGATATTAAGCGCAAGCGAAGTGACTGTATTTTTTGTTATGCAACAGGCTTGTGTTTTGTAAGGTGAGTTCGTTATAGCCTATCTCAACAGCAGTGCGAAAGAACGCCAGTGAATGAGCAGGTAATTAAATTGCTTAACATGCTAGGAGATTAATAAGCAAGCTTCGTAGAATCGTGTAAAGACTTGTGACCGCGAGACAGGTCGAACGACGCGATATTTTTCTTATAAAAGAAAACGTGAGATACCAACAAATCAGCCCATTGCTGAAAGCAATGGGCGAAAGATAGAAAATGCCCAAGGTCAGTATGAATGGAAGCTTTGCTTCCTAGGCAGGGAGCGGGGCGGCTATGAGCCCCGCACTAAACAAGGTTTATAAATTCGGCCCTTGTGAGGTTTGGGTTGATTGGGGAGACGAGTTTAATATTGGCGAGTCTGTTTTTCAGGCCCTGTTCATTTATATTTACGGCCACCTGCATGTAGTTGTCGGTGTAGGCGAGGTAGTCGCCGTTGGCGAGGCGGTTTTCGAGAAGAACTGTGCGGACTGTGCCTGTCTGGGATTTCGTGAAGGCTTCGCTTATCGCCGCGGCGGTTTCGCGCAGGCTGTCGGCGCGCGATTTTCTTTCGGGTTTGGGCGGCGTGTTTTTCATTGTTGCCGCGAGGGTCTTGGGGCGCGGTGAGAACGTGAAAACATGCGCGTAGGCCATGCCGCTTTTTTCGAGCTTTTTGCGGGTTTCGAGAAAGTCGGATTCGTCCTCGCCGGGGTGCCCGCAGATTATGTCGGTGCCGACGCTTATGTGCGGGATTTTATCGCGCGCGAATTTTACGGTGCTGAGAAATTCTTCGGCCGAGTACTTGCGCCGCATAGCCTGAAGAACCTTGTCGGAGAGGCTTTGCGCGGATATGTGCAAATGGGGGCAGAGCGGGTGGGATTCGTCGGCCATCCTGTCGAGAAGCTCTTCGAGATGGAAGTGCGGCGGTTCAATGCTGCCGATGCGCAGGCGCAGGAGGTTTTTTATCCCTGCGAGCTTGTCAACGAGGTCTACAAGAGTTCCGCGCGGAGAATTGAATTTTGAAATGTTTATGCCCGTGATTATTATTTCGCGCACGCCGCGCGAGACGATGTTTTCCGCGTCCGCGATTATTTCGCCGAAATCGCGGCTGCGGGGCAGGCCTCGCGCGCGCGGGATTATGCAGTATGAACACGCGTTGTCGCAGCCGTCCTGTATTTTCAGATTCATGCGGTCTTCAAGCGGGCTGTCGGAAAGCATAAGTGCGCCGCACGCCTCGGACGGGGCCGAGTGGAAAACCTGCGCGTGTTTTTGAGGCGGGTTGTTCGAAATGATTTCTATGGTTTTGAGCTTTGCGGCGTTGCTTACAATCCATTTGACGTTGGGCATTTGGGCCAGCGCGTCGGCGGCGGTCTGGGCATAGCAGCCCGTTACGGCGATGAATGAGTTCGGATTTTTCCGGGCGAAGGCGCGCATGGCGTTGCGCGTTTTGGCTTCCGCCAAAACCGTAAGGGCGCATGAGTTGAACACCGCTAAGTCCGAAGCTTCGCCCCAGCCGACCACTTTCATTCCGGCCCTTTCGGCGGCGTCGGCAATGGCTTCCGATTCGAACTTGTTAACGCGGCAGCCAAGCGTGCATATTGAAACCGTCCCGTTCATTTTTGTGATAATATAAAGACGGATTTTTAACGGATTTTAATAGTTGGGCAACTCTATTGCCTTCAAAATGGCCTGCCGCACTTCCTGGGCTTCTCTGCAGACTTCGCGCGCTATGAAGTCCATGTGCGAGACGGCGTTGATCCTTTCGCGGAATTTTTGGAGTTCTTCGGGTTGGAATACGGTGGTGAGCAGCTGGCAGCAGTCCGCGAGGGCTACAATCACGATGTCGTGGGGCGTGGGTATCTCGCTTTCGTCGGAGATTATCCTGCGTATTCTCTCGCGCACTTCCATGGCGGGGCGGTTGTCGAAAACGGGGTAGCGGCGTTCGCTGAGCACCCACAGGAACTTTTCGTCCACCTTGCGCAGGACGCCCTTGACGGTTAGCGATTCCAGCGCGAGGTGCACAAATTCCTCGCCTTCCTGTGCCACGGCGGCGAGCGCTTTTTTTATGGTGAGGTTCTGCTCCGACGGAATCAGTTCGAGCGCCTTGTTCAGCGCCAGGCTTCCGGTGTCCGAGCGGTCGGAGACGCGCATGTTGACGGAATCGGAATCCAGACGGCCCATGAACGACAGCTCTATGAGCAGCGCGCCGGCTACCGCAATTTCCAGCGAGCCTTCAGTCATGGGGGCGAACGAACCGTTTTCGTCGAGCGCCATCAGAACAATTTCTTCGGACAACTTTAACATGTATGCATGCTGCCTTGTGGGCGTTTATTTTTCAAGCTTTTATAGGGGGCCGGGCTGTTTTGCCGCATTGCCAAGCAAAAAAAACGCTTTCCATTGGGAAAGCGTTTTCAAATATGCTGTTTGGAATTTTGTTATTTCCTTACGCGGCCGAACTTCTTCTGGAACTTTTCGACGCGGCCCGCGGTGTCCACGAAGCGCTTTTCGCCCGTGTATGCCGGGTGCGAGTCAGCGGTAACGTCGCGGGTTATCATGAAGTAGTCCACGCCGTCGATCTTCTCGACCTGCTTGCTCTTCATTGTCGAGCGGGTCATGAAGCGGGCTCCGGACGAAACGTCTACGAAGCATACGGGGTGGAAATCGGGATGAATCTTGTCTTTCATTCTTTGCTGGCTCCAAATGTTATTACGCCTGTTTCGCTTTGAAACGGGGATTCGTTTTGTTGATGATATAGACGCGGCCCTTTCTGCGGACAACCTTGTTGTCGGGATGGCGGCCTTTCAAAGACTTGATGGATGATACGACTTTCATGTCTTTCTCTCTTGTTTGTAATTAATGAAAAGTCGGCTATAAAACATTCTCATTCATCGCATGTCAAGAGATTTCCAATGTTTTTTTTCTTTTATTTGAAAATATCGCCCGGCCCGGCGTTTTCGGATATGGATGCCCGATACCGCATTTTTATCAAAAAAAAAGAACAGGCGCCCCCTTGCGGGACGCCTGCCTAGTATAACAATCATATGAAAACGCGCCACATATAAAACCGTGGGTCATAATTAAACCGAACTCCGCGGTGCGCGAACATGTGCGAGCACAAATCAGGGAATTAAACTTGCTATAAAAAGAACAATAATTCCGTTTTTTTCGATATCAATCGTGGAGAAATTGCATGTATCGTCAAGCCAATTTTGTGAAAATCTTGATTTTTGACCGGCCGGTATGCGTATGTACAAATAGCTGTGCCCGGGCGTATTATATGCGGAATGGCCGCGTTTTTTTTGCGCAGCACCGCACCGGCCCGATTTGCCGTTCATGTCCTTCGCACGCCAAGAAAAAGCTCTTTTTTTCTTGCCAGAGGCGGGCAATTGCTCTTTTCTCGACAATTTCCGATAATCGCATGGTGCGGTTTTCAGGGATTAAGCAAAATAATAACCTCAGTAAAATAGAAAGAATCCAAGGTTCGCGAAAGCGAATACGGAGCATATACTACAATGAACGTTACAGTAAAAGACCTCCTCGACGCAGGCGTACATTTCGGCCACCAGACACGCCGCTGGAACCCGAAGTCAAAGCCCTATGTTTATGACCACCGCTCGGGCGTTTCCATCATAGACCTCGAAAAAACCCACTCGCAGCTCGAGAAGGCCGCAGGCGCGGTCGAAGAAATCGTCGCTTCCGGCAAGGATATCATGTTCATCGGCACAAAGCGCCAGGCGCAGGAAATCCTCCGCGAGGCTGCCAACATGACCGGCATGCCCTTCTGCGTAAACCGCTGGCTCGGCGGCACGCTCACAAATTTCGAAACCATCCTCACGAGCCTCAAGAAGTACAAGAAGTTCCTCGGAATGGAAGCTTCGGGCGAAATGAACAAGCTCTACGCCAAGGAAGCCGCCGCAATCCGCCGCGAAATGGACCGCATGAACCGCAACTTTGAAGGCATCAAGGACATCTCCAAGCTGCCCGGCGCCGCGTTCATCGTAGACATCAAGAACGAGGAAATCGCAGTGGCCGAATGCCGCAAGCTCGGAATCCCGGTGATCGCCATGGTCGACACCAACTCCGACCCCACTTTGGTGGACTACCCCATTCCTGCAAACGACGACGCCGTTAAGAGCATACGCCTTATTGCCGAAGTAATAGTGGAGGCTGTGCAGAACGGCCTCGGCAGGCGGATCGCCCAGGTGAAGAACCCCCAGGTGATTGCAGCCCGCGAAGAGGCTCAGCCCGAGGTGATCCTTAGCGACATCGATGTCGAGAAAATCGAAGACGCCGAAATCAAAGAAGACGCCACTCAGAAGTAAAGAAGCAATAACAGGTACTAAGAACATGGAAATTACAGCAAAAATGGTAAGCGACTTGCGCGCATGCACCGGCGCAGGTCTTATGGACTGCAAAAAAGCCCTCGCGGAAGCGCAGGGCAACGTTGAAGAAGCTATCGAAGTCCTTCGCAAGAAGGGCATAGCCACAGCCGCCAAAAAGGCCGGCCGCAACGCAACGCAGGGCATAGTAAGCGCATACATACACTCCAACAACAAGGTCGGCGTCCTCATTGAAGTCGCATGCGAATCCGACTTCGTCGCGAAAAACGCCGACTTCCAGGCTTTCGTAAAGGACCTCTGCATGCACATCGCCGCAGCGGCCCCTGTATGCATCACCCGCGAAGAAGTTCCCGCCGACATCGTCGAAAAGGAACGCGAAATAGCCTTGGCGCAGCTTGCCGAAGACAAGAAGCCCGACAACGTTAAGGAAAAAATCGTCGCCGGCAAAATCGACAAGTTCCTCGCGGGCGTCGCCCTCCTCGAACAGCCTTTCGTCAAAGACGACAAGGTCACCGTCGGCGAACTCCTCACGCAGAAAATTGCCACCATCGGCGAAAAGCTCGAAATCAAAAGATTCTCCCGCTACCAAATCGGATAATCTGACTGATTCAAAATTTCTAAGGCCGCATTTCTTAATGCGGCCTTTTTTGTGTCCATGATTGAGAAATGATATTAGGGGGCTCATAGCCGCCCCGCTCCCCGCCTAGGCGCGAGCCGCGCCGTGGCATAGTGACCTTGGTTTCGGCGTATCTTCCGCCTTGCTGGCGCAATGGCTGATTTGCGGATAGCTTGTGTTAGAGAAACTGATTGTAATAACGAACAAGCCAAGTCTCGTAAGAAATGTTTATACGCCGGGCAAGCCCGCTGATGCGCGGACATGCCCTAAAAATGCCCGAAGGGCATTTTTACGAATAAACCTTTCTCTCTCTTCATAATCGCTGTCGCGCTTATGGTTCCAGTGTGTCAGCGCGATGCCGCAAAAGAGAATACTTTCGGTTTACACTGTGCTCTTTGTTTTCGTAGGCTTCGCAACGGTGTTAAAACGAACCTTTGTTTGCTTATATTCTAAAGTCACCGCGCGCCCTAGGGCGCGCGGTAATAATCAAACCCTAGGTACAAAAGGTGTTCGTGTTTAAAACGATGCCCTGTGTGTTTTTGCCGCAATTTGAAGCACTTTAGCCCGGAGGGTTGCCGAAGTTCCGAGGAGCGCTTTGCGCGAACAAGGAACGGCAATGCTTCTAATTGCGGCAAAACCGCACCAGACCATAGGATGACAGGCAGGGGAACAACCCATCATCCATAGCGATGCGTAGCATCAGGAATGGAAGCTGCGCTTCCTAGGCGGGGTGCGGGGCGGCAATTCAAGGCGGAGCCGCGAATGAGATGCGAGCTTGCGAGCAGACCCCGTAGGGGCGTTCACGGCGCGAAGGCGCCGTGAGTGGATTTGCCGTAGGCAAATAGCCGAGCAGAGCGAGCACAAACGGTTTGCGAAAGCAAACGCGAGTCAATGAGCCCCGCATTAAAAAGGGCGCGTTGCGGAGGAGAAAATGCTTGTGAAACGGGCTGGCGGCCTTATTTGTATATCTATTTATAAGTAACAATAGGATACACTTGGATATGAGCAAAAAAGGCGAAAAGATAACGATTGCGGATGGAAAACTGAACGTGCCCAGCACGCCGATACTGCCCTTTATAGAGGGCGACGGCATAGGCCCCGACATATGGAGGGCGGCAGTGCGCGTGTTTGACGCGGCGGTAGAGAAGGCTTACGGCGGCGAGCGCAAGATAGAGTGGCTTGAAGTTCTCGCGGGCGAGAAAGCGTTCAACAAGACGGGCAATTGGCTTCCGCAGGAGACGCTTGACGCGTTCAACGAATATCTGGTTGGCATCAAGGGACCGCTTACCACGCCTGTGGGCGGGGGCATCCGTTCGCTCAACGTGGCTTTGCGCCAGCAGCTCGACCTTTACGTGTGCCTGCGCCCCGTACGCTACTTCCGCGGCGTGGACAGCCCTGTCAAGAAGCCCGAGGCGGTCGACATGGTGATTTTCCGCGAAAATACGGAAGACATCTACGCTGGCATAGAATTTGAAAAAGGCAGCGACGATGCCAAGAAGTTGGAGGAATTTTTAAAAAAGGAATTCCCGGCGCGCTACAAGAAGATACGCTTCCCCGAATCGAGCGGCCTGGGCATCAAGCCCGTGTCGGAAGAGGGCACGGCGCGCCTCGTGCGCGCGGCGATAAAGTACGCGATAGACAACAACCGCAAGAGCGTCACGCTGGTTCACAAGGGTAACATCATGAAGTTTACCGAAGGCGGATTCCGCGACTGGGGCTACAAGGTTGCGAAAGAGGAGTTCGGCGCGGCTGAAATCGACGGCGGCCCATGGTGCAAGCTGCCCAACGGCATAATTATAAAGGACGTCATAGCAGACGCGTTTCTGCAGCAGATACTCACGCGCCCGGCGGAATATGACGTGGTGGCCACGCTCAACCTCAACGGAGACTACATTTCCGACGCGCTCGCGGCGCAGGTGGGCGGCATCGGCATAGCTCCCGGCGGCAACATCAACTATGTTACAGGCCACGCGATATTCGAGGCCACGCACGGCACAGCGCCCAAATATTCGAACCTCGACAAGGTAAATCCCGGCTCGGTGATCCTTTCGGGCGAAATGATGCTGCGCCACATGGGATGGAACGAAGCCGCGGACCTTATCATCAAGGGCATAGAGGGCGCGATTTCTTCGAAAGTCGTCACGTACGACCTCGCGCGACTTATCGAAGGCTCGAAGGAGGTGAAAACCTCCGAATTCGGCGACGCCATAATCGCCAATATGTAAGGGCCGCACTAAATGAAAGAAAAACTCCTTGTCATTGGATCTGTCGCCTACGACTCAATCGAAACGCCCATAGACAGCGCGAACTTCATTCTCGGCGGTTCGGCGAGCTATGCGGCGCTTGCCGCGTCATTCTTTGCGCCGACGCAGATAGTGGGCATTGTGGGCAACGACTTCAAAGACAGCGACGTAAAGCGGCTTACCGCGCGCAACATCGATATTTCGGGGCTCAAGATGGACGCCGAAAAGCCGACCTTTTTCTGGCGCGGAAAGTACCATGAAGACTTTAACGGCCGCGAGACGCTGGACGTGCGCCTCAACGCCTTCGAAGGCTACATGCCCGAGCTTAACGAGGCCGCAAAAATGTCGAAGTACGTGCTCTTGGGCAACATCGCTCCCGAAACGCAGGAGGCCGCGCTTAACGCGATCCGCGATCCCGAGTTTGTAATCCTCGACTCGATGGACCTGTGGATTCAGACGGCCAACGCCAAGCTCAAAGAGCTTATCAAGCGCGCCGACATGCTTATCCTCAACGACTCGGAAGCCAAGATGCTGACCGACAACAGGAATTTGATTGTCGCGGGCGACGCCCTTCTGCAGATGGGCGCGAAATGCGCGATTGTCAAAAACGGCGAATACGGCGCGATGCTCTTCCACAAGGACGGCTTCTTCACGGTGCCCGCATATCCCGTGCGCGCTCTCCACGACCCCACCGGCGCAGGCGACTCTTTCGCAGGAGCCCTCGCGGGCTACATTGCGGGCGAAGGCAGGACTGACTTCGAAACCATCAAGCGCGGCATGGTCGCGGGCTCCGCAACCGCGTCGCTCACGGTCGAATCGTTCTCGTGCTACAAGCTCGAGGAAACCGGCATCAGCGAAATCAAACGCCGCTGCGAGTATATAACAAGCATTTCAAAAATATAAAAATGGACAGCGTTTTACAGATAGCAAAGCGGGCGCGCGAGGCGTCTTACAACTTGGCGACAAGGCCCGCCGAGATGAAAAACCTCGCGCTCAAGCGTATAGCGGAAGTCCTCGTTGAGCGCGCCGACCATGTCATTTCGCAAAACGCGATAGACCTGGAGCACGCCAAAAACAAGGGCTTATCGAAAGCGATGCTTGAGCGTCTCGCGCTTTCGCACGAGAAAATTCAGGGCATAGCCAAGGGCGTCTACGAAGTTTGCGACCTCCACGATCCCGTAGGCGAAATCATGGAAAGCGCCGTGCGCCCCAACGGCCTTAAAATAGAAAAGGTGCGCACGCCCATCGGCGTCATAGGCATCATTTACGAAAGCCGCCCCAACGTCACGATAGACTGCGCCGCGCTCTGCCTCAAAAGCGGCAACGCCTGCATACTGCGCGGCGGCAGCGAGGCGTTCAACACCAACATGGCGCTGGCCGAAGTCATCGCAATCGCGCTCAAAGGCTCCGGCATGGACGAGGCGTGCGTTCAGATAATTCCTACGGCCGACCGCTCCGCGCTCAACGAGCTGCTAAAACTCGACCAGTACGTTGACTGCATAATACCCCGCGGCGGCGAAGGCCTCATCAGGTTTGTAGTCGAAAATTCGACGATACCCGTGGTCAAGCACTACAAGGGCGTCTGCACCGTGTATGTCGACAAGTTCGCTAACCCGGTTACAGCCGACATCCTCACGGTCGATTCCAAGACCCAGCGCCCCAGCGTCTGCAACGCCGCCGAAAACCTCATAGTCCACGCGGACATCGCAGAAAAATTCCTGCCGCAAATCGCGAAGCTTCTCGCCGAACGCGGCGTCGAACTGCGCGCGTCCGAACGCGCCGGCGCTATACTCAAAAGATCCGGAATCGAATTTGTAAAAGCGGCGGAAGAAGATTTTTCCACCGAGTACATCGACCTGATTATCGCAATCGACATCGTCGGCTCCGTCGACGACGCCATCGCCTTCATCAACAAATACGGCTCGCACCACTCCGACCTAATCGTAACCGAAGCCCGCGAGCCCGCCGAGAAATTCCTCAACGGCGTCGACAGCGCGACCGTCTACTGGAACGCCTCCACGCGTTTCACCGACGGTTTTGAATTCGGCTTCGGCGCGGAAATCGGCATATCCACCGACAAGCTCCACGCCCGCGGCCCCATGGGCCTCAAAGAGCTCTGCTCCTACAAGTACAAAATACGCGGCGACGGCCAAACCAAAGGCAAGCCCATAATGTAAAAAGGAGAATAGAGGCCGCATTAAATAATGCGGCCTTTTTTTCCTTTATTGATGGCGGGGCGGCTATGAGCCCCGCATATGTTAAAAAGGCTCCCCCTAATAAAAATGGAAATAAGCTGGTTGATTTTGGGGAAAATATTTTGCAAGATGGGGGATTATGAAACTCACGTTTATGGGCACTGGAACTTCGCAGGGGGTTCCGGTGATAGCGGGCGGCAAGAGCGCGTTGGATTTGTCGAATCCGCGCAATTGGCGCATGCGCTGCTGCGCCCATTTGGAGGCGGGCGGCAAGCATATACAGATAGACGCCGGGCCGGAGTTCCGCTTGCAGTGCCTGCAGAACAGCATAGACTGGATAGACTTTTTCATTCTCACGCACGGCCACGCCGACCACATAGCGGGGATGGACGATTTGCGCCGCTTCTGCGACAGGATGGAAGGCAACATACTTCCCGTGTATTCGAACGACTACGGCATGGAGCGCGTTCGCGCGATGTTCCCCTACGCGATGCTTGGCAGGCCGACGGAGCGCGGGTATCCGTGCTTCGATTTGAAGCCAATGCCGGAAATGATGGAGGTTTCGGACAGGCTGAAGGTTTATTCGGAGTCGCTCCCGCACGGGCCGATTCGTACGCTTGGGCTGGTGTTCGAAACGAAGCGCAAGAAGGTCGCATACTTTACGGACTGCAAGATGCTCACGCCGCGCGCGTACGAGCTCGCCGCGAACGCCGATATTGTAGCGATAGACTGCCTGAGGCCCGAGCCGCACCCGTCGCACATGTGCGTGGACGAGGCTATTGCGGCGGCCGAGAAAATCGGCGCGGCGCAGTCTTATTTTATCCACACGACGACACGCATAGACTACGGCGTGTGGGAACCAAAAATGCCTCCGCGCTGTCATTTGGCCTATGACGGTCTGGTTGCGGAAATTTAATTTGCAAAGCCCGCGCCTTTTGCGTTACCAATAGAACAAGGAGATTTACCATGGAACAGAAGAAATCGTTGAAGGCGGCAGTCGTCCTTTCGGGCTGCGGGGTTTATGACGGAAGCGAAATACACGAGGCGGTTGTAACGTTGCTCAACCTCCAAAAGAACGGCGTAGGGGTGGAATTTTTCGCGCCCGACATCGAGCAGGCGCATGTTGTGAACCATCTTCTGGGAACGCCCGAGGAGGGAGAACGCAGGCGCGTGCTTGAGGAATCCGCGAGAATCGCGCGCGGCGACATTTCCCCGCTTTCGGAATACAAGAGCGCCGATTTCGACATGCTCATATTCCCCGGCGGCTTCGGCGCGGCAAAGAACCTTTGCACTTTCGCCTTCGACGGCCCGGACTGCAAGGTTGAGCCTTCGGTCGAAAAGGCGATATTGACGACGCTTGACGCCGGCAAAAAGCTGGGATTCATCTGCATATCGCCCGTCATAGGCGCGAAGGTCATCGGCGGCGATGTCGAACTCACGATAGGAAACGACGCCGGCACGGCCGCCGCGATTGAAAAGATGCGCGCGCGGCACGTAAACTGCGCGGCGGATTCGTATGTAAAAGATTCCAAGCGCGAGGTTTATTCCACGCCCGCGTACATGCTCGCGGCAAACGTTGTCGAACTAGACAAGGGCATAGGCGCGATGATTTCAGCAATGGCAAAATAATGTCTTTTTTCCCGCCCCGATTTTCCAACACGCTTAAGGCGTCCGCGGTCTGCGCGCTCGCCGTTTTCTGCGCGGCCTCTCAGGCCCAGCGCAAGCGCGACACCACTATGCTTCCCGGCTCGGTCAAAAATTTCGAGCTGCCCAGCTTCGACGAAAACACGGGCGCCAAGGAGTGGGAGCTTTTCGGCGACAGCGCAATATACATAAGCGACGAGCAGGTTGACATCGACAAGCTGCTGCTCAACCTGTACGAGGGCGAGGAGAATCCCCAGCTTAAGGCCGAGATAAAAAGCCCTGTTGCGCACGTCAACCCCGACACCAAGATAGTGGTCAGCAACGCCCCGATATACGTCAAGGGCGAGGGCTTTGACTTGAGCGGAAAAAAATGGCGCTGGAACGGCGAGACCAAGTTCATCGAGATTTTCTCCGACCTCAACATAGACTACGTGAGCGAGGCCGAGGGCGGCCTGCAAAAGACGAACATAAAAAGCGTCTACGGAAGCCTGGCGCACGGGGGCAAGGACAACATCTTCCGGCTGAAAGACAGCGTCGTTATCGAGGGCGACGACCTCAACGTGAAATGCGACGCCGTGGAGCTTGAAAGCGAGCGCGGCGGCGACATAAAGTCGATAAAGGCCGAAGGTAGCGTGAAAATGCTGCGCGACAACCGCGACGCCAGGGCGCAGCGGGCCGAAATAGACCCCGCAAGCGGCATAGCCAAGCTTTACGGCAACCCGTCCATAACCGACATTCCCAGCAAGGCGAAGCTTTCGGGCGACGTCATAGCGCTCGACAGGGACGCCCACAAAATAGAGTCGTTTTCCGGCGGCAAAAACCGCGCCCAGACGGTGCTTATAGACAATTCGTCCGGCAGGGAGGACGTCATCATTATTAACGCCGACGACATCGAGATGGTGGCCGAAGAAGGCGCCAACGTGTTCAATTTCAAGGGCAACGTCGAGGTTGTGGCACCCGACTACACCGCCAATTGCGACATTCTTACCGCGTTCGCCAAAAATGACGAAAACGCGAAGCCGCAGGTTACTTCAATCAAGGGCGAGGGCTCTGTGAAGCTCGTGCATTCAAGCGGCACGGCGACGTCCAAAAAGCTCGAGGCTTTCCCCGAAAAATCGGAGATATGGCTCACCGAAAACGCCAGCCTGAAAGACCCCGAGCGCGGCACCGTCCTCGACGCCAACGCAATCGTGTTCATGCGCGACAAAGACAAGGGCATGGCGTTCTCGGAAGTCGGCAACGCCGACTCTTTCGTAGTCCTCAACATAAAGGAGACGCCCGAGCTGGCCGGCGCACCCAAGGGCAAAAAGTCCGAAAGCAACGCCGTGGTTAAATCCCGCAAACTCGACTTCTCCAAAAGCGGCGAACACATGCTCTTCACTTTCACCACCGACGTCAGCATCGCTTCCGACAATGCCAACGCCGTCTGCCAAAAGATGGACGTCCTCGCGAAATCCGAAAAGGACGGCAGCGCGGAAATCAAGAAAATTATCGCATACGACGGCGTGAAAATGGTGCAGGATGAGTACACGGCCACCTCCGAAATCGCCACGATTTTCCCGAAACTCAAGGCCAAGGGCGAGGACAAGAAATCGCACAAGTTTGTGGAACTCGGCATAACCCCCGGCAAACCCGGCGTGCGTCCCTCAATAATACTTCCGCCAGTCGGCAACCTCGGCCTCGTAGACAGCGAAGTCGCAAAAAAATCCGAATCCAAGCCCACCGTCATCACAAGCGACAAACAGTGGCTTACCGGGACCGACAGCGAAGACAGGTATTTCTTTGAAGGCGACGTCAAAGTCGAAGGCACAGACATGAACGCCGTGTGCAAAAAAATCGAAGTTGTCATGCGTTCGCCCGATCCCAACGCCTCCCGCGAAATTACCCACATCATCATGACCGGCGACGTTAAGCTATCTCAGGGCCTGAAAGACGCCACATGCGGCCGCGCCGATATCCATGTGCTCGAAGAAATGGCCGTCCTCAGCGACTCCCCCGTCGTCTTCAACCGCGAAGACAACACCCGCGCCACAGGCTACCGGATGATTTACAACAAGGGCAGAAAAGGCGTCAGCGTCGAAGGCGACGACTCCAAAACCCCGTCATCCATAAAAGATTTTGTCGACCCCGACTACGAAGGAGACGCCTCCGAAAAACCGTCGTCACGACCTACCATAACCCTCCCGCCCGTAAAAAGTAAAAAATAGCCTTTATTGGATATGGGGCTCATGGCCGCCCCATGCCCCGCCTAGGCGCGAGCCGCGCCGTGGCATAGTGACGCTGTTTGCTGCTGAATCTTCCGCTATTGCGCGTAGCGCAATGGCTGAATTCTTTGTTGCTGTTGTTTTTGCTGTTTTGCATACATATAGAAACGCGAACTGGTTACGGTAGCTTCACCGTTTATCGGTGTGCAATGCACACGCGATAAACGGCGCATCATGTGGCGACCGCTATTGCGATCGCCAGTCTAAAGCGATATGTAGCTTAAACGAACTGACTGTGTTTTTTGTTTTGCAATGAGCTTGAGTTTAGCAAAGTGAGTTCGTTATAGCCCATCCAAACAGCAATGCGAAAGAACGTCAGTGAATGAGCAGGTAATTAAATCGCTTAACAAGTATAGAGATAAGGAACACAACTTCGTAGAATCGTGAAAAGACCGCCCCGAGGCTTTATTGTAAAACTATATGCATTGCATATAGTTTTAGCCTGCCCAATTACAAAGGGCAGGCGGCAATAAAGCCTAGTGACCGCGAGACAGGTCGCATTTCATCGTTTTTTCTTATAAACAAAACATGAGAAATAAGCAATTCAGCTATTGCGAAGCAATGCGGAAGATACAGAAACAAACAGCGTCACTATGAATGGAAGCTTTGCTTCCTAGGCGGGGAGCGGGGCGGCTATGAGCCCCGCTTTTAATAATAAGGCCATTTGCCAATAAACAAAATAGTTGACACATGGGGGTGGGGGAGGGATTCTTACGGGTTTTAATATTACTGGAAAAATGAGCGAAATATCGAAGGCATACAACCCGTCCGAAGTTGAGGACAAGTGGTACAAAGAGTGGGTTGAATCCGGCTGTTTCAAGGGAGAGGCCGACAAAAGCAGGGAAGCGTATTCCATTGTGATACCGCCTCCGAACGTCACGGGCGTGCTTACGATGGGACACGTGCTCAACAATACCATCCAGGACATTCTGATACGCCGCGCGAGGCAGAAGGGCAAGAGCGCGATATGGATACCGGGCACGGACCACGCGGGCGTTGCAACGCAGGCGAAAGTTGATGCGTATCTGCGCAAGCAGGGTAAGAGCGCGAAGGAGCTCGGGCGCGAAAAATTCATGGAAGTCGCAAAGGAGTGGCGCGACAAGCACGGTGGCATAATCATCGAACAGCTCAAGAAGCTGGGGGCGTCGTGCGACTGGTCTAGGCTCGTTCACACGCTCGACGACGACTACGCGCGCGGCGTGCTGACCGCGTTCGTGCACCTTTTTAAAAACGGCTACATTTACCGCGGCAAGCGCATGGTCAACTGGTGCCCCAAGGGGCTTACGGCGCTTTCCGACGAAGAGGTCATAATGCGCCCGCAGAAAAGCAAGCTCTACAAAATGAAGTACGAGATTGTGGAAAAGCCGGGCCAGTTCCTTGAAATTTCAACCACGCGCCCCGAAACCATCATGGGCGATACGGCGGTAGCGGTCAACCCTAACGACGAGCGCTACAGGGATTTGATCGGCAAGCATTGCTGGAGGCCCTTCCCCAGGGCGGAAATTGTCATAGTTGGCGACGAATCGGTCGACATGGAATTCGGCACGGGCGTCCTGAAAGTCACCCCGGCGCACGACCCTGTGGACTTTGAAATAGGGCAGCGCCACGGCCTGCCCGTTATAGACGTGATGAATCCCGACGGCACTCTCAACGAGCTTGCGGGGCCGGATTTTGCGGGTATGGACCGCTTCAAGGCGCGCAACGCCGCCGCCAAGAAGCTGGAAGAGCTAGGCCTTTTGGTCGCGGTTGAAGACTACGAAAACAACGTGGGCTATTCGGAGCGCGGCGACGTTCCGATAGAGCCGAGGCTTTCCGATCAGTGGTTCATGCGCTATCCCAAGGTGGACGAGGCGCGCGAAGTCGTGGCGTCGGGCAAGATAAAATTCTGGCCATCGCGCTGGGAAAAGACTTACGACCATTGGCTTGAGGGCATCCGCGACTGGTGCATAAGCCGCCAGATTTGGTGGGGCCACCGCATTCCCGTATGGTACCGCAAGGGCGTCGAACATCCGCATTTGGACAACCCCGAAGAGGTTCACGTGAGCGTCGACGGCCCCTCCGACCCGGAAAACTGGGTGCAGGACGAGGACTCGCTAGACACGTGGGCGAGCTCGTGGATATGGCCTTTCGGCGTCATGGGCTGGCCGGACAAGGAAAAGGAGGCGGAACTAAACCTCGATTATTTCTATCCCACGAGCGACCTCGTCACGGGCCCGGACATCATTTTCTTCTGGGTCGCGCGCATGATTATGGCGGGGCTCGAATTCATGCCCGGCGACTGCGCCCGCCGCATACCTTTCAAGAACGTCTATTTCACCGGAATAATCCGCGACATGCAGGGGCGCAAGATGTCCAAGAGCCTCGGCAACTCTCCCGACCCGCTCGACATCATCGCGCGCTACGGCGCCGACGGCCTGCGTTTCGGCGTTATGAACTGCGCTGCGCAGGGGCAGGACATCCTCTTCGACGAACAGCGCGTTGAGCTGGGCAGAAACTTCTGCAACAAGCTTTGGAACGCGTGCCGCTTCCGCCAGATGTCGGGCGACATGGGCGACAACTCGTCGCTCAAGGCCATCGTTAATCGTATTGACGTTTCCAAGCTCGACGCCGACGACCACGCGATTCTCGCGAACCTTGAAAAGTGTGCCCGCCAGATTGAAAAGGACTACGCAGGCTACCAGTTCAACTCCATCACGCAGAACATCTATTCGTTCTTCTGGAACGACTTCTGCGGATGGTATCTCGAAGTGTCCAAAGCGCGCCTCTCCGACGAGTCCGCGAAGGCCACAGTCCTCGCCGTTCAGGATTTGTGCATACGCCAGACCCTGCTCATGCTCCACCCCTTTACGCCCTTCATTTCCGAAGAGCTGTGGCATTCGCTGGGATACGGCAAGGAAGGCAGCTACATTCAGAACGAATGCCCCGACTTCGAAAACGCCCTCGGCTCTCTCGGCCTGAAAATCGACGAGAACGCCGCGGCGGAAATCGAAAAACTCAAGGATTTCGTCTCGAAAGCACGCGCCCTCAAGGCGCAGACGAAGATGGCCACCAAGCGCGACGCCAAATTCCAGTTTATCGCCTCCGACAAATCCTCGGCCGATTCCGTTTCCCAAAACTCCGACAAGCTCAAAAAGCTCATCGGCGCGGAAAGCATTGACCTCATCGAAAACTCCCTTGACGCCCCCGTCGTCCTTACGGAACTCGGCGCCCTCTATATCGACATGAGCGGTGCGGTTGACGCAAAGGCGGAAATCGAACGCCTTGAAAAGGAAAAGCAGAAGTTCGAAGCTTTCGTGAAGTCCACGCAGGCGCGCCTGAACAACGAGGCTTTCACTTCGAAAGCTCCCGCAAACATCATCGAAGGCGCCAAAAAACAACTCGCCGACACGCAGGCCAAACTCGAAGAAATCGAAAAACTTCTAAAAACCTACAAAGCTTAAAAATGAGGGCGCATTTATGCGCCCTTTTTTATGCTCTAGAATGCGGAGCTTATAGCCGCCCCGCACCGTTTATATATAGATAGGGGGCGCATTGCTGCCCCCTAAGATCCCCGCTAGCAGGCACGCCTGCACTTGACTCGTGTTTGCTACCGCAAACCATCTCGCCCTTCGGGTCTTTTGCCTTCGGCAAAATCTCATTCGCGCCTCCGGCTTGAATTCGGAACTCCGTTCCTCATTGACGTTGGTTATTCTGAATCTTCCGCCTTGCTGGCGCAATGGCTGATTTGCGGATAGCTTGTGTTAGAGAAACTGATTGTAATAACGAACAAGCCAAGTCTCGTAAGAAATGTTTATACGCCGGGCAAGCCCGCTGATGCGCGGACATGCCCTAAAAATGCCCTTTGGGCATTTTTACGAATAAACCTTTCTCTCTCTTCATAATCGCTGTCGCGCTTATGGTTGCAGTGTGTAAGCGCGATGCCGCAAAAGAGAATACTTCCTGTTTACACAATGCTCTTTGTATATGGAGGCTACGCAACGGTGTTATTGCGACATTCTGATTTGGTTAAACCCCACTCAACAGCAATGCGAAAGAACGTCAGTGAATGAGCAGGTAATTAAATCGCTTAACAAATAGAGAGATTAGAAAATATACGTCGTAGACTCGGGAAAAGACCGCCCCGAGGCTTTATTGTAAAACTATATGCATGCATATAGTTTTAGCCTGCCCAAATACAAAGGGCAGGCGGCAATAAAGCTTTGAAGCTGCGAGACAGGTCGCATTTCATCGTTTTTTCTTATATAAGAAAACATGAGCTATAAAGAAATCAGCCATTGCGAAAGCAATGCGGAAGATGCGCCTAATACAAGGTCAGTATGAATGGAAGCTTTGCTTCCTAGGCGGGGTGCGGGGCGGCTATGAGCCCCGCAATGCCAAACCGGCGATGAAGAGTCCCGCTTCTAAAAAGGAATGCGCATTGGCATTCAATTGCCTTGTAATGGTTGTGTTTTTTGCGACAATATTGTTTTTACAGCAAGAAAGTATAAGGGGGCCATATGAAGAAATTTATAGCATTTGTTTTGTGCGTATGCGCATGCTGCGGGGTCTGGGCGAAAATCGACAGGAAGGCTTTGGTCGAACGGCATAACGTTACGATTACGGAATCGATGAAAGACTCGCCGGCGCAGGTGGGTAACGGCAACTTTTCGTTCAATGTGGATATAAGCGGCATGCAGTCGTTCGGCATTTCGAATTTTCCGATACACGCTCATTGGGGTTGGCACAGCGTTCCGCCGCCGGAAGATCCGGAGAATTTCGGGGGGGCGGTATGGAAGGATTTCGGCGGCAAAGAGCGCCGCTATATGAACCTGCCAAATCCCGAGCAGCCGAAGCTTAGCAGCTGGCTGGCGTCGAATCCGCACAAGCTGAATTTCGGCAGGGTGGGGATAGAATTCAAGAAGGCCGACGGTTCTGTCGTAGATTTGCCGGACCTGCAAAATGCAGTCCAGAAGCTCGATTTATACCGCGGCGTGATTGAGAGCAAATACGACATCGAGGGCGTTCCCGTTAAAGTGACTACCACATGCCATCCGGAGTTCGACATGTTCGCGGTGAAGATAGAGTCGCCGCTCGTTAAGGAGGGCAGGGTGAAAATATTCTGGAACGTTACGGACTTGGGCAAGGGCAAGACGGCGGAAATTACCGAAAGTTCAGACAACGGCGCGACGGTTGCAAACATTCTGGACGGCACGAAATATTTCATGAATGTCGCGTGGAATACGCCCGCAAAATTCTATCCGATAAATCCCAACGGCAACGGATTTTACCTTGAGCCGCAAAGCGGAACGCTTGAGTTTGTTTGCGAGTATTCGCCCGACAGCGCGGATTCGAAAAAACTTCCGTCATTCAAAAAGACTTTGGCTGCCTCGGCTAAGATGTGGAAGAACTTTTGGAACTCCGGCGCGGCTGTGGATTTTTCCGGCAGCACGGACCCGCGCGCGAACGAGCTTGAGCGCCGTGTCGTGCTTTCGCAGTACCTTATGCGCGCGACCGAAGCCGGCGACTGGCCTCCGCCCGAAAGCGGGCTTCTTTTTGACGGCGCCTGGCATGGCCGCTACCACTTTGAAATGATCTGGTGGCACGCCTACCACTACGCGCTCTGGGACCGCTGGGACCTGATGTCGAAATCCGTCGATGTTTACAGGAAATTCCTTTCCACGTCCATCGAGCGGGCGAAAGGCGAGGGTTTCAAGGGCGCGCGCTGGCCCAAGTGTACGGCTGATTTCGACCGCGACTGGCCGCACCCGATTCACGCCACGCTCATCTGGCAGCAGCCGCACCCAATATATTTCGCGGAGACCGAATACCGAATGAATCCGACCAAGGAAACTTTGGAAAAGTGGAAGGACATCGTTTTCGAGTCCGCCGAATTTATGGCCGACTTCCCCGTGTTCCGCAAGGACGACGGCAAGTATCACATAGAGCCTCCCGTGTGTCTGGTATCCGAAAACACCGACATCCACAACACTTTCGACCCCGCCTACGAGCTTTCGTACTGGCGCTACGGCCTCGGTGTCGCGCTGGAATGGCAGAAGCGCCTCGGTCTTGAGGAAAATAAAAAATGGCGCGAAGTTCTCGACAACCTCGCGCCTCTGCCCGTCGAGGACGGCGTCTATGTGACCTACAAGGGCATCCCCGAAATGTGGACAAGATTCAATTTCGAGCACCCCGGCCTTATCGGAACATACGGCATGCTGCGCGGCGACGGCGTGGACATCCCGACATTCAAAAACACGCTAGAAAAAGTCTCGCAGGTCTGGCGCTTTGACCGCACTTGGGGCTGGGATTTCCCCATGCTCGCCATGGCGGCCGCGCGCACTGGCGAGTACGAGCTCGCGATGGACTTTCTTCTTACAAAGGAGCCCGGCTTCCAGTTCGACGCCCACGGGCTCGCGTCCGGCGGGCCATGGCCGTATTTTCCTTCCAACGGCGGCCTGCTTTCGGCTGTTGCGATGATGGCCGGCGGCTGGGACGGCGCGCCCGAACCAGACAAGAATTCCCTATGGTTCCCGCGCAACGGCATGTGGAAAGTCAAAGCAGAGGGCTTTAGAAAACACCAATAATGAGCGAAGAAATTTTTGCCAAAAGCAACCCCGAAGATTTCGGCGAGACCGCCGGCCTCGTAGACCCCGAAACCTTCCCGCAATGGATAATATTTGAGGACGAGAATTTTCTCGTTCTCAACAAGCCCGGCTGGCTCGTTTGCCACCCGTCCAAGAACGGGCCGTACTCAAGCCTCGTCGGGGCCGCGCGCGAGTATCTTCAGGCCGACACGCTCCACCTCGTCAGCCGCCTCGACCGCGAAACCAGCGGCGTCGTGGTTCTCGCAAAAAACAAGCGCACCGCCAGCAAGGCGCAAAAAGCCCTAGACGGCAAAAGCGACGTAAAGAAGCAATATCTCGCCGTCCTGCGCGGACATATGCCCGGGGCTTTCACAATTTCACAGCCGCTTTCGGACGACAAAAAATCCCCCGTGTTCATCAAGACCTGCTGCGCCGTCCAAAAGCTCAGCGCGAAATCCGCCGTAACAATCTTCAAACCTCTCGCACTTTCAACCAATCCGGACTTTGAACCGTGCACGCTCGCCGAAGTCGAAATAATAACCGGCCGCAAGCACCAGATACGCGCCCACGCCCAATGGACGGGCCACCAGGTCGTCGGCGACAAAATCTACGGTCCCGACGAATCCCTATACCTTGATTTCATCGAAAAGGGCTTCACAGAGGAAATGGCCAAAATCCTGCCAATCAAACGCCAAGCCCTGCACGCCCACGTCATGGACTTCGGCAAAATCTTCCCCGGCATGACCTTCCGCGCGCCCCTCCTCCAAGACATGAAAGACCTCCTCGCCTCCCGAGGCATAAATTATACCGAATGAGGCCGTTATTAGATATGGGGCTCATAGTCGCCCCACACCCCGCCTAGGCGCGAGCCGCGCCGTGGCATAGTGACGCTGTATGTTGCTGAACTTCCGCCTTGCGCGAAGCGCAATGGCTGAATTCTTTTTTACTGTTGGTTTTGCAAATTTGCATACAGGAAGAAACGCGAACTGCCTACGGTAGCTTCACCGTTTATCGGTGTGCAATGCACACGCGATAAACGGCGCATCATGTGGCGACCGCTAGCGCGATCGCCAGTCTAAAGCGATATTGAGCGCAAGCGAACTGACTGTGTTCTTTGTTTTGCGGAGGGCTTGTGTCATGAAAATGGGTTCGTTATGGCTTTTTCAAGCCGCAATGCGAATGAACGTTAGTGAATGAGCAGGTAATAAAAACGCTTAACATGCTAGGAGATTAGGAAAGAAGCTTCGTAGTATCGCGTAAAGACCGCCCCGAGGCCTTATTGTAAAAGCATGTGCATTGCACATGCTTTTAGCCGCCCAAATATAAGGGGCGGCGGCAATAAGGCCTAGTAGCCGCGAGACAGGTCGCATTTCATCGTTTTTTTCTTATAAGAGAAAACATGAGAAATGAACAGTTCAGCTATTGCGAAGCAATGCGGAAGATACAACGAAACCAGCGTCACTATGAATGGAAGCTTTGCTTCCTAGGCGGGTTTGGGGCGGCTATGAGCCCCATTATATAATAAATAAAAAAGCGCCTCAAATGAGGCGCCCTATAAAATTATTTAAGAAAATTTTGGATTTCGGCGATGGGCATTTCTTTTTCTTCGCCGGATGACAAGTTTTTGATTTTTACGGAGTTCTTTTGGAGCTCGTCTTCGCCGACTATGAGGGCGAATTTCGCGCCGACGGCGTCGGCCTGCTTGAACTGCTTGCCGAAGGAGGAGGCTTTGAGGGGATAGTCTATCCTGAGGCCGAAGCGGCGCATGTCGGAAATGATTTTGAGCGCGGCGGGGCGTACTGCGTCGGAGCCTATGACGACGTAGGCGTCAGGAGCATTGCTTACGGCGCCGCCCTTGCCGACGAGCTCTAGGAGGTCGGATACGGTAACGTCGCCCATGCCGAAGCCGACTGCGGGCATGTCCGGGTAGCCGAGTTTTTTGACGAGCGTGTCGTAGCGTCCGCCGCCCGCCAGGGCGCGGCCGGTGCCTACGGTCTGGAAGGCTTCAAACACGAAGCCGGTGTAGTACGCCAGGCCCCTGACGATGCCCATGTCGGGGGAGATAAACGCACTGATGCCGAGGGCGTCGAGCAGGCCGAGAAGCTGTTCCCAGTCGGAGAGCCTCTGTGATATTTTTTCTGAAATTTCCGCGCCGAGCTCCTGCCTGGCGAAAGCTTCGCGCATGGAATCGAGGCTTTTTACGCCGATGAAGGAGCGCACTTTTTCGATGAGCGCGGCGGAGTCGAGCCCGGAGCCTTTGACGGCATCGCCCATGAGGGCGGCTAGGGTTTCCGGGGGCACTTTCTCAAGCTTGTCGATGACCGACAGCACGGGGATTATGTAGGGTTCAGTCACTCCGGCTGTTTCGAGGAAAAGCACCCAGAGCGTCCTGTCGCCGAGGCGCAGCTTGAATTCGTTTTCGGTGAGGCCGAAAGCGCGCAAAGACTCGATGAGCAGCGCGATTACTTCGGCGTCGGCGTTGGCCGACTCTTCGCCGAGGATATCGGCGTTGTACTGGAAGAATGCGCGCAGCCTGCCTTTCTGCTGGCGTTCGTAGCGGTAGTTCTCGCCTATGGCGAACCATTTCACGGGGCGGCGTATGCCGTTGGCGCGCGCGCCTACCATGCGGGCGAGGGAGGGGGTCATTTCGGGGCGCAGGGACACCCCGCGCCCGCCCTTGTCGACAAACTCAAAGAGCTGCGATTTTATTTCTTCTCCGCTCTTTTCAGTGAAAAGCTCAAGCTGTTCGAGAACCGGGGGGTCGAATTCGGAGAATCCGAACGCGAGCGCCGTATTGCGCCATTTGTCGAATATGTAATTCTTTTTGGCGCTGTCTTCCGGATAAAATTCCCTAAAGCCTGGCAGGGTTTTGAACATCTTACTTTCTCGCCCTTGACGCTTTTGTGTTTTCGACCATTCCGAGGTCGAGTTTCTTGAGGGCCGCCTTAAGCTCTTTGCCCGCTTTGAACTTCACGATTGCGCGCTTGGGTATTACCACGTCGCGCTCGGGTTTTGTCGGGTTGCGGCCCACGCGGGGCTTGCGCACCTGCACTTCGAGGACGCCGAAATTTCTTAATTCGACGTTGCGGCCTTTAGCGAGCGAGTCCGACAGGATGTCGAGCGTGCGCTGCACTATTTCCTTCACGTCATTCTGGAGGATTTCCCCGTTGTTGCATTTTTCCTGCTCTTTATAGATTTGCAGGACGATATCTCTCTTGGTCAGATTTGGCATATGTTTTAGGTAGTTGGCGGTATTGATTATTACTTCTAACAGCGGCGAACATTTGCACAAACGACCTCCCCTGTTAAGCAAATTAACGATTATTAGACTCTTATAGCGATATCGGCAAGTCAAACCTTTTTTTGCGCATTATTTTCGCAAAACTTTGCATAAGTGTGCCTTGTCAAAGCCGGTATTGAAGCGTGTTTGTTTTTTGGTTTTTTCTTTTTTCCGGATGTTTTTGTTCCGTGGCGCATGGAACGGAAAATCATTTGGGAAAAAAAAGAAGCCTCGCAAAAAAACGGAAATCGTGTCTGAATCTGCCGCGACTAAAATAAACGCGCGATAAACGCATAAACCAAAAAGAAATTTTGTATGGATAACGACAAACCGGAAAAAGAGAACCCGGGGGCCGAAAACGGCGGCAACCCGATTGACGAATTGAAGAAGCAGCTTGAAGGGCTTTTCGGCGGCAAAAACGTGAAGTTCGACTTCGTCCCCGGGGGTATGCCCCCCGAACCGCAGCAGGCGGCCCCGCAGGGCGCGCAGGAAGAGGACGGCGAGGCCCTGAAGCGCATAAGCGAATTTTCGATGAAGCCGCGCGAGATCCGCGACTACCTCAACCGCTTTGTGATCAAACAGGACGAGGCCAAGAAGGTACTGGCCGTGTCTATATGCGACCACTACAACCATGTGCGCCGCTGCATTGAAAACCCCGCCGTCAACGAGGGCGAGTACGGCAAGCAGAACATCCTTATTTTGGGGCCGACGGGCGTGGGCAAAACCTACCTTATGCGCACCATAGCCAAGCTTATCGGCGTGCCTTTCGTCAAGGCCGACGCCACCAAATTTTCCGAGACGGGCTTTGTGGGCGGCGACGTCGAAGACCTCGTCCGCGACCTCGTGAAAACCGCCAACGGCAATGTGGACCTCGCGCAGTACGGCATAATCTATATCGACGAAATCGATAAGATTGCGAGCGTGGGCGGCAACAGCGGGCGCGACGTTTCCGGGCGCGGCGTGCAGATAAACCTGCTCAAACTAATGGAAGACTCGAACGTCAACGTGGTAAGCCCCCAGGACATGATGGGGCAGATGCAGATGGCCATGGGCGCGCGCGGCGGAAAAAAGCAGAAGCGCACCATAAACACCCGCTACATACTTTTCATCGTCAGCGGCGCGTTCGACAAGCTGGGCGAAGACATCGCCAAGCGCATGAACAAAAACCGCATAGGCTTTTCCGCCGAAGAGGAGAGCGCTGGCGAGGGCGACCCGTCCGACAACCTCAAATACGCGGAAACATCCGACTTTATAAAATACGGCTTCGAGGCGGAATTCATCGGCCGCCTTCCCGTGCGCGTGGCGTGCGAGGCCCTCAAGCCCGACGACCTCGCCAACATCCTCGTATCTTCGGAAGGTTCGATTCTCAAGCAGTACAAGGACGACTTCAAGGGCTACGGCATAGACTTCACCATGACCCCCGAGGCTGTCTCGAAAGTGGCAGAGCTGGCCTACCGCGAAAAGACCGGCGCGCGCGGCCTCATGACCGTGCTCGAACGCACCCTTCGCGACTTCAAGTTCGAGCTGCCGTCTTCGGGCATCAAGCACTTTGAACTCAGCACCGAAACCGTCGAAAACCCGAAGGAGTGCTTAAAACGCATACTCCTTGAAAACGGCGACCTTCTGCGCGGCGCGATGCTCGACGACCTCAGGCGTTTCGCGGAAAAATTCGCAACCGATACGGGCTTTGCCCTTGAATTCGACGGCGAAGCTACTGACGCCCTGCTGGAAAAGGCCGTGGAGGGCGACAAGAGCGTCGCCGCCGTCTGCGCCGACATATTCAGGGATTTGGAGCACGGGCTTGCCATAGTGTCGCGCAACACGGGCCTCAAAAAATTCCCGATAACGAAGGAGGCCGTCGCCGACCCCGACAAGTTTCTTTCCGACATGGTCGTAAAATCTTTCAGCGAAAAAAATGGCGAAGACCGACAGCAGTAGGCGCGACCCCGAAGAGGTCAAGCGGATGTTCGGGCGCGTCGCCCCCGCCTACGACGTCATAAACCGCGCAATGTGCGGCGGCTTGGACGTGCTTTGGCGGCGGCGCCTCGTAAAGGCGCTCACGCATAAAAAATGCGCTTGCGGAATAAGCAGGGGCGCGTGCAAATGCAAACCCGCCGCCAGAAGCGGCGCGAAAGACAACGACAGCCCGCCGAAATACATAGATATCGCGTGCGGCAGCGGAGACGTTGCGCTTGCGGTGGCTTCCGCGAATCCCAACGCCAAAATAGTCGGCGCCGACTTCTGCGCGCCCATGCTCGACATTGCCCGCGCGAAAACCAAGAAGGCAGGGCTGGAGGGAAGGATAAGCTATGTCGAGGCCGACTGCGAGAAGCTGCCCTTCGACGACTGCACTTTCGACGGCGCGACCATATCATTCGGGTTCAGAAATTTCCGTGACAGGGCCAAATGCCTGTGTGAAATAGCGCGGGTGCTAAAGCCCGGCGCGCGCCTTTGCGTGCTAGAAGTGGCCCGCGCGGGAAGGCTCATGGGCCCCGTCCAGGCGTTTTTCATGGGAAAAGTTGTTCCGTGTGTTGCGGGCGTTTTCGGCGGAAACCGGGACGATTATATTTACCTTGCCAAAACAACCATGGAATATCCGCGCGACCCGGAAATCGAAAAAATGTTTTCCGACGCCGGATTCCGCGAATTTTCCGTAAAAAAGATGGGCTTTGGTCTCGTCGGCATAAGCTGTGACAGAAAAAAACGACTTATAGAGTCGAATATTCGTTTTTTTTTTTTTTTTGAAAAAATTTGAAATAAAAGACGATATTTGCGCGTTAATATATTATGCGCGGTTTTATTAACGCACCAACTACTCAATAAAAGGTTTTTTCATTGACTTAACCGGCATGCAACAGATAAGCTTGTCGGCAACACGGTTGGAATATCATTTGAAAATCATGGATTTTATATTCGGGGGCAGGTTTATATTGACGGCAACGGCTGCGGCCGCGCTTTTTTTGTGCGGCTGCGGAAAGGGCGAGGCTCCAATGGAAAAGCCCCGTTCAGACGCCCCCGATGCGTCGCGCGCCGAAGCCGAGCGGTATCCCGAAGAGGTTGTCAAAAAACTCGACGAAATCGCGGCCGAGTATTTCGGCGGGAACGGGGAGGTCGCCCGGGAGTGGAAAAAGCGCCAGCTCAAGGCGTATTCCGCAATAAATTCCATAGTTCCGGAAATCCCGCTTCAGAAGTTTTTTGGGATAAAGTCGTTTGCCGAACAAAAATTTCCAGACGATTATGTGGAACAGCATAGGCGGATATATTCGGAAATCGATTTTTATAAGGCATTGGAGGCGCAGCGCGACGCCAATTCCGCAGAGGCCTACGAATATTCGCTCGGCGCTGTGGAAAGGTTTTTCCCGAACGACTACAAGGCGCAGAGCAGGGAGCTTGCCCGGTTTTCCGCGGCGTTCAAGCTGCTCGAAAACGTGCGCGCGAAGATTTCCCCCGACGCTTTCGCGTTCATTTCGGCGGAAGCCCTCGAGAGGTCCGGGGGGAGCGCCCAGGCGGCGGAGTCTTATATACGCGACCAGATAAATGCGAAGTCCAAGATAGATTCATTCAGACATAAAAACCTTGGCGGAGACGAACTGAAAGCCGCCAAAGAGGAAGTTGCAGCGACATTCCCCGGCGACTATTTGTCGCAATACGGCGAGCTTGCCGCGGATGCCGAAGCCCGCGGCGGGAAAAAAGCGCCCGAAGGCGGAAAAACAAGTCCGGCTCCGGAGGCCGACACGGCGCTGGAACGGGCCAAGAGAATTTTCAGGGAGTCAATGTTTACGAAACGCGGCGCCGACGAGGACATTTTCTGTGCGGCCCTTGTGGAGATGAACGGCAAGCCCGTGATACTGTGCGCCAAGGAGTTTGTGCCGCAGTCGATGCCCGCCGTATTCGCCAACAGCCGTGGGAAAATAACCTGCTCGAAGGCTTTTGTGGCCGACGGATTTCCGCTTGTGCTGATGGCCCCCGACGAAGTTCCGTCGGGCTTCCGCCCGATGAAGCTCGTTTCAAGCGAGGAATCGGCCGACCTGCATGCAAAACGCCTTTATATGATAGCGCCCGACAAGGGTGGTTTCAGGGGGATCCCCGTGGAGGTGTTTTCGGAGGACGCGCAATATCTGAACCTTGCGGCCGACTCCAATCCCACGGTTTCAAGGGAAATCAACGTCAAGTTTCTTGGGCGGGACGCGACCAAAATGAAGATGTCGCTGACCGACACAATTTCCGTCGGGGAGAATTCGGTGGTCATAGATTCCGACAGCGGAGCCCTAGTTTCGCTGGCTCTTCGCATATACAGCCCCGGCAGCCTCGACGAATTCGGGAAAACGGGTTCCGTCATAGGGCATGAAAATTCGGCGATACCCGATTATAATTCCTTTGTTCGCCTCTTCGACGGGCAGACGCAGAGGACTATCGTTCCGCCGATGAGTTCCATACGGTTTGTCCGCATGGGCGCCCTCGACAACTGGATGCCGCTGGATATTGAGAAGCTCAACCACCAGAGGACGAGCGTGCGCAAGTTCACCGACGACAATAACGATTTTCTCATGTTTTTCAGGGAGAACACCTTTGACAACGCGATGAGGTCGCGCAGGCTGGGCAGGATAGCCGAAAAATACAAAAAGCCGCTGGTCGAGGAGAATCTCGGGCGCGACGCCTATGAAAGGCAGTACAAAAACTACATGATGGAGGTTTTGTTCGCCATCAAGCGTGAGCTTCTGCAGTTCCCCAATGCGGACGGCTTTTATTCGATATACAAAAACGAGCTGGAATACCAGATAGGCCTTCGCAAGGCCATGCACGACTATCTCGCCGAATGCATAAAGGACGGCGAAGTGTTCAACGTCGTCCATCTCGATTTGAAATCCCGTCTGAACGGCAGCGAACGCTCCGGAATTAAAGTTAGAAAGCTGTACTGATCCATGAAAAAACTCTTGTTAATACTGATACTTGCCGTCCTAGCCTATGGAGGTTATTTCTATTATACGCATGGAAGGCTGCCTTGGGAGCCCGCTTCAGCGCAGGAAGAGGAGGACGAAAAGGTGGCCGCCATAACGGCCGAGGCCGAGCGGCTTTATCCCACCAGAAAGCAGGACCGCGAGGCGTGGCTGGGCAGGCAGCTTAAGGCTTTGGAAAAAATCGGCATACGCCAGAGAGGCATTCCGGAAGACATCGGAGACAGGATTCGCATGGAGGCCGCGGCAAAATACCCGATGGACTACGTCAGGCAGCAGAGCTTCATATTCGAGCAGGAGGCCGCCGTGAAGGCCATTAACAACGCCCTTGCCGACGCGTCGCTGGGCCGCGACGACATGAAAAGAATCATGGCGCTTTTGGACGAGTCCGCGACGGGAAACTATCTCAAGCAAAGCGGCACCATAAACCGCGTGCTGGCCGCCTACAACCGTATGCGCCGAAAAGGCGCCGACATCCCGGAAAAAGACTTCAAGATAATAATGGGAAAGGCGTTTCCGAAGCTCGTGTCCGACACCCCCGAAGCCGAAAGGATTTTCGACCAGCAGTATCTGGCGCGCCATAACTACCTTACCAAGACCATTCCCGAGATTTTCGGCGACCTGCGCTCTGGCATCGAGGAAAAATTTCCCGACGATTTTGTCGCCCAGCTTGCGGAGCTCGACAGAAAGGTCACCGGCGAAATCAGCCGGGGCAACAGCTATACCTTCGGCTCCGAATATACGGCGCCTTCGGATCTGGGCAAGGAGATATCCAAAAAATACATATACACAAAGGCGATTGGAGACAGCGTTTTCGCCGTGTATTTTGTGGAGATGAAGGGCAAAAAAGTTATGCTGTTCCCGTCGGACATGCTGGATAAAATCGGCGACACCTTCACCGTTGACGTCGACGGGCGCATTGTGAACACTTCCGGCGTTTTCGTGTCCGGGGAGTCGAATATGTGCATCGCCACTTTCAATTCGGAACTCGACGTGGCGGCCGTGACTTTTGAACCGGCCAAGGAAGTCCTCGCCGGGTATTTCGACGTTCAGATTGTCGGCCTTGACGCCGAAGGCCGCATAAGAACCATGCCCGCGGTGCTCAACAGCGGTGTCCTCGAGATCCCGAAAAATTCGGAGGGGCGCATACCCTCATACCTTATGCGCGGGTCTCTGATTGTGTCCGTGCGCGAAAAGAAGGTCCTCGGCATTTTTGACCCGAATGTTTCGGGCGCTTTTGACTTTTACATCGGCGAAAAGGGGCGAAACGATCTGGAACTGCTTGCCGACGACAAGGGTATTTCGGGGGAAATAGAGGGCATAAAGCCCGTTATCGACCGCAACCGAGCCGCTTTCTCCGCGGGTGCCAACAACCCCAGGGTGCTGTATGTTGACGATCTGCAGACCTGGCAGAAATTCCAGGCGTCCAAGTACGCCGCGCAAAAAGCACGAATAAAACAGGTTTGCGACGCAAACTACTGGATATCCCGTTTCGCCCTGCTGAACCTCTACGGCGAAGCCGTCGATTCAAAGCTTATCGGCCCAGTCGCGAAGCGTTACGAAAAAAAATTCGCGAGCAGAATGCAAAAAGGCGCGTTCCAAAACGAATATTCGCGGTATTTGAACGACATAACGGGCGTTTTCAGGCGCGAAACAAATGTGGACAGGGACTATTCCAAAAATTTCTATTTTCCGCTCAAGCAGTATGCAGACCTTCAGTTTGCGTTTGTGTCCGATTTAAAGGCTTTCACGGGCACGATGTCGTTTTTGCAGAAACCCGACTCCATCATTCACACCGACCTGCGCGCCCATTTGAAGGAAAACACGTATGCGCCAACCGACGGCAAGGGGGCGTTCGGCAAATACAACGGCGGGGGCAACAGCAGCGGCATGAACATAAGGATGGGCAACTAATATGTTCTTGCATCGCTTTGCGGCGCCTTTAAATTGCGGCCTATGAAAAAACTTTTTGCAAGATTTGCGGCTGCTTTGCTGCTGCTCTGCGCGGCATGCCCAGGTGCGGCGTTTTCGGCCGACTCCGCTCAGATGCGCGAATATGTCGAGATTGACGGGAAGCATTATCTGAAGGACGGTGACGGAAACCTTATCCGCATCGAATTCAAGCCGGCGCCCGTGGACGAGTCGCGCAAGGCCAGGCCGGCGCGCGGAAGGAAATACGGCGCGCCGCACCCGTCAACATGGCGCATAGACGAGTCGAAGGCGGAAGAAAAGCAGTCGGGCGCCGTCGATGTTCCTGAAAAGACCGCTGCGTCGTCCGACGTCCGCCCCGCGGAACAAAACGCGGAAAATCCCGAACCGGCCGCCGCCAGGGAGCCGTCGGTTGCCGTTTCTTTCCGGCGCGCCGACAAAGACGTTCCTTTTATCCCCGTTTCCGCCGAAGGCGAAAAAAGCGTGAAGGCAAAACAGGTTTCGGAAAACGGGTTTGCCGTCGAGCTTGACCTGAAAATAAAAGTTTCCGAAAAAACAAAGCACGGCGACGACGAATGTTTTGCCGCCCTAGCCAGAAAAGTTTTTGTTGTGCGCGGCGAGCCGAAAACCGTGAAGCTTCTGTCATTCCCTTATGACGGGGGGTGCGCCGAGTATGAGGCGGAAATTTTAATTCAATAGGGCAACATTTTCTTGCATCGCCCACTCCAACCGTTTTTATCACAACCGATGAAATATATTTTTGCAGCATTCGCCTTTTTCTCCCTTGTGGCCGCGTCGGTCGCGCAGCAGCCGTCATACAGCGTGACGGTGGAAACCTATGTCGGCAGCCGGCAGGTTGACAAGTTTTCCTTTGAAATGAAGGAAAAGACGACCCAGCAGAAGGGCTTTGACGCCATGCTTCAGGCCAAACGCTACCGGGGCAAGGGGTTTCCGCACAAGGTGCTTGAAGCCGACGCCAAGGAGAGGCTCGCCGCGAAAAAGCTTGCGAACCAGATCAAGGCCGAGAAGCGCAAGAAGCCGCTGGAAAAGGCCGAGGAAAAACTGGACATCCTAAAAAAGCGGATGTATGACGCGAAAGACGGCGCGGATACCGCCAAGCAGTATTACGAAAACCTTTCCGCGCAGCTCAAAAAGCTGGAGGCCATCGTGAAAAAGGGCCAGCGCGGCTTGGCCGAATTCGAGCAGGAGTTCAATGACTATCTGTCTAATTTTGACCCGCAAAAGGAAATAGACGAAAAGTACGAGGCCATGCTGCGCCAGATACCCAAGGACAGCGGAGACATCGAGGAAATCGAATACGGCTCCTTCTGCAAATTCAAGCTCAACAAGGTTGCCGACAACGTCGTCAACGCGAACATAAGCTTTGCGTACTCGGCGTTGCTTTCGTGGTTCTACGCCGACGGCAACAACAACGACGACATCATCCTTAAGCACCCAATATTCGAGCGCTATGAAATGCTCGGGCTTAAAAATGTGGAGATGCCCCTTAACAAGCCTTTTGCGTTTGTGTTCGACAGGCAGAACGACAGTGATTCCCGCACACTGCAGGACGCCCTCGCGGCGACAACGATATTCGGCGGCAAGGCTCCGAGCGCTGCGCCTTCTTCCGAAGCCGAAGAACCGAAGGAAAAGGAATACGAGCAGACTTTCAAGGATTCCGGCCTGTACTCCGAAATGAAGAAAAAGCATAACGGCGGCAAAAACGTTACGATAGTGTTTACCGTCAAGAAGGCAAAATAGCTTTTTTCATTTTTTTAACGCGCCGCGGCGGATCCCAATTTCCGCGGCGGCGTTTTTTTGTTGCGCGGCGGCGCACATTGTTGGCAGATTCATTCCTTATGCGCGACAAGATGACAGAGGCCTTGAAGAGGTACTTCGGGCACGGGGAGTTCCGCCGCCCGCAGGACGAAATCATCGCGTCCATACTGGAAGGCAAAGACACCCTCGCCATCATGCCCACGGGCGGCGGCAAAAGCCTCTGCTACCAGCTGCCCGCCATGCTCAAGGACGGCGTTACGCTCGTGATATCCCCGCTTATCGCGCTGATGAAAGACCAGGTTGACGCGCTTGTCGCGCGCGGCATCCCCGCGGCCATGATAAACAGTTCGCAGACGTGGGACGAGCAGTGCGCCGTATTGAAGAGCCTTGAAAACGGCGAGCTGAAGCTGGCCTACGTCGCGCCCGAACGTTTCAGGGCGGCGTCTTTCATGCGCGCGCTTTCGGGCATGAAGATAGGCCTGTTTGCCGTCGACGAGGCGCACTGCATAAGCCAGTGGGGGCACGACTTCCGCCCCGACTACATGAGGATGGGCGAAGTGCTCGACAAGCTCGGGCGTCCCCCGTGCGCGGCGTTCACCGCCACCGCCACGCCGGAAGTCAAGGCCGACATCGTCGCCCAGCTGAAGATGGCCGCCCCCTCGATTTTCGTGTCGGGTTTTGCGCGCCCCAACCTCAGCTTCAACGTTAGGAAGATAGACAAAAAAATCGACAAGGAAATGCGCGTGCGCGACCTTATCGACAGGCATAAAACCGGCATAGTTTACTGCGCCACGCGCAAGAGCGCGGAGGCGCTTTCGGAAAAACTATGGGAAGATGGCGTGCGCCACGTATTGTACCACGGCGGTATGACCCCTTCGGAGCGCGACAGCGCGCAGGATGTTTTTGTGAGCGGCAAAGAGGACGTCGCAATAGCCACAAACGCCTTCGGCATGGGCATCGACCGCTCGGACATCAGGTTTGTCTGCCATTACGAGCTCACCGGCAGCGTGGAGGCATTTTATCAGGAGGCCGGCAGGGCGGGGCGCGACGGCGGCCCGGCGTACTGCGAAATGCTGCTGATGTATGCCGACAAGCGCGTGCAGGAATTTTTCATAGAGGGCGCCAATCCGGACGAAAACTACATACGCAACGTCTACCGCGTGCTCCGCGAAAACTCGGACAATTCGCACGAATGCCTCATGCCCGTCGACAAAATTGCGGAGGAGGTAGCCGACATCGCCAAGTTCGAAGCCAAGGTGCGCGCAAGCTATTTCAGGGGCAAAAGGAAATTTTTCGGCGGCGGCAATGCGGCAAACTCTATGGCCGCGAGCAGCGCCCTTTCGATCCTGCGCAAGCACGGCTACATAGACAGGTTCGACGTTCCCGGGTCGCGCACCCGAGGCACGCGGCTTCTAGACCCCGACCTGCACGAATCGTCCGTCGTTTTTCCGTCCGGCACGCTCGAGGAAAAGAAGCGCCGCGACGAAACCAAGCTTCAAGACGTCATAAGGTTCGCCTATTCCAAGGAGTGCCGCCAGGAATGGATTCTTCGCTACTTCGGCGAAAAGGAAACCTGCGCGTGCGGAAACTGCGACAACTGCCGCGGAGGGGAATCAGTCCACAAGCGCGCTCTCGAAGCATCCGAACTGCTCAACGTGAAAAAGGCGCTCAGCGGCGTCGCAAGGATGTCGCAGCGTTCCGCCCCGAGGGTCTGGACGCCGCGCTTCGGCAGGGACAGAATCATAAAATGCCTGTGCGGCAGCAAAGACGAGCGCGTGTTGTCGCTGGGCCTGGACAAGCTTACAACCTACGGCATTCTGAAAGAGCACGGCCCGAAATTTGTCGGCGCGCTTTTTGACGCGCTTATCGAATGCGGTCTGCTTGAGATAAGCGACGGCGAATACCCCCTCTGCGCGCTCACCGAAAGCGGCGCCGCCGTGATGCTGGGCGAAACCGAGGACGTATTTATAAATTATCCCGGCGAACTTTCGAGGGTTTCGCCTGTCAAAAAGACTGCAAGGGCGGCGAAAGCGGACACACTGTTCGACGGGGTGGACGACAATCCCGACTACGACGACGAGCTTTTCCTGAAGCTTGTCGCCATGCGCAACAAACTCAAATACTCGATGGGCAACATTCCGGCGTTCAGGATTTTTCCGAACCAGGTTCTTAAAAGTCTTGCGACGCTCAAGCCCGGAACTGCGGAAGAAGCCATGAAAATAAAGGGAATCGGCGAAGCCAAGGCGAAAAAGATCCTGCCGCCTTTCCTCGAAATTATCAGGGCGCACTCCCTTCAATAGTCTTGACGAAAACCTCCGCGTTTGAGAAAAGTTTTTTAACAAAAGACGCGCCTTGCGGCGCAAAACCAGAACTCGAAGAAGGCGGCACCGTCCGCCGTGAAAGGAAAACTCTATATGAAAAAGTACATATGCGAAGTATGCGGCTATATTTACGACCCCGAAGCGGGCGATCCCGACAACGGCGTTGCCCCCGGCACCTCTTTTGAAGACATTCCCGAAGACTGGGTCTGCCCCCTCTGCGGCGTCGGCAAAGACCAGTTCGCCGTCGTGGAAGAATAAGCCTCCGGCAACAGCAAAGCCCGTATAAAAAATTCGATGAAGCAGATCATTGAGAATGTTTTCTTCTGCGGCCTTCCCGACAAGAACCGCAAGCTTTTCGACCAGCTCGTGCCGCTCCCGCAGGGTACGACATACAATGCCTATGTCGTGAAAGGCTCCGAAAAGGTTGCCCTAATCGACACCATGTATGAAAAGCTCCGCGGCGAGTTTGTCGACATGATAGCCGCGTCCGGCCTGAAAATAGACTACATAATCTCTAACCACGCCGAGCCAGACCACAGCGGCTCCATCGGCGCGCTTCTTGAGAAATTTCCGCAGGCTGTTGTCTACGCGAGCCCGAAATGCGCGGAAAACCTCAAGAACATGCTTCACATCCCCGAGGCAAAAATCAAGGTAGTCTCCGAAGGCGAAGAGCTTCCCCTCGGCGGCAAAACCCTCCGCTTTATGATAACCCCGTGGGTGCACTGGCCCGACACCATGTTTACCTATCTGGTAGAGGATAAGCTCCTTTTCAGCTGCGACTTCTTCGGCGCGCACTACACCAAAAACGACCTTTGGGCCGACTGCACCTCCGGCCTCGCCGAGGCCGCCAAGCGCTACTACGCCGAAATCATGATGCCGTTCAGAAATTTCTGCGTGAAATACCTCAAAATGGTCAAGGCCCTCGAGCCCAAGATGATTCTGCCCAGCCACGGCCCCGTCTACGACCACCCCGAGTTTATCCTCAATCTCTATGAAGACTGGACTTCCGAGCGCGTCGCCAAGAAAATCCTCCTCCCCTACGTGTCCATGTACGACAACACGCGCGAGATGGTCGACTACCTTGAAAACATCCTACAGGCGGAAGGCGTAACCGTCGTCAAAGCCGACCTTATCGAGGCCGACGAAGGCGAAATCGCCATGGAACTCATCGACGCCGCGGGCGTCGTGTTCGGCACATCCATGGTACTCACCGGCCCGCACCCAAAAACCGTCTACGCGGCGTATCTCATAAACATATTGCGCCCGAAAATCAAATTCTACACAGTGGTGGGCTCCTTCGGGTGGGGCGGCAACCTCACAGCGCCCGTCGATGCCATGTTTACTCTCACCAAACCAGAAAAACTTGACGGAGTAATCGTTAAAGGCAAACCCCGCGTCGAAGACTTCAAAGCCCTCGACAACCTCGCCAACACCCTCCTGCAAAAGCTTTTATAACACCCCAAAAGCGCTTCGTCAGAAGCGCTTTTTTTATTGCCGTTATTAGAAGCGGGGCTCATGGCCGCCCCGCACCCGCCTAGGCGCGAGCCGCGCCGTGGCATAGTGACATTGTTTGTTGCTGAATCTTCCGCATTGCATTCGCAATGGCTGAATACTTTGTAGCTGTTGTATTTGCTTGTTTGCATACACAGAGAAACGCGAACTTACTACGGTAGCTACACCGTTTATCGATGTGCAATGCACATACGATAAACGGCGCATCATGTGGCGACCGCTATTGCGATCGCCATGTTTTTCTAAAGCGATATTTGACACAAGCGAACTGACTGTGTTCTTTGTTTTGATGAGTTCGTTTTAGCTCTTCCAAACAGCAGTGCGAATGAACGCTAGTGAATGAGCAGGAAACTAAACCGCTTAACAGGCAAAGTGATTAGGACGCATACTTCGTAGAATCGCGGAAAGACCGCCCCGAGGCTTTATTGTAAAACTATATGCATGCATATAGTTTTAGCCTGCCGAGTGTGAAGGGGGAAGGCGGAAGAATTTGCGTAGCAAATCCGCCTGTTGGGGCGTAGCCTCACTATGCCCGGCGAGGCTCTCGCCCGGCAATAAAGCCTTGAAGCTGAGGACAGGTCGCATTTCATCGTTTTTTTCTTATAAGAGAAAACATGAGAAATAAAAAGTTCAGCCATTGCGATAGCAATGCGGAAGGTTCAGATGAAACAAGGTCACAATGAATGGAAGCTTTGCTTCCTAGGCGGGTGCGGGGCGGCTATGAGCCCCGCTTTAAAAAAAGATTTATAAAAAAAGAAGAGGTGTTTTGCCTCTTCTTTTTTTGTTTTATTCTATACAGTTTTTGCAGATCTTGCTGATTTTGCCGAGGTCCAGTTTGCCGGAGCCGAGTATTGGGATGGAGTCTACGCGGACTATTTGTTTGGGCATCCAGAGGTTGGGAAGGCCTTCTTCGGTTAGGAGGCGGCGGAGTTTTGGCAGGTCGATATCGACTGCGGAAAGGAGGACGAGGGCTTCGCCTTTCACGGGGTCAAGTTTGGAGCCTATTGCGATGAGGGGAACTTCGGAGTCGGTTATGCCCAGCGCTTTGGCGATGGCGTCTTCTACGCCCATGTGCGGGACCATTTCGCCGCCCATTTTGGAAAATCTGGAGAGGCGGCCCTTGATGTAGATGAAGCCGTCCTCGTCGAGTTCGGCGAGGTCTCCCGTGTTGAGCCAGCCGTCGTGGAGGCGCTTGCGGGTTTCTTCGGGCTGGTGCAGGTAGCCTTCAAAGATGCTTGCCCCTTTGAGGTTAAGCAGGCCTGTGGAGCCTATGGGCAGGAATTCGCCGGTGTCGGGATCGCTTAGGGCGGCCTGCATGCCGGGGAATATTTCGCCGACGGAGTGCGCCTTGGTGCGGCTTGGCTGGGGGCAGAATTCGCCGCGCTTGAGGTTTGGGGGGAGGTTTACGCAGACGACGGGCGAAGCTTCTGTGAGCCCGTAGCCCTCCCAGTAATAGACGCCGGGGAATTTTTCCTCCCACGCTTCGATGAAGCCGTCGGGCGTCCGTTCCGCGCCGCCTATTACGCCGCGCATTGTTGCGAAGTCTTCGGGCTTTCCCTTCTTATAATAGGAGCGCAGGAAGGTTGGCGTGCTTATCATTATCGTTGATTTGCCCGTCCTGCAGGCGTCGAGGTTCGACTGCACTTCGAGTGGGCTTTGCACGCATACCGAGCGCACGCCGAACATGGACGTGAACCACACCTGAATGGTCTGTCCGAAGCTGTGGAAAAGGGGCAGGTTGGCGTGCAGGCTGTCGGTGTGGTCTATTATGCCAAGCTGCCACATCTGCATTGAGTTTGCCAGAATGTTGCGGTGCGAAAGTATTGCGGCCTTGGGCGCGCCTTCCGAGCCGCTTGTAAATATTATCGACGCCTCAGACTGCTCGCCCTCTGTGGGGATTTTGTAAAGCTTTATGAGCAGGCTTGCGGGCAGCAGGCGCACAGCGATGAGCTTGGGCAGTATGCCTTTCTTCCCGATGCTTTTCAGGATTTCGCCTATGTCGTTAAAATTGTCGGTCCATGGGAAGTCTGGGGCGTGGGCGGAGACTTTTTCCCTTATCTTGTTTGAGCCTATTACGCACTTTACGCCCGCGCGTTCGAGGCTGGCTTTCGCCGCGTCGGAACCCATCGTGAAATTGATGTTCACGCTGGATTTGCCTGCCATCTGTACGGCGAGGTTCACGACTATCCCGGGGAAGCATGACGGCAGGGCAATGCCTATGCGCTCTTCTCCCGCGAAATTTTTCTGGATGTACTCTTTCAGCGCGAGGGCCACCGCGAGGGTCGTGCCCCTGTCGACGCGCCTGTTGAGCGAAAAATCGTAAATGTGTTCCCTGCGGGTGCCTTTCGCGAGCCCTTTTACCGCCGCGGCCGCAAGGTTTTGGTCGAGGAATTCCAACCGGCTAAAGCGTTCCAGTTGGCTGTCTATAATCTTTGAATCAATAACTTTCATTTGGGTAGGTGCGTTAAGCGTAAAAATGCTGCGCCTAATTGCCTCATCGTATTGCCTTACCATTCTCGCGAAAATTTCCGCCGCGTCAAGAAACGATTGCTTCCATTTGCGCGTTGCGCCTCATAAAAAGCTTGAGTAGCCGTTTTTTTTGTTAAATCATCCGGGCACTATTAAGCAAAAAGATTATGGCAACTCCTCCGTTTAAATATCAGAAAATGTTCCCTTTGGGCAAAGACGATACGCAGTATCGCCTTGTGTCGAAGGACTTTGTGTCAACAGCCGAATTTGAAGGCAAAAAAATCCTCAAGGTGGACCCGGAAGCCCTTACGCTTCTTGCGCGCGAAGCCATGCGCGACATCTCCTTCCTGCTGCGCCCCGCGCACCTCAAGCAGGTCGCCGCGATTCTCGAAGATCCGGACGCTTCCGAAAACGACAAGAGCGTTGCCCTTACCATGCTGCGCAACGCCGAGGTTGCCGCGATGGGCAAGCTGCCTTTCTGCCAGGATACCGGCACGGCTACGATAGTCGGCAAAAAGGGCCAGCAGGTCTGGACGGGCGCCGACGACGAAGAGTACCTTTCCAAGGGCGTTTACGACACGTACACTAAGGAAAACCTGCGCTACTCGCAGAACGCGCCCCTGAACATGTACGACGAAGTGAACACCTGCACGAACCTCCCCGCGCAGATAGACCTCTACGCGACCGATTCCGACAAGTACGAATTCGTGTTTGTCGCCAAAGGCGGAGGTTCGGCCAACAAGACCTACCTCTATCAGGAGACAAAGGCCGTCCTTACCCCCGAGCGCCTCGTGCCCTTCATGATCGAAAAGATGAAGACCCTCGGAACGGCCGCGTGCCCGCCCTACCACATCGCGTGGGTAATCGGCGGCACAAGCGCGGAAGCCTGCCTCAAGAATGTGAAGCTCGCGTCCGTCAAATACCTCGACAAGCTCCCCACCAAGGGCAACGAACTCGGCCACGCATTCCGCGACGTCGAGCTCGAAAAGAAGATTCTTGAGGAGTCGCGCAAAATCGGCCTAGGCGCGCAGTTCGGCGGCCCCAATTTCGCCCTCGACGTCCGCGTTATCCGCATGCCCCGCCACGGCGCAAGCTGCCCCATCGGCCTCGGCGTCTCGTGCTCGGCCGACAGAAACGCGAAAGCCAAAATCGACGAAAACGGCATCTGGCTTGAGCAGCTCGAAACCGACCCCGGCAAGTACATTCCTGCGCAGTACCGCAGCGTGAACACTTCCGACGGCGCGGTCGAAATAGACCTCAACCGGCCCATGCCGGAAATCCTCAAGGAGCTCTCAAAGTATCCCGTCAAGACCCGCCTAAAGCTCAAGGGTACAATCATCGTCGGCCGCGACATCGCCCATGCCAAGCTTAAGGAACGCCTCGACGCCGGTCAGGGCCTGCCACAGTACATCAAGGACCACCCGATTTACTACGCCGGCCCCGCAAAGACACCCGAAGGCATGCCCTCCGGCTCCTTCGGCCCCACGACCGCAGGCCGTATGGACTCGTACGTAGACCTCTTCCAGGCGAACGGCGGCAGCATGATAATGATAGCCAAAGGCAACCGCTCTCAGGCAGTAACCGACGCCTGCAAAAAACACGGCGGCTTCTACCTCGGCTCTATCGGCGGCCCCGCCGCAATCCTTGCGCAGGACAACATCAAGAAAGTCGAACTCCTCGAATACCCGGAACTCGGCATGGAAGCCATCTGGAAAATCGAAGTCGAAGACTTCCCCGCGTTTATCCTCGTTGACGACAAAGGCAACGACTTCTTCAAACAGCTTTAATAAAAACCAAAAGCGCTTCGCAGGAAGCGCTTTTTTTATGCCCGTTATTGGACGCGGGGCTCATAGCCGCCCCGCACCCCGCCTAGGCGCGAGCCGCGCCGTGGCATAGTGACGTAGTGTGCTGTTGAATCTTCCGCATTGCATTCGCAATGGCTGAATTCTTTGTTGCTGTTGGTTTTGCTTGTTTGCATACAGGGTGAAACGCGAACTGCCTACGGTAGCTTCACCGTTTATCGGTGTGCAATGCACACGCGATAAACGGCGCATCATGTTCGGAGCGCGGTTGCGCTCCTTAGGGGGCTGTGTCGGCTGTCTTAGGTTGGCGGGCGAAGCGCAGGTTCCACCATGGTTGCCATTGATTAAGCGAACTGACTGTGTTGTTTGTTTTGCAAGGAGCTTGAGTTTAGCAAAGTGAGTTCGTTATAGCCCATCCAAACAGCAATGCGAAAGAACGTCAGTGAATGAGCAGGTAATTAAAACGCTTAACAAGTATAGAGATTAGGAACACAACTTCGTAGAATCGTGTAAAGACCGCCCCGAGGCTTTATTGTAAAACTATATGCAATATAGTTTTAGCCTGCCCAATTACAAAGGGCGGCGGCAATTCAAGCCGGAGGCGCGAATACGACAATTTTGCGAAGCAAAATTGCCCGTAGGGCGAGACGGCCCCCGCGAGGGGGTGCGAGTCAATAAAGCCTAGTGACCGCGAGACAGGTCGCATTTCATCGTTTTTTTCTCATAAGAGAAAACATGAGAAATAAAAAGTTCAGCTATTGCGAAGCAATGCGGAAGATACAGAAACAAACAGCGACACTATGAATGGAAGCTTTGCTTCCTAGGCGGAGGTTTTAGGAGGCGGCTATGAGCCCCATATTTAGAAAAAATGGCGGCGGCGTTTCTTATCCTTTAAAAATTGGGAATTTATGGATGCTTTTGTATGGAAAGGTTGTGGGATATATTGGGTAAAAAAAGGCAATAAATTGTTGTTTTTTCGCATATTTTGCATAGGCTGTGGGTCTAATTTTGATTATGGACGATTTGGCAAAGCAGGGGTTTTACCCGAAAAACGAGCAAGGGTTTGTTTATACGAGGCTCGACGCGATAATAAACTGGGTGAGGTCTAATTCGATTTGGCCGCAGCCCATGGGGCTTGCCTGTTGCGCCATCGAGCTTATGGCGGTGGGCGGTTCGCGATTCGACATAGGCCGTTTCGGGGCGGAGGTCATGAGGTTTTCGCCGAGGCAGAGCGATTGCATGATTGTCGCGGGAACTGTCACGTACAAGATGGCGGGGTCGGTCAAGCGCATTTACGACCAGATGGCGGCGCCCAAATGGGTTATAGCTATGGGGGCGTGCGCGTCGTGTGGCGGCATGTTCAGAAGCTATTCGGTTTTGCAGGGCGTAGACAGGATAATCCCCGTAGACATTTACCTTGCGGGGTGCCCGCCCCGCCCGGAGGCGCTGCTCGACGCATTGGTGAGCCTGCAGGGCAAGATCCGCGAGGAGCGTTCCGCGAAGAATCTTTTCAAGGCACAGTAACCTTAATTTTTTGCGATGAAGGAAGAAATATTGCTTTCGGAGATGGCTTTTTTGAAGCCGCGCAGGTCGGTTGACGGCATTCCGGCGTTCGACTGCCCCAAGGACAGCCTTGTGAAGGCGGCGAAGATTTTGCGCGACAAGTTCGAGTGTCAGTCGCTGGCCGACATAGCCTCGGTCGATATGGGCGAGGATGCGGGCAATGCGCGCTTCGGGGCGGTCTACCACTTTTTCTCGCACACCAAGAAGAAGTACGTGCGCATAGTGTGCATGTGCGAGAGCGGGGAAAGGCCGGTTCTTCCGTCGCTGTGTTCAATTTACAAGGGGGCCGACTGGCATGAGCGCGAGGCTTTCGACATGATGGGCATCGTTTTCGACGGGCACCCGAATCTGCGCAGAATCCTGATGTGGGACACATACCCGTGGCATCCGCTGCGCAAGGACTTTCCGCTGGCGGGCAAAGAGGGCTCGCCGCTTCCGCCGACTTTCGAGGACGAAGACGAGGCGGACAAGGTTATTCCGGCGCCTTTGGTCGGCGGCCCCTTCCATTCGCCGTCGGACGGCACCGCGCCGTTCTCGACGCAGAAGGAGCCGCGCAGCGTTGAAAAATTTCCGGACAATTGCACAGAGGCCGAGCAATGAGCAAAGAATTTACATATCCCGAGCCGCCGATGCTTTCCGAGGGAAGGATAGGCGAAAAGATGATACTCAATATGGGGCCTTCGCACCCGTCTACGCACGGCGTGCTGCGCCTGAAGCTCGAGCTCGACGGCGACCTCATTTTGCGCTGCGACCCCATAATAGGGCAGCTGCACCGCGGCGACGAGAAAATCGCCGAGAACATGACGTACAACCAGTTCGTGCCGTACACCGACCGAATGGACTACCTCGCGCCCATCGCCAACAACGTGGCGTTCGCCCTGTGCGCCGAGAAGCTCGCGGGCATAGAAATTACCGAGCGCTGCAAGGCCATACGCGTGATATGCTGCGAGCTTTCGCGTATAACGAGCCACCTTGTGGGCATTTCGGCCTACGCCATGGACGCGGGCTCGTGGACTGGCTTCATGTACTGCTACACCCAGCGCGAGAAAATCTGCACGCTTTTCGAGGAACTCACGGGCGCGCGCCTTACGACGTCGTACTCGCGCATTGGCGGCCTTGCGAGGGATCTTCCCGATGGATGGCTTGGCAACCTCAACAGCTTCTGCAACAAATTCCTCCCTGCGCTCGACGAGATAGACAAACTGATAACGCGCAACCGCATTTTCGTGGACCGCGCGGCGGGCATAGGCATAATAACGCCCGAGCAGGCCATGCAGTGGGGGCTTACGGGCGCGAACCTGCGCGCCAGCGGCGTCAACACCGACTTGCGCAAGGACGTTCCCTACCTCGGCTATGAGAACTACGACTTCGACGTCGTCATAGGCGCGGGCGGAGACTGCTACGACAGGTGGCTGGTGCGAATCGAGGAGATGCGCCAGAGCGTGAGGATAATACGCCAGGCGATAGAGAAGATGCCCGACGGCCCCGTCAACGTGGCCAACCCGCTGATATCGCTCCCGCCCAAGGACGGCGTGCTGCGCAATATGGAAGACCTTATAAACAACTTTATGGTCGTCACGCAGGGGCCCGATTTGCCGGAGGGTGAGGCGTATTTCGAGGCCGAAAACCCGAAAGGGGCGCTTGGCTTCTACATAATAAGCCGCGGCGGCGGCGTGCCCTACAGGGTGCGCGTGCGCGGGCCCTCGTTCGTGTCGCTGAGCATAGCGCAGGAATTGCTGCCCGGCCACAACATAAGCGACATCCCGGTTTTGCTGGGCTCGCTCGACTTCGTACTCGGGGAATGCGACAGATAAGGATTTCACATGGAAATAGATTTGGAATTGGAAAAACAGTGCGACGCAATCATCGCCGAGTATCCGAAAAAAAAGTCGGCCGCCATGATGATAATGCATCTGGTGCAGGAAAAGTTCGGGCACTTTGACGACTCCACCATAAATTTCGTCGCCAAAAAGCTGGGCGTGGAGCCCATAGAGGTTTACGGCATGCTCACTTTCTACCCGATGTACTCGCAGCAGCCGCGCGGGCGCATACACATAAAGGTGTGCCGCACGCTCTCGTGCGCGCTGGCCGGCTCCATAAAGCTGGGCAACGAGATATCGCGCTTCACGGGCTGCCCTATGGGCGAGACCCGCGGCGTATACACGATTGAATTTGTCGAGTGTCTCGGCAACTGCGTGAAGGCCCCGAACGTGCAGGTTAACGACAAGCTTTTCGACGAAATCCGGCCGGAGGACGCCGAAAAGTTTATGGAAAAGATTTCGGCGCTCGACGAGCGCGGCGAGCTCGACCAGAAACCCGCCGGGGCAAAGCCCCAGGGCGCGGGCGACTTTAACTCGGCGGCATACAAAGGATAGACAATGGCGGCCCAAGAAGACAGGATAATTTACTCGCACATCGGCCTCGAAGGCTGGAACGCCTCGATTGAAAAGTACATCGAAAGCGGCGGCTACCGCATACTCGCGGAGACTGTGAAGCGCCCCAGGGAGGAGCTTTGCGACGAGATGTCGAAATCCAACGTCAAGGGGCGCGGCGGCGCGGGCTTTCCAATCGGCAGAAAATGGAGCCTTCTCGACCGCAAGAGCGGCAAGCCCATATACCTGGTCTGCAACGCCGACGAGTCCGAACCCGGCACCTGCAAGGACAGGCTTATAATTTACGAAGACCCGCACAGGCTCATCGAGAGCATAATGTGTGCGGCCTATGCAATCAACGCGGCGCAGGCGTTCATCTACATCCGCGGAGAATACATAAACGGCTACCGCGTGCTTATCGAGGCCATCGAAGAGGCGAAGAAGAAAAACTTTGTTGGCAAAAACGTCTGCGGCGGCGACTATTCGTGCGAAATCACCGTGACGCGCGGCGCGGGCTGCTATGTCTGCGGCGAGGAAACGGGCCTGCTGTCGTCCCTAATGGGCGGCCGCGCCTACCCGAGAATCAAGCCGCCGTATTTCCCCGCGGTCATGGGCATTTACGACTGCCCCACGATAGTCAACAACGTCGAGAGCCTCTGCTGGGTGCCGATAGTGTTTGACAAGGGCGGCGAGGCCGTATCGAAAATAGGCGTGCCCGGAGACCCCGGCACGCACATCTGGGGCGTAAGCGGGCAGGTGCAGAAGCCCGGCCGCTACGAAATCGCCACGGGCGCGTGCACTCTCGGCGAGCTCCTTTACGACCTCTGCGGCGGCCCTCTGGCCGGCAGGAGGTTTAAGGCGGTCATTCCCGGCGGTTCCTCGATGAAAATTTTAAGGTGGGATGAAAAGTTCAATTTCAAGATGCCAGACGGCTCGATGAAGGAAATCCGCACCGAAGACATCCCGCTCGACTCCGGCTCGTTCATGCAGTGCGGCACGGCCATAGGCTCGTGCGGGATAATCGTCATGGACAACACCGTCGACATGGTCGAGGCCGCTGCCAACCTCGCGCAGTTCTACGCGCATGAAAGCTGCGGGCAGTGCACCCCGTGCCGCGAAGGCACCATGTGGATGTCGCGCATAGCCACGCGCATATGCGAGGGCTGGGGCAGGAAGGAAGACGTAGACCTGCTAAAAAGCGTGGCCGACAACATTGTGGGCCGCACGATATGCGCCCTCGGCGAGGGCGCGGCGTGGCCCATCCAAAGCAACGTGGCCAAGTTCAAGGACGAATACTGCGCGAAGATAGAGCGCCAGAAAAAGGACGGCGGCCAGGGCCGCCTCGACAACAACGCGTACAGGCTCATTTAACGGACGGCATGGAGATGGAAAAACAAACCGTAAAGATAAACGTCAACGGCGTTGACTACGAGGTCGAGGCGGGGCAGAACGTTTTGGAGGCGTGCCGCAAGGTGGGCGTGGAAATTCCCCACTTCTGCTACCATGAAAATTTGTCGGTTGTGGGCAACTGCAGGATGTGCCTCGTCATGACGGGCATGCCCGCGCGCGACAGGGCAACTGGGCAGGTGCTCCAGAAAGCCGACGGAACTTTTGAAATAGCGTGGGCCCCGAAGCCCGCGATTGCGTGCGGCACGCGCGTCGCCGAAAACATGCACGTAATAACCGACAGCGACGAGGTGCGCAGGTGCCGCGAAAGCGTCTTGGAATTCATACTGCTCAACCACCCGCTCGACTGTCCAATCTGCGACAAGGCCGGAGAATGCAGGCTTCAGGAATACTCGCACGCCTTCGGTAGCGGAAAATCGCGCTACGTGGAAAGCAAGAACGTAAAGCCCAAGAAGGTCAACGTGGCCAACAAGATCATGCTGGACGCCGAAAGGTGCATACAGTGCTCGCGTTGCATTCGCATAAGCAGGGAGATAGGCGGCAAAGACATTTTCGGCTTCACCAAACGCGGCTCGAAAACCGAAATATCGGTGTACGAGGGCGCGGACAACGAGAGCAACTACCTGCTCAACGTCGTGGACTGCTGCCCGGTGGGCGCGCTTACGGAAAAGGAATTCCGCTTCGAGATGCGCACATGGTTTTTGAAGGTGACCGACAGCATCTGCGCCGAAAGCAGCGCGGGCGTCAACACCCGCGTGTGGTCGCGCGAAGGGAAAATTTACAGGATAACGCCGCGCAAAAACCCCTTCGTAAACGACGCGTGGATGAGCGACAGCGGCAGGTACGTCTACGACCGCTTTGAAAAGGGAAACCGCCTCGAAAGCGCGCGCATAGACTCTTCGCCGAGCGACAAGGGCTATGCGGCGCAGAGGTGCGTGGAAATCCTCAAGCTCGGCAAGGTTGCGATAGTCGCCAACGGCTGGCAGACGGTCGAAGAACAGTTCCTCATCGGCGAACTCGCCAAGGCCTGCGACGCGAAAGTCTACATGGCAAGCCACGTTGACGAGGACGACGGCAAGCTCGTTTCCGCCGACCGCACGCCCAACCTGCGCGGCGCGTTAGTTACGGGCCTCATAAGCGAATACCCCAAGCCCGACTTGAAGGAGCTCGCCGAAAAGGTGCGCTCGGGAGAGGTCAAGACGGTGCTGTGCTTCCGCGAAGACCTCATAGATTTGGGCTTCGAGCCCAAAGACTTTAAAAGCGCCAACATAATCTACTGCGGTGCGCTCGAAAACGATACGAGCAGGGACGCGAAAGTCTGCGTGCCGCTCAGGAGCGAATTTGAAAAGGAGGGCATGTGGATAAACAGGCAGTTCCGCGTGCAGAAATTCGACAGGGCCGTGGAGGCCCCGAAAAACAGCTACTGCGACTGCGAGTTTCTCGTGGCGGTCCTGCGCGAAGTCAGCGGCGCGAGCTTCGAAACCCCCTCCATAAAAAGGGTGCGCAAGGTGATGTGCGAGAAGATTCCGGCGCTTCGCGGCTGCGAAAACGTCGGCAAGCTCGGCGTGCTCATCGACGGCTCGGCGTTCGCGCACATAGCGTTCCCCGAAACGGACGCCATGCACTTTAAAAAGGATTCCCGGGAGGCGTAATTTCTTATGGTTACTTTATGCGAAATAACGGCAGGCGCGGCGGAGGCTTCCATTTGGGGCGTCGTAGGGCATGTCCTGCTCCTGTTTTTGTTCTCTTTTATCGCCGCGATGGTCGTGATGACCTTCGCGGGGCTTAGCGTCGTGGCCGAAAGAAAGGTCTGCGCGTTCATACAGGGAAGGCTGGGCCCCAACCGCACAGCCATCCCGATTGTCGCGGCAATTCCATTGCTGGGCAATTTCCTCAAGCGCAACGGCCTCATGCAGCTTCTGGCCGACGCGCTCAAGTTCCTTTTCAAGGAAGACCCTATTCCCGGGCACGTGAACAAGTTCTGGTACATGGCGGCCCCCGCCATGTTTCTCGCGCCCGTGCTTATCGTGGGCGCGGTGATTCCCTTCGGCGTCTATTGGAGCGACGGCTCGATGCACCCGATCGCGGTGGCCGACTTCGACCTGAGCATCATTTTCATGCTCGCGATAAGCTCGCTGACCGTTTTCGGCGGGCTGATGGCCGGCTGGAGCTCGAACAGCAAGCTGCCCTACATCGCCGCCACTCGCTCGGGCGCGCAGATAATCAGCTACGAGCTCACGATGGGCATCACGATTGTCACCCTCGTGATATGGGCGGCGACAATGGTTGAAAACCCGCTCAATATTTTCGAAGTGGCCGCGGCGCAGTCGGGCCTTTGGTTCTGCATAACGCAGCCCTTGGGCGCCTTCCTCTTCCTCGTCGCGCTCTTCGCCGAAACCAACAGGCTCCCCTTCGACGTTTCCGAGAGCGAGGCCGACCTTGTAAGCGGCGTGCACACCGAGTACGGCAGCTTCAAGTTCGGGCTTTTCTATGTGGGCGAGTACGGCCACATGGCGCTGGCCTCCATGCTTTTCGTCACGCTGTTCCTCGGCGCGTGGTATCCCTTCCCGGGATGTGAATGGCCCTCCGACTGGGGCTGGATAAGCTCGGTGCTCTCGGTGTTTACCTTCCTCGTAAAGGTGGCGTTTATGATATTTTTCTTCATTTGGATGCGCTGGACGCTCCCGCGCTTCAGGTACGACCAGGTCATGCGCCTCGGGTGGTCCGTTCTGGTGCCGCTTGGCATAGCGAACTTCGTGTTCTACCTCGTACTAATATCACTTTAAAAGGAAATCCGACATGGCGATCATAGTAGAAAGAAGAAGGCTCACCTGGATGGAGCGCACTTATCTGCCCCAGATAGTGTCGGGGCTTTGGATAACGCTCAAAAACCTTTTCAAGCCCAAGGTCACTTTGGAATACCCCGAGCAGGCGCCCATTCTGCCGCCCGGCTACCGCGGCGCGCCCACGCTCGTGATGGACTCGGCCGGGCGTGAAAAATGCGTCTCGTGCCAGCTCTGCGAATTCGTGTGTCCCCCGAAAGCCATAAAGATTGTTCCCGGTGAGATTTCCGGAAACAGCGAGTACGCCTACATAGAAAAGGCTCCGAAGGAGTTTGAAATAAACATGCTCCGGTGCATATTCTGCGGCTACTGCGAGGAAGCCTGCCCCGAAAAGGCCATAGTTCTCCAGCAGGAATTTTCCCTGAACGGGCGCACCCGCGCCGAAATGATACGCAACAAAAAGCAGCTTTACGAGGCCGGCGGCGTCCTTCCCGACAAGATAAAGAAGTGGAAGAAGGTAAAGGATACCGCAGACTTGGAAGGGGGCTCACACTGATGGAAACTTTTCTCTATTACCTGTTTTGCGCCATGTGCCTTTGCGGCGGCTTGGGCGTGATAATATTGCGCGGCTATGTTAACACCGCAATGTCGATGCTCGTTTCGATGCTCGGCGTCGCGGGGCTCATGTTCCTCATGCAGGCGTATTTCGTGGCAATACTCATGGTCAGCGTCTATGCGGGCGCGGTGCTGGTGCTTTTCATATTCGTGGTGATGCTCATGGGCGACACCACCGACGGCGTGAACATCTGGAAGAAGCTCGCGCTGCTCGCCCTGTGGGTTGCTGCCGGCTGCCTCGTGGGATGGTTTGCGCCCGAGATGGTTGAGGGCCTGCGTTCCAGCGGCCCGTCGGCGGGGACGTCCGTCCTTGCCGAGGCCAAGAACTATGGCACCGCGCTCTTTACCGAATTCATGCTTCCTTTCCAGATTGTCGGCCTGCTGCTGCTCGCCGCGATGGTTGGGGTGATAGCGATAGCCAAACCCTTCACGGTCAGGAACCGCAACAACGATATGGATTGATTATGGAAGGTCTGAACCAGTTTCTTTTCCCGGCCCTGATGCTTTTTGCCACGGGCCTTATGGGGGCGATGTTCAAGCGCAACCTCATCACGATTTTCATGAGCATAGAGCTCATGCTTTGCGGCGCGATGCTTGCAATGCTCGCATTCGCCTCGGAATTCAACGACATGGCCGGCGGCGTGTTCGTCTTTTTCATCCTCACGATAGCGGCGGCGGAAGTCGCGGTGGGGCTGGCCATAATAACGCAGCTTTTCAAGGTCGAAAACACGGTTTCGACGAAGGGCATGAATACTTTGGGGGACTGACCGCATGGAGTGGGAACTTTCTTCGATTCTTTTTGCGCCGCTTTTTGCGGCGGCAGTTATAGGCATTTTCTTCAGGAAATCCAGATGGACGGGCGCGTTCCTGTCGGTCTCTTCGGCGGCATTCGCGTTCGCCATGACCATGTGGCTTCTGCTTGAGGCGTCCGTACCGCAATTCCAGAGCAGCTTCGAGCTTTTCAAGCTCGGCAGCTTTCAGCTGGATTTCGGATACCTCTTCGACCCCGTCGGCAAGAACATGATGTTCATCGTGGCCTTCATCGGTTTCCTCGTGCACGTTTTCAGCGTGGGCTATATGAAAGACGACGACGCCAAGGGCAGGTACTTTGCGGGCCTGAGCTTCTTCATGTTCTCAATGACGGGCCTCGTGCTCTCTTCGAACCTGTTTATGATGTTCGTATTCTGGGAGCTGGTGGGCTTCAGCTCTTACGCTCTCATCGGGCACTACGCCTCCACCGAAGCGGCGCGAGAGGCGTCCAAAAAGGCCTTCATCGTCAACCGCGTTGGCGACTTCGGCTTTTTGCTCGGCATAATATTCTGCTGGAACGCGCTGGGCACGACCAACTTTGTGGAAATAGCGCAGATAATGAAGGCCGACCCCTCTGCGGCTTCCACGGGCATGGGCCTTCTGATTCTCTGCGGCTTCCTCGGCAAGAGCGCGCAGTTCCCGCTGCAGGTCTGGCTCGCCGACGCCATGGTGGGGCCTACCCCCGTTTCGGCGCTCATACACGCGGCCACGATGGTTGCGGCGGGCGTGTTCATGATGGTGCGCCTCACTTCGATAGGCTTTGTTACGCCCGAAGTGCTAGACGTGGTTTTCGTGCTCGGGGCCCTGATGGCGTTCTGCGCCGGCCTTTGGGCTTTGGGGCAAAACGACATCAAAAAGATTTTGGCGTATTCCACTTTGGCGCACCTCGGCCTGATGGGCGCGGCGTGCTCGCTGGGGTATGAGCTCGCGATGTTCCACCTAACCATGCACGCCTTCTTCAAAGCCGCGCTGTTTCTCGTCGCCGGTTCGGCGATTCTCGCGTGCCACCACGAGCAGGACATTTACAAGATGGGCGGACTTTTCAAAAAGATGCCCATAACCGGCGTCACCGCGCTTTTCGCGACGCTCTCCATCATGGCGGTTCCGTCTTTTTCGGGCTATTACAGCAAGGAGGGCATAATGCTTTCCGCTTACGGCCGCGCCTTGAGCGGCGGCGCGTTCGACGCGTTCGTTTTGCTTCTGCTGCTCGGCGCGTCCGCGCTCACGCCGCTTTACATGGGCAGGCTCTTCTTCAACGTGTTCATGGGCCGTCCGCATTCCGAGGCCGCCCAGCATGCCAGGGAAAGCTCCCTGTGGATAACGCTTCCGCTGCTTGTTCTCGCGGTCTATTCGTTCGTGGGCGGCTTCAGCATGGCCTACGATTTCAAGTGGCTCGGCGGCAAGATGGATTTCCTAATGCCCAGCGCCGCGACGCAGTTTGTTTCCGAAATCTGGGACATTCACTATTTGGGCCTGAGAAAGCTTGACGGCGCGCATGCGTTTGAAACCGCCCTCGTTCTTGTTACCGTCGTTGTTTTTGGATTCGCGTACATCGTCTACGGCGGGTCGCGCGGCTGCGACATCCTGCAGAAAAAGCTGCCGCCCGTCTACGGCGCGCTCAGAAAGCACGGATGGTTTGACGTCGCTTACAACTGGTACGTCGCCAAAGTCCAGCAGCGTTTCGCCATTTTGCTCGCGACGTTCGTGGACCTCATGCTCATCGAGCTCTTGAGCGTAAGGGGCGTCGGCGTCGTTTGCGCGGTGATAGGGCAGGGCTTCAAAAAGATGCACGACGCGACTTCGAACTCGCAAGTCAAATGGCTGGTGGGGGGCGTCGTGCTGCTCTTTGTTCTGATATATTTCTAAGGGGATTTTTTTATGCAGTACTTTCATTCAATAATGCTCAATGCCGGGGTTTACGCCCCCCTGCTCGGCGCGGTCGTCATAGTCGCGCTTTGGACCTACATGGGAGCGCGAAGCGTGAGGGGCATTGCCATGGCCGCCGCGTCGGTGTCGCTTTTGAGCGCGCTGTCGCTTTGGGCGGACTACTTTCTTGAGCTTTCCGCCGGAGGCAAAGGCGTCGCGGTGTTCTCCGATTATATGGGATTCCTTCCTGCATTCGGGCTTAACGGCATTTCGATGCCCATGTACGCGCTTGCCGGCATCGTGGGTTTCGCCGCCACATACTGGGCGGTGATAAGCAAAATGGAAAATCCGCGCCTCTATTTTACGCTTCTTCTTTTCATGCAGGGCGGCCTTATGGGCGCGTTTGCCGCGACGAACGTCCTTTGGATGTACATGTTCCACGAATTCGCCCTCGTGCCGACATTCATCGCGATGACAATTTGGGGCGGCGCGGGCAAGCGCATCGCGGCAATCCAGATGGCTATATACCTCACCCTCGGCGCGCTCGTTTCGCTCGCCGGCATAATCGCGCTTTACATGCAGACCGACGCAGCGAGCTTTGAATTCGGCGCGATAGTGCAAGCCATGGCCGCCGCCCCGCTCGACGCAAGCTGGCAGGGCTGGATTTTCGCGCTTCTTCTGTTCGGTTTGGGAACGCTCGTTTCGCTGTTCCCGTTTTATTCATGGGCCCCGAGGGGCTATGCGGCCGCGCCGACATCCTTTGCGATGCTCCATGCGGGCGTGCTCAAAAAGTTCGGCCTTTACGTGCTGATACAAGTCGCTGTTCCGCTTCTGCCCGTGGGCGCCATTGAATGGGGCTGGACTCTCGCGGTGCTTGCGCTTTTCAACGTGATTTACATAGGCCTTGTCACGATGGCGCAGCGCGACCTAAAGCTCATGGTTTCATACTCGAGCGTCGCGCACATGGGTCTTTGTTTCCTCGGCATAGCCTCCATGAGCGTTATAGGCGCTGGCGGCGCGGTCGTGCTGATGTTCGGCCACGGCCTGAGCGTCGCGCTGCTCTTCCTGCTTTCCAACGTGATAACCAACAGGACGGAGCAGTGGGACATGCTCCAGATGGGCGGCCTCTACAAACAGACTCCCGTGCTCGCCGCGATGTTTGTCATGGCGATAATGGCCAGCATCGGCCTGCCCGGTTTCGCGAACTTCTGGGGCGAGCTGAGCGTGCTCGTCTCGCTGTGGAATTTCTCGCCCGCCATATGCGCGCTCGGCGCAACGGGCATAATAATCTCGGCGGTTTACGGGCTGCGCGCCGTCGCCAGAATCTTCATGGGCGAGCCCTCCGAGTGGATTTCCAAAAGGTTCGGGGCCATCGCCGACATAAGCGTGAAGGAGAGGATTCCCGCGATAATCCTGATTGCCGCGCTGATGTTCGTGGGCTTCTGCCCCAAGAGCGTCACCAAGGGGCTCGACGCCGACATGAAAGACATACCCGCATACAGCGAATCTAAATAAATTTAAGACTGATATGGATACAAGTTCTATAGTTTACGGTTGGAACGAGGTCGCCACGGAGGCCGTCCTCGCGGTGACCTCGGTGGCGATAGTCGCCCTCGCGGCGGTAGTGCCGCAGCAGGCGCGCAAATGGCTTTCGGTTCTCGGTTTCGCCGGGCTTCTCGGCGCGCTGCTCGTTGAGGTGTTCTACGTCCCGGAAAGCGCCGACACGCTTTTCGCCGGTCTCCTCTCCAAAGACTCCTCGTTTTCCGCGTTCGCAATCGCGTGCGCGATGCTTTCAACCCTCATGGGTGTGGCATATTTTTCAAAGGGCGGAAAAAACCGAAGCGAGTTTCTCGCGGTGCTGATAATCTGCACGATGGGCATGATACTGTTCGTGCGCTCCAACAACCTGATGGTCGCGTTTGTGGCCTTCGAGTGCGTGACTCTCTGCCTGTACGTCATGGCGGCTTGGGCGCACAACAAGTCGGCCAGCCTTGAGGCGGGCGTAAAATATCTGGTCATAAGCGGCGTAAGCGGTGCGACGTTCCTGCTAGGCATTGCCTTCGTCTATGGCGCGGGCCTCGCCACACACATCGACCTCCTGAATTTTGCGAACTTCAGCGCGGGCCTGTACAGCCCCGTGTTCCGCATCGGCATGGTTTTGATAGCCGCGGGTCTCTTGTTTAAAATAGCCGCTGTTCCTTTCCAGTTCTGGACTCCCGACGTTTATCAGGGCGCGCCGACTCCCGTTACCGCCTTTTTCGCAGTGGCCTCGAAGGCAGCCGGAATCATCTTCCTAAGCAGGATGTGCATTGCCCTCGGCCCCATGGGAGACCGCGCCGAATTCGCATTTTCGGTGATCGCCGCGCTCACGATTCTCGTAGGCAACCTCGGCGCGGTAACGCAGGTCAACGTCAAAAGGCTCATGGGCTTTTCCAGCATCGCAAACGCCGGCTATCTGCTCGTGCTCATAATCGCCATGATGAAGCTGCGCAATGTCGATGAATTCTATTTCGCCGTGTATTTCTACATAGTCGCCTACATGCTCGCGACCTACGCCATTTTCTTCGTCGTAAACCAGTTTGAAGGCTATGACGACTATGACCAAAGCATATCCGACTACCGCGGCCTTTCCCGCAAAAGTGCAACCATGACGGGCTCCCTCGTCGTCAACCTCGCCTCGCTCGCGGGCATTCCCCCCACAGCCGGATTCTTCGGAAAGCTCCTAATCCTCATCTTTGCGTGGGCCGCCCAAATGTACTGGCTCATGGGCATCATGATCTTCGGCTCCGTCGTTTCCATCTACTATTATTTCGCATGGATGCGCGCCGCCTTCGACACCCCCTCCGGCACCGAAAAGGAAATACAACCCTCTATCTCCCTCCTGCCAACAATGGTTGCCCTGTCTATCCTCACGCTCGTCTTCAGCGGTGTGCTCCTAAAGTTCTATGCGGTTTAAGGCTATAAAAAGCGGGGCTCATAGCCGGCTTAGAGTTAAGGGGCGCATTGCCGCCCCTCAAGTTGACGCGCCTCCTTCGGAGCGTCGCGCCCTTCGGGTTTTTCGCTTTGCGAAAGATCTAAACGCGCTTCGCTTGTTTTCCCCGTTAGAAAGCAGAGCTTCCATTCATAGTAGCGTTGTTTCGTTTGAATCTTCCGCATTGCTGACGCAATTGCGGAATGCTTTGTTGCTATTGGTTTTTGCAGGTTTGCATAAACGTAGAAACGCGAAAAGACCGCCCCGAGGCTTTATTGTAAAACTATATGCGTTGCATATAGTTTTAGCCTGCCCGGGTATAATGGGTGAAGGCGGAGGAATTTACGCAGCAAATCCGCCCGTTGGGGCTTAAGCCCCACAATGCCCGGCGATGCTCTCGCGGCAGCAAAGACTTGCTGCCGCGAGACAGGTTGCACGACGCCATATTTATCTTATAAAAGAAAACAAGGGCTATAAAGAAATCAGCGTATTCTGAAACCCTGACAATACGCGAATTTAAATTTGAAAACGGGAGTCCGGTTCTCGAAGAAAATTGAATTAATCCTGTTTGTTTTGGGATAATTTTTGTCGGCCGCCGCGCAATATTCTTGTTCGAGGCGGCATTCCCGCTATTTTTGTTCCCCAGTATGACAAACCATTATGGGAAGGAAAATGAATGAAAAAATTGCTGGGCTGTTTTTTGGCATTGTCGGCGTTTTTGTGCGCCGCGGGCGCGGAAGCTGATTATGATATGGACATATCGGATTTCCGCATCCGCGACCCTTACATACTCGCGGACGACGCTTCGCAAAAGTATTACACATTGAGGTCGGATAACGGATTTGTTCTGTATGAAAGCGAAGACCTTAAAAAATGGCGCAAGGTTGGAAAGTGTTTTGCTCCCGCGCCGGATTTTTGGGGCAAGCGCGACTTCTGGGCGCCCGACCTTATAAAGTATGGCGGCAAGTATTACATATTCTCAACTTTCAGCCCGGCCGAGAACACGCATGAAACGCTGATTGGGCCGCAGGGCGAGCGCGCCTGCTCGATACTTGTGTCGGACAAAGTGGATGGTCCGTACAAACCGCTCGTAAACGCGCCGATAACGCCCAAAGGCTGGATATGTTTGGACGCCACATTGTACGTTGACGGAGACGGGCAGCCATGGATGCTTTTCTGCAGGGAATGGATACAGGTGCGCGACGGCGAAATGTACGCGCAGAAACTGAGCAAGGACCTGAAGAAAACCGTGGGAAAGCCCATACTGCTTTTCAAGGCGTCGTCTTACAGATACGCGAGGGACGGCGTATGCGTTACGGACGCCCCGGTCGTGAACCGTTCGCCCGACGGGACTCTTTACATGACATGGTCGACGCAGGACAATCGGGGCGGATACGTAATAGCGCTCGCGGTTTCCGAAAGCGGAAAAATCGAGGGGCCGTGGGTGCAGCTTGAGCCTTTGAATCCGAAGGAAGACGGCGGGCACGCCATGGTGTTCAAGGCGTTCGACGGCAGGACTATGATAAGCTATCATGCGCCGAATTCCAAAACGGAGACGATGACGATACGCGAGCTGAAGTTCGAGGACGGCTTTCCCATCCTTGGCGAAAAAGTGCAGTAGAGTGAAGGCTCAAGACTTTTTCCCGCTTCCCACGGGGGGTAAAACGGAAAAATACCCGCAATGTATTTTATTGACGAGCCGCGCCGCGCGGGTGTATTTTTTGCGAGTTTTACAAAAATAATAAGGAATAAAAATGAAGGTATATATAAACGGAAAGTTCTATGACGAAAACGAGGCTTGCGTTTCTGTTTTCGACCACGGACTGCTGTATGGCGACGGCATATTTGAAGGCATCAGGCTTTACAAGGGCAACGTCTTCAAATTGGAAAGCCATATAGACAGGCTCTTCCGCTCCGCGCATGCAATCCTTTTGGAATTGCCATGGAGCAAGCAGGAAGTCATCGACGCCGTCTGCGAATCGTGCCGCGAAAACGGCCTTTCGGACGGTTATATCCGTTTGGTGGTAACGAGGGGCAAGGGCAAACTAGGCCTGTCCCCCTTCTCGTGTCACGACCCGCGCCTCATCATCATAGCAGACCAGGTCCAGCTGTACGCGCAGGAGCTTTACGACAACGGCCTGAAGGTCATCACCGTTCCCACGCGCAGGAATTCCCCGGCGGCGCTTCCGCCCATGGTCAAGAGCCTAAACTACCTCAACAACATCATGGCGAAAATCGAGGCGCAGAAGCTCGGCTACCAGGAATGCCTTCTCCTCAACCAGGAGGGCTATGTGGCCGAATGCAGCGGCGACAACGTTTTCATCGTTTCCGGCGGCAAGCTGATTACCCCGCCCGTCAGCCAGGGCTCCCTTGGCGGCATGACCCGCGAGGCCGTCATGGACTTGGCCAGGGAACTCGGTATCGAGGTGATCGAAAAGCAGCTTACGCGCTACGACATCTGGGTGGCCGACGAATGCTTCCTCACCGGAACCGCCGCGAAGATCATATCGCTTGTCGAGCTCGACTTCCGCTCCATCGGTACCGGCAAACCCGGTCCTGTCACAAAGAGGCTGCTTGAAGCGTTCAATGAAATGACGACGAAAGTCGGCGTGAAAATCTAGTTGGTTTTTTATATTCAGGGAGGGATGCGAACCATCCCTCCCGTTTATTTAAGGCAAAAGATTATAACAAAGCGGGGGCTATTCCGCGTTGCGGACGGCGAACGGAATTAGATTAAAAAACAGAGCCGCACTGCTTTGCAGTCGCAGAGCTCTATCAGGTTAAAATGAACCAGAGCCGAGCCGCTTTGCGGCCGGCGAACAGACGAAACTATAAAAAATGGCGAACCCGGACAAAGACATGCTGGCAAAGACGCTCAAGCTAAAGACGCTTGAAATGCGTTTCGGACACTCGCGCGTGCAGGGCGTCGTGGAGAAGGAATTTCTCAACGGCGTCGGCATTGCGCACGGAGGATACCTTTTTACCCTGGCGGATTTCGCGTCGGCGCGCGCGAGCAACACCGACGACAAGACCGCGATAACGTCGTATGCGAGCATAAACTTCGTGGCGCCTTGCCCGGCTTCCGCGCTGGTTATAGCGGAATCGAAGCTGTCGTACAGCGACGCGAAGTCGGCCGTGTGCGACACCGTGATAACGAATGTTGACGGCACGCAGACGTACGCCGTGTTTCAGTCGCGCGTTATATTCAAGAAGTAGGCGGGAAATTTTGCCGTAATTAGTACTGAGAAAACATTGGAGGCCGCGAAAAGCGGTCTCTTTTTTGCAATTGAGGAATGCCCGTCGTGACGGACATTGTCTTTTTGTCGTTTGCTGTGGAAGGGATGAAGCGTTGTTCGCATTCCTATGCAATGCCCCTGTTGTGATGCTGTAAGTTTATAATGGCGCACAGGCATATGCGGGCGCAGGCACGGCACCCGCACACCGCGCGGTCTAGGGCGGCGCGTGTCCGCCCTGCGTATGTCCGTGCGGCATGGCTGCCTGCCGGACTTTATGGGTGCGGTTGCGGAGAATTGAAAACATCCATCAACCCCTCTGCGGCAAAAAAGCTTTGCGGCTGTTGTTCGTCCTGGTAATTTTTGCGCACCGGTTTCCGGCGGCTTTTGTGTTGGACAAACTTGCGGAGTGCACATAAAAGTTTCCGCATGAAAACGAAATTTTTGCAGTCTGCCTGTTTTGCGGCGGCATGTGTTTTATTGTCGGCTTGTGTCGCGCCAAAGGCTGAGGAACAGCCGGACGGCGTACCGCAGATTTTGATTGCCCACAAGGGCAGGGCGTCTTTTACCGCGCTGGACAGGCCCGATATTTCTGCCGTCAAATTGTTTAACGGCGAAAATTTTGACGGCTGGTACACTTTCACGGAGAAGTACGGAAAGGACAACGATGTCGAGGGCGCGTTCACCGTCGAGAACGGCGTCATGCGCTTCAACGGCGAGGCGATGGGCTACCTGTGCACAAATGGCTCGTACAAGGATTACTATCTGAAAGTTGTGTTCCGCTGGGGCGACAAAAAATACGCGCCACGCCTGAACGACCCGCGCGACAGCGGCGTTTTGTACCATTTCCCCGAATCCGCACAGGACAGGCTTTGGCCCGTTTCAATCGAATGCCAGATTCAGGAAAACGACTGCGGCGACTATTGGTGCGTGGGCGGCACAAATGCGGATTCGCCCAACGAAAGCTTCATGGAGGGAACGCAGAAGCGCATTTTGCGCACGGCCAATTACGAGAACCCCAATCCCGAATGGAACACAATTGAAATAATATGCTTTGGCGGGAAGTCGGAGCATTATGTGAACGGACGCCTTGTCAATTGGGCCGAAAACCTCAGTGTGGCCGAAGGCAAAATCCTGCTGCAGTTGGAGGGGGCGGAAGTATTCTATAAGACAGTCGAAATGATTCCTTTGAAATAGCGGCTATTCCTCGTCGGGCACTATGTAGCTTTTCAGGTCCTGGGGGGCTTCTTTCCCCGCCTTGATGTCGGCTATCATTTTGCGTATGTTGTCGCTTTTTATGAGCGACTCGACGGGCGCCCCCTCGCTTTGCGTCATAAGCATGGCGTCGTTCGCTTCTATGGCCTTTTCGGCCCAGTAGGCGGCTTTTTCCCTGTCCCGTTTCAGCCCCGAAGCGCCCGCCCAGTATTTCCACGCCCAGCTCAGGCGAGTTGTGACGTCGGCCATGTCGGAGGCCACCCAGCGTTCGAACCATTCGTTCGCCTTTTCTATGTCGGCCTCGTAGCCGCCCCTGTCGTCGGCGTAATAGTCGGAAATTTTCACCGCATAGCGGATGTCCGCGTTCGCGAGTTCGTCAAAATATTTTTGCGCCAGTTCGGGGTTCTTTGAGACGAACCTCCCTTTGGCGTACATTTTCCCCATGGCCATCATGGCGTCGGGGTGCTTTTTATCGGCGGCGGTTTTGTACCAGTAAATGGCGTTGGCCCTGTTCCTTGGAAGCCCGTCCTTTCCTGACATGAACTTTTCGGCGACAACCGCCATCGCGCGCACGTTTCCTTTTTTGGCTTCCTCCAGTTCGGTTTTGGCAAGCTCGCCCTTCCAATAGTCTATATGCTCCTGAGATTTGAAATTTGTATAGATTTCAATGAGCTTGTTTATGGCGTCTATATGGCCTTCATCCGCAGCCGCCGTTATCCATTCGACTGCCTTTACCTGGTCTTTGGGCATGAAAAACCCGTACAGGTATGCGCTGCCGAGCGTCCATTTGTCGTTTGCGCTGCCGTCCTTTGCGGCGAGTTCGCGCCAGTATGCGGCCTTTTCATAATCGCGTTTTACTATTCTGCCCTCGCCGTAAATGTAGCCCAGAAACTGCTGTGCGGCGGAAAGGTTTTGCGCTGCCGCCTTGTTTATCCATTCAAGGCCCTTTTCGGCATCGGGCGCGTTGTTTTCATAGCCGTTGATGCACAGCGCGCCGAGCGCCAGCTGCGATTCCGCGTCGCCCGCTTCCGCCTTGATTTTTATTGACGCGATTTCTTCGGCCGAAAGCCGGTTCGCTTCAGCTCCATTGCTTTCTTCAGAGCTTTGTGCCTGTTCGGCAGGCTGCACATCCTGAACGGGCGCGGATTTCTTTTTCAGCGCGTCGCCGAGCGTCTGCGCCTGCGAGAGCGAAATTGCGAGTGCCGATGCGATCAAAAATGCGGAAATTTTCATAGTTTATAGGCTCCGAATGCGGCAAAGCACGAGTTTTTGTGGAGGACTTCGACGCGGTCGAAGCCCGACGATTTCAAAAGTTCAAGCTGGTATGTGAGCGGGCGCGGGGAGTCTTCGCGCTCGACGTATTCGAGCACTTTTTTGCAGTATTCCGCGCCGCCCAAATTTGTGAGGTATTGCGCGTAGCGCGCGCGCATGATTTTTTCGACCTCGGGGTCTTCGTGGCTTACGAGGTCGGATATCCACACGCTGCCGCCCTTTTTGCAGAGCGAAAAGATTTTGGCGAAAGCCTTTTGCCAGTCGTCATCGCCGCGCAGGTGGTGGAGCACCGCCGCGGCGAGGATTACGTCGTAGCTTTCGGGGTCCAGATCAGTTTCGCGGAAGTCGCCTTGAAAAGTTCTTACCGTCCCTTTGCTTGCCGCGCTTACGCGCTCTTTTGCCCTTGCGAGCATGTTGCCGCTAAGGTCCAGCAGGTCGGCGTCGAAGCCGGGGCAAAGTGTGCCGAGTTTGAGCGTGAGATTTCCCGCCCCGCAGCCGATGTCGAGCGCGCGCCGCGTTTTTTTGCCTTCGAGCGATGCCGCGGCGGCCTGCGCGATAAGCTCCAGCGATATTGCCGCGTCAACCGTCGAGGTCTGGCCCGTCTCGAGGTTTGAAAACCTTTCGACGTCGGCGTCGAAGCGCGCCCTTATTTCATCAACCGAAGATTTGCCGTCGAAGTTCTCCATTGTGTTTCCTCAGGCCTGCTGAACGGCGAGCGTTCCGCTCCTGCCTTTGAATTCCTGCATTTTTATTTCGCATGTCGGGATTTTCTCCCTGTCTTTCAAAAGTTCCCGCGCCCTGTCGGAGAGCGAGTAAAATTCCGTCCCGCGCGCTTTCGCTTCGCCTAGAAATTTGTCGAACCATTCAAGGTAGGCCATGCCTTCGAGCTCCGAATGGATTGTCATAACCGAATGCTCGGTTTTTTCCATCTCGCCCAAATGCAGTGAGGCTACGTCCTCCAGCGCGGTTTCGCCCAACACTTCGTCGAGCGTGGGAAGCGTCGATGGTATCTGGAGCGTCTTGAAGACCCTGCCGCCCATCATTGGCAGAAAGGGGTATTTGCCGCGCGTGTCCGAGGCGTACAGGAGGTCCACGCTGTCCTCAACCTCAAGGGCGTCGGGCGTTATCTGCCAGCCGGGCGCGCCGAAAGTCTTTGGTTCTTCGCCGAAGACCTTTTCGAATTCCACCGCCGCGCGCGTGAACTGGCACTGCACCTCGGTTATGCGCATCGCGGGCAGGTAGTCCTGCCACTGGAAGTGGTCCCACGAGTGTATGCCGCACTCGAAGCCCATGTCCTTTGTTTTCCTCATCTGCCCGGCGCAGAGCTTGGCTATGCGCGGGGCTTTCAGAAGCGTGCCGTACATGAGCGTTTTGAGCCCGTAGTTGCCGGCCACGTTAGAGCGCAGGCATTTTTTCAAAAAGCCTTTTCTGAATATGCGGCGCAGGGCCTTGCCCGTGTTGTCGGGGCCGAATGAAAAAAGGAATGTCGCGGGAACGCCGTGCTTTTTGAGCACCTTGCACAGGGGAAGCACCCCGTCGCGGGTTCCGCGGTAAGTGTCTACGTCTATTTTTACGGCAAGTTTCATATGTTACTTTGCCCGCTCGAGCTCGTAGTCCTTTCCGAGCAGGTGGTAGTCGAGCGTGAGCTTCATTGCGGTGCGCAGGTCTGTCGCGGGCTTCCAGCCGAGGATTTCCTCCGCCTGCTTTATGGAGGGCATGCGGCGCGAGACGTCCTGGTAGCCCTTGCCGTAGTAGTCTTCGCTCGGCACGATTTCTATCTTGGCGTTTTTCGCGTTTTCGGCGTACTCTGGATATTCGCCCACGAGCTCGACTAGCATTTCGGCGAGCTCCCTGATGGAGTATTCCTGATAGGGGTTGCCTATGTTGAAAATCTTGCCGTCTGCGCAGCCGCCCTTGTTTTCGAGGATTTTGAGCATGCAGTCCATGGCGTCGTCGATGAAGGTGAAGGCGCGCTTCTGTTTGCCGCCGTCGACGAGCTTTATCGTCTTGCCGTTTATGATGTTGTGCGAGAACTGCGTGAGCACGCGCGACGCGCCTTCCTGCGGGGCCTTGATGTCGTCCTGCTTGGGGCCGATGAAGTTGAAGGGGCGGAAGAGCGTGAACTGCAGGCCCTCGTGGTTGCCGTAGGCCCAGATGACGCGGTCGAGCATCTGCTTGATGCACGAGTATATCCAGCGCTCCTTTTCGATTGGGCCAAGCACCAGGTTCGACTTGTACTCGTCAAAAAACTCGTCGGGGCACATGCCGTAAACTTCGGAGGTCGAGGGGAATATCAGGCGCTTCCTGTGCGCCACGCACATCTTGACGATTTCCATGTTGGCCTCGTAGTCGAGGCGGTAGACGCGCAGGGGGTCTTTCACATATAGGGCGGGGGTGGCTATGGCCACGAGCGGCAATACGGTGTCGCACTCCTTGACCTGCTCTTCTACCCAGTCGCGGTCTTTGACAATGTCTTTTTTGGAAAATTTGAAGCGGGGGTTCTTGAGGCTCTCGGTTATCTTGTTGTCGGAAAGGTCCGCGCCGACAACCTCCCAGTCGGTGTCCGTTAGAATCTTCCATACGAGCGAAGACCCGATGAATCCGTTTGCGCCGAGAATCAAAATTTTTCTGTTAGCCATATCCCCACATATCAAACAGCATGGGGGCTTCTGCGCAAGAAAATTATAGGGGGAGCCCGGAGCGGAAAGTCCTAGTCGCGGGGAGTTTTGGCATTCTTTTTGGCTTTGCCGGAAATGTGTTCTATTTCCAGCTTCAGTATTGCCGTTCGGGGCATGGAGCCCGCTATGTACTTTTCGGCCTTTTCCCTGAATTCGGGCGAATATTTGTCGGCTATGAGCCAGATGCCGCGCATGCGCTCCTCTTCTGCTTCGCAAACTGTGAGTTTCCCAAATGCTATCGCACTTTCGTAGTTTGTGCTGAAAGTGGACGGGGAAAGCTCGGTTTTGCCGACCACGCAAAATGTGGCCTTTGCGCCGCCCTTTATGATGTCGAGCTTCTTCCCTTCGGGCGCGCAGTGGAAAAATATTTCATTTCCCTTTCTCGCGTAGCTTATCGGTATGCCGTATGCGTAGCCGTCGGCGTCGCTGCCGAGGCTCAAAAAACCGTATTCGCCGCCGTCGAGGATTTTTCCGGCCTCTTCGGCGCTTATCGTCCTGTCTTTTCTTCGCGGAGGTGTGAACATGTCATTCGCAGGTTGTGGGCGCGACGATTTTTTCTGCGCAGCCGAAGGCGGAATTGTCGCTGCCGCTTAGCACTTCGGCCATTTTTATGGCCGCGAAAGATTCCCTTACCCTGGCGTTGAGCGCGCACCACATATTGCGCGTCACGCAATGGGCGGATTCCTTGCATTTTTTCGGGTTTAGCACGCATTTGGCCAAGGATATGGGGCCCTCCATGGCCTCAAGCACTTCGAGCAGGTTCATGTCGTTCGGATTTTTCGCGAGTATGTAGCCGCCGCGCGCCCCCCTTATCGACTTTATGAAGCCGCCCTTTTTGAGCGCCAAAACAAGCCTGCTGACATATTTCTGCGACAGCTTCTGGCTTTCGGAAATCTCGCGGATGAGCCGCGGCGCGCCGTTCTGGTGCGCGGCGATGTCGGCGAGTATGCGCACGCCGTATCTGCCTTTGGTTGATATTTTCATGGTGCTCTTTATGCCCTGTTATGACTATGCGGACAATATGTCCACGCAAAAATGCGTGTGTCAATCCAATCCGAAGCAAAATGCGGCGTATTATTTTGAAACAACGCCGAAAACGCGTGTCTAAAAAGGGGGTTGACGCGGGACGCAGCGCGAATATATTTTTTGGCAATTTTTATGAGCGATAATTTGCAGAAACATCGTTGGAGCTTTTTCAAGGCGGGCGGGGTATATCAGGTAAAAATCGAGAGCGGAAGCGATATCGAAAATATCGGCTCGCTCGACAAAAAGCTTTGGGCGGCCCTGAGCTGCCCCACCAGCGGGCTTTTCTTCGACCAGAAGACGCTCGACTTCGTGGACGCGAACAAGGACGGCCGCATTATGCGCGACGAGCTCGTGCAGGCGTGCGAATGGGTTTCGCCCCTCTTGAAGAACACCGACAGGCTTCTCGACGGTTCGTCCGTGATGAAGCTTTCGGAAATAAACGACGCGACTGACGAGGGCAAAGCCCTTCTAGACAGCGCGAAGCAGGCCCTCTCAAACCTCGGCAAGCCTTCGGCCGACGAGATATCCGTGGACGACTTCGCCGACACCACGAAGATTTTTGCGAACGTGCCCTTCAACGGCGACGGCATCATTACTGAGGAAGCCGCCGCGGGCGACGCCCCCGTCGCTGCCGTCATAGCCGACATCGTCAAGGCTTACGGCGGAAAGACCGACCGCTCGGGCAAGCAGGGCGCGGACGCCGAGCTTGTCGAAAAATTCTACGCGGCGCTTTCCGACTACGCCGCGTGGGGCGACAGCCCCAAGCAGAACAAGGACATAATGTTCCTCGGCGACAATACCGCCGACGCCTACGCGGCGTACGCCGCCGTAAAGGACAAGATTGACGACTATTTCACACGCGCCCAGATAATCGCGTTCGACCCGACCGTGAAGGATTCGGTAAATCCCAGCGCGGAAACTTTCGGCGCGATTCTCGCCAAGGATGTGAGCGACGCTTCGGCCGACCTCAAGGCCCTCCCCGCCGCGCGCATAGGCTCTGTCTCGACGCTCAAGGTTGACGGCGACGTGAACCCCGCGTGGCGCGACGCGCTTGCCGCGTTCCACAAAAAGACCATGGAGCCGCTTCTCGGCCCCGGCGGCGACTTGAATCTTGAGGGCTGGAATAAAATAAAGGCGGCGGTCGCCCCGTACGAGGCGTGGACGGGCGCAAAGCCCTCCGACGGCATCGCGCAGATAGACCTCGCGCGCTCGGCGGAAATCCTCAAGGGCGACGAAAAGGGCAGGCTGCTCGAACTCATCGCCAAGGACGAAAGCATGAGGCCCAAGGCCGAGAATATCCTCAAGGTCGAGCAGCTTGTGCGCTACCACAAAAACCTTTACGAGCTCGTGGCGAACTTCGCAAGCTTCCAGTCTTTCTACCGCGAGGGCGAAAACGCCATCTTCCAGTACGGCAACCTCTATATAGACAAGCGCATGTGCGGCCTTTGCATAAAGGTAAACGATCCCGCGAAGCACGCCCAGATGTCGCCGCTGAGCTACGGCTATCTTCTTTACTGTACCTGCAAGCGCGCGGGCGAGCCCGATTTGAACATAGCGGCCCTCGTTTCGTCTGGCGATTCCGACAGCCTGATCGTGGGGCGCAACGGCGTGTTCTACGACCGCCTCGGGCGCGACTGGGACGCCACCGTCACCAAAATTGTCGAAAACCCCATAGGCATATCGCAGGCTTTCTGGTCTCCCTACAAGAGAATCGTGAAGGTCATAAGCGAGCAGTTTGCCAAGTACACGACCAACGCCGACTCGGACGTCGTAAACAAGCTTCAGACGGGCATAAGCGCCGCCGCCACTCCCCCCGCCGCGGGAGCGGCCCCCAAGAAAATAGACGTGGGCACCGTGGCCGCCCTGGGCGTGGCGTTCGCAGGCATAACCGCCGCCTTCGCCGCCATCATGTCCTTCTTCAAGGGTATGGGGCCGTGGCTGCCGCTTGGCATTTTGGGCATAATTCTGGCGATATCCCTGCCGTCCATGATAATGGCCGCAATGAAGCTGAGGATAAGAAACCTGGCCCCGCTTCTCGACGCGAACGGCTGGGCAATCAACGGAAGGTCGAACGTCAACATTGTGTTCGGCTCGCACCTGACGCAGGTGGGACACCTGCCGCTGAACGCAAAGCGCGACAGGCAGGACCCCTATGTGCACAAGCGCACGGGGCTTAAACTCGGCACGGCGGTTGTCGTCGCCGTTGCCGTGGCTGTCGGAGCTCTGTGGTATTTCAACAAGCTTTCATTCATCGGGCTTGAGGCCCCTTCGTGGTCTTACGTAATGAAAGACAAGGCCAAAGAGGAAAAAGCCAAAAACGCGGCCGAAGCCAAGGGGGAGGCTGCGCCGCCTCCCAAAGCCGCCGCGCCTGCAAAGTGACGAAAAAAGGCCGCATTTTATGCGGCCTTTTTTTTGCGCTTTCGCAGCCAATATGCTTTTGCGTTTTTCAACACTTTCCCGCGTCAATCAAGTAGTTAAGCGCATTTATGCGCTTTATGGCATTCCGGTCCGTGTGTATATGTCGTTTCGAAAGTTATCCGAAAACGTTTAAACTTAACACGGGCAGTTATTATGAAAATAAGAAGGAGCATACAGATATTGCTTACAGCGGCGGCGGCTTCCGGCGCTTGTTCCGAAACCGTAGAATGGAATATTTATTTGAATGCCGTAGACGGTGCGGTTATGTTCCAAGACGGCCGGTTTCAGTCGGTCTACTGGTATGGCGGCGTTCCCGATGCGTTCAAAGACGCCGTTTTTTTTGGCAATTTGAGCTATGCCCTCGGAGAGGGGGCTATTGAAATGAAAAGCCTTGAGCAGCGCACTGGTTTTAATTTGAAAACTTTGACGGCAGAGGAGGAGGCGGCCGTCCGAAGCGGGACTTTTAACGGGGCGGCCTACAAGGCCCCCGATATTGTCATAGGCGAGGGCGGAATAAATTTTACTGGGACCGACGGCATCGTGATGTTTGGCTGCGTAGAGTCGCGCTATGGCTTTAACAGCATAACGGTCGGTGGGGATTTCAACATGGGAAATGCGAACTCCTATTCCTTCTCCTATAATCCCAATGCGGCATACGGCACTGGCAAATGGTCGCTTGATGTCGGCGGGGTGGTAAAAATGAACAATAACTATGCCGAAGGGGGAGAGGGGCAAAAGTTTGCCGTCCACTACAGCGGAAACGCCCTCGCCGACGGACGCGACAAGCCCGGCTACACCCCTCCCGTGACCGACGCGTTCGTGCGTTTCGGCGGACTGGACGGAAGCGGGTACATTTATTCGCAGGATCCCGGGGCGGGCTCGACGTCCATTTATTTTCAGGCGCAGCAGGGCAAGACTTTTCAGGGGGGAGACTGGACGGGCGTTATCGCGAAAAATTATTCCGACGCTGTATCGCGCCAGAAGGTTTGAGGAAAAATGCCATACGTTTGAGGAAACACGGCCGGGTTCGGTATAAAAAGCAAGCCCCCTGCAAGGTATTTGCAGGGGGCTTTCATTTGGGTTGCGAGGCTATCTGCAGCGTGTATATTTCACGGTTTTCTTGTACATGGTGTAGACGCTCTCAAGTTCCGGATCGATTGCGATGATTTCCTCCCGGTTGGCGACCATCTCTTTCCACGTTTCAATGTTCGGCGTCGTGAGTGCGTTTATGACGTCCACCTCAAGCCCCGTGGTGTCTATGGGAACGTCTCGCTCTTCGAGCTCTGGCACTTCATAATGGTAGCTTATCTCGTTGCGCAGCACCGCCTTTACGTTTCCGGGAGCCCTGCTTGAAAACGCCCTCGAAAGGGTGAACGTGCCGTACCACCAGCCCAAATCCGTCCAGTTTAGGGCTTTCAGCATTTGGCTGGTCGTCAAGCTTGTGCCGGATTTTGTGAAAGCCGGCTGGAAGTCGGGAAGCACGATTGTCGTTTCATTAACCTTGTAGATTGCGACGGGTTTGCCCGCTATGTTGCTCCAGCCCGGGTTGGCTGGCATCCCGTTTAGCGTGACAATGTCGCCAGCCCGGAACTTCGCGGCATTCGCACCCAGTTTTATAGTGTAGCGATCCCAGCTCGCGTCGTAGGTGTTTCCCGGACGTTGAACGATTTCGCTTACGGCCCCGGCGGGGTCTTCGGTTCCGAAGCGCGGGATTGTTTCAGTAGTGTACTTTTTGAACGTCATGTCGGGCGCGTAGCCGTAGAGCTCCGTGACCTTGTAGACGGCCTCGTTGTTAGAGGCGACAGTTTTTGTCGCATTTATAAGCCGGAAGCCTCTTGAAGATAAAGTTTCCAGCTCGGCCTCGCCTATGTCGCGGAAAATCGGCTTGCCGTTGGCCGCCTTTATGTGGAAGTCAAGCGCGGTTCCGTAGGGCTTGCGAGTGGCCTCCCAAGCGTCGCGCATGACGTAGTAGTCGAGCTCCAGCCAGTAGTGATTCTGGTCTCCGTACTGTTCAAATTCCCAGTTTCGGCGGAATGTGTCCGCGTAGACGGGGGTGTTGAAGTTTATGCCTTTTGAATCGTCTAACATGATAATCAGTTCTTTTTTAACGCCAATGCGTCGGTTGATGATTTAATGCTCGCCAAGTCCTCGTTGCCCTTTTCGAGCTTCTCCGAGATTGTCTTTAATGTTTCGGTAAGGTTTTTCTGGAAGGGCGTTTCCTGCTCGACGCCCTTGTCCCCTAAAGCCTTTGCGAGCGGATCGCTTGAGGCCGCTCCCGGCTGCTGCCCGGCCGCGGCGCTTCCCGCGGGCTTGGGCGCGCTGCGCGGATCCGTGCTGACGGTTCCGGCGAGCCTCGAGGCCGTCGCGCCCATTTGGTTCACGAGCCCGCGGGCGCTGACATTTTCCCTGTTGGAGTAAAGACTGGCGCGCAGCCTCTCGCCGGGGCTCATGGCGTTGATTCTGTCGCGCTCCTTGGCGCGTTCGGTCTTCTTATTTGCCTTTTCTGCCTGTTCGTTTTCGTAGCGGGCGTTGGCCTCCTCCCACGTTTCGCCCTGACGGCGCGAGGGCGCGCTGTTGCGGCGGGTGCCGCGCGGGGCGGCGGGAGGCGTCGGGCCTTGGCCGCCGCGCATGTCGTTTCTTTGCTCCACGACTCCGCCGCCGCCCGAATTGCCCGACGCGGAATATCCGCCCGTGATCCCGCCCGAACGCTTCTGTTGCTTGTCGCGGTAGGCGTAGGTGTCGCGCAGCGCCTTTTCGACTTCCTTTTTGGAGTCTCCGGAAAGCCCCTCCATACCCGCAAGGGTGCGCTTGATGTCGCGCTCCTGCTCGACCTGCTTGGCCTCGGTGTACTTTCCCGCAGCCTTCAGGCGCTCGATTTCGCGGGTGATGAGTATGTCCTCAATCTGCGCCTGCGCGTTCTTGGCGAGGTTTTGCCGCTGCACTTCGTCGGTGACGGACTTTTCGAGCTCATAGCGCTGCGACGCCTGTTGCGTCGCCTTGTCCTTGAGCGCGGCAAGCTCCTTTGCGCTCATGTTTTCCTTGCGCGAGTACTCGAAAATTTCCGAGGCGATTTGCGAAATGCGCAGCTCCTTCTGGAGCTTTTCGGCCTGCGCCGTATTGCCCGAAGCCTGCGCTTTCAGAATGTCGAGCTCTAGGTCGCGCTGGACGTTCTTGCTTTGCTCAAGATAGGCGTTGAGCCACTTTTCGGTGTTTGCCTTTTCGGCCGCCGCAGCCGCCGCTTTCCGTTCGGTTTC
>CALXSL010000013.1 GCA_944391135.1 uncultured Opitutales bacterium
AAAACATCTACTCTACATTCCCTAAGCCGCTTGTCTAACTCCTTTAGCTTTTATGCACTGGAGATTTTAATTCGCGACGTCTTTTCAGCTGGCGACGTGATAAAGCTTAACGATATCATACTGTTCTCTGCAATGTCCGGAGATAAAAATTACGACTGGGACAGCTCCACTCTGAAAGTAGTGTTGGGCGGCGTGGACATAACAAAATTTTTGGATAATGTCTCAATTACCGCATCGGGCAACACTCTGTATGCCGAGATATCAGGCACAATTGTGCCTGAACCTGCGCAAATAGCGGCGTTGCTTGGCATAGTTTCACTTTTCTTTGCGGCACGCCGCAGGATAATAAAATAAAAATACTAGGGGTAGTATATTATTCAAAGGGTTCCGTCGGAACCCTTTTTTTTATACGAAAAATCGCCCGGTTCCAGAATCGTTTTTGCATTTAAATTAGGCTATGGGAAATATGCACTTACAAAAAGTGAACTATCGTTCATTTTTTGTTGATATTCTTTTGTCTCAGTTCATTTTCGCCTTTCATGAAATATTTTATCTTTCTTCTGGGCGCAATTTTCTGCGAGACTTTCGCAACGACGGCGCTCAAGGCAACCGAACAATTTACCAAGCCGATTCCGAGCATTGTCACTATTTTGGGGTATGCCGCGTCATTTTACCTGTTGAGCCTTACCCTGCAAAAAATCAGCGTTGGCATAGCTTACGCAATGTGGTCGGGCATCGGCATTGTGCTTGTTTCGGTGCTGGGGTTCTTTGTGTACAAGCAGAAGCTTGACATGCCCGCAATGCTCGGGCTGGCGCTCATTATAGCGGGCGTAATAGTAATAAATATATTTTCAAAATCTGCCGCCCATTAGAGTGCGGTTCAACAATCGCCGTCAAAGCCGTATTGGATCTAAAATGCGCGGATGCCGGACAGATTTATTTTATACAGCACGTGTTTCGCCAACGCGTGCGAAGGATCCAGCTTCGGGTGCATGAATTCGCCCTGCATCGTCATGCCGAGTTTTTTCATGACGTTTTCCGACCTTTTGTTTGCCTCCGTTGTGAATGAAACCACTTCCCTAAAATGCAGGGTTTCCCAGCCGTATTGCAGGCATGCGCGGGCGGCTTCAGTCGCGTAGCCCCTGCCCCATTCTTCGCTTTTCAATCGCCAGGCTATTTCTATCGCGGGGGTGAAATCGGAATTAAAATTGGCCATGTGAAACCCGGTGAGGCCGATAAATTTTCCGTCCGATTTTTTCTCTACCGCGTACAGCGAAAATCCCCTTTCGGCCTGCTCGGAAATTATCATGTTATAGAGCGCCAAGACTTCGCTTTTGTCCAATGTCTTCGGGAAAAATTCCATGACCTTTGGGTCTGCGTTCATCTCGCACAACGGGCCGATATCGGCCTCAGACCAGCTGCGAAGCAGAAGCCTTTTGCTTTCAAAAAATACTTCCGGCATAACGCAAAACTAGAACTTTATGGCGTACCTTGCAAGCTCCCTGCGCTTGTCTTTGGGGTATGAGTAAACCTTCATGAGCCCCAATACAAACCATATAGCGAACAGCACTATGCAGAACACGGTGAGCGGCTCGTGGTGTATGAATTTAACCGGGGTTTTCGTCACCATGTTTATGAGGATGAACCTTGCGGACGCCACCCATACCGTAAATACGATGGCCAACAAAAGACCTATGTCGAAAAAGCTGAGGGCATTTATCAGTTTTCCATCCTTGGGCTTTATGTGCTTGCCGAAATAGCTCAGATACGCGAAAGGCCCCACAAGGATGACGTCGGCGAAAAATACGAACAGCGATGCGCCCATCTTGTACGTGGCCAGAATCGTGCGTTTGGTCTGGGAGCCGATTTCCGGAAAATGCTCGAGAAACAGTTTCATGTCCGCGTTGTCAGTCATGTTGAGGTACAGCAGCGTCAGCGCGGAGGCCGCGACGAAAACGGCGAAGATGCGGCGGGTAATGCTTACCGCGCCGCCCCTGTCCTTTTCGCTGCGGAACTTGAAGGTCATTTAAAAATCTTTTCGGCCGCGTCGACATCCTTGAACGCCATCACCATCACGGGCTTGTCTTTGAAGGGGTGCGTGAGGGCGTACATGTATTCAATGTTGACGCCGGCCTCGGCGGTTTTGTTGAGTATCGCCAGAAGCGCGCCGGGAGTGTCGTCGACCTCTATCGCGAGCACGTCCACGATTTTCGCGACCATGCCCGCGTTTTTGAGAATTTCGACGGCCTCTTCGGGCTTGTCCACCACCGTGCGGACTATGCCGTAGTCTTTCGTTTCGGCAATCGTGATGGTCTGGATGTTTATGCCCCCGTCGGCGAGCGCCTTGCAGGCTTTTTCGAGGTGCCCCGGAGTGTTTTCCAGAAATATGGAAACCTGTTTGATTTTCATGGCTATATCTTTCTCTTGTCGATTACCCTTTTGGCCTTGCCCTCGGAGCGCGGTATGCTGTTGGGCTCCACAATTTTAACGGTCATGCGTATGCCGGTTATGTTTGAAATAGACGTCTGGATTTTCTTCCTGAGCGCGTCCATCTGCGCGATGCTGTCTATATAGCAGTCGTCGTTGACCTCGACTTCAACCGTAACCGTATCGAGATCCTTTTCGCGTTCAAGTATAATGTGGTAGTGCGGCGTGCACTCCTCGACGCGCATAAGGGCAACCTCTATCTGCGAGGGGAATACGTTGACGCCGCGGATGATGAACATGTCGTCGCTGCGGCGGCCTATGCGACGTATGCGGCGAACCGTCCTGCCGCACGCGCATTTCTCGCTCATGATGGAAGTGATGTCGTGCGTCCTGTATCGCAGGATGGGCATGGCGCGCTTCGCGAGTGTCGTGATAACAAGCTCGCCCTCCTCGCCGTCCGGCAGCGGTTCGCCCGTTTCGGGGTCGACGATTTCGGGGTAGAAGTTGTCTTCGAAAATATGAATGCCGTTGTGTTCGAGGCATTCGCCGCCAACGCCCGGGCCTGCGATTTCCGAGAGCCCGTAGATGTCGAAAGCCCTGACGTTCGTGTTGGCCTCGATGTATTCGCGCATGTGCTCCGACCAAGGCTCCGCGCCGAATATGCCGAATTTGAGTGGCAGGCTCTTCATGTCGACGTCGTATTTCTTGGCCTCTTCAATCATGTGGATGAAATAGCTGGGCGTGCAGCTTACGGCGGTCGAGCCGAAGTCGCGCATGATCATGAGCTGGCGTTCGGTGTTGCCTCCCGACGCGGGGATAACAGTGCAGCCGAGCCTCTGGGCGCCGCCGTGCAGGCCCATGCCGCCCGTGAAAAGGCCGTAGCCGAAGCAGTTCTGCAGGAGGTCTCCGCGCTGGACGCCGAACATCAGCAGGCAGCGCATCACGGAAGTTTCCCAAACCTCCATGTCGTCTTCGGTATAGCCCACGACTATCGGCTTGCCCGTCGTGCCGCTGGACGCGTGCAGGCGTATGACCTCGCCCATGTCCACCGCGAAAAGGCCGTAGGGATAGGTGTCGCGCAGGTCGCTTTTCTGCGTGAAGGGGAGTTTCGAGATGTCGTCGATTCCCCTGATGTCGGAGGGCGTCACGCCGAGCTCGTTCATGCGCGAACGGTGAAGCGGCACGTTTTCATACGCAAGCTTCACGAGCTCCTTGAGCCTCTGCGACTGTATGCGGCGCAGCTCTTCGCGCGGGAGGAAGTCCATGGCGCTAATCGGGTGGAATGCGCCGTTTTTGTCGTTCCAGTTGTGTGTCATAGCAAATTTTCCTAGGAGTTTCTGCCGAGTTTGAAGGCCGCCTCGTTCGCGGCATGGAGCTTTTCGGGGAAGAATTTTTCAAGCACTTCGAGCCAGCGGTTTTCCGGTATGTCGAGGTGCCTGCTAAGCACTCCGAGCGCGGCCACGTTGATGGCCTTTGCACTGGCCAGCTTCGACGCGTCGAAGTCTGCGGGCGATATCACAATACCGCCATCCTTCATGGAAACCTTGTGGACATCCGACCATTCGGGTTCGAGCGACACGAGGAAGTCAACCTCGCCCTCGGGTATCATCGGGCTTACGACCTTTTTGCCGAAGCGCACGTCGCTAGAAATGGAACCGCCGCGCTGCGACATGCCGTGCACTTCCGCCTTCTTGACGTCGTGGCCCTCTTCGAAAAGGAGTTCGCTCAATATCAGCGACGCCTTCAAAACGCCCATTCCGCCGAGGCCCGCAATTCTTATGTTCGTAATTTTGTCTTTCATCTTATTGGCCCCTGTTTCTTTTAATGAGGTTTGCCGCCGCTAGTATGCAGGGCTGGCGCAGGACTATCAGCGTAAGCTCGTTAGTTGCGAGCTTTTCCTTGAGGTACTCGGAAAACTTCGCGTTGTCGCGCACCGGATTGAAGGTTTCCACGTTCTGAATGCCAATCGCCTTCGCGACAGCCTCTATCGAAACCTGGTTTGTGGGCGAGTGGTCCAGCTTGCGGCCCGTGCCGGGATGCTCCTGCTGGCCTGTCATTGCCGTCGTCGAATTGTCCACTACAACAACGACATGCCCCGTGGCGGGCGGATTGTAAACCATCTCCAGAAGCCCCGTGAGGCCGCTGTGCATGAAAGTGCTGTCGCCTATAACGCTTACCACCTTGCGCGCCTGATCCTCGGGCAGGACCTTGCGCAGGCCCAGCCCCATGCCGATTGAGGCGCCCATGCATATCTGCATGTCCATGCCGCTTATCGGCTTCATCGCGGCGAGCGTATAGCAGCCGATGTCTCCGGCCACGATGCAGCCCATGTCGGCCATCGGCTGGAAGCTGAAAATGTGCGGGCAGCCCTTGCAAAGCTGCGGAGGCTTCTGTTTAATTACGGGTGTCTCGTAAGATAGGTCTCCGGCGATCTGCGCCTTTGCCCTGTCGACGGTGAATTCGCCGAAGCGCCATTTTTCCTCGCGCGGCTCGACGTTCGCGCCGGCGGCGCGCAGAAGAGTCGTCATGTAGGGATCGCCCTCTTCAATTACGATGCACCTGTCGTACTGCGCCGCGAATTCCTTAATTTTGTTGACGGGCATCGGATTTGAAAAGCCCACCTTGAAAAAGCCGGCCTCGGGGGCGGCCTCGAGCGCGTGCATGAAGGCTATGCCGCTGGAAATGATGCCCAGCTTCTTGTCCTTGCCCTCGATAATCTGGTTGGGGCCCTGCTCGTCGTTCCATTTGAGCATGTCGGCGAATTTCTGGCGAAGGCGTTTGTGCGCGGGTTTCGCATGGCCGGGAACCATCACGCGCATTGAAATGTCGCGGTTGAAGTTTGCCTTGGGCCGGGGCTTCGCGCTCTGTTCGTCGTATTCGACAATCGTATTGCTGTGGGCCACGCGCGTGGTCGTGCGGATTATAAAGGGTATCTGCCAGCGGTGCGAAAGCTCGAACGCGAGTTTTGTAAAGTCGTAGGCTTCCTGGGAGTCGGAAGGCTCTAGCACGGGTAGGCCGCCCGCATAGGCCAGCGAGCGGGTGTCCTGCTCGTTCTGGCTCGAGGCCATGCCGGGGTCGTCAGCCACTATGGCGACCAGCGCCCCCTGGACGCCGCTGTATGACGCCGTAAAGAAAAGGTCCTGCGACACGTTGAGCCCCACGTGCTTCATCGTGACGAGCGCCCTGCTTTCGCCGAACGCGACGCCAAGGGCTACTTCCGCCGCCACTTTTTCATTGGGGGCCCATTCGGCGTTCCCCTTGAGGATTGAAAATGCCTCGAGAATTTCCGTCGAGGGCGTTCCGGGATATCCGACGCCGAGGGCGCAGCCTGCGTGCAGCGCGCCAAGGGCCACCGCCTCGTTTCCGCTCAGTAGTTTTCTTGTAATTTGGGACATGAGTGGTGATAATCCTTTTTTTTTGGAAATATTCAACATTTTTATGGAGAAATAAGCCCCGCCGCGCCGCCCGGAAACGAGATTCGTGGTTGACAAAACGCCCAGCGGAATTCTTTTTTAGTAAAAATTCGACTGCACAAAAAATTGCTTAAAAAAGTTTGAAACAAACCGATCACGAAAATTTTCAAAGATACATATGGATTACAAATTCAAAGCGGAAATAAAACAGGTACTGGACATAGTAGTCAACTCGCTCTACACAGACAAGGAGATCTTCGTCAGGGAGCTCGTTTCAAACGCGTCGGACGCCTCCGAAAAGCTTCGCTTCACGATGCTCAAGGCCGACAAGCCCGTCGCCGAGGATTCGCTGAAAATTGAAATATCCGCGGACGAAAAGGAAAACACCTTCTCCATCGAGGACTTCGGCATAGGCATGACGAAGGACGAGCTTGTCGAGAATTTGGGCACAATAGCGCACTCCGGATCGAAGGCCTTCCTCAAGGCGCTTGAAGAAAGCAAGGGCGACCTTACCGACAGCCTCATAGGCCAGTTCGGCGTGGGCTTTTACAGCGTTTTCATGGTGTCCGACAAGGTGGACGTCTACACGAAAAGCGAAGGCGAAGAAAAGGGATGGCACTGGTCGAGCGACGGTTCAGAAAACTTTTCGATAAGCGAGTTCGACAAAAAGGAGCGCGGAACGAAAATCGTCGCGACACTCAAGCCCGAATACAAGGAGTTCTCGTCGGCCGCGCGCATAAAGTCCATCGTCGAAACTTACAGCGCGTACGTGGACTTCCCCGTAAGCATTAACGGCGAAAAGCTCAACACGCGCCAGGCCATATGGCTCAAGGCTAAGTCGGACATCTCGCAGGAGCAGTATGACGAATTTTTCAAGTTTCACTTCCATTCGCTGGAGGCCCCGCTCGACCACCTGCATTTCAAGGCAGACGCGCCGCTGGAAGTCAACGCCCTGCTATACGTTCCCGCCGACAACCCCGAAAAGCTCGGCTTCGGCAAGACAGAGAGCGAAGTGGCCCTCTACTGCAAAAAGGTGCTCATAGACCCCTCGCCGAAAAACCTCTTCCCCGAGTGGATGCGCTTTGCCAAGGGCGTGGTGGACAGCTCCGACCTTCCCCTGAACATTTCGCGCGAAAGCATGCAGGACAGCGGCCTTACCATGAAGCTTGGCAAAATGGTGCTCAAGCGTTTCGTTAAGCACCTTTCCGACACCGCCAAAAACAACGCAGAAAAGTACGCAAAAATATTCAAAAAGTTCGGCCACTTCATTAAAGAGGGCGCCGCCATGGACTTCGAACACCGCGCCGAGCTTTCCAAGCTTTTGCGCTTTGAATCCAGCCTTTATGCGGATGGAACGCTCGTGTCGCTAGAAGACTATGTTTCGCGCATGAAGGATGGCCAGAAGCAGATTTTCTACGCCAGCGGCCCAGACCGCGCAACAATCGACGCCTCCCCCTATATCGAGGCTTTCGCCACGCGCGGAATTGAAGTTCTGTACCTCTACGAACATATCGACTCTTTCGTGCTCGGGCATCTTGGCGCGTTCGACGAAAAGACTTTTGTCAGCGTAGATTCCGCCGACGCCGAACTCGGCGAAGCCCCCGAATCGGCCAAAGGCGAAGAGCTTTCGGCCGAACAGCTCGACTCCATGAAAACGTGGATAAAGGACGCCCTCGGCGCGGACAAGGTTTCGGAAGTGGTGAGTTCCGGCCGCCTTGTGGACAGCCCCGTTGCCGCGCTCAACGCCGACCACATCACGCCGCAGATGCGCGCTATGCTCAAGGCGATGAACCCCGACGCCCCCCTGCCCGCGCCCGTCATCAAGCTTGAAATCAACCCGCGCAGCGACGTTATAAAGAACATGGCCGGCCTGCGCGTGGCAGACGAAAGCCTCGCCAAGCTCGTCCTTGAACAGCTCTACGACAACGCCCTGCTCTCCGCCGGATTGCTGGAAAACCCGCGCGCGATGTCGAAGCGTCTCAATGAGATACTTGCAAAGGTAAAAGCATAAATTGGCATGCCAACAGATTACGGCGCGCGCTTTGCGCGTACGCTTAATTTGAAGTGTAAAAGTCCCGCAAATCGCGGGGCTTTTTTATTGCGAAAATTTAAAGAACTTTGCTAGTATATTTGGATTGCAATATGACAGGCATAATAAAAATGGCGACACTCCTGCGCAGGCACCCCTTCCAGTTCCTGTTCGCATGCCTCATTGCCCTGTTCCTGATCGCCGCGGCATTCGCCGCCACATGCTACGCGGCCTTTAACATAGTCGCCCCCAGCCTGCTTATAGATGCCATCAGCGCGTCAACGGGCTATGAGACGACCATAGGGAAAATGCGCGCCAACATTTTCACAGGCAAATGCGAAGTGGAGAACCTTGTAATACGCAACCCCGAGGTATTTACGTTCTCGCCCGAGGACGGCTACGACAGGCATCTCGACGTCATGATAGACGCCCCGCGCGTCACGATGGAAATTTCGCCGCTCAAACTCCTGCAGGGGGAAATCGTTGTGAAGTCGTTCAGCATATGGGCCGACTCCGTCAACAGGGTGCTTTTGAGAAATTCCGTGTGCAACCTAGAGGAGTTCGCATCTCTTATAACCAAGGTTCTGGCGCCCGACCTTTCGGACGGCAGCATGGACAAGGTTTCAATTTACATCAAGAATGCGACGCTTTACATAGTGTCGTCGGCGGAAAGCGTCGCGAGTGAAAAAGTCGATCTGGATTTCAGTTTCGACGAATATGACATCAACGACGCGCGCGCCGCCATACGCAGGCTGCAGGACGCGCTTTCAAAGTCGAGCGCACCTTTCCTGTCGCACTGTTTCGACGAAAAGGGAGATTCATGAACATTGCAATACTGGCCAGCGGCAAAGGAAGCAACGCCAAGGCAATCATAGATAAAATAAACGCGGGCGAAATTCCGGGGGTGAGCGTCGCGGGTATAATAAGCGATAAGCCCGGCGCCCCCGTCCTGGAAATCGCCGAAAGCTGCGGCATCGCGCACCGCTACATAGACCCGCAACACAGGGGCGCGCGCTTTTCTCCCGAAAGCGTCCGCGAATACATAGACGCCATAAGGGAATTGGACGCCGACCTCGTCGTGCTCGCGGGCTTCATGCGCATACTCCCGCCTGAATTCGTCGACGCATTTCCGCAGGCCATCATAAACCTGCACCCAAGCCTCCTGCCAGCCTACAAGGGCAAAGACGCAATAAGGCGGGCCTTCGAGGCGGGAGAAAAAATGTGCGGATGCTCCGTCCATTATGTTAACAACGAGCTGGACGGCGGCGAAATAATCGCCCAGACGGCAATCGAAATCCTTCCCGGATACGACCTGCGTTCCCTTGAGGAAAAAGTCCACGCGGCCGAACATGTCCTGCTGCCAAAGGTAATAAAAGATATCGCGGAAAAGCGCGTAAAAAAAAACTCTCCGCTAAAGGTTGAAGCCTACAAAGGCAGAACCCTAAGCTGCTACAGGACCGAAAACAGCGCGAATTATTTCGCGCGCATACGCACGCCTGAAAACGCGATGGAAGCCTTTTCGTTTGCGGCCGAACACGACCTCAACCCATTCGTCCTGGGGGGCGGATCAAACGTGTTTTTCAGAAATTCAAAGATAAAGTCTTTCATACTCAAAAACGAGCTTCCGCAGGAAATCAGGCATTTGGGCGGAGACCGGTTTGAAGTGTCATCATCGGTAAAAATGGCGGCATTGCTCAAATTTCTTTACGGGCAAAAACGCGACGCCTTTTACTATCTGGCTTCCGCCCCTTGCGAAATAGGCGGCGCGATAGCCATGAATGCGGGCAGCGGCCCCGCCGAGGGCAAAAGCGTTTCAGACTTCATTGAAAGCGTCAAATACGTGAAAGGAATGGAGCTAGTTGAAAAGGGAAAAAACGACCTCGGCTTTTCATACAGGCACAGCCTGTTTTCGGACGCCGAAGATGTTTTCATAATTTCCGCCGTGTTCAGATTTCCCGAAAAGGCATTTGCGGAAAATCCGATAGAGCAACGGCTTCAATGGGCCCGATGCAATCAGGATTTAAGCGCGCCAAACTGCGGCTCGCTGTGCGGAAAGTACGACGCGAAACTCATGCGCATTGCACGGTTTATATTCCGCCCCTTTCCCGCCGGACTGAGCGCAAAAAAGCTCAACTGGGCGCTGAACAAATCGCCCAACCCTGTATGGCTCGCCATGCTTTTCGGCACAATACGCGCCCTGCATAAAATCTGTTTCCGCAGGCTGAAATTCGAAGTAAAAACTGTAGACTAAGCCGGAGCTTCCGCAACCTTTGAAACATGCGTCAAAAAGCCTGCGGAAAAATCACTCCCAAGACTTGCTAAATTCCTCGTCCTTGAACAAGTCGGCTAGGCCCGTCACCTGCTTTAGCCTTACGATCTCGTCGAGATCCATCCCCAGATGCTTGGATATCCAGTCGTTCGACTTTCCCATCTCGACGAGCTCGGCCACGATGGTGGACATCAGGTCTATGTTGTGCGAGCCCCTCGCCCTGTTGTGGCGTATGGTTGATGCCATCCTGTCCTCTATGGGTTTGTTTATTACCGACACGGGCAGCATACCCCCTTCGCGTTCGTAAATGTCGGGGTACTGCATCATGACGGAATATCTGTGGAATCCGTCCACTATTTCATACATTCCGTCCTTCTCGTGGTAGTAGCACACGATGGGCATGGTGTAGCCGTCCTCCTTTATGGAGTCGTACAGAAGCTTCATTTCCGGCGGCGCCACCCTGTTGGGGTTGTATTCGTTCGCGCGGATTTTTTCCACGGGAACGGCTATGACGCCATAAACGGGGCTGTTTGATCTGTTCATAGTTTCTTGTATTTCAGCAAAAGTTCCTGCATCCTCTCGCGCTGTTTTGTGGTCTGCGAAAAGCTCAGCGACTTGCAGAGTATGTCGTTTTTCAGAATGCACACGCACATGCGCCGCCAGCTTGGGGCGAGTTTGAGCGATTCGTAGCTTGAGTGCATTTTATCGGGGATTTTCTTGTACCTGTACCGCGCACGGCACACGCCGCTCCTGTACGAAACCTTGCTGGTCCTAACGGCGTATGAGGGGAGAATCTGCTCGTATTCCCTCGGAATGGCGCACCCCTTGTATTTCCAGAAGCGTAAAAACTTGGCAAACCTGTGCCTGTAATGCCTTGAAAGCTCCTTTGGGAGCGTGCCGAGCAGCATTTTGCAGTAGCTGCGCCATGTGTGTCCCGCGGGCAGATCGACCTTTCTGTACCCCAGCGCTTTAGTGCCGCAGTATATGTTGCCGAAGTTGGCCCCGCTTACGCGGTTGACGACTTTCGCCCATGTGTCGTTTTCAATGACGCGGAAGAGGTTCAGGCCTATGCGCTGATCGTCGCCGTAAGGCTGGCATATGCGCTGGCCGGAAATGGGGACGCCCGCCCTGTAAAGCAGGTCGTACAAAGGGTTATACTGCCATCCGAATTTGCCGTTGGCTACCCAGATGTCTTTCGTCGTCCAATCGTAAATAGGATAACAGTTGTACACGCCCTTCTCTATTCTGGTCGTCCAGGCCTTTCCCGGCAGGTTGCTTTTCATCGAAGACTTTATCGTGCGGAAACGGTTGAGACTTTCGTCCGACCTTATGCCCACGAGGCACGCCGTCTTTTTTCCTTTGGAATACCATTTGGTGAATTTCACGACAAACTCCTCGAACTCCATGCCTTTATGGAAAAAGTCCAGCGGATTATTGTCTTCCGTAATGATTCCGAAAGAGGGCTCCGGGTATTCGCGCACCCATCTGTCGCGAACCTCCCTCTCCCAGCACATCCAGAAAGGCTGGAACACGCTGAGAGAATTTCTGAGATTTATGGGAAGGCAAACCCAGTACGGTTCTATAAAGTCGAGATTGCCTTCGAGAGTCCTTGTCACATATTCGATCGTGGCGCGGTACTGGCCTTCCAAATCGATAAACAGAACTGCAATCTTCTTATTGATATTGTTGGCGCGCATGTGCTCCAGCGCCAGATTCAGCATTACGGAACTGTCCTTGCCCCCGGAGAAAGACAGGCAGATTTTTTCAAAATTATTGAATATAAAATCGATTCTTTTCCGGGCGGCTTCGCAAACATTTTCCTTAAGATAAACTTTCATGTGGAAATATAACAATAAGACGCTTATTTAGAAGTTTTTGCACTCTTAAACAACACGAAAAACAGGTTTTAGGAGTTTTTTTACACATTTACATAACCGTGGCCTAATTATTATGTTAAAGCTGTTTCCTAAAAACGGCGTTCAATATTAAAAAATACGTTTTTATGATCTCGAAATTTTTGTCTTCCGAGTCGGTGATGAAAAAAGGGAGAATAGTGCCTGAAGCCGTAATAGTAAAGCCCCGTGTTCGCTTCCGCGTACCGCGAGCTGTAACGCACTACACAGGCCTATGATAATCTGGAAATGGATTCCTCCCTTCTCTTGATGGAAGTATACGGGTTTACCTCAATGACACGATCATGAAGCACCAGCAGCAGGGCTATCCCCCTTCCTCCGGCATCACCGGAGTTCTCATTCTCACCGGCAACCTTAACTTGTCCGACGTTTCAATAAAAGCAAACAGCGCTTCGCCAGCAATCCCTTTAAACATAAGCGTCAAAGGCTGCAAAAACAAAAAAGTTTAACACGGAATCGTGCTAAACTTTAATGGTACCCAGAGTGGGGGTCGAACCCACACGACCGCGAGGTCGTCGGATTTTGAGTCCGATGCGTCTGCCAATTCCGCCATCTGGGCATCAAATTTTGAAGTTTTTAAGAAGCCCTAATTTTCAAATACTGTCAATATCTTTCTGAAAAGATTTTCCCCGTTATAGTGATTATGATTGACTGCGCGCAAAAAGACGATAATCTTATTTGCATATCCTCAATTACTAAATTCTTAGAACGAAAAAAGGAGACGAATGAAAAAAAATATTCCCCATACTCGTTGCGGCAATATCACTCGTATTCATAAGCGGCTGCACCACCCCCACAACAAAAGGCTACGAACTCGCCAAGGAAAACAAGTTTGACGCGACCTACGCCTATCTTGGCGTAAAAGACCCCGAACTTGTGAAAGCCACCTACGCCGCACTCCAAATTCGCGGATGGGACTTCACCAACGACGGCAACACGTTCAAGGCCCAGTATTTCAAGGACGGCCTCAGGGCCCGCCTGAACATCAAGGTTGAAAACGGCAAGGTATACGTGGACTCAAAAGGAAGCACTCTCGACTACCAGCCGATAGTTCCTGTGCTCTACATGGAAATGCTCAAAGAAACAATAAAGCATGCCATCAACGGCTAGTACCGTTCGTTGCATTTGAAAAATGCATAAAGCATGCCGTTGCATGCTTCGGCAAAAAAGCGGGCGACACTTTTTCGTGTTGCCCGCTTTTTGCAATTTGAATTTTCGGGATATTTATTTCTGTGCGCCTTCGCCGTGCCAGGAGTCGCCGAGGTCTTTCCACCGCTTGATGTAATACTCGTAGTCGGGGCGTTTCTCCTTTGCGATTTTGGCCTCGATATAGTCCATAGCGGGGGTGCTTGAATTGAATCCGCCATCGGGGATATCGATTTTCGCAGCCCACGCGATGAGGTTGAGCAGCAGTTTTCGCATGTCGTCGTTATTGTACGAAAACACGCCGTGCGCGCCCGTAAAGCCAAAGCCCCTCGTCCCGTTGGGATTCTCGCAGACCCACGCTATGGTTTCGCTTTTGCCCATGTTGTCGCGGACTTCCTGATTGCCCGTATGCGGCCCAAACCTGCCCTTGCGGACTTTGTCCGGCGGAATCGCGCAGGCTATCGGCGTGACCTTCTGTCCCGGGATGTCGGCGAATTTTATGTTGAAATACCACTCATCCGTATAGGCGAACGGCTTTACGCCTCTTGCCGCAGGATGTTCTGCAAGCTCTTTGAATTCCGCCAAAAACGTGGGGTTTACCGAACACGATATGTCGTAATGGCCGCCGACGAGCCTGTCCGCAACGGCGTTTTCCTCGGGAGTTTCAAATTGCAGCGCATAGTGGATTATTCCAAAGCCCGTGCCTTGGCCGTTGAGTTTTTCGAGTACGCCCGTCTTTTCGTAAAACGGATGGTATTTTTCTCCCTCTCCGAAAATTATCACCGCGTCTGCGCCCCCGAGCGATTCCATAGCCCCGCCCTTGTCCAGCTTGACATGCTCGACAATCACATCGGGCATGGTTTCCGATATGGCGTCCTTCATGATTCCTGCCGCGATTTCATTCTCGTGGTCTCCCCAGTAATGGATGGATTCGCCGGAAACGAGGACTACGCGCTTTTTCGCGTTTTCGGTCGATGCGCACGATGCGCAGAAAAGCGCTGACGCTGCAAACAGCAAAGCGCACAGTGTGTCCACGGCGCGCCTCGCAAAAAATCTGGAAAATAAATTCATTTTTTATTTTTCCCCCGCGCTGAACAGCACGGCGTATTTGAAAACGCGTATCGGCTTGCCGTCCGCCATCGATTCGGCCTGCATGGCCGAGAGCGGGAATACGAAGCTTTCGTCCTTGCCTACGCTAACGAGGTTTTCGACGTGCTCAACATCCAGGTTGTTGCCGCGACGGATTATCTTCACGTCTATGGCGTAATGGAAATCTCCGCCCTCTTCGGTTTTAAGCACCCCGCCCTGCAGGATGTAGTCGCATCCGGGGAAAGGAATGAAGCCCAGCCAGTTCGCGTCGGCGGGAACGGCGAAAGACGCGACAAGCGGGCCGCCGTTTATTTCTTCAAGATATGTGAGGCACGCAGTGCCTTTGGGCAAATCTTTGAGGCCTGCGCGCAGTTCGGCGACGGCTTCGTCAATCTTGTCGGTGGAAATGGTCACGAACGCCATTTCATTTTCGCCGGCTTCGTGCACCATCGGCTTGTATTCGTTCGAAACCGCTTCGGCGGCAGGAGCCGCGGGAGTCTCTATAGCGGCCTTTTCGCTCGTGCATGCGCAGACAAGCAGGCTGGCGGCCGCGGGAAATATAAAGTTCAGTTTTTTCATCTTGCTCAGGGGGGTATATATTAATTTTTCCACTAATCTCGTTATCAATGAGAGACAAAGTGTCAATATTAATGAAAGCGCCATTCGGCGCTTTTCAAACCCCTATTCCGAGAGTCGCCAGTCGATGAGCGTTGCCTGCGGCGCCTTGCGCTTGTTCCACCTGTTCCAGCCGAGCTTGACCGCCAGGTCTATGGGCGTGCCCGTTGGAGGAAGTTTGTCGGCGGCCCTCCACGCGACGGCGTTGAGCCAGTTGCCGTTGCCAAGCGGTATCTGGAAGCGGTAGTTCATGCCGCCGCCGAACACTTCGGGGTGCTTTGAAAGTGTTATATTTTTAAGCGCGAAAACGGGTTCCCTGTTGCCTTCGCCGAACGGGTGCAGAAGCTCCAGCTCGTTCAGGAGCTCAATGCCGACGTCAGACGAATCAAGCACAAGGCTTATTTTTACCTTCGGGCTGAAGTCTATATTGTCGCCGTATTTTTGCATTATCGCGGCATTTATGCGCTCGCGGAACTTGTCGACCTCATTTTCGCGAACGGAAACGCCAGCCGCCATGGGGTGTCCGCCCCAGCTGCCGAGCATGTCGCGGCATTCGAGAAGGCATTCGATCATGTCCACTCCGGGAATGCTGCGCCCGGATCCCTTCGTAAAGCCGCCGTCGATTTCGCCGAACACAACAACGGGTTTGTTGTACTCCCTGCTTAGCTTGCCGGCGATAATACCGACCACGCCGGGGTGCCATTTGGGGTCAAAAACTATTATGCAGGGGTAGGAATCGAGATTCTTTTCTTTTACCTGCTTCATGGCGTCCTCAAGAACGCCGCGCTCTATTTCCTGACGCTCCTTGTTTATGTCGTTTAGCTCGCAGGCGGCGCGGTAGCATGTGGTAAAGTCGTCTCCCAAAAGCATTTCGAGGGGCAACGAGGCGTCGGCAAGCCTGCCGCTGGCGTTGATGCGCGGGCCGAGTTTGAAAGATATGTCCACGGGCGTTATTTCCTCGCCCAGGGCAATGCCGCTAGCCTGAATCAGGGCCTGAATGCCCGTGCGGCGCGTCGATTTTAGCCTTTTAATGCCGTAGCGGGCCAAAATTCTGTTTTCATCGACAAGAGGGACGAGGTCGGCCACGGTTCCCATGGAAACGAGGTCGAGGTAGTCCTTGAGGTTTATATCCCAAGAGCGCGTGTCCTCGCGCGCGCGCATTTCTTTTATAAGGCCGTGGACTAGCTTGAATACGAGGCCGACCGTGCACAGCTGGCGCCACGGGGCGTTTTCGAAGTCGTGCACGTGCGGGTTTATAAGCAGATGGTTTTCCACATAGGCCTCCTTGGCCTGGTGGTGGTCGACGACGATTAAATCTATGCCCCTGTCGCGGATGTATTTGATGGCCTCGGTGGCGTTCGTGCCGCAGTCGAGGGCGATAAGCAGGTCGGGCTTGCCGCCGGAAAGCGCGCGTTCGAGGGCTGCCTCGCTGAGTCCGTAGCCCTCCTCCATCCTGCGCGGAACAAAATACGAGGGCTCCATTCCGAAATGCCGCAAAATGCCCACGAGAAGCGTCGTACTGGTAATTCCGTCCACGTCGTAGTCGCCGAAAACCATGACTTTCTGTTTGCCGTCGATGGCTTCGATTATCCTTAAAACCGCCTTGTGGAGGTTTTTAAGCGAAAAGGGGTCGTCGAGATTGGCGAGCTTGGGACGCAAAAACATCTTTGCGCGCAGCGGGTCGGTATAGCCGCGCTGCACGACGAGCGCGCCCAAAATGGGGCTAACGCCCAGATATTCGCCCATATCTGCGGCGAGCTTTTTGTCGTATTGTGAAAAAATCCATTCCATTATGCGAATTTGTGGAAAATTAACATGTAAGCGCAAAATTGCGACACAAAATTTTGAATTTCGCGAAATTGTCGGCGCAAATTTTTATCGGCGCAAATGCGAGGGAGGTAAAATGAGGCGCAGGCACAAAAAAAGCCGCACCTTTCGATGCGGCTTGGAATTTTCAAAAGCTTCTTATTCCCATTCGCGGACGACCGCCGCCTTGTGGGACTCCTTCTCGACCCTTGCGCGGTTGCCCTTGTTCCACCAGAAGAACACGGGGCTGGCGATAAATATCGAGGAGAATGTGCCGACTGCGACACCGATCATGAACACCAGCGAGAAGTCGACGATGATGCCCGTCGAGAATATGTAGAGCGCGAGCGAAACCAGGAAGGTAGTCGAGCTCGTGAGCAGCGTCCTGGACAGGGTGCGGTTGATGGAATAGTTGATTACGTCGCGCAGCGACATGGTGGGCTTCATTATAAGCTCTTCGCGGATTCGGTCGAACACGACGACCTTGTCGTTTATGGAATAGCCGAGAACCATGAGGATTGCCGCGACCATCGGTGACGAGAACTGTCCCGAACCGAGGCCGAACAGGCCGAACACTACGTAAAGACCTATCGTCATTATGATGTCGTTGAATTCAGCGACAATTGCGCCTATCGCATAGCTGAGTTCAAACCTGAAGGCTATGTAAATGAGCATGCCCAGCATTGCGAGAATGACGGCGATAAACGCGTCGCGGGTGATGTCCTTGCTGACCGTGGCTCCGACGCTCTGCTGTGCGATGAGTTCGAGGCCGGAATTCGGGAATTTCTGGATGAGGGCGTCAAACACCGCCTGCCCTTTTTCGTTTTCAACCTGCAGCATGAGGCGTTCGGCGCGCGTTGCCACGTCCACCTGATAGGCCGCCTGGATTTCGCCGAGACCCTCGCCTGTGGCGGAACCGAGGCTCGTAATTTCGCCGATGTCGATTTTAGGCTGGTTGGGGTCGAATGCCACCGTGACCAAGTCGCCGCCGGTAAAGTCTATGCTCAAGGTTTTGTCGCCGCGGTAGATGATCGCTGCGGCGCCGCAAAGGACAATAATCCACGATATAGCAAACGCGGGTTTTGCGTAATTGAGGAACTTTATCTTCATGTCGTTCGGAATGAGCGATACCTGAAGCGCCTTCTTGATAATCTTGTACTTTACGGCAAGTTCGAGCAGCGCGCGGCTCAAAACCAGAACGGTAAAGAGCGTAGTGCCTATACCGATTGCGAGCGTGATACCGAAACCCTTGACGGGGCCCGTGCCGAAGTAGAAAAGGATTACCGCGGAAATCAGCGTGGTTATGTTTGCGTCAACGATGGTCGAAAGGGCCTTTTCATAGCCCAGCTGGAGGGACGTCCACAGGGATTTGCCCGCCTTCAACTCTTCGCGCATTCGTTCGAACACGAGGATGTTGGCGTCGACCGCCATGCCTATGGTTAGAACAAGGGCCGCTATGCCGGGCAGTGTCATCGTTGCTCCGAAGCTCGCCAGCACGCCGACGAGGATTATGACGTTGGCGCAGACGGTAATGACCGCTATGAGGCCCATGCCGAAATAATATGCGACCATGAACACGACTACCGCAAGCGTGCCGATAGCCGCGGCCAACAGCGAGCTGTCCTTGGCATCCTCGGCCAGCGAAGGGCCGACTTCATTAAGCGAGGTGCGCTTGAGTCCGACGGAAAGCGGATTGTTGAGGGCGTTGGCAAGCTCTATGGCTTCGCGGCGGGAGAAGTCGCCGGTGATTGAGCCGCGCGTGGTTATTTCGCTCTGGATGTTCGGGGCGCTGAGAAGGCGTCCGTCGAGCACGATGCCCAAAGCCTGTTTCGAATTTGTTCTCGCGTCCTCTTCTAGGATGTCGCGGGTAATTTTTCCGAAGACTTTCGAGCCTTCGTCGGTAAACTCCATGCTGATGCTGTAGCGGTCGAGGTCTTCCATGGCGACCCCGGCGTGCTTGATGATGCTGCCGGTGGCTTCCGGGCGGCGCTTCACGAACATAGGGACTTCCTCAACTTTGCCCATGCGCTCGCGCTCCATTGTGAGCACTTCATAACCGACGGGAATTTCCGAAACGGGGGGCTTCGTCGAAGACGGAACCTTGCTTCTGTGTACGAGCCTGAATTCAAGCTTGGCCGGGCGGGAAAGTTCTTCGATGGCTTCGGGGTTGTCCTTGAGCGAGACGCCGGGCATCTGGACTTCTATGGAGTTGCCGCCCACGATGCGGATTGTGGGCTCGGTGATGCCGAGGCCGTTGATACGGTTGTTCATCACGGTGAGCACATCGTCGAGCTGCCCCTGCCTCGCATAGTCTTCGCTGGAGAGGTTGGCGCTGTCTATTTCAAGCGTGAACGATACGCCGCCCTGCAGGTCGAGGCCGCGCTTGAGGGCGCCCTTGCTCTGCCTGTAAAGCTCTTTGAGGAGTATGTCGTTCCTCTTCTTCAGAACCTTGATGTCGGACACGTTGACATCCGGGAAAAACTTGTAAAGGTCTATCTCATTCGCGTCGGCGTAGTCGCGCAGCGCGATGAAGAGAGTGGGCGACTTGCTCGGGTCGCTCTTGTAGTTCTCCTTGTCAACGCGGGCCTCCGCCGCCGCGATAACTTTCTGGAACTCATCCTGGTGCGCCGTGGCGCGGTTCTGGATGTAGTCTTCGAAAGGCGTGTCATAAAGCGGAATCATGGACGATACGGCCCATGCCAACACTATGGCAGTCAACGCCAGTTTCCATAATATGCTGCTGTTCGAGTTGTTTCCCGACATGTCTTGTATCTTTCTTTATATGGTGCGAAAAATTAACGCACCGCGGCAGAACCGCGGCGCACAACGAAAATTTACTTGGATTCGACCGAAGTCGTCGAGGCGTCGTCCTTGGCAACCTTGTCCTGTATGGCGGCCTTAAGGAATTCAACCTTGTTGTTGTCGCCAAGGCGGATAACGAAAGTCTTTTCCTTGACGTTGGTGATGGTGCCCATGGCGCCGCCGATGGTCACAACGTCGTCGCCCGTCTTGAGCTCAGAAAGCATCTTCTGGTGCGCCTTCTGGCGTTTGCGCTGCGGGGCGATCATGAGGAAGTACATAGCCGCGAACATGAGCAGCAGAATCCAGATGAAATTCGACCCGCCGGGGTTTTGCGCGGTTTCGGGGGCGGCTTCCGCCGCGGCCTGCGCTATAAAAATAAGCTTTTCCATAAACGTCTACTTTGTTGTGAATTAAAGCGCGGAATTAAATCCCGGGGAGCGGCGGCTTGCAAGAAAAAAAAGAAAAACGGCGGATATTTGCCATCCGCCGTTTTTTATTGGGATTTTCCGTGTGAACATTTAAGGTTGTTTTCCCGCCTGCTTTTTCAGAAACGCTTTTCTGTTAAACACGGGGGCCTTCGCTTTTCCCTCCGCGGGGGCGGAATTTTCCACATAGGGCCAGCCGTCCTCCCACTTTATTTCGCTAAGCATTAGGAGCCTGCCCTTGCCGGGTTCGCCAGACCTGAACGCGTGGTACAAAATCCAGTCCTTTCCGGCGTCGTCGGTCACGATGTCCGCGTTGTGCCCTGTGCCGATAAATTCGCCGTTCCTGTGAATCAGGACTTCGTGCTTGTTGTCGAGCATAAGCTCCCCGTTTTTATTTACATAGGGGCCGAGCAGGTTTTCCGAACGCCCGACGACCGTGGTATACGTGCTGTCTTCACCCGCACAGCACGACCCAATGGAGGCGAGCATATAATAATACTTGCCGCGCTTGTGAATCGCCACAGCCTCGTACGCGTTGCCGGCCACATGGACTTTTTCGGCGTCCTCCTTTATATTGAGGCCGTCTTTGGTAAGTTCCATGGCGAAAAGGCCGTAAAAGCTTCCCCAGAATATCCAGCAGCTGCCGTCGTCGTCCACATATATGAACTGGTCGATGGAATTTTCGACGTTGACTTCCCTGCTGTCAAACAGTTTGCCCAAATCCTTGAAAGGCCCCTCCGGACCGTCGGAAACCGCCCTGCCTATCGTGGACAGCCAATGTTGCCCCCATAAGGCCATTGAATAGTACAATACATATTTGCCGTTTATATAAGTGATGTCGGGCGCCCACAGATTTCCGTTTTCGAGAGCCGTCGGCCTTGTCTCGTCTGTAAAGGCGCGCCCCATGAACTGCCAGCTAACCAAGTCTTCAGATCTGAATATTGGGATGTTGCGGATATCCTCCGTGGCATACACATAAAAGTATCCGTCATCCGCGCGTACGACGGTGGGATCTGCCAAATTTGTGTATATCACGGGATTTTGAAAGGTCTTTTCCTCCCCGAATGCCGCCGAAAAAAGAGCCAGCAACAATAATAATGCGTATTTTATTTTTTGCACAAGGTTAATTATCTTAGTTTCGTTTGATACATGCAACAAAAAATGCCCGCCAAAGCGGGCATTACAAAACCGTTGGACGGTTGGTTATTTGGTGGAAAGCTTGCTCTTCGATTCCGCAACATTCATGAAATCTTTCGCAAGATTCTGAAGGGTGTTAGCGATGAAGTTGGAGCGGTTGCGATTGTCTATCTTCGCCATTTCGTCTATCTGCTCCACCAAGTTCTGCGGAAGACTTATAGATATTTGAGTCATCCCCGGTGTTTTTCCTGAACCTTTTTTTCTAGCCATAATTTATTTATTTTAGGTGTATTGTATGTTAAAATTATCTTAACGTTTAATAAGTAAATATGATCACGTGTAAGCAAGAAGTTCGAAAATGTGTTATTTTTCGAACAACAAGTCAACACTTTTTTTAATTGCGTTTACTTGCTGAAACTAAGTTATACAGTTTAATCGAATATTTAAACAAAAAGTTAAACAAATTATTTTCATAACAACAACATTCTAGGCATTATAAAAAAACAGTATCAGTTATGACCTTAAACAATGACGGATATTGTTAAAAAAAACTTAACGGTTATTGCCTTGGACGAAAATACCTGAAGTATAACTTACAGACGTATTCCGCGCCGATCCATTCAAAGGCATGCGAGAATGGTATCACACCTTGGTCGGAAGAGCTTTGAAGCGAGCTTTTTGCCGCAATCCAATCGCTGCTGGTAATAACGCCGACTTTACCGGCGGCTTTTTCAACCGCGTCTTCGTAAGCCCTTTCCATATTCTTTCCGAAACCTGAAACAACTTCGGATTCCATATACCAGTTTTCCGGTATCTCATCTGTGAAGTTGATTCTCATCAGGCATATGACACGCTTTTTGTCGTCCATCATATAGGCGACGTCTTTGACGAGGAATCTTTCCCTGCCTGCCAGCTTCAAGGCTTTGTCGTACGCCAATGCCTCGGCCGCCTGGCCGTTCCTGCCCCATACGGCCAACTGCACGTCTACTATATGTTTGCGAGCCTTGACCTTCGGTTTTTTATTTTTGGCCTGTTTTTGCTGCTGGGCTTGGGCCCCATCTCTCAAAGTCTCCGTAAAAGACTTTGCTGCCTGCGGAAGCTTTGACTTGTCTGGAACAGCACTTTTCGCCTTGTCGGGAGAGACAACTGCCTGTCTTCCAGCGATAGGCGGAGGTGTAAAAGTGTTGGTTGGTTTTTGGGGTTCAGCCGGTGCCGGCGCGGGCGCGGGAGCTGCCTCCTGGGCTTTCGCAGGCAATATGGCTATCGCAGAAAACGCAAAAACGCCAACGGCAATTGCCGTCAGTGTTCTGTACTGTTTTAACGATGTTATTTTCATTTATCCCCCCGGATATTATTCTGTTCTGTAACATATATATCAGTTACATAATCGCGTTGTGTCAATGCTTTTTACGCGCTTTTTCTGAAAAAAGCGCAAAGTAAATCGATTTAATTGAAGTTTTTTTGCTTTTCATTTACGATTATTAAGGCGTCAGCCCAAAAACTACAACAAGGTTTGTTTTATAAAACGCGCTGGCTTCCCTCAAAATTAAGACACCGCAAACGGTAAAAATGACATTTTTATTTTGACCTCGCGGCAAATCTTGTGATTATTAAATTTTTATAACTTTTCAAATTATGGCCACAAAGAATGTCGAATACAACTTCAGCGAAATAGAAAAATACTGGCAGGACAGATGGGACGCCGAAAAAACTTTCCACGCCGAAAACTCGGCCGAAAGCGCGCGCGGAAAATACTACGTTTTGGACATGTTCCCCTATCCCTCGGGCGCGGGCCTGCACATCGGGCACCCCGAGGGCTATACGGCTTCCGACATCCTCACGCGGTACAAGTGGGCCAACGGCTTCAACGTGCTCCACCCCATGGGCTGGGACGCCTTCGGCCTCCCCGCCGAACAGTATGCGGTCAAAACCGGCACACACCCCGCGGTCACCACGGCACAGAACATAGACAACTTCCGCCGCCAGATAAAGAGCATCGGCTTCGCCATAGACTGGCAGAGGGAAATCAACACGACCGACCCTAAATACTTCAAATGGACGCAGTGGATTTTCCTGCAGCTGTTCAGAATGGGCCTGGCCTATGTGGACGAAAAGCCCGTGTGGTGGTCGCCAGATCTCGGCACGGTGCTCGCCAACGAAGAAGTAATTGACGGCAAGAGCGAAGTGGGCGGGTTCCCCGTCGAGCGACGCAACCTGCGCCAGTGGGTGCTGAAAATCACCGCATACGCCGACAGGCTGCTTGAGGGCCTCGACAGGGTAGAATGGCCCGATTCCACAAAGCGCCTCCAGAAAAACTGGATAGGCCGCTCGGAGGGCGCGGAAGTCGATTTTGAAATAGCCGACTCCGAAGCCAAGGGCGAAAAGCTGCGCATATTCACGACGCGCCCCGACACCCTTTACGGAGCCACATACATGGTCATAGCCCCCGAGCACCCGCTCGTAAGAAAACTCACATCGCCAGAAAAAAAGGCGGACGTCGAGGCGTATATAAAGTCAATAGCATCCAAGAGCGACTTGGACCGCACCGATCTTGCCAAGGACAAAACTGGCGTATTCAGCGGCGCTCACGCCATAAACCCGCTTACCGGCAGGGAAATTCCAATCTGGATAGCCGACTATGTCCTGATGAGCTACGGCACGGGCGCCATCATGGCAGTGCCCGCGCACGACGACCGCGACTACGAGTTCGCGGTGAAATACGACCTGCCCATAATCCGCGTCATAGATAAAAAAGACGCCGACGGCAACGACGTCGCCCTGCCCTTCACGGACATCGGCACCATGACCAATTCCGGCGAATGGGACGGAACTCCGTCCGACGAGGGCAAGGCGAAGATAACCGCCATGCTCGAGGAGAGGAAGGTCGGCAAAAAGTCGGTCAATTACAAGCTCCGCGACTGGCTCTTCTCGCGCCAACGCTACTGGGGCGAGCCTTTTCCAATCATTTGGGTTTCGAGGCAGGCGTACGAAGCCGCCGCAAAAAGCGAAGCATGGAAAAAAAACATGCCTGCAACCCCCATTTGCTACACAAATGCAGAGGGAAAAGAGCTTTTCGCGCTGCCCCTGCAGGATTCGCAGCTGCCGCTCACGCTTCCCAAAATAGACAATTACAAGCCCTCCGGGAACGCGGAAAGCCCGCTTGCCAACGCCAAAGACTGGGTGAACGTCAAGATAAACGCGGCTACCGGCGAAACGAAGCCCGCGGGCGATCCTTCCGCAAACGGCCCCGACTGGTTCGAGGGCGAGCGCGAAACGAACACGATGCCCCAGTGGGCGGGCTCGTGCTGGTACTACCTGCGTTATTGCGACCCGGAAAATTCCGAAGCCCCCATAAGCAAGGAAGCCGAAGCCTATTGGAAATCGCCCGACTTCTATATAGGCGGCGCGGAGCACGCGGTGCTTCACCTGCTTTATGCGCGCTTCTGGCACAAGGTTTTGTTCGACTGCGGCATCGTGACCGACGACGAACCGTTTAAAAAACTTTTCCATCAGGGCATAATCCTCGGCCAGCTTGAATACACCGGCTTCAAAAAAGACGGCGAATGGGTGGATTCCTCCCGTTCGGGCGAACCCGGAGTCGAAAGCGTAAAGCTTTCCGAAGGCGAGGTCGAAAAAGCCGGCTCAAACTACTTCCTAAAAAGCGACAGGAACATATCCGTGGATGCACGCTCGTTTAAAATGAGCAAGAGCCGCGGCAATGTGGTCAACCCCGACGAGATCATAGGCCGCTACGGAGCCGACTCCATGAGGCTTTACGAAATGTTCCTGGGGCCCCTCGAAGACTCGAAACCCTGGAACACCAACGGCATCGAGGGCGTGTCGCGCTTCCTTAAGAAAGTGTGGCGCGAGTATGTTGACAAGGAAGGAAATATCTCCTCCAAAATCGCCGACGGCGGCGCCGACGACCCCGCCCTGCTCAAGGCGCTCAACGAGACAATCAAGAAGGTATCGGCCGACATCGAAAACCTGCGCCTGAACACCGCGATTTCGCAGATGATGATTTTCATAAGCGCATTCCAAAAGGCCGAAAAGGTTTCGAAGGATACGGCGAAAAAATTCCTGCAACTTCTCGCCCCATTCGCGCCGCACATTGCCGAAGAGCTGTGGGAAAGGCTGGGGTGCGCCGGCTCGATAACAATGGCCAAATGGCCCGAAGTGGACGAATCCAAGCTTGTGGACGCCTCAGTTAAAATGGCCGTCCAAGTCAACGGCAAGCTTCGCGGCGAGCTGGAGCTGCCCGCGGGAACATCCAAGGAAGACGCGATTTTGGCCGCAAAACAGCTTGAAAACGTCAAGGCCTTCATCGATAATAAGACCATTGTGAAAGAAATTTGCGTTCCCGGTAAAATCGTCAACATAGTTGTAAAATGAGACTGCTCGCATTCATAGTTTTTGCCGCCTCCGCGCTGTCGGGATACGCCCAGGGCGCGCCCGCGGTCAACGGCGGCGCGATGAGCGATGCGAAAATTTACGTTCATTCCATGCGCAACGGCCCCGCGTTTAAAAAAGCGGGAAGCGCGGTCGACGTAAAAAACGGCTCCATGCTCGACGCCGCAAACCTCACGATAGAATGCGGCCCGGGACAGTACGCCATGCTGATATTCTCCAACAGGGGAACGGTGATGGTCGCCGAAAATTCGTCGCTGACGATAGACGTGGTCGAGCACGCCCCCATACTGAAAACGCAGATGAAGTGGGACGACGAGCCCGCCAGCAGCTCCGCAAGAATGCGCCTGAATTACGGCGACGTTTATTTCGTTTCGCCAATTCCCCGCCCCACAAGCACCTTCGTCCTTGAAACCGATTTCGGGACCATTGACGCCCAGAACAGGAAGTTCTATGTTTCGCAGGGCAAGGAGGAGCTGAAAATCGCTTTGGCCGACGGCAGGATGACCTTCAAATCGCTCGACGGCATGAGCGACTTCATCAAAAGCAACCAGGTTGCAACCGTCAGAAAAGAAGGCGAAAAGTATTCCCTAAAACTGGAGGGGCTGCCAAGGCTCGCGCTTGAAAAACTCAATGGGGAATTTTCGAAATGCGCGCTGGTAATGAAGTCGGTCGACTTTTACATTGACGAAGCCGGCAACATGCGCGCGCGCCGCGTCATACCGAGATCCGTCGCCACGGTTTCGGCAAAAGGTGAAATGTCAAAGTAAGCAAATGTCAGCCATATCGAGATTTCTGCCCGATAACTACGACGCATCGGCCAAAATAGCCCTTATCGCCGGCAAAGGCGTATATCCCTTCATCGTCAAAGAGGAGCTCGACAGGCGCGGAATCGCGCATTCTCTCATGGCATTCGAGGACGAGACGTCTGTCGAGCTTTGGGACAAATTTCAGGAAGGCGAGCGTTTTGAAAGCAATGTCGGCCAGCTTGGAAAACTGCTTAAAAGCATAAAAAAAAGCGGCGCCAAATATGCGATAATGGCCGGCCAGATAACGCCGAAAAAGCTTTTCAAGGGCATGAAGCCCGACCTCAAGGCGCTGACAATCCTCGCGACTCTCAAACGCAAAAACGCGGAAACAATTTTCGGAGCCATAGCCCGCGAGATGTCGAAAATAGGCGTCGAAATGCTCGATGCGCGCAGCTTCCTGGACGATTCGGTGGCCCCTAAAGGCTTTTTCTGCGGCAAAGGCTGGAAGCTTTCGGCCGAAGACGTTGAATTCGCAATGCACATAGCCCGCGAATGCGCGCGCCTGGACATCGGCCAGGGCTGCGTTGTTTCGCGCGGAAGCGTGCTCGCCGTAGAGGCCTTTGAAGGGACGGACAAAATGCTTGAGCGCGCCGGAGAGTTCGAAGCCAAAGACAGCATATTTGCCAAAACCGTCAAACCCAACCAGGACTACCGCTTCGACGTCCCCGTCATTGGGGAGCGCACGGTCAGAAAGCTGGCGCAGGCAGGCATCAAAAATGTCGCGATCGAAGCGGACAACGTGATAATTCTCCAAAAAGACATTGTGAAAAACCTGGCCGAGGTAAACGGCATTAAAATTTTCGGAGTATGAGCATAATAGAGAAAAAAAAGAACAGCCTCCGCGAGGAGTTCGGCTTTTTCGACAATCCGCAGGACCTGTTCGAATACATAATAGCCAAGAGCAGGGAGCGCCCGCATCTGGCGGACGAATTCAAGCGCGACGAATTTCTCGTAAAGGGATGCGTGTCGAGCCTGTGGCTGGTGCCGTCGTTTGACGAAAAAAGCGGCACGTGCTCATTCCAAAGCGACGCCGACTCGCTGGTAACCCGAGGCGTCGCCGCCCTTGTATGCGACGCCTGCAGCGGCCTGACGCCCGACGAAATACTCGGCTTCGACCCGGCTTTTTTTGAAGAGCTGGGGATAACCGCGCATTTGAGCCCCAACAGGCGCAACGGATTGAGTCAATTGAACGCCAGAATAGCCGATTACGCAAGGCTCAAAAAAACGCAAGTCTCTTAGCAAAAACAATATGGCGCGCGCAAAAAAATTGCTAAAAATTGCTTGAATAATATGCGCATATGAAACAATATTGTCTCTTATCACAGCGTCATTTACGACCTTCACCCCCACACTACACATTTTAAATAAACACCCTAATTATAAAATAAATGAAAAGAAAACTACTTGCTATCTTCTCGATATTAACAGCTTCGATGTTTATCTTCACGGGCATCGCGAAGGCACAGGACGAAGAGGCGGCCGCAGCAGAAACGACCGAAGCGGTCGAATCGACGGACGCCCCCGCGGCGGATGCATCCCCCGAAAAGCCGAAAGTCGCCGAAAAAAGCATGGCAGACTATTGGAGGGCCGGCGGCCTTACGATGTACCCCCTCGGCCTTCTCGCCATTTTCGGCACGACGCTGGTGGTTTACAATTTCATAACAATCCGCAAGAAGAAGTTCCTCAACCCCGAGTACATCAAGCAGCTTGAAATAATGGCAAACGAACTCAAGGTCAGGGAAGCCATCCAGTTCTGCGAAAAGAACCCCTCCCCTCTGACAAACATTGTTGGCGTAGGCCTCGCCCGCGCAGATGAACGCGAACTCGACGTTGACAGTATCACCGCTGCCATGGAAGAAGCCTCGACGGAAGAATTTTCGACCCCCTTTGTGTTCATCAACTATCTGGCCCTTATAGCCTCCCTGTCCCCCATGTTGGGTCTTTACGGTACGGTTTCCGGTATGGTCAAGGCGTTCAACACCATCGCGGCAGAAGGCGCCGGCAGCGCGTCAAAGCTCGCCGACAACATTTCCGAAGCGCTCATCACGACTGCGGCGGGCATGATTATCGGTATGCCGGCCATGTTCTTCTTCTTCTTCTTTAAAAATAAGTTCGGTGCGATCATTTCCGGCGCAAGCCGCATAATCGGCGACCTTATCTTCACCCTGAAAATGTCCAGCAAGTACGGCCCTCAGGATGTGTCCGAAATGGTTCAGGACGAACAAGAAGCCGTTAAGGAAGGCTAATAAAATCCGAGCTTTACCACTATGAAAGTTTGGAATCCAGGCGCAAGCGACGACAAATTCGAGTTGACCTCGATGATCGACGTCGTCTTCCTGCTCATCACATTCTTTATGACTGTGACAAGCTTCGCGTCTTCGGAACTGATCCAGGTGAAAATGCCAATCGCCCCGCAAGCGATCGTTCCCGAGGACATCGGCAACAGGCAGTTTCTCTCCATTTCCGAAAACGGAACGTATTTTCTCGGGGCGTTTTCCTCCGACCTGCCTGCCATAACGGCGGCGCTCGAAAAACGCAAGGACACGGAAGGTTTTAAGGGCGCATACATACGAGCCGACGCGTCCGCCCCTTATAAATATGTCAGCGACCTTATGAAGGCGTGCAAAGACGCCGGCGTTTACAACATCCTGTTCGGAACAGTCAAGGACTAGCAGCATGAAAAAAGGAAACATTCTAGCCGAAGCCAACGACTCATTCGAGCTCACCTCGATGATCGACGTCGTCTTCCTGCTGCTCATTTACTTCATGTATCTGCCGATCCAGCAGGAAGCCGACCTTATGTTCACGCTTCCGGTGGTAACCCCTCCGGCCGGAAATGTCAAGCTGCCCAACGAGCTCACGGTTGAAATTATGCCCGACGGAAGCGTGTTCCTCAACGGCACTCCGATGGATCCGCCGGGAACCGTCGTAATGATGGAACTGGCGTCCACGCTGAAGCGCCTCAAGGACAGCTCGGACAGAAACGGCATAAGCACAATCGTTTCGATTTATCCCGACGCGGACTCCGCGCACCAGTTTTCAATGTCGGTGCTCGACGCATGCGCGCTGGCCGGCATAAAGCAGGTGTCGTTCGCGGAAGCCGACTAACAAAGTCATTTTACAAAAAGCGCACTTGAAAAAGTGCGCTTTTTTTTGTTTAAATTTTTATTGCCGATAAGCTTCGGACAAATATCGTATTTTATTAACTTATTTATTCAATTGATGAAATCCAAAGACCTTTTCGAACTTCCGGAACCCCTGAGCGTTTTTTCAGAGTTTTTCAAACCTGAAGCCGAACCGTGGACATGGGTGAAAAATATCGGGAAGGCCCTGGAAAGTCTCGATTTTTCAAAACTGGACTCAAAGAAAGACATCCCGGCCGGCGTGGAAATTACGGGAGACGTTTACATCCACCCATCCGTAAAGCTTCCGCCTTTCGCCCAGATAACAGGCCCGGCATGGATCGGCGAAGGAACTGAGGTCAGGGCCGGATGCTTCATACGCGGCAACGTAATAATAGGCGCAAACTGCGTGGCGGGCAATTCCTGCGAGTTTAAAAACTCCATGATACTCGGCGATGCGCAAGTTCCCCACTTTAACTATGTGGGAGACTCCATTCTTGGAAACCGAGCCCATCTGGGCGCGGGCGTGATATGCGCAAACCTGCGCATGGACAGGGGATGCATAACCGTAGCTACCCCCGACGGCCGTATGAATACAGGAATGCGCAAGCTTGGGGCGATAATGGGCGACGCCGCCGAAGCCGGCTGCAACGCGGTGCTCCAGCCCGGCACGATTCTTATGAAGCGCGCGGTCGTGTTTTCCGGCATAGCCTTCTCCGGGCTCCTTGAAGAAAACATGATGGCCGCCGAACGCGTTCAGATAAGGAAAATCGAACGCAGGGGCTTCTAGAGTTCGATTTAAACGGCAACCTTTTAAAACCTACAACTAATATGGAAATTTCAGTCATAATACCGGTCTACAACGAAGAGGACAACCTTCAGCCGCTGTTCACGAGGCTTACGGCCGCAATGGACGCCCTTGGAAGATCTTGGGAGGTCATATTTGTCAACGACGGCAGCCGCGACAAATCTGGGGAAATCCTGAGGGGGTTCTGCAAAGAGAGGCCCGATGTTGTGAAGTTCATCGACTTCAACGGGAATTTCGGCCAGCACCCCGCAATCATGGCGGCTTTCGAAAAGGCGAGCGGCGACGTCATGGTGACGCTCGACGCCGACCTGCAGAATCCGCCGGAGGAAATAGGAAAGCTTCTGGCAAAAATTGACGAGGGCTATGACGTCGTCGGCAGCTACCGCAAACAGCGCGAAGACTCTTTCGGAAGAAAATACGCCTCAAAGCTGGTCAATTTCGCGCGCGACAAGATGACGACAATCCGCATGAAAGACCAGGGCTGCATGCTGCGCGCCTACAAAAAGGAGATTATCAAAGCCGTTCTCGCCACCGACGAAAGGTCCATATTCATCCCCGCCCTAGCCTACACGTTTGCGGCCAACCCCACGGAAGTTGAAGTGGAGCACAGCCACCGCAACGCGGGCGAATCAAAATACAGCTACTACAAGCTTATACGCCTTAACTTCGACCTTATAACCGGCTTCACTCTGATGCCGCTGCAGCTCTTTACAATCTTCGGCTTCCTGTGCAGCCTAGGCAGCCTCGCCCTGGGAGCTTACCTTTTGTTCAAGCGCTTCATACTCGGCGAAGGTATTTGGCTGTACGCCCCCTTCGCCGTAACCTTTTTCCTTATCAGCGTAACCATGATCGGCGTCGGCCTCATCGGCGAATATGTTGGCAGAATTTACCAAGTCGTGCAGGCGCGCCCCAAATACATGATTCGCTCAACCATCGGATTTGACAAATGATTAACACCGAAGCGCGAATTGTATTTTTCGGGTTCAGCGACGTCGGCTACAGGTGCCTGAAATACCTTTGGGACCAAGGCTGCAATGTCGTCGCGGTTTTCACGCACGACACCGACGCCCATGAAACCGAGTGGTTTGAAACGCCGGAATCTTTCGCTAAAAAGGAATTCATCGACGTGTTCAAGCCGACCACACTGAAAACCGAAAAGTGGTTCCGCAAAATAAAATACATGAAGCCTGACCTAATCCTGTCATGCTACTATAGGAACTTCATCCCCGAGGAAATCTTTTCGCAGGCGAAATTCGGCGCGTATAACATGCACGGCTCGTACCTTCCAACTTACCGCGGCCGCGCCCCTCTAAACTGGGCCGTAATCAACGGCGAAGACTACACCGGCGTAAGCCTGCACGTGATGGAAAAATCTTTCGACACAGGCGACATCGTGGCACAGGAAAAAGTGACGATAGCCCCCGACGAATATGTCGGCGACATACAGCCGCGCGTTACCGAAGCCGCCCTGAAAGTCCTCGAAAAAGCCCTTCCCTCCCTCACAAACGGAACCCCCACCCTTGCGCCGCAGGACAATTCCAAAGCCTCATACTTCGGCCGGCGCACCCCCGAGGACGGCCGCATAGACTTTACAAAAAGCGCCCGCGAAGTATTCAATCTCATCCGAGGCGTCAGCCGCCCCTATCCCGGCGCATTCACCGATATCACCCCGAACCGCACAATCATCTGGCGCGCGAAAATCGGCGAGGGCACCAACGGCGCCCCTCCTGGAGAAATCGCCTCCGCATCCCCCCTCAAAATAGCCTGCGCCGACAAATTCATCATAGCGGAAGAAATTGAGGAAGCCCAAAAACCTTAAAATTCAGAAGGCGCACTTGCCACCTTTTTTGTTTTAAATGCGGGGCTCATATCCGGCTTAGTATTGCGGGGCTCATAGCCGCCCCGCTCCCCGCTAGGTGCAAGCTGCGCCATGGCATAGTGACGTTGGTTATTTTGAATCTTTCGCCTATTGCTTTCAGCAATGGGCTGAATTCTTTATTTCTCAAGTTTTCTATTATAAGAAAATATGGCATTGTTCGACCTGTCTCGCGGTCACAAGTCTTTATTGCCGGGCGAGAGCCTCGCCGGGCATTGTGGGGCTACGCCCCAACAGGCGGATTTGCTCCGCAAATTCCTCCGCCTTCCCCCATTATACCCCGGCAGGCTAAAACTATATGCATGCATATAGTTTTACAATAAAGCCTCGGGGCGGTCTTTACACGATTCTATGAAGTTCAACTTCTAATCACCTAGCATGTTAAGCGGTTTTATTCACCTGCTCATTCACTAACGTTCTTTCGCATTGCTGTTTAGAAGAGCTAAACCAAACTCACTTTGCACAACTCAACCCCACCGCTAAACAAAAAATACAATCAGTTCGCTTACGCTCCATATCGCTTTAGACTGGCGATCGCAATAGCGGTCGCCACATGATGCGCCGTTTATCGTATGTGCATGCACATCGATAAACGGTGAAGCTACCGTAAGCAGTTCGTTCTTCTTCGTGTATGCAAAAACAAGATCAGCAGAAACGAACAATTCAGCCATTGCGCTACGCGCAATGCGGAAGATACAGCGGCAAACAACGTCACTATGCCACGGCGCGGCCCGCGCTTTAGGAGGCGGCTATGAGCCTCCTAATATAATAGCGGCTAAAATATGCTTTTAATGTAGGCTTCTAGTTCTTCGGGGGAGTCTGCGTGCGGGAGGGCTTCGAGGTAGAATACGTCTTGGGCCCATTTGCCTACGGTGTTGATTCGGGCGAATGTGATTTCGTATCCGCATGCCTGGATGCGTCTGGCTATTTTGTAGAGGAGGCCTTCCCTGTCGGGCGCGCGGACTTCGACAATGAGGCGTCCGCTTTCGTGGCGCATGAAGACGTCGGTGACCATGTCGCTGTCGCGGCCGCGCGAGTCGCTGTAGAACATGTTGTTTATCTCTTCGGAGAGGGAGAGTTTTTCGGAGAGGGCGGCGTATACGTTTTTGGCGAAGCGCTCGCGGAAGCGCGGATTTTCTTTGACACCGCCGGAAATTCCGGTGACCCAGTAGGTGTCTAGGGTTATGTTGTCTGAGCGCGTCATGATTTTTGACGCTAGGATGTTGAGCCCGGAGAGGGTGAGCACGCCGGTGATTATGGGAAAGAGCCCGAGCCTGTCGGAAGACACGACGCACAGCCTGCTGATAGAGCTGTTGGGGTCGTCGCGCCATTCGAGGACGGGGTGCGGCACTAGCGGATTCTTTTCGGTTTCCTCGAGAAGCTCGGCTACCATTTTGACGTGCATGAGCAGGTCGCTCCTGCCGTGGTAGGCGAAATAATTGCGCGGAAGGTTTTCCACGTGCGTCATGAGAAGCTGCTCGAGGCCGTCAATTTCGGGCATGTCCAAAACCTCGTGGACGACCTGCATCTTGCGCCTTTCGTAAGACTGCGCGAGCTGGTCGTCGGCCTTCTGGATGTGCGCGAGCGCGGCGCGGTACAGCATGGAGTGGAGGCTTTGCTTGTACGAATTCCAGAAGCCGTCGGTGGTTCCCATGGAGTCGCAGAATGTTATTACGTAAAGGTATTTGAGGTTGTCCTCGTTTTCTACGAGCCGCACGAATTTGGCGATGGCCTTTTCGTCTTCGATGTCGTTCGACTGCCAGAAGCGCGCCATTTCGAGGTGGTTGCGCACGACAAACAAAATCGGTTCGACTTCGCTTTCGGGAACATTGAAGCGGCGCAGGAGTTTTGCGCCTATTTCCGCGCCGACTTCCGCATGGCCCCTGATGCCGTCGCCCTTGCCTATGTCGTGCAGGAAAAGCATAAGGTAGGCGATGGCGGGCGAGCGCGTTCCGGTAATGACCTTGTGGTATTCCCAATAGAGTTCGTCGCCCGGGCCCGCGTAGAAAATTTTGTCGAGCTGCTCGATGGTGTTGAGGATGTGGACGTCGGCGGTGTAGCGGTGGTAGAACTCGTGCTGCACCATGCAGGTTATGTCCTGAAATTCGGGAACGAACATGCCGAGCACGCCCCAGTAATGCATGGGCTCTAGCGCGGGAAAAACTTCGCCCTCGTTTTCCAAAATGGAAAGGAAAACTTCGTTCGCCTCGGGGTCTTCGCGCACGGCGTCGGTTATAAGGTGCACGGAGTCTTTTATGCGGACTTCAAGCCTGTCGTCGGGAACGTCATTGAAACGCTGGCAGTACGCAAAAATTTTAATCAGCCTCGCGGGGTCGTGCCTGAACACGTGCGGGGAGAGCGCGCTGGCCACGCCGTTTGAAAATTTGAAGCCGTCCTTTTTGAATGACAGTGCGAGAATTTTTTTGTCGCCCATGTGACGCATGGTGTCGAGCACGTCGCCGGGCAGGACTATTCTCATGCGCTTGCGTGCGGTTTTCGTCACGGTGTCGATGGCCCTGAACGCAAAATACACCCTGCGCATGAAAGTTTCCACGCGCTCTATTTCGTCATCCCTGCCGTGTATGAAATGCGAGGCTATTTTCACCTGCAGCTCGAGATCGAGGAGGTCTGTGGCGCGGCCCGTCTGGTAGTGCATGTCGTTGCGAACGCGCAAAAGGAAGTCGTAGGCGTTCATGACGCTCTTGAACTCCATGAGCGAAAGCTTGCGCCGCCTGACGAGTTCGCGGATGTCGCCGCGCCCGAAATTGAGGCGCGTTTTCCACTGCATGGTCTGGAAGTCGCGCAGGCCGCCGATTCCGTTTTTAATGTTGGGCTCCTGCAGGTAGGGCGTCCATCCGAACTTCGCGTGGCGGTCGCGCTTTAGGCGCATGAGCTCGTTGAAATGCTCTTTGCGGTTCCTGCGGCATAATAGATTAAAGCGCAGCGAAAAGTTGTTATAGAGCGACTGCGAGCCGCATATCAGGCGCGCGTCGAGCAGCGAGTTTCTGAAAAGTATGTCGTCTTTCGCGTCGGAAAGGGTCTCGGCCACCGTGCGGCTTGAATGCCCCAGCTTGAGCCCGGTGTCCCACAGCGGGTACATGACGGCGTCTACGGTGAGGGTTTTGAGTTCGTCGCCGATTTTGTCGGCGTAAAGGAATAGGACGTCGATGTCGCTTTTTGGCGAAAGCTCGGCGCGGCCGTAGCCGCCAAGGGCTATTATGCAGAACTTGCGGTCGAAAGTCCTGTCGTGCGCGCGCCTGCGCTCGACCATGATGTCGTACAGGTGTTTTATTATCTCGTCGACTGCTATGGAGTTCGCCCTGCAGACGGCCCTGCCTCCCGCGCCGTTGAAATGCGCCCGCATGACCGCCAGCACCGACTGCTGCAGGCATTCGAACACCGACTCCTTCAGGGATCCCGAACGGCTAAGGGTGCTTTCGCAAATGCCGCGTATCTCGGCGAGCAATTTTTGGTTTTGGCGCATATTGTGCATCAAGTTTCCAGATTCGGCATACTCTTGCAATAATTTTTATGTGCGCAAAAATATACGCCGGAGCTCAAAGAAGTGTTGTCTTTTGCTCAAAAACAGGCAAATTTGAAAGCACCATTAAACAAGCTTATGGAAGAAGATATTTCAACAACATCAAAAGGCTCTCCGGTTATGCCGATACTCGGGGTTCTGGGCCTCGGCATCGGCGCAATAGCACTCGCGGTCGGCATCACGGCGCTGGTCAAAGTCGGCAACGCGGCGGGCGAAATGAACGACAAAATAGAGAGGGCGGCGGCACTCAATCTTGAGGTCAAGAAAATGAGCGACAGGCTCGACGCACTTGCGTCGCAGGTGGCCGACATGAAGTCGGGCTCAAGCACAAAGGTGGACGCGCTTGCAAAGCAGACGCAGGCGGCCGTCGAAAACATCGGCAAAGCCATAAACGACACCCGCAAGGCGGTCGAGGAAAACCGCAAGGCCATCGAAGAAGTCGCCAAGCGCGGCCCCGCGGCCCGCGAAACGCCCGTAGCGCAGGAAGCGGCCGCTTCGGCGGGCGGCGAACAGACGGCCGACCAGCCCGCCGTTTCGGGCGACAGGCGCATACACAAAATCCAGAGCGGCGACACGTTCGCAAAGCTCGCGGTGAAATACAAGGTTTCGCTCGACGCGATTTTGAAGGCGAACCCCGACGTCAATCCGTCCAAGCTGCGGATAGGCCAGGATGTTGTAATCCCCTAACCTTTTAAACGCGCTTCATAAAACGGAGCGCGTTTTTTTAGAACACAGTCAAAATGTCGAAAATTTCAGTAAAAAAACAGCCGCCGCGTCCGTGGGAATGCACGGCGGAAAAACCGCACGCCGACTGCGTGGTATTTAAGGTGTCCAAAAAGACCTTCAAACACCCCGACGGGCGCGAGGGCGACTTTTACATAAACGAGTCTAACGACTGGGTGCAGGCCGCGGGCCTCGTAGACGACGGCGGCACACTCAAGGTTATACTCGTCAACCAGTTCAGGTTCGGCTCGCTGCGCAACTCGTGGGAATACGCGGGCGGCGTGGTCGAAAAGGGGGAATCCCCCGTTGAGGCCGCGAAGCGCGAGCTTCTGGAGGAAACCGGGTACGCGGGAAAGCGCGCGAAGCTGGTTGCGTCATATTCGCCGAATCCCGCGATACAGAACAATATGGCCCATTTCGTTGTCATAGAAGACTGCAGGAAGGTGTCGGAAACCAACTGGGACCAAAACGAGGAGATTCAGACAAAGCTTGTGAACGTCTCCAAGCTTCCGGCGATGATAAAGAATGGAAAGATATACCACTCGATCGCGATTTCATCCACGTACTTCTTGGAACAATATTTGAAAAAAACGAAGGAATAAGCTATGCCGCTTCACGAGGACAACAGTACGCTCAACGCATTCAGGGGGATAGACTACAAGCCATCCCTCTCAAGGAAGCGCGGCACGGGCGGAGCCCCCATGCATATGGGAGGCATCGGCGAAAAATTCCTCGCGAAACTCGGCGCGAAAAACGACGACTCCAAGCAGGTCGTTTTCGACTTGTGGGATAACTGCATACCTTCAAAATTCACCGGCAAATGCTTTCCGCAGAACCTGCGCCTGGGAGTGCTGTATGTAAGCGCGGCCAACCCCGCCATCAAGCAGGAGCTGCTCTTTGCCGAACGTGCGATTCTTAAGAAAGTCCAGGCGCTGAAAGGCTGCCAGAAAATAAAAAAAATAAGGTTCTTATGAAAATAGCAATAGCACAGACAGACGTCGTCCAGGGGGACTTCGAAAAAAACCTCGAAAAGACAAAAAGCTTCGCGAAGCGGGCCAAAAACGGCGGCGCGGAAATAGCGGTGTTTCCCGAGATGTTCCTATGCGGCTTCAACTACAAAAAGAACCTCGAATTTTTAAAAGCCGACGGCGACCGCGCCGAAAAGGAGCTTTGCGCTATCGCCAAAGACAACGGCATAGCCATATGCGGCTCGCTGCCGCACCTTGAGGCTGGCGAAGACATCCCGAGCAACCGGATGCTATTCATAGACGCCGAAGGCAAAATACTCGCGCATTACGACAAGATACACCTTTTCAGCGTATTCAACGAAGACAGGTACGTAAAGGCCGGAAACAAGATTGTCACCGCAGACACGCCCTACGGCAAAATCGGCATGGCCATCTGCTACGACCTCCGCTTTCCGGAGCTCTTCACGCGCATGGCCAAAGAGGACGCAAAGCTCATTATAATAAGCGCGGCGTTTCCGCACCCGCGTTCGGAACACTGGCGCATACTCTGCCGCGCCCGCGCGATAGAAAACCAGTGCTTTGTGATAGGCGTTAACCGGGGCGGCTCGGAGAATTTCAATGTGGACGAGGTTAAATATTTCGGGCTTTCCGCCGCGATAGACCCGTGGGGCGGCATCATCGCCGAATGCCCCGAAAACGACGAGGCCCTGGCCTTCGCCGACATCAACCTCGAAGAGGTTGAAAACATCCGCAGCCAGATTCCCGCACAAGCCGACAGGCGCGACGACGTGTATTGAAAAAACAGCCCTCTAAAACGGCGCGGGATGCAATGCATTTTCATGCATAACATGCGCAGTTTGCACTGAAATTGCACATAAATGTAGAGGCAAAACACCACTCATACTTATATTCCACACACATGCCCCGCATGTGCCGTATTGGCGCGTCAAGTTGCGCCTCAGGCGAGGCTTTGAAATAGCGCGGGGAATTCAAGGCTAAGCCGCGAAAACAACCGAAGGGCGTTTAGATGCGGCCGATGCCGCACCCGAAGGGCGAGAGCAACGAGTCAATAGACAAGCGCAGAGCGCTTGCCCGTAGGGTGCGACGGTTTGCGATAGCAAACGCGCATCAACGTACTTGAGTACGTGACTGGTGCGGATGATTTTCGAAACGAAGCATCAGGCGTATTTTGTACTCGCATTTTCAGCAGAAAATGTCTCGCCCTTCGGGTGGCGGCTTCGCGCCATACTTCCCCTCGCCTTCGCTCGGTGTTCACGCGCCCATTTTCAGCATAAAAACTGTTGCTTTTTGCCGATATAAATATAGGCTGTTTACAGCTTCGGACAAAAAATAGAACTCCCTCTGCCGGGAACGCTTGAATGGGTTTTTAACAGACTGATTCAAAGCAATTTACGCAAGGGGAAACCAAGCCGGTCCGAAGCCTTGAAAACGGCAAAAATCGCACCCTGAAAACTGCAAGTTTTCAGGGGCGGTTTTTTGGAATTTTTTTGGGCGGCCGAAGGCAGTTTTTTTACCCCGAAACGGGTCTGAAAACCGGATGAAAACCGCGTAAAAATTTACTGATAACTGGAAAACAACATCACATGGCAAAAGAGACAAATACCAACGACAACTACGACGCGTCAAAAATCCAAAAGCTGGAAGGCCTTGAGGGCGTCAGAAAGCGTCCCGACATGTACATCGGCGACACAAACGAAAGGGGCCTGCACCACTGCGTGTTTGAAATCGTCGACAACTCGATCGACGAAGCCCTCGCGGGATACTGCAAACAGATAAAGGTGTCCGTGCACACCAACGGCTCGTGCTCCATTGAGGACGACGGCCGAGGAATTCCCGTGGATATCCACCCCAAATACAAGATTCCCGCGCTTGAACTCGTTATGACAAACCTGCACGCGGGCGGCAAGTTCGGTAAGGGCGCATACCAGGTCTCCGGCGGCCTGCACGGCGTCGGCGCGAAGTGCGTCAACGCGCTTTCGGAATATTTCGAAGTTGAAGTGCGCAAGGACGGCAAGGTTTACCGCATGGAATTTTCGCGCGGCAAGACAACCGAACAGATGACGGTGATAGGCAACACCAAGACGCACGGAACGAAGATAACCTTCCTGCCCGACCCGGAAATATTCACCACGACGCGCGAATTCAAGTACGAGATACTTTCTAAGCGCCTGCGCGAACTAGCGTTCCTCAACCCCGGCCTGATAATCACGCTGACGGACGAGCGCACGGAAAAGAACGAGCAGTACCAGTTCAAGGACGGCATAGCCGAGTACGTCGAATACCTCAACCGCAACAAGAACCTTGTCAATTCCAAGGTCATAGCGTTCTCGGGCGAACAGCAGGTGTCGGAAGAAAACACGAACGTTATAGTAGCCGACATCGCGCTGCAGTACAACGACAGCTACAACGAACAGGTCTATTCGTACGCGAACTCCATTTTCAACGTCGAAGGCGGCACGCACCTCAGCGGCTTCCGCACGGCGCTGACGCGCGTAATCAACGGCTACGCGAAGGCCAACAACATCATCAAGGACAAAGACCCCGCGATTTCCGGCGACGACTGCCGCGAAGGCCTCACGGCGGTCATCTCCGTCAAGGTTCCGGAACCGCGCTTCGAGGGCCAGACCAAGACCAAGCTTTCCAACGGCGAAGTCGACGGCATAGTCCAGAAGATTGTGGGCGAAAAGCTCAAGTATTACTTTGAGACCTCGCCGAGCGTGGCCAAGAAGATAATAGAAAAGTGCATTATGGCCGCACGCGCAAGGGACGCCGCGAGGAAGGCCCGCGAAACCGTCCGCAAGACTGTGATGTCGGCGGGCGGCCTGCCCGGCAAGCTCGCGGACTGCTCCGAAAAGGACCCGACCCTCTGCGAACTCTACATCGTCGAAGGCGACTCCGCCGGCGGTTCCGCAAAGATGGGGCGCGACAGGAAGTACCAGGCCATACTGCCCATCAGAGGCAAGCTGCTCAACGTGGAAAAGGCGCGCCTCGACAAGGTGCTCAACAACACGGAAATACGCACCATCATAACGGCGTGCGGCACGGGCATAGGCGAATCGGGCGAAGGCGCGTTCGACGGCGACAAGGCGCGCTACCACAAGGTCGTCATAATGACCGACGCGGACGTCGACGGCGCGCACATCAGGACGCTCCTGCTGACATTCTTCTTCCGCCAGATGCGCGGGCTTATCGAGCGCGGCTACGTGTACATCGCGCAGCCCCCGCTCTACAGGATCAAGCGCAAGAAGCGCGAGCAGTACGTCATGAACGACGCCGACTTAAACAAGATACTGCTTGAGCTCGGCTCTGAAGACGTCACCCTTACGCGCATCCGCGACAACTTCGAATTCCCGCCGCAGAAGGTGGACAAGATAGTTGAAATATTCTCGCGCATAGAGGCGCTCGGCGGCGGCGTTACGCGCTACGCGTGCCCCCTCGAGACATATCTCGACACGAACAAGGACGGCAAGCTTCCCAAGTACATCGCGCGCGTGCGCACGGGCAACAAGGAAGAGTTCAAGTTCCTGTTCAACGACGAGGAGCGCTCGTCCTTCTACATCACTTACGGCAACCCCGAGGACATCTTCGAGGGCTCGACGATCCGCGAAGTGGTGGACGAATTCGGCGTCAAGGTGCAGCAGCGCATCAACGTCTATGAAATCTACGAAGCCCCGCAGCTTGAAAAGCTCCTCGCGGAAATCGCGAAGATGGGCCTCGTGGTGCAATCGTATACGCCCACCGAAGAGCCGCGCTACGTGCTCACCGAAAAGGGCGACGACAACAAGAAGAAGGCGCTCGAACTGCATTCGATACTCGAGCTCGTGGCGAAAATCCGCGAGCACGGCAAGCGCGGGCTTTCCATACAGCGTTACAAAGGTCTGGGCGAAATGAACGCCAAGCAGCTCTATGAAACGACCATGGACCCCTCAAAGCGCTCGTTCCTCAAGGTAAGCATCGAAGACGCGGCGGCCGCCGACGCGACATTCTCCATGCTCATGGGCGAAGACGTTCCGATACGCCGCGCGTTCATCGAAGACAACGCCCTCAACACATCTTACCTCGACGTATAAAAGGAAGGACTTTTTAAATGTATACTGAAAACGAAAAAATTACGGAAGCCAGCATCAGCCAGGTGATGGAGCGCGCGTACATCGACTACTCAATGTCGGTCATCGTGGCGCGCGCCCTGCCCGACGTCCGCGACGGGCTCAAACCCGTGCAGCGCCGCGTGCTTTACGCCATGCTGCGCGAAGGCCTGCTGCACAACCGCGCGTTCGACAAATGCGCGGGCGTTGTCGGCGAAGTGCTCAAAAACTACCACCCGCACGGCGACAGCTCTGTTTACGACACGCTCACGCGCCTGGCCCAGGACTGGGTTATGCGCTATCCGCTCGTAATGCCGCAGGGCAATTTCGGCTCCATCGAGGGCGACTCCCCCGCGGCCTACCGATACACCGAGTGCAAACTTGCGGAAATCGCCGAAGACCTCCTTTCGGATATCGACTGCGACACGGTGGACTTCATGCCCAACTACAAGGAGACCACGACGGAGCCCGTAGTGCTTCCCTCGGCCCTGCCCACGCTCCTTATGAACGGCTCGACGGGCATCGCGGTCGGCATGACCACGAACATCCCGCCGCACAACCTCGGCGAGCTTATCGACGGCATCTGCATGCTAATTGACAACCCTGCCGTACCCATGGCCGACCTCATGCAGGTAATCAAGGGCCCCGACTTCCCGACGGGCGGCATGATTGTCGGCCGTAGCGGCATAGACAGCTACATGAAGACGGGCCGAGGCATCGTGCGCATACGCGGCGTGGCCAACGTAGAAGAACTGAAGAGCGGCAAGGAGCAGCTTGTCATCACCGAAATTCCCTACAACGTAAACCGCAACACGCTCGTCGAGACAATCGCGAGGCTCGTGGCCGACAAAGTGCTAACCGAAGTGAGCGACATCCGCAACGAGTCCGACGAAAACACGCGCGTCGTGGTCGAGCTCAAGCGCGGAGAATCTCCCCGCGTGGTGCTCAACAAGCTTTACAAGCACACGCAGCTTGAGGCGTCATTCGGCGTAATCCTGCTTGCCCTCGACAAGCGCAAGCCCAAGCAGATGAACATCAAGGAAATGCTCGAATGCTATATCGAGCACCGCCGCGAAGTCATCGCGCGCCGCACGCGCTTCCTGCTGCGCAAGGCCGAAGACCGCGCCCACATACTCGAGGGCTACAAAATCGCCCTCAACAACCTCGACGACTTCATCAAGATTATCCGCGCGTCTAAGGACCGCGAAGAGGCCCGCAACAAGTTGATTGCAAAGTATCCGCTTTCCGAAAGGCAGGCGAACGCAATCCTCGACTTGCGCCTCCACCAGCTGACCGGCCTCGCCCGCGAGGAAATCGAGCGCGAATACCTCGAGCTCATGAAGCTCATCGAAGAATACCGCTCAATCCTCGAAAACGAAAAGAAGCTTTTGGGCGTCATCAAGAAGGAGCTTAAGGAAATGCGCGACAAGTACCCGTCTGAGCGCAAGTCGAAGCTCATCGCGGCCGAAGGCGAATTCCGCATGGAAGACGTCATTGCCAACGAGGGCTGCATCATAAGCGTCTCGCACAACGGCTTCATCAAGCGCACGGGCGTAAGCGCCTACCGCTCGCAGAAGCGCGGCGGCAAGGGCGTAATCGGCAGCGGCCAGTATGACGAAGACTTCATCGAGCACATCTTCACGGCGTCCACGCACGACTACATTATGTGCTTCATGGACAACGGCCGCGTGTACGTTGAAAAGGTTTATGAAATACCGGAAGGCTCGCGCACTTCAAAGGGCCGTTCTATTAAGAACGTGCTCGCCATGCAGCCCGAGGAAAAGGTCGCAGCAATGATATGCGTCAAGACCCTGGACGACGACAACAGGAGCCTCATAATGGGCACTAAGAACGGCGTCGTGAAAAAGACAATCCTTTCGGAGTACAAGAACTGCCGCAAGGGGGGCATAAAGGGCATCAGTCTCGACGAGGGCGACGACCTCATCGGCGTCGTGCTCGCGGAGCCCCACGCGGAAGTGGTGCTCATCACGTATGCGGGCATGTCGATACGCTTCAAGGAGGAAGACCTCCGCGCTCAGGGCCGCGACACCCGCGGCGTTCGCGGCGTGACGCTCAAGAAGGAAAACGACTGCGTCAAGGCCATCGTCATAGCCGACCCGAACTCCACTCTGCTCATCGCGGGCGAACGCGGCCAGGGCAAGCGCACGGCCTACGACGAATACCGCGTGCAGAACCGCGGCGGCTCGGGCGTGATAGCCATCAAGACGCACGGCGTGGCCGGAGCCCTCTCCGTACGCGAAGATGACGAAATCATGATGTTCACGCATGGAGGCCAGGCGGTTCGCTCCCCCGTCAAGGACATCAGGGTGATAGGCAGGTCTACGCAAGGCGTAAGGCTCATCAACCTCGCCGAGGGCGACAAGCTAGTGGGCATCGCCAGAATCGTCGATATCAAAGATGACGATATTCAAGACGCCGACAAAGCTAGCACGCCCGTAGAAGACGGGCAGATCGGCGAAGAGGAGACGTCCGAATAAGGGACGCTAACGAAACACCATTATCACGAGAAAAGGCGGGGGCAATACCCCGCCTTTTTTGTGGAAAAATTCCGGTCCAAAGCAAGCCAGCCTTAAATGCGGACAATAGAACGCGCTCTACTTTTTGTAGGTGCAAAGCCGCACAAGCTCGGCCTTTATTTTTTCGGCGGTTTCCTTGTCGGGAGTTTTCAAAAACCTGCGATTGCCGTCCGAGTCGGCCTTGTAGAAAGTGTGCCCGCTGTCGGACGACGTTATGAGGCCGTTTTCCGAAAGCCCGAACATGCCGGGCCTGAAAACGTAAAGTACGCTAATCAAATCCCACGTAGGCCTGTCGCTGCCGTTTGTGTAGAGCCTGAAAGATTCAACCAACGGGTTTTCATTGGGAAGTTCTTCCGCTACAACCCTGTTCGGAAATTCAGCCAGGAGGCCTATTTCAAAGCCGTTAAACACCATGGGAACCGGGCAGGTTTCGTAAACAAATTTTGCGGATGGTTTGTCGCAGCCCACATTGAATTCAGGGGCAACCGAATAAGGGTCGTCCAAAACCGGCCTAGAGAAATTGCCGGCCATCAGCGAAACGTATTTTACCTTTTTTTTGAAAAGCTCCAGCCCGTTAAGCGGGGAAAGTTCGTCGGGGCCTGACCTGAATATCGCGGCGAGGTTTGTGGAAAAGCCCACGGAAATATACACGAGCCCTCCGTCTTCGCTTTCCGACATTATTTTCCTCGCGAGCTTGACGGCGGACGGAAGCTTGGTTTGCGGATCCATGTTTCTCGCATACTTGTACGAGCCGTCGGCATTCTTTTCTTCCGATATTTTTTCAACGAACAGCCCCGGGTCTTTTGTTACGCCGTCTTCCACCATGCCCATAGGAACGGAATCGGCGCCGTAGTATTTCGCGATAATGTCGGTGTATACGGGCGCGTAAGGGTTGTCCTTGTTTATGAGGATGCCTTTCAGATTGCATTCGCCCGATTCCCGAAATGCATACAGCATGACAAGCGCGAGGGCGTCGTCGACGTCGTTGCCCATGTCGGTGTCGAATATCACATTGACGGGCTTTGCGCCGCACATGCACGCGGCCATAAGGCAGAAAATAAACCAATAAGCTTTCATGCGCGCAATTGTAAGCGCGAACGCTGGCAATGCAATAAAGTTATTCGGGAAACCTTATTTGGACTTTTTTTCGGCCTTTTCTATTCTCTCTTTTGCGGCTTCCAATTTGCGGAGCATGTCATTGAACCACTGATCCGGCTGTTTTGGGGAGAATTTTGAAATTTCCTCCAACAGCTTTTCAAGGTCTTCAAGGTTTTCATACACAATTTCACTAGGATTGCCATCCGGCGAAATAAAAAGCGCAGGCATCATTCCATATGCGTTTTGTTCCTCATAAACATTGAACGCCTTCTTAAAGAAATCCTTGTTGCCGGTTTTTCTCGCCAAAAGCACATATGCGTCGCCCAGTTCGGTGCTGTTGCGGCCTTTCTCCGCCGCCATCTCAAGGTATTTTACGGCGTCTTCCGTCCTGTTTTGATAGCGCGGGATGTCTTCCCATCTACGAGCTTCTTTCAGATAAAGACATCCGAGTTCTTTTGCGGCTTCGGCATTGCCGCCGTCGGCCGATTTTTTGAGCCAATACTCATACTTGTCTGAACTGCCTATATCTGCCAGCGCATTGGAGCTTTCAGGGGTTTTGGTATTATAATTTCGGCCGACATTGTACAGGCGTGCGAGGGCCAGCTGCGCGGCCGAATCGTCAGATTTAGCGCGATCTTTCAGTTCGATGAACGAATCCGTATCCCCCAGATAAACGGTTTCGACGAGGGTTTCAATGTCGATACCGCTCCTGTCGGCGGCATACGAATATAAGGCAATTACTGCCGCGATCATAACAATCGTCATGCGTATCGTATTTTTCATAAGTTGCATATTATCATTTATTGGTTTTGGTTATATCAAACAATCCATAACAGATAAAGTTTTTTTTGCCGCATTTTATTTTGCAAACCATTCTTTCCATGCCTTCATGCTAAGTGCGAGGGCGCAACATGCCCGTCGAGCCCGAGCGCGGAAGCCGGTGTGATAGACGGTATTGACAATATTCCACCCGCAGCGGCCGCCTGTTTTAGAAAATTCCTCCTGCTAATAGGCTTTATGAAACAGTATTTTGAATGCGGGCCTATGTTAATTCAATCCGACAGAATAAGGCCGTAACGGATGTTATGAAAAGTGTGCACGAGCGAGTCGCGGCCCAGATAATCCATAAGCTCAATTATCGCGACGAATGCGGCGGGAACAATGTCCGCCCTGCCCGCGCTGATTTCGTATTTCAGAACGCGCTCTTCGACCGTCAGCGGAGAAACGGCGCTAAGCATTTCGCGCATCTGCGAAACCGTTATTACATTTTCCGCTCCGCCAAAATTCATGGCCTTTTTCAAAAATCTCGCGGCCACAACCGCGCCTCCGGCGCCGACGAGCGTTTCAACATGCGTGCGCGAAAGGCCGGACTCCAGAGAATCGCGCACATGCGCCGACATTTTTTCTATTGTTTCGGCATCCACTATTCCATCGGCGCCGAACATTTTGGCCAGCCGCACCGCGCCCAGCCGCAGGCTCGACGCCTCCTGAACTTCCCCGCTTTTTCCGAATACGACTTCCATGCTGCCGCCGCCGAGGTCGAAAAACGCCGACTCGGAAGATTTGTCAATGGCGCCGTCGCTCATCGCGCCCGCATAAGAGAGACGCGCCTCTTCGTCGCCCGAAAGGATTTTTATCCTGTATCCGGTGAGCTTGAAAACATCGTCGCATATGCAGCCGCCCTTGGCGGAATCGCGAAGGGCCGATGTCGCGACCATCTTCACATCGAAATTCATGCAGAATTCCTCGGCCTCGGATATGAAGAAATTTACGCACTGCGCTATTTTGCGCGAAGCGTCGGGAATTATTCCCGCCCCCGCCGAAATGCGGCAGTTGAGCGTTGACTCGTAAAGCTTCTCCACCTTGCCTTCGACGTTTTCGCCGAGCAGGCACTTTATGGTGTTCGAGCCGATGTCTATGGAGAGCGTCATGATTCGAGAACGTAGCCCCCGGGGGCTATTATCACCACAAATTCGCCCTTGGTGGAGCTTTTCCTGAGCTCGCCCCTAACCTCTTCCAATGGGCCTACAAAAAAGCGTTCAAACATCTTGCTAATTTCCTTGGCTACGCAGACGATGCGCCCTTTGCCGAGAACCTCGACCGCGTCGTCGATAAACTTTTCGATGCGGTATGGCGATTCGTAAAAAATCGTCGTGTGCGGAAAATCCTTGTACTTCTCAAAAAAGTTTTTCCGTGCGGAAGTCTTTGCTGGAAGAAAGCCTGCAAAGAGGAAAGAGTCGCTGGGCAGGCCCGACGCGCTGAGAGCCGCCGCAAACGCGCACGCCCCGGGAATCGGCACGACCTTGACGCCCGCGGCGCGGCAGGCGCGGACAATCCTGAAGCCCGGGTCGCTTATGCAGGGCGTTCCGGCGTCGCTTACTATGGCGATGTTTTTGCCCTGCCTGAGCTTTTCCAAAAGAATGGGGGCCACGGCACGCTCGCGGGAGTCCTCGTTTACGAACATCTCCTTTTCGATGCCGAATTTTTTCAGGAGGCTTCCCGTAACGCGGGTGTCTTCGCACGCGACGATGTCGCACGACTTGAGCGTTTCGAGGGCGCGTTCCGAAATGTCGCCCAGATTGCCGATGGGCGTGGCGACAACATACAATGTTCCGTATTCTTCCGGCATTTAAAAGGCTCCGAAAGGGGGAAACATCTTGGGGCGGTCCGAAAGCATGCGCTTCACTTCGCCGAAAATTTCGTCGTCGAAAAGGCCGCCGTCGAGAAGGTCGAGAAGCGGAGACACAACGAAGTCGCGCTCGGCCCAGCGGGGATGCGGTATTTCAAGGGCGTCGCTTTTAACTTGCTCGTTGCCGTAGAAAATTATGTCCACGTCTATCTCGCGGGGGCCGTTGCGGAAACGCTCCATGCGCCCGAGTTCCTTTTCCAAATCCTTGCAATGGGCCAGAAGCTCCGTCGGGGATTCCTCCGTCTCGATAAATACGGCGGCGTTGAGAAAGTCGCCCTGGTCCTCGTATCCGGCGGGGGGCGTTTCGTAGATGAACGAACGCGCCCTGACGAACGAAAATTTTTCAATGCCCACCACCGCGCGCAGAAGGTTTTCGCGGCGGTTGCCGAGGTTGGACCCCAGCGCCAGAACTGCCTTGCTTGTCTTTTTCATTGCATTATATATTGGCCGCGCTTCCTGAAAATGCGAGTGGAAATTTTCCCGAATTCGTAGCCCACTTCCACGCCGATTTTCGCGACCTCAACCTCAACCTCGCAAAGGTTTGCAAAGCGCACGAAAAGGCGCTCGGCTATCATGTCGGCAAGCTTTTCGATGAGCCTTACGCTTTCGCCCATCAGCACCCCCTCGGCGATGGCCATGGCGGCGGGATAATCTATGGTGTCCTCAAGTTCGTCGGTTTTCGCGGCCTTGTTAAGGCTCAGGAACAGGCGCATCGACACTTCGAAGGCCCTGTATTCGTCGCGCTCCTTGGCGAAGCAGCCGTGCTTGCCCTTAAGGCGCAGTTTTTCAATTATGATTTCGTCCATATTTATTTGCGCAGCATAGCCGCGGTTTTTACAGCGTTAAGGTTTTTTTCGACGTCGTGCACCCTTAGGATGTCCGACGAGTTTTGAAATGTAGAAACGGCGCTGATTGCGGCCGTAGCGTCGTCGCGCGCCTGCATGCCGTCGCCCACAACGGCCACTATAGACGACTTGCGCGACACGCCCAGCAGTATGGCGCAGCCGAAAACGCGCAGCTCGCCGAGGCGCCTGACGATCTCGTAGTTCTGATCCACGGTCTTGCCGAAGCCGAAGCCGGGGTCGAGCACTATCTGGTCTTTGGACATGCCCGCAGAAAGCGCCTTTTCAAGCCTGAATTCCATGCCGCGCATGAATCCTTCGAAAAAGTCGCCTTCAATTTTCTCGTCGCGCGAATTGTGCATTATAATCAGCGGACATTTCAGTTCGGCGGCAAGCTCCGCCATCGGATATTTACCGCCGACCATGTCTGCATTGACATCGTTTATTATGTCCGCGCCGTTTTCAACCGCTGCGCGCGCGACTTCGGGCTTATATGTGTCCACTGAAATCGGGGTTTTCGGGAAACGGCCGCGAAGCGACACGAGCTGCGGGACGAGCCTTTTAAGCTCCTCGTCCATCGATAGCAAAACCGCTCCCGGCCGGGTGGATTCCGCGCCCACATCGATGATGTCCGCGCCGTTCTTTATCATGCTATGCGCGTGCGCCTGTGCCGCCTTCACAGTAAAGTACTGCCCTCCGTCCGAAAACGAATCGGTTGAGACGTTTAGTATGCCCATTATCAGCGGCGTTTCGCCCCTGGCGGGAAGCGTGCGGTTATGCGGACTCGTCCAGTTCATTCTGCATATTCTCCAAATACTTCACGTAGTCGGCAATGTTCTTGTCGGGTTTGAGGTCGTTTATGAGGCGAGCCGTCCTCAGCGCGGAGACAATGTCGCCGCTTTTGACATATATCCCAAGCAGGGCGTACTGTGAGGCGAGCCTGTACTCGGGGCTTTCTGCTGATTTTTTGAACATCAGCTCCGCCCTGCCCGCATCGCCCGAATCCAGATAAATTCGCGCGAGCATGTGGGCCGTCTGCGCGTCGTCGGGTTTTGCAAAGATATGCTTTTCCAGCGCGGTGCGCGCCTTGTCCGTGTCGTCTAAATTGTAATATGACACCCCCATCACTTTGTTAGAGTTTTCATACCCCGGGGCTTTCAGCGCAATATCAACGGCCTCCTGATATCTTCCGACGGACGCGAAAGCCTCCGCGGCGCGGCCGACGTTTTCGATGTCGCCGCATTCAAGGTAGCGTTCGGCGGCCATGGCGTACATGCCCTTATGGAAATAAAGGTCGCCGAGGAAGCTAGTTTCGCGGCCGTCCAATTGTTTTTTAATGCGCAGCACTTCGAGCGCCGATATTGCCGGCCCGTACTCGCCCCGCCGCGCGCGGGCCTTCGCCAGAAGCTTTGCCGCGCCGGTATTTTCCGGATCTTTAGAAAGAAGCTCGATGCAGATTTTTTCGCTTTCGGCGAAGCTGCCGAGTTCAAACAGCAGCGAGGCCTTTAGCATGTTTGCACGGCTTCCGCCCTTTGAGTCGTAAATTATCGCCTGGTTGCAGGATGTCAGGGCTGAGGAATAGTCGCCCTTTTTCGCATGGTATGAGCAGAGCCAATACAGGATGTCGGTGTCGGAGCCGCCCGAGAGCGCCAGCGCCTTTTTAAGCTCGTCGAAAGCCTTCTGTTCGTCGCCCATCGCGGCATAGGTAAAGCCTAGGTTTTTCTGCGCCATGAAAAAGCTCGGAAGCTTTTCCAGGGATTTCCGGAAATTGGCGACGGCCTCGGAGAATTTGCCTTCGTTGTAATGCAGGTTGGCGAGGTTGAAGAACACCGCCGCACCCGCCCACTCTTTTCCGGCGGCTTCCGACAATATTGCGGCGGCTTCGGCCGGAGAAGCTTCGGCGGCCTTGTTGATGGTTTCGGCCTCCTTTTTTGTAACCGTGGGGATTCGCCCGAAAGCCGAATCGAAAGGATCGGCGCGGCACGAAAACCACATTAGCGCGGCCAATATGAATGTGATAAATATCTTCATCGCTGGATTTTAAAAGGTATGGGGAGAATGAATTTAGCTCGGGCAATCTCGCCGTTTTTCGTGGGGGCTTCGTATTTGAGCGCAGACGCCGCCCTAATCGCGGGCTCGTTGAAAAGCTCGTCGGTGGAGCTTTCCACCGAGACAACCTCGACCGCGCCCGTTTCATCTATTATGACATTCAGGCGGACTTCGCCCTCCACCCCGCGCCTAAGAAGCTCCGCGGGATAGCGGACATTTACGGTGTTTAGGCGGCGCGGGACTTTGTCCAAAGCGGAAAGCTCGAACACTTTCACTTCGAAGCCGCCGGAAGCCGCCTCGCCGTCTTCGACGGAGAACCCCGACATAGCGAAATTGCCGGATATGTCGGAGGCGTTAAACGAAAAGCCCTCCGTTCCGATTTTGGAAAAGTCCATACCCGGGGCTCCGATCGCGGCGCTTCGCATGTTAGCCGACCCGCCGTAAGTTGGGGGAGACTTGACCGACGGCGCGGAACTGTTCTCCCTCGGCGCCTCCTCCCTGCCCATGGAATACACGCGTGTAAACTCGGTTTTCTCGGGAGTGACGTTGGTGACCGCTATGGATACCGGAAGTATGAAAAACGCGACGGCAGTGAGCGCTGCGGCGCAAAGCAGGCTCTCCGCCCTGTAAGACTTCCCTTCGAATGTGCAGTTTTGCGCGTTCATTTTTTCCGGGCAGCAACGTAGATTTCCCCCGCGCCGCACTCCTTGGCGCAGTCCATAACCTCGACCAGCCTGCTGACCGGCACCTTTGAGTCGGAACGCACGATGAGCACCGGCCTTTCGGCCAGTTTCCTCTTGAGAGGCCCCGAAAGCGACGCCACGCTGTATCTCGTTCCGTCTAGCGACACCTCGCCGTCGCTTCCTATATAAATGTTGGTCGCCTTTTCATCTACGGGCCGGGCGTTTGATGCTTCCGGCACATCGACTTTCATGGCGCTGCCGTCGGCGAAAACCATGGTCACTATGAAAAATATGAGCAGGATGAAAATCACGTCGATGAGCGGCGAAATGTTTATCGCCTCCGCAGACGCCTCTTCCTGGAAGTTGGGCCGGCGCACGCTCATCTGGCGGCCCCCTTTATCAGCGCCGATTCGCGGCGGGCTATGTTGATCAGAAGCTTCTGTATCTGTGACGACGCGAACATCGCGATTATCCACGCGGGTATCGCCACGGTAAGCCCCGCCTGCGTGGTTATGAGCGCCACGCTTATGCCGTCGGCAACCGCCCCGGCATCCTGCGCGGCAGAAGACGATATGGAAAGCATCATACCCGCGACGGTTCCGAGAAGCCCTATGAGCGTAGGCACGCCGGAAAGAACCTTGAGCACGAACAGCCGCCGCTCTATGCCCGAAAGCAAAGACATGCGCAGATGCGAGAAAATCCTCTTAATATCGCCTGTTTCGGACACGCCCGAAAATTCGGATTTCGAGAACGCCGAAAAGGCAGAATCGAAGCATTCCGTTTTTGCGCATATCCTGTTCCACCGGATAACCTTGAAGCATATTTCAAAGCCGAGATAATACAGGTAAAACGCAAGCGCGGCAAGCGGCGCCATAAGCACCCCGCCAGCCTTGAGAAGTTCGATTGCGCTGTAAAAAAAGTCAGACATCGCGTTTGTTTGAGCTTACGAAGCCGGAAGCGAGTTTTTCCATGTCTGCAAGAACCGACTTGGCCCTGCGCGAAAGTATGGCGTGCGCTATGAACGCCGGAATGGCAACGACAAGGCCGTATTCGGTGGTTATAAGCGCCTCGCTTATGCCCGCGCTGATAAACTGCGCCTCTCCCGCCCCGTGGAAGGAAAGGTCGCCGAAAGTTTTAATGATGCCCGTAACCGTGCCGAGGAGCCCGAACAGCGGCGAGACGGCCGCCGTCACCGACAGCACCGACAGCCCCGAAAAAAGCTTTTCGCCCGCAAGAAGCATGGACTCGTATGAGATTTCCTCAAGCATGGCCGCCGGAAGCTTGCGCGATTTCACAAGCTCGGTAAGCAGCCCGGCATAGGGGTAGCCCGCATTTTCCGCAGCCGCCGTTGCACCCTTTTCGTCGCCGGCCTCCAGCTTTGAAAATATGAGCGACAAAATCTTTTTAGGCGCCCTGCGCGTGCGCATGAACGCAATGCATTTTACAATGCATACAGCGAGCGCGGCAAAACCGAAACCGAGAATCGGATACATCCAAACGCCGCCAAGGGAAATCTCCTCGCCAATGGTATGGCGCGTTTTTTCCGTCTCGTACAGCGATCCGTCCGTGTCCGCGGGGATTTCGTCGGACGCGCCCGTCGCAAAATTTATGATTTTTTCCGCGTACTGTTCGCCGTAGAGGACGTCGTCTTTGGAGAGAAAGCCAGCGCGGCCGTCGCCAATAAAATACCTGAACGCGCCAACCCTGAAGCTCTGTCCATCAACCGGGTTGCCGTCGATATCCTCGGCCTTTGCGGGCTTCTTTTGAAGCGGGTCGAAAACCTCGTTGAAGGCTTCCGGAAGCGCAACGGAAGCCGCCTCGTAGGCTTCCGCCATCAGAGCGGAACCGCGCGGCGGTATGGGTTTAAGCGACAGTTGTTCGGCAAGCGCGGAAGCTTCGTTCAAAACCTCCGACGCGCATGAGTCGTAGAATTTCGACTTTTCGGAAAGCGCAAGCAGTCCGCTTCTGTCGGCTGATACGGCTTCGCCCTCGGCTTTGGCATCGTTGATGTCCGCAAGAACTTCATCGAGCCTGTTTTGAAGCTTCTCCCTTTCGGCGGAAATATCCTTTTTGACGGATTCAAGCTCCTTTGCGGAAGCTTCGAGCTCGCCAAGAACGCGCTCGGACACGTCGGCCGCAAAAAGCATGGGGGAAAGCAGCGAAAACGCGGCGACTGCAAACAGCCTATTCATCGGCCGGCTCCTTTCCGCGCTCCACGTAAAAAGTCTTTACGGCCTTTTTGCCCGACGACCTTGCCGTTACAAAGGCGCCCGTTGAAACCGCTCCGTGTTCGGTTGAAAGCTCCCCGTCCTTAATACGCAGAGTCGAAAGCATAGCGGCCAGCGAGCGGAATTTTTCCATGACGGTTTTGCCTTCAAAATTAACCGGTAGCGCGTTTTCTTTTTCCAGCATGTCGCGCGCGGAGTCGTTGGAGAGTATCTGCGAATATTTCAAGTCGAGAAATGCGGACAGTTTTTCGAGGAACTCCTCGTCGCGACTTATTTTGTCGGATATCACGTCGAGGTTTTTCCTCATTGCCTCGTTTTCCGCCCTGCGCTTTTCGGCGGATTTCCTAAGCGCGTCAAGGCGGGCCTCGTATGCTTTTATCGCCTCCTGCAATTGCAACTTTTCCGCCTGCCACGCGCTTTTTTCCTTTTCGGCCTGCGCCCGCGCGGCAACCGCGCGCGTCATGGCGGAATCCAACTCTTCAAAGGTCTTTTCACCGTGCGACGCCAAAGGCATGCACACGGCAAATGCCAATACTGCAAAAAATCTTTTCACGGCTAGTCCAGCTTGATTCTTATAACCTTGGTTTCGCGGGCGTCCTCGGAGAGTATTACGAGCTCCTTTGCTGATTCGTCGTCGTTTATTTTGGAAAGTTTTTCGACGGCCTCGGCGTAGGTTTTCACGGGCTCCGAGTTTATCTCCTTTATAAGGTCCCCGGCGGCGAGCGGCGTGGGGAGGGCCGAGCTTGCGGGGCTGTTGTCGCGCACAAACTGCACTACCGCACCGTTGAGGTCGTTGTCGAGCTTGCGGCGTGCGACGGCGTCGTCCATCAGGTATTCCCTGACGGAAAAGCCGAGGCGTTTAAAGTATTTGAATTCGCTCTTGCGGAAAGTTTTCGGCTGCTCGCCCATCGTCACCTCATAGTCCTTGGGAGCTTCCGAACCGCGCATTATGTTGAGCGTAACTTTGTCTCCGGGCTTTTTTTTGGCAATCTGCCAAAGGAAATTCAGAAGCGAGTCGCGCTCGGAGCGCAGGCGTTCGATATCCTTGCCGTCCACGCCTACGATTATGTCGCCCTTTTTGATTCCCGCGGCCTCGGCTCCGGTTTTCTTTATCACGTCGCTGACCACGAACGCGGGCTTGTTTTCGAGGCCCATGAGCTTGGCCACGTCGCGCTTGAGTATGTTGACGTCCACCACGCCGAGCCAGCCGCGCGGGTCGCCCGAAGGGTCTTTGGGGATGTTTTTGAGAATGTCCTCAAGCTCTTCGGGAAAAAGAGCTATGGCGGTTTGCGTGGGCGAAATAAGCGTAAGCTGGTTTCTGCCGCCCCTGCCCGTGTCGAACTGATAGCCCTGCATGTACTCCGACTGCCCCCAGGCTACGAACTGTCCCTTATTATTGAAAACCGGTCCGCCGAGCGTGGTTACCGCGCCTCCGAAGCCCGCCATCCAACGCGGACGCCTGCCGATGTCGGACACGTACGATTTAATCAGATAAGGCTCGTAATTTGAAAGGAACTGCGAGATGCCAACGCCCCAGAGCTCTTCGCCGAACTCCGGCTTGCCCTTTTCGAATTTCGTGTAGGGAACCATGAGTTCCGTCAGGCCGTTTTTAAGCTTCAGGAAATGCGCCATGCTCATGCTTTCGCTGCCGAGGTATTCGGCGGGGTAGCCGTCCTCGTCGCCCTCGAATATGAACACGCGGAAGTCTTTGAGAGACGACAGGCGCGTGTATTCTGGTATCTCGGTGGCCGGCAGGACAATCAGCCCGCTTTCGTCGGCGATGAGACCGGTCGTCACGTAGCGCTGGCGGTACTCTTCCTCCTCGACGATGTAAGTCACTGTGACCACGCATTTGGCGCGCTCTTTGAACATTTCCCCGAAGTCGTCCGCCCTCAGGATGCCGCAAAGCATGTGCAGGCCAAAAAACAGTATGGCGATTTTTTTCAACATAGTTAAAGATTATCGCGGGCAAGCCCCGGCAAGGCAAACATTTTCAATACGGCCAAAACAAAAAAAATAACCGGATAAAACGCCGCATTTTTGCCATTTTAAAACAGCTTTTATAAAAAAAGGGAGCGGCTTAGATTGGCCAAGAAAAAATATTTCACATATCACGCACATGCCCCGCATGTGCCGACTATTTCGGGGCGCGTCAAAATGCGTCTCAGGCGAGGCTTTGAAAGGGATCCACGGCAGGAGCGTACTTAATGTACGTGACTACTGTGGAGAACTTTCGAAACGAAGCATCAGGCGCAGCATCACGCACCCCAGAGTTCGGTCTGCTTGTTTTCTAAAGTGTCGCCGCGGAGCTTTTTGAGGAAACTCGGGCGGTGTATTTCGCACGGCCCGTACAGCATAAGAGCCTGCAGGTGCTGGGCCGTTCCGTAGCCCTTGTGCGCCTCGAAGCCGTAGCGCGGATATTCCTTCGCGAGGCCGTCCATGAGCCTGTCGCGCGACACCTTCGCAACAATGGAGGCGGCCGCCACGGCGAGGCTAGAGGCGTCGCCCTTCACTACAGCCATGTGGGCGTATGGAAACTTTTTCATGGGCTTGCCGTCTATTATGATTTCCGCACGCGAGAAATCCGCCGAAACCTCGCCGAAAAGCGTCGCCGCCTGCCCCGCCTTGCGGAGTTTCAGGCCCATGCGTTCGTTGAGCTTTTCGGCGGCGCGGGCCATGGCCGTCTGGGTGGCCGAAAGTATGTTGTGAACCTCTATTTCCTCGACCGAAGCAAAGCCAGCCTCGAAGTCCAAATGTCCGGAATTTTTGAGGGATTCAAGGACTCCGTAAAGCTCTTCGCGCGTGCGTTCGGAAAGTTTCTTGGAGTCGTTTAGCAGCTTCAGCGCGGCGAGAAATTTTTCGTTCGAATACGAGCTTTCCTTTATCGCAACCGCCCCCGCGCAGACGGGCCCGGCGAGGCATCCGCGCCCCGCCTCGTCTATGCCCACGAGAAACGCGCGGCCGCCGACATAGTCGGCGTCGAAATCGGCAAGCCTTTTGACCGCGCTTTGACCCATGGCTATTTTCTCGCTTCCTGCAGGGCTTCCGTTGCGGTCTTGAAGTGCAGCTTGGCGAAGCGCTTCAGGCCCTCGGGGCCGAATTTTTTGACTATTTCCACAGCCTGCGCGCGAACCTTGTCGCTGGAGCCTTTGAGCAGCTTTCCGCCGAATTCCGTGGAAAGCTTCTGCATGGCGTAAATGTACGTGGCGCGGGCTATGATGGAGGCCGCCGCGACGACCGGGTCGGCTTCGGCCTTGGTCTGCATTTTCAATTCGAAGCCGGGTATGTCCAGATGCTTCTGCACGAGCGGCTGTTTCGTAAACTGGTCGAGCATGCCCCAAGGCACGTGCCTTTCCTCGAGCGCGCTCTTTATCGCGTTGGCGTGCATCCACGCCAGAAGCTTGTTGAGGTTCCTGCCGAATTTTATGTAAAGGGCGTTGTACTTTTCCATGTTTGCGTAGGACACCTTCACGACCACGCCCTTGGTGTTTTTGATTTTCTTGGCCATCGAAAGCACCGCCGCATCGCTCGACACGGCCTTCGATTCCTTGAGGTCGGCCGCCACCCATTCGCGCACCGCGTCGCCGTCGGCGACAACGCACGCGGAAACGAGGGGGCCGAAAAGGTCGCCCTTGCCGCTTTCGTCGACGCCGGCGTGGGCGGTGTACCATTCGGGATGCTTCACGTAGTCGTAGCCGAGCTCGAACGCGCCGGTGATTTCGGGTTCCAGCACAAAATGCACGAAGTCTTCCATCCCCTTGCCCTGTATGACCAGCTTGCCCGACGTGTACGCCACAACGTTGACGTCCGGGCCCTTGTATGCGAACTTCGCGTAATCCACGTTGAACGGGGCCCACAGATGCTTGTCGAGCCACGTGTCGAGCTTGTCGGCCTGCTCGTCGGTGAGCACCTTCGTGTAGAGGGTCTTTTTCTTCGGGCCGGGATCCAGCTCCTTCTTCTTGTAATTGCGCGCCATGTTGACAGTCTTATTAAAATCTTCCTAAAAACTTATAAATATTCCTCAAATCATTACAAAATCGCCCAAAGCTTCAAGCATAATGAAAATACTTGCGCTTTTTTCATTCCTTTGCGATAGTGCACCCAGTTTAGAGCATATACAGTTTAATGACTTAAAATGTATTTGCCCTTCAGGGGATTTTAACGAGGAATTTTAACATATGAGCAAGTCGATTCTCATAGTCATTTGCGATTTTCTGCTTATCAGCCTGCTGAGCATAGCCAATTTCGACAAGCCCGCGGAAAACCCGGGCGAGGCCGAAAATGAAATAGAACTGGCACAGCAGCAGTCTTATGCGGACGCCGAGATGGTCGAGCTGCTTAAAATGTCGCTGGACAACGAGCGTATCCGCCGCAGCGAGATAGACGCGAGCGTCGAAGAGCTGGCGGATACCGCCGAGGAGCAGCGCAAGCTCGCCGAAGAGCAAAAACGCCTTGTGGCCGAACGCGAACAGGCCCTGCGCGAACGCGAAAAACAGCTCAGGGAAATCGAGGAGCAACGAAAGGCCATCGAAAGCCGGTACGCGCAGATCGCCGAAAAAAGCAAGATGCTTGAAACCCGCGTAGCCGAAAGCGAAACCAGAAACGCCGCCCTCCAAACTGAAATTGTCGCCGCAAGCGCAAAGCTGGAACAGTCCGCCAAGGAGCGACTTGAACTCGAAAAGCGCATCGGCGACATGCGCGAAACAGACTCAGCCGCAAAGGCTAGGCTCGAGGCCGCCCATGCTGAAATCAAAAAGGCGCAGGAGCAGCTTGCCGCCCTCCAGAGCGAAAGCGAAAGGCTCAAGAATGAGAACCAGGCCATTGCGCTTGAAAAGCAGGCCCTCGCAACGCAGCTCGAAGCCGAAGCCGTCAAGACCCAGATTTACGAGGAAAACCTCAAGCGCGCCCACGCCCTCGTGGACATCGAAAAGGTCGAAAAGGAAAAAATCCTCGACCACGCCGAAACCCTCGCAGTCGGAGTTTCCGACCTCGCCACATCCCAAAAGGAGATGGCAACAACACAGAAGGAAATCACCAAGGAAGTCCGCGACCTGCGCCCAAAAACCTCCTCCGAAATATTCGAAGGAATCAAGAATTCCGTCGTAGGCGTCAACGTGAACTACACCACGACCGGACTCTTCGGCAAGAGCGACAAAAGCGCCGACATCAAAGCCATCCCCGTCACCCTCAACGGCCTAACATGGCTCGTGTTCAGTTCCAAAGACACCGGCATAGGCGCGAATCTCTACCAGAACTACACCGCCCCCGAAAGCGTCTCAGTCAGCGTAATAGGCAAAACCTCACGGTTCGCCCCCATCACCGTCTATTCAATTAAGGAGGACCCCCGCGTTTTCGCCGTGCAGGTTCCCGCCCAGTTCCTCGAAAAGGAAGGCATCACCCCCCTCAAGCTCTCCCAGAACTTTTTCGCATTTCCCGAAAGCGTCGTAGTCAGCCTGAAGAATTCCTACTACGGCGAAGTCCCCTTCAAGGCCGACTTCAAAAACGACAATTACGCCCAGATGGACGTCGGCCTAATCCAGTCCATATTCGGCACATTCTCCCCCTCCGAGGGCGACCTCGTCCTATCACGCAACGGCGACTATCTCGGCATGATGATCGGCGGAGACGCCGCCGTCCTCCTAAAAACATTCACCCCCCTGCACATGCTCGCAATCGGCGCCAAATACGAAAAGCAGCGCGCCACAAACTTCGTCAACCAAAACTCCGCGCGCTACAAGCAGCTGCCATATTCGTTGCAGTAATGAAGGCGGCGTTTGCCGCCTCGCCTTTTTAGAAGCGGGGCTCATTGACTCGCGTGCTTCGCAAACCGTTTGTGCTCGCTCGCACAGTAGTGCTCGTCTCGGCACTCGCTTTGCTCGGCTATTTGCCTGCGGCAAATCCACTCACGGCGCCTTCGCGCCGTGAACGCCCCTACGGGGTCTGCTCGCAAGCTCGCATCTCATTCGCGGCTCCGCCTTGAATTGCCGCCCCGCACCCCGCCTAGGAAGCGCAGCTTCCATTCCTGATGCTACGCATCGCTATGGATGATGGTTATTCTACTGCTTTCGGATATCCGCCAATCAGCCATTGCGTTAGGCAAAACGCAAGTGCGCTTTATTTATTGCGCAGCTTGCGGGAAGAATAATTTTGCTTCGCAAAATTACCCGGAGGGCGAGAACAGCGCGGATTGCACCGCAGGTGCAACCAAGCGAGCGAGTTCAATGCGGAGATTCAGAACAACCAAGGTCACTATGCCACGGCGCAGCTTGCGCCTAGGCGGGTGCGGGGGGCTATGAGCCCCGCGTTTAAAGGAATATATAATGGGTAGCAATGCGCCCCCTAATATCTAAAAATCGGCTCGAACTGTAATTAAAGTTCTATGGACTGGGAGGGTTCGGGAATATGGACGATAGTTTTGGGGGAGCGGTCGATAATTTCGTCCATGAACCATTCGCGGGATTCCATTGAGCCGTGGGTAAGGATGACACATCGGGGGTCTTTGGCCATGATGAATTCGAGGATTTCCTCGCGGTCGGCGTGCGAGGTGAGGTCGAACTTGTCTACGCGGCAGTTGACGTTGCCTACGAAGAACAGGTTTTTGAAAGAGAACTGGCTGCCATGCGGGGCGTGGAGGAGCTTGTAGCCGGGGGTGTCGTGGTCGCTGTACCCGACGAAGAAAACGGCGTTGTTGGAGTTTTCGAGCATCGCGGCGGCGGCGGCGTAGCTGGGGGTGTTTTCAAGCATCATGCCGCTGCCGAGAACATATATGCCCTTTTCGTCGAAGTCTTTGCCGGGAACGATTTCGCCGCGCAGGGGCTTGACACCCTCCATGTACTGTTTGTTGAAAGTGAAGGTATTCGAACGCTTTGAGCCGCGCATGAAATACTCGGCGATATCGAGGCCGAGGCCGCCGGCGAAAACGGGGGTATCCTTGGGGATTCTTCGGCCCTGCTTGGCCTTGTAAATGATGTAGAGAATTTCCTGCATCCTGCCGAGGGCGAAGGCGGGGATGAGCACGCTGCCCTTGTCGCGTATGACGTCGGAAATGGAGGCCACGAAGCGGTCGACTTCTGTGTCGTAGGTTATGCCGTCCGGGCGGGAGTAGGAGCCGCGCGTGGTCTCGACGATGAGGGTGTCGACCTTGCCTTCCGGGGGAATCGCGCCCTTCAGGATGCCGGAGCTGTGGAAGGAGATGTCGCCGGAAAAAAGAATCTTCTGCTTTTTGTATTCGAAGAGCACGGACGCCGCGCCGGGGATGTGCCCGGCGGGTGTGAAAGTGATGTTCGCGCCCGCGCCGTCAATCTCGAACCGACGCTCCTGGAAGAAGCCCATGGGCATAACTCGGGGGCGGAGGTTGTCGATGTCGGAAAAGCTGAAAAGAGGGTAGTCGGTAATGTTGAATTCCTCGCGCTGCTTGGTCATTACGTTGCGCGAGTTGCGCAGCATGCGGAAGAGAAGCTCGTAGCTCTCGTCGCTTGTCAGGATGTGGGCATGGTTCTGCTCGCGCGCTATCACGGGAAGGCCGCCGCAATGGTCGAGGTGCGTGTGCGTGACGGCTATGAAGTCGAGTGTGTCGGGGATTATTTTCGACAGGTTTGGAAGCGCCGCGTGCCCCATGTATTTGGGATGCAGGCCGCAGTCCACAAGCGCCTTGAACGGGCCAAATTCTATAAGGTGCCCGCTAGAGCCCACGTCAATCTCAGTGTTTAGGTCAGTATAAATCATAAGTATAATCAAGGCTCGCGCCGATTTAATCCATTTTTGTTACAGATATTTCATATCGGAAAAATTTCAAGAGAATTATACGGGGCGGTCTTTTTAGGATAAAAAACTCCTTGCAGAACGGGCTGTCTAAGCTAATAGTCATATCATTTAAACACAGACATATTTATGGATTACAAAGCATCCCTGGGAATAAACGAAAAGACCGGAGCCAACGAAGTGGGCGGAAAGGCCCTCTTCGAATATGTGAACATGCGCCTTTCGGCGGCGGGCGAGCCGGTTTTCGGCAAAGAGAACGAATATCCCATTCTGGAAATGGCCATGCCGCTTCTGGAAAACTACCGCGATTTCGTGAAGCGCTACTCGTTCATGTACTGCCCGGCGGACCAGCGTATAATGAATTTCATGCAGGAATACCTCGACGACGTCCTTGAAGACCGCGAGACCCTGCCATCGCTTCCGCACAAGACCTTCGTGCTCGACAGGTTCGGCACTGCGCGCATGCTTTCGCTGCCTCCGGACAAGGACACGCAGTCGAACAACCTCGTGCACTCGTACCGCGTGCGCCAAGGCATTTTGAACAACCCCAAGAGCGACCGCCGCACGACGGCGGGCGTGTTCCATGTTGCCGAAGGCGGCCTGCCGATTCCCGACGACAAAAAGGCTGTGCCGAAAGTCGCGTTTAAAAACATGTGCAGACACGCGTTTAACGCGCCCGAGGAAATGCTCGAGCTTCCCTTCACCGCCACGCAGGAGGAAAAGGCCAAGACGTGGGTGTCGCTTTTCCTGCGCCCGATAGTGTGCCCCTCGGTGCCTAATGTTTCGAACGCCAAGAGTATGGAAATTCGCTTCTTCGCGCCGGGCGGCCTCGTCTGCAACCTAGACTTTGTGGAAAGCATTTTCGGCAACGCAGGCAACCCCTACCTGCAGAAGAACGACTCGTATCTTGACAATGCCAACTGGACGGGCCACACGGGCTGCATAGTGCTGGCCCCGCACCTTACCAAGCTCACCAAAAAGGAGCTGGGCCTGCCGCATATCGACCAGGCCACCGAACGCCAAAAGCGCGACGGCATGTGCTGGAGCGACGAGAACGAGCTTTACAACGACGGGCAGGCGTTCAAGGTCACGGCCCGCGACGGCCGCGGCGTGATTGTCACCATCATAGCCGACAACTATTTCGGCTACTCCAAAAAGGAAATCAAGACGCAGATAAGCTACTCGGCCAACCTCTACGGCCTTGCAGAAGAAGAGCACAGCGGCGGCGCGCTGGCGTTCTCGAGCCGCGATCTGGGCGAAGACTTTTACTCGGGCTCATACGAGCCCAACACGAGGTGCAGCTTTGAAAACGTCGTTAAAATCCTCGGCGACACGGTAGAAGTGTTCGAGGACGGCTGGGCGCGCGACAAAAAGTACCCCAACATAATATACGTTCCCGAGAACTCGTATTTCTCGCTGAAAACCCAGCTTGTGACTTGGCAGAAGGACGGCGCGGAAAAGAGCGTTAAAATCCTGCCCGGCCAGACCTACATATCGCCCTCGGGCTACAAGGTTGAAATGCTGCGCCCTAATGAAAACCGCCGCTGGCGCCTGGTTGGCACGGCGGAGGAAGGCGTTTACTGCCACAAGCCCGCCACGGTTTCCGGCGGGGGCAAGAGCGAAATTTCCAAAGACATTTCCGACGCCCTCATACACGGCCCGTCCATAGTGGCCGACTTTAAAAAGGACATCGAGCTCGTCGCGGAAATCATCAACAAGAACTACGGCGACCGCAACAAGAACCCCGCCGACAACAAAGGCAAGGACAGCCGCCCGATACTCGACAGCCGCCGCACGATGGGCTCGGTCGTCAAGCTTCTGACGCCGTCCGACGACTTCACCGACGAGTACAACGAATGGCTGATGACCATCCCGTTCTATATTCGCGAATTCGTGCTCACGGTAAAGCGCCACTACAGGCCCGAATGGAACGGCGACTGGCAGGACAAATTCTCCGTGGACGCCATAAACGGGCGCGGCGGCAACCTGCTCAAATACAAGAATTCCCCGGTGCTTACTTCGTACCTGCGCATAGGCTTCACCGAAGACGGCTCGTGGCGCACCTTCAGCCTGCGCAAAGACTTCGCGCCGTCCGTCAAGCTCCAGATGGAAGACGACATCACAAGCGCGATAGTCGTCCCCGAAAGCAGCGTTGAATATCTGCCCAAAAGCCTCAGAAACCGCGACGCTTCCGTCAAGTTCACGGAGAACTGCGAGTACAGGCTTTTCCAGCGCCCCGACGAAGCGGTTGTGCGCGGCTACGACAAGCGCGCCGAATACGACATGTCGCAGCGCGGCGTGTTCTTCTCTAACTACGAGCCGCTCGACCGCGAACAGGTTCAGGATATGAAGGACGATGTGCTGCGCTTCGACAAATTCAGCGCGCCCATGCGCCGCAACCTCGAAGACTTCCTCCAGGAAAAGAGCCCGGAATTTGTGGTGAGCTCGGCCAACCCGAGGCTCATAGACGGCAAGCCCAGCAAGAACGTCCGCTACCTGCAGAACAGGGACGACATCGTTCACCCGCGCAAATACTACATCGCGCAGGTAGGCTCCAGGCTCGCGCGCGGCATACCGCTCGACAAGGCTGTGCCGTACCCTGTGTCCGCCGTAATTTCGGGCAGGCGCAACAATCCCCCTGAAGAGGGCGTGCGCCCGCTTTGCGTCCACGGCCCCCTGCACTATCTCGAACTTCCCGAACTGTTCATGGAATACATAGCCTCCATGACGGGCAAGTCGCCTTCGACTGTCGGCGCCGGATTGGAAGGCGCTATGACAAAGGGCCCCTTCAACGCCCTTTGCGCGGTGACCGACCTCAACAACGCGCTCGTCTCGTTCGCGCTGACGCGCTACGACGGATGGCTCAGCAGCGCGGGCTACCTCGGCCCGAAATACAAGGTAGACCACGACATAAGCCTGCTCATCCCCGAGCTTTGGGCGCGCATGAGAAGTGCGGAACGCAAAGCCTCGACCCTTATCGAAAAGGGCATGCTCGAACGCTGCCGCGACTTCGACTACAACGGCAAAAAAGTTCTGGCCTCGCGCCTAGGCTGGAGGATAAACGAGGAATTCGTAAACCTGTATTTCGGCAGGATATTTTCGAGCCCCTCGTCTATATTCTCAAGCGACATGCTCCGCCCCGAACTGCAAAACATGGACATTTTCGCAGACGGCATGGACAACATGGTAGGCGCCCACAGGCGCGCCGCCGAAGCCTACTTCAACGACGGCTCGATAGAGGGCGCGTGCCCGCCCCTCAAGGCGCTACTTTATATAATGAAGGACGGCCACTACGAGGGCAAGACGCTCGACGACCCGGAAATACGCGAAATGTTCTCCACGGAAAACATCCGCAAATCCGAGTGGTATGCCGAACGCCTGATGACGCGCCAGCAGATAGAGGTGAACAACCTCCAGAATCTGTTGCAGACCATGCAGAACGCGTCGGCCACCGACAAGAGTTCCGCGCTGACCGAGGAAATAAACCTCGTGCGCTCGAAGCTCAAACAGGTAAAGGGCATAAGCTACCTAAAGTCATTGGGCGGAACGATAGGCGCGGATCCTTATATTTTGTAAAACCCAAGCGGGGCTAATAGCCCCGCTTTTTTATGCATAAAAAAGCCGTCTGCGGAAAATTTGCTTTACATGGGATTTTCTTGGAATAGCTTAAATCACCTAAATCTCATTTAAAAATGAAAAAAGCAAAAGCAGCATTACTTACTTCACCCAAAACGTTCGAAATCAGAGAATTTGACATCCCGGAAATCGGCGACGACGAAATGCTCGTCAAAGTGGAAGCCTGCGGCGTGTGCGGCACCGACGCGCACGAATACCTGCGCGACCCCTTCGGCCTTTGCCCCGTGGTTCTCGGGCACGAAGGCACCGGCGAAATCGTGGCCATAGGCAAAAACATCAAGACCGACTCCGCCGGCCTGCCCGTCGGGCTTGGCGACAGAATTGTCACCTGCATAATCCCCTGCGGCAAGTGCAGCGTCTGCAAGACGATGCCCGAGCGCACGAACCTCTGCGAAAACTGCGGCATCTACGGGCTCTTCCCGGACGACGACATCCACCTCAACGGCTATTTCAGCGAGTACCTCGTAATCCGCCCCAATTCCACGTTCTTCAACGTAACGGGAATGTCGCTCGACATGCGCATACTTGTCGAACCCGCCGCTGTCGCGGTGCACGCGGTCGAACGCGCCAAGAAAACGGGCCAGCTCAAATTCAACACGAAGGTTCTCGTTCAGGGCACGGGTCCCATCGGGCTCCTCGTCATTTCCGTGCTGCGCACGCTCGGCATCGAAAACATATTCGCCGTCGACGGCAACGACTCGCGCCTCGAAATCGCCAAGACCCTCGGTGCGGGCAACACGTACAACTTCATGAAGTACGAATCCTTCGACAAGCTCCTGCAGGCGGTGAAGTCCGACACCAACGGAATCGGCGCGGACTTCGTGTTCCAGTGCACGGGCTCGGCCAAGGCGGCCGAAAACGCCTGGAAATTTGTCAAGCGCGGCGGCGGCATGTGCGAGGTCGGCTTCTTCATGGACGGCGGCCCCTCGACCATCAACCACCACTTCGACATCTGCAACAAGGAAATCGATCTGGTGGGCTCGTGGGTCTACACCCCGCAGGACTACCCCACGACTTTCGACTTCCTCAAGCGCGCGGTCGGCATAGGCCTGCCCGTCGAAAAGCTCGTTACGCACAAGTTCCCGCTCGACAAGATCGGCGAGGCTCTTGAAACGAACGTTGCGATGAGCGGCATAAAAGTCGCCGTGGTCAACAAGTAAAAATTTCGACTGTATTTTCAAAGCCGCCCATTTGCGGGCGGCTTTTTTTGCGCTTGGAATTTGACATTCCCATTTCACACCGCGAATTAAAATCTCCAGTGCATAAAAGCTAAAGGAGTTAGACAAGCGGCTTAGGGAATGTAGAGTAGATGTTTTT
>CALXSL010000014.1 GCA_944391135.1 uncultured Opitutales bacterium
TAAAAGCTATCCCCAGCCCAATCTGGGCACTCTCATCACCCTGCTCCGCTAATGGCTGAAGCCATTTTATCGCGCTATCGTAGTCGCCTTTTTTAGCTAAAGATATTCCCATTTCAACATCTTCATTAATTGCATCCGACATGCCGATAAGCGGTAACGCCAAAAATATTACGAGCATCAAAACAAGTCTTTTCATAAAAAATTCCTCCAATTCAGGAACAGAAAATTAATTTATTATAATATATATAGCTATTTAAAATTCAGCCGAACAATGCGTCAAGCCAAAAACACCATTAACTAATGGGTTTTTACCGAGTGGTGTTTCGGGTACTATTATAACTATGGATTTGATGGTATTTATTGGCAGACGCCTAAAGGAAATAAGGCTGGGCAAAAGCCTTACCCAAGAGCAATTTGCCGAAAAATACGGTTTTAATTACAAGTTTTATCAGAACCTAGAATCCGGCAGGAACAAATACATCCGTTTGGACACGGTAGAACGCCTTGCCGACGCTTGCGGTATGAAGATAGGGGAATTCCTAACGCCGCCCAACGGAAGCTACGCGCGCTTGTGCACGAAACGTGTTCCCGGCAAACCGGGACGCCCTGCTAAAATATAATACGGCGCCAATTTACCGAACGCTCCATTTCATCTGACAATGCGTTTTCTTAGTACAGTTGCCGATATAATCATATGTAACCCTTTCTTGATTTAGTTATCTTCGCTTTGCAGCTATTTTATTATTCGCCGGTTTCGAAAAAATCTTCCTTCAAATGCATTCGTTTATGCAATAAATTGCGGAATTATTCCATTAGGCGTATTTTTTGCCGAGAAGAGTCGAATTTATTTCCTTTGCATACTAGGCCTAAAAACCTCCAACTAATAGGCGTTTTCTGCATTTATCATTGACGAAAATTCCGTTTTAGGTGAATTTGCAAAAATGGAAATCGGTTCAACCATAGGCGGTTATGTCGTAATAAGAAAAATCGGAGAAGGCGGTTTTGGAACCGTATATCTGGCAAAAAGCCGGGACGGGCGCTTGCACGCCTTAAAGGAAATCCACAACCCAGAGAAGGACAGCCACGAAGCGCGCTCCCTGAAATTATACGCCGATGCGCTGAAAGACCTCGCCATTGAGGGCATTGTGCCAATAGAGGACATTTTTCAAAGCGGCAGAAAACTTTGCTACGCAATGCCGCTTGCCGACGGAACCCAAAACACCCCTCCGGAGGACGGAAATTGGCGTCCCCAAACACTGGATTGGGTGATTGAACAAAGGCGGAAATCCAAAAACTGGTTTTCAAAGGATGAAATATTAAGGATTTTCATCCCAATAATAGACGCGGTCGATGCCCTGACCGCCAGAGGACTTCTGCACAGGGACGTAAAACCTGCAAACATCCTATTTTTCAACGGGAAGGCTTGCCTGGCAGACATCGGGCTCATGGCGGAAGACACCCCGTCCGTAAGTTCGGCGGGAACCCCCGATTACACCCCGCCGCAATGGTATTTGCAAAACCACGGGCATCCCGACATGTGGGGGCTGGCGGCAACACTGTTTACACTGATTACCGGAAACCATCCCGATATGATGGGGCGCGCCGCATATTTCTGGCCGCCGCATGGGAAAAGCCACATGAGTAGCGATGACATTGCCGCATGGGAAGGTTTTCACCGAATAATAGCGCGCGCAACGCGCGAAAAGGCAAAAGACAGGTACTTGCGAATTGAAGACTTTAGAAACGATATTGAGCTTGTAAAAAACGGGGAAAACATTGATGAGAAACAAATCACCGTATCCAATCACACAATACCGAAAAAGGAAGAAAACCGCACTTCTTCATCAATTCTTTCAATAAAAGGCAGAGTATCCCGAAAGCGTTTTTTGGCAACTATGGCAGTTTTATTTGTCCTAATCAATTACGGGGGAGTTATGTTAAGCGAAATTCCCGGAACAGGAATAGCTTTCTTATTGCTACTGAATTGGCCGCTTATCATGATAATTATCAAACGCTTTCATGACTTTGGGTGGTCGACAATTTGGGGGATATCAGCATATATCGCTTCATTTATTGCAAGAATCACATTATTAGATTTTGAAAATTTAGAAAGTTTGAAATGCATTGCAACCGATATTGCAATCTGGGGGATGCTTTTCCTTTTAGCCATCCCTAAAGGAAATCCCAAACCAAACAAGTTTGGGCAACCATTCCAAAATATTACGCTTTTTTAGGCGGAAGATTTTTCAGACATTCGCGAAATAAGAGTTATGGAATGTCCGCAAACACCGAACAGCGTAATCGCCGCCCTGCTTAAGACGGGCGGAAACGCGCTGTGGCAAAAATCATGGGGCGCGTTTTTCGATACATATTATGTCGTAATGCGCGCAATGACGCTAAACGCCTTCAAAAAAATCGGCTGGCTGGACGTACCGGAAAACGACATAGAAGAGGTAATCTCGCAAAGCTTCATATCGCTGCGAAAAGCCTTTGAAAGCGGTTCCTACAAAACCGGAGAATACCGTTTCAGGGGATTCCTGAAGCGGATAATTTCGCGGCGGGCGATAGACTATGTGCGCGCCCAAAGTAAAAAGCGCACCGTCAACGTGGAGGCCATTGATCTGGTAGACGCCTTGAAATCCAAGGAGGCCGGGGCTGTAAAGGCCTTTGAAGAGCTGGAGGCAAACGAGGTTTCCATATACAGGCTTTCCGTAATAATGGACGTATGGGAGAGCGTCAGGCACGCTTTCAGCCCCGAAACATGCCTCATTTTCGAAATGACGCAGCTTGAGGAGATGCCGGTTAAGGAGGTATGCGAAAAACTGGGCGTACCGCGCGCGAAAGTAGACAAAGCCGTTCACAGGATAGTCAAAAGGCTGCGCGCGGAACTCGACAAGGACATTTACCGCAAGGAACTTGAAAAATGAACGACAATGAAAATAAAAGTCCGAAGGCGGGCGAAACCAGCGGCACGGACAGCTACATAATATCGGAGCTGCGCGACGCATACAAAATGATAGAAAAATCGCGCAAGAGCCCCGAACACAGAAAAGTAAAGCACGCAGTCGAGCAAAGCATGCTTCTGGAAAATCTGGAAATTAAAAATGAGCCACATTAAGCCGCGCATATTGTCAGTTATGGCATTCATGGCATTTTTGCCGCTTGCATGCGCAAGTTCCGCCCCCAAAGACGACGCATTTCTTGAGGCCGGAAAAAAGTTTGAAAAAGTCATAAATGAAATTCCCCGCTCGCAAAATAAAAAGCTGAGGTTTAAATACTCCGCCGCCGTAAACGAAAAATATGCGGAAAGGATTGAATCGGCCGTGAACGGCGACAAAACCTATTCTATTGCCGAAGCGGTGAGATACCTCCCTCCCACCTATTTTGAATTGATAAACGCCAAGAATACGGCAAGCGGCATAAATATTATAAAGTCGCATCCCAAATATACGTTTATACCAAAAGACAGCGCCGAATACGCTTCTGCCGCAGAAATCGAAAGCGAATATGGCAAATACAAGAAAATAGAATTTCTCGACGAAAGGGACGCGGGAAACAGCCCCATGCTTGCCAATATAATGGCAGTAAAAACGCTGCTTCCAAGCTTAGGCGACGCCTACTCGGCAAGCATTCTCGTAGACCCGTCCTGCGACAACGTATTTTTTCCGAGAAAGGATGTTCTTGCCGCAGAAGGGGCAAACTGCGTATCAACGGAACTTGATGACTACGGCTATTTTTCTTACGAATACATCGGCAGGCTCGACAACGGCATACATGTCCTTGAAACCAGAAAAAACGAAGGGGGCTCCCTAAGCGACCATGACATCATCTTTGTCGCATTTGAAGAAGCCCACATCTTGGCATACGGCAAAACAGAGAAAAGGACAATGATCCGTTTCATAGGCTCCCATAACATGTCGTACACAGCATTTTCAATCATGGAAATAGAAGGCGACGCGCTGAAAATATACAAAATCACCAGAGACATACCGGGGGACTACAGCTCATATTTTGTTTCACTTAAAATAATTTCTTTCGAATGAATCGCACCCGCACATTCAAATACGCGGCAATCGCATTTGCGCTCGCAATGCTCGCGCATGCATGCGCTTTTGCGGATGCGGTTATAGTACATGTGAAGCTTCCGGACATAGAAAGGCACTATGAATCCCACTGGCGCGACGCATACGCCGAAAAGCTTGCGCAGACATGTAAGCACGTGGAAACCGAAAAAAAAGTCAGAGGCGGAAGGGCGGATATCGTCACCGAAACCTACGCCATTGAGATAGACCGCGCGAAGAAGTGGCATGAAGCCATAGGCCAGGCTGTCCATTACGCAAATGAGCTTAAAAAAAAGCCCCAAATAGCGCTGTTCAACTACAACGCCCTCAATAAAGCCCAGCGGAAAGCGCTGGAATCGGTCGCAAAAAAACGCAGAATCACCATAGTTGCGCTCACAGCGGAATAACACCGCCATTTATATATACCACAAATTATGCCAATTTTGCCTGCACCGGCATGCGCTAATGCCTGAAATACACCAAAACATATCCAAATTCCTAAACTAAATTAGGAAAGTTCCATATGCACTTTTCTATGTCTATGCTAAAAAGCGAAAAAGGCACAGCGTAAACACAAGGCAAATAAGTTTCTTGACATAAAAGACAAGAAATGCGATAATTTTGGTTGATTATTAGACGTATTGTGCCAAGTCCCTATTATAGGGCTTTTATGTGGTGCCTTACGCGAGTTACTAACGGTATTTTTGCACGGCTATTAACGGTATCAACGGCAGGCTTTTTCGGCCTTGCTTTGCCATATACGTTGATAAATTAGAAGGCCGATTTAAAGGATAAAATGCCGCAAAAAATAAAATTAGAACGACTCAAAAACGAACTAACGATATGGGACGTGGCCTACTTGACAGATCTTCCGCCATATAATAAAGACGGAACCTACAACAGCCCGTTCCGGAAGGATTGCCATCCAAGCTTCTCTATATACAATAATGGAAGACTGTTCCGCGATTTTGCAACAAATGAACGAGGCGACATCGTCGACTTCTTCAAGCGCGCAAAGAATTGCCGATTTCCAGAAGCGGTAGAGGGACTTGAGACCGTCTTTCGTGAAAAGCAGGAAGAGGCAATCCAAAGCCAGACAAGTACTTATGCCCGAAAAAACGAATCTCCTCCACGCATTCCAGCATTGGAGTGGAAAGAAACTTATGCCCAAATCCTGTCAACAATGCGGGGGTTTGAGAGCGGCGCCTTAAGGACGGCATACGAAAGGGGAACTTTCGGATTCTGCCAGTACAAAGGGCACGTATCTTGGATTGTCACAGACAGCGCGGGCATTTGCGCTCAGGCAAGGCGTTTGGACGCCCTTCCGTTCGGCTGCGGGGAAAATCTCCATAAAGCCGAGACGCTGAAAGGGTCGACATGCGCCTACCCCATCGGACTAAGTGCTGCAGAAGGCTGCAGAAATATTGCCTTGTGCGAAGGAAGCACGGACTTTCTTGCCGCCTACCATTTCATGGTGGTCTACGATGCCGTCGATACTATCGCACCTGTCGCAATGCTTGGGGCAACCCATCGCATTGGAAACGAATACATACGCCATTTTGAAGGCAAAAACGTGCTCATTTTCCCCGATAACGACAAAGCGGGAAAAATGGCTCTAAACAACTGGGGGCGGCAACTTGAAAGTGTTGCAGAAGTCCGCTACTTCGACTTCTCGCAGTTCAAAAAATCAGACGGATCGCCAGTCAAGGATTTGTGCGACTTCATCCATCTCGACCCCCAACAGCAAAAAGAAGCGGGCGCATACGCAAACCCCTTCAGTGAAATATTAAAAGAAAGAGCAAACAATGGGAATTAAGAATCCGATAAAAAAATTCGAAACGAACAACAACACTGCAATATCGACAAACATTTACGAAAAATACCTGAACAAACCGCTCCCATTTGAGCAGTTACCAGACCGCATCCGCATAATATCCCAACATGTGGCAGAAACACGAGGATTGCCGCAGGACATGATCGCCATGACGGCCATAGGCGTAATTGCCGGAACGTTGGGAGACTCGTTCACCGCCCAAAATGCGTATGAACCGTACACACAACTTCCAAATCTTTACATGTTTGGCTTTGGTGCGACATGTTCGGGAAAAAGCGCAGGCATGGAGCCGTTTTTACGGCCGTTGCGCGGCTATAAAAACACAATAATGGAAAGGCTTCAGAAAGGCGAAAACGTTGAAATTCCTAAAGCTTTTCCCGACCAATTCATGTTTGAAAACGGAACCTGCGAAGGCATTACGCTTCTGATGTCTGAGCTGGGAACTCCCCTTTTCGGGATAAACTCTGAAGGTAGAGAGATTATCGATATCATGAACGGCGCTTACAAAAAGAACAATGGAACTGAAGTCGGCTTCTACTGCAAAGCGTGGAGCGGAGAACCCGTAGACTCAATACGCGCATCAAAAAGAACAATAAAAATCCCCAAAGCCGTCCTGAATATCCTTTGGCTCGCTCAGCCAGATGTTTTCAAAAAAGCCTTTGTGGATTCAGAGAACGCAATGATGAGTGGCCTTATTGGACGTTTTCTCTTTTTCAAAGGAGCGGAAAACATTCCACTGGATACGGGAACCCGCCCAAAAGAAAACCCTGAAATAATGGCTTCGTGGAAGAAGTTATTGGAAAGCCTGCTCGATATACGAACGACAGGAAATCAATACACTGTCGATGCCAATGACGCCGCAAGAGAATTCTTCAGAAATCACCATAATAAATGGGTAGAGGCTCAGAACGGCCCTCTTAAAAAGTATGCGAGCGCTATAGGGCGCGCAAGAGAACAAGCGATACGTCTGTCAATATCGCTTGCCATGGCAGAAAGAGGAGAAATCACTTTGTCAATTGCGCAAACTGCGTGTGCCATTGTCGATTACTCTTATTCTGTGCTTCTTGAAGCTCTTTATCAAAAAGAACTGAACGAAGTTCAATCGCGCCATAAAAGTTTCGTAGACCTTTTTCAAGAAAGAGGAAGCGAACAACTTCCCTATGGAGAAATTCAGCGCTACAGGCACTGCAACCGCGATCAGATCGACGAAGTGCTTCGATACAACCCTGATATTTTCAAAAAGATACCGCTACAGAAAGGAGGTTCCGCACTCAGGCTTTTGACAAAAATCTAAGTCAACCAACCAATAACGTTTATTAACGCAAAATATCGCTAACCCGAACAACAATGCAATCCAGCTTGACAGATCGCATGCAATTCCTTTATATAAGCGGAAAATCAGGCCGCTTTGTGTAACAGTTTTGTAACAGTTTTTGCGCGAAAATCGGCCATTTTGGTTCATTTATCAATAACTTACGACTTTGAAGAATTTTTCGCAAAACCGCGTTATATTTTTTATAAGTAATTGATTGCAAGGTTATCGCAGGGTGGAGCAGCTCGGTAGCTCGTCAGGCTCATAACCTGAAGGTCAGTGGTTCAAATCCACTCCCTGCATCCAATTTAAAAAACGCAAACCTTTCGGTTTGCGTTTTTTTTTGCGCGGCGGCGGCAATTTCATTTTTTGCGTAGCCGACTTCGATCCCGCATATCCCAATATGGCCTTATTCAGGGAAAACGTTATCGAATATGAAGCGGAACAAATTCGGGGCATCGACCGCATCGCGGGCGTTAAACGCGTTTAGCTTGCTTCGCGCGGCCGAAAATTTTTCGGCGGGAGTGCCTTTTGCCTCGACGGCGTTTTCGCGCCATATGTCGTCAAGGGCGGACGAATAGGACTGGCGGGAAGCCTCGACCCTCTTCAGAAAGTCCCTTATGACACATGTTTCAAGGAATCCCGTTCTGACGATGGTAAGGGAGACAAACTCATTCTTATAGACAAGGCCGCCCCCGGGCCTTTCCTTTGCCTTGTACCACTCGTATTCCTTCAGATCACGGTTGCCCTCAAACGACGCGTAAATCTTTTCCGGTCCGGCATCGTAAAACAGTTTTCGCAACGCATCCATATCCCTGTCTTTTTCGGCGCCTATTCCATCATCTTCAACCGAACCGTCTTCCAAGACCTCTCTATTGCTGCAAACGAATTCCTTGAAAAATCCCGGCGAAGAAGTTTTGCCAAATTCGAAAAATACGGCGCCTATTTCAACCCATTTATCAGCCGGATTTCCCTTTACAACAGTATAAAACCATGGGGCCAATCCAAAATCATCATATCCCTTAATATTCCCCCCCAAGAGTGCAGTTCCCATGTTAATATGTATCCCTTGCCAAAAAACTTTTTAAGCTTCAATTCATAAGATTCGTTTATGGCCTGCATCGGCAAAAACATGAACTCGGCGTCTTCATACCAAACCATGGAGTAAATCCGGTTCTCTGAAACTTCTATGCCGTTCCCGTCGGCCCCTCCCATCTGAAGAAAAAGAGCATCTGTGCGCAACGATTCCAGAAGCAAATCGGCATTTGCTTTCACAAAGCCCTTCACTGTAGATTTATAAAAGGCCGGAAACGAGGCATAAGCCCAAACAATGCCGCCCGCGCAAATCAGAACTGCAATTAAGACCGATATTTTAAATGTTTTTTTCATTGCCATATAAATGTATTTTCAAAGAAGGCATTATGATTTATTACACTAAATTTGCCAATTCTTTTGCGTCAGATCTGCTGAAAAGCGCTTGCAGCCACCAACCCATGCGGTCGTAAAAAAACAAAAAAGCCCCCGCCGTTATGGCGGGAGCCGTAAAACATCTGGATGTCGCGAATTAGCGCCTGCGCCTGCGGTACGCGGCGAAAGCGAGCGCAATCGCGCCGAGTATTGCAGCAACTGTCGCGGGTTCGGGAACGACTATGCCGTTTAAAACAGCATAGACTCCATTGTCTCCCTCTTTGCTGTAATATGCAACCAACTTATCAAAGCTTGAGCTTATGTCTTCGCCCTTGTACATCACCTTGACTATTGCCTGCGCCCAGTCATAGTTATTGTTATCTATCTCAAAGATTTTTAGTTCAAGGTCTTCAAGGGGCTGACCATCCGTGAAGTAATTGGCGTCCAAATCCAACACCAAGGTTGCGATTCCGCTTCCGGTGACTTCGTCCGCCTCAATCAGGTCGGCCTCATAACCTCCATCATAATATGCCGACACGTCAAATATTATATTGGTGTCGCCGGCTATGTCAATTTTGCCGGCGCGAATATAGCCCATATAATCCGCAGCAGGGTCGTGGGCTCCCGCTTTCTCGTATTCCACTGCCAATGAACCGCCATTAAGCGTAAAATCGACTTTTACCCTTCCTGTATTGGGCGTAAAAAGCTTCAACGTCCCTTCATTTACGGTAACCGTACCGCGCCACAAAGAGTCATACCCTCTTATTATTATGGACTGCGTGCCTGTGCCGTTCTTGACTATATTAAGCTTCATATTTTCCCAGTCGGCTTCCTGCGCGTGCGAAGGGTTTGTGCCATTGCCCCCCGCAGTGTACTGGTGGATCTCGCCCTCAAACCTCGAATTGCCCGTGGAGTTTATAGTGTATGTTACGCTGTACGCTTCAGTCTTGTCGATGACGTTCTCGTTTGTCGTGTACAGGATACCGTTGCCGTTGAGGCCGCCGACATTGATAAACTGGTTTTTCGCATAGCGGCTCGGGTCTTCTTCGACAGATCTGAACCATGTTCCGAACTTCGTGCCGCTGTCAAAATTCATATTGCCAAGTACTTCAACTCCGGCGTTTGAGGAGCTGACCATCTGGCCGTCCGCGCCGTAAGTCTGGCCGAACATCGCATTGGCGGTACCTTTCAGGTTAAGATCGCCGCCTACCTTTATGTATGCACTCCTGCTTAGGTTCGCGTTGCCGTTTATTTCAACATTCTTGTCGAACAGAAGCGTGCCTATCTGGACGTCGTCAGTGCCCAAACCCGCGGTTTCGCCCGCAATCTGGTTTGTATAGAAATCGCCTTCGGCCCTAAAAAAGCCGACCGCTTCCATATTTATGCCGTAAAAGCCCCTGAGGTCGGTAGTGGCTCCTGCAAAATGCACACCGCCCTTCGCCTGCCAATCTATGCGCCCTATGCCGCAAAGGTCGAACCAGCCGTCGTTGTTTGCGGAAGTTACGTCGCCGCCCACGTAAAAGCCGTCCGAATTGTTTGCGCGGAATGTATTCATGTTGCTCAGGCTGACGCCGCCGTTAATGCGTATGCCATCTCCCCCTTTGACGTTTTCTATGAAAATATTCTTAATGCCGTCGGCTGTAAGGTTCTGGTTCATGACCACGCCGCCTTGGGCGCTGGACAAGGTGAAATCTCCAATATTTCTAAGCGTAACATTGCCACCTATGTACAGGCCGTTTTTAATTGACTGCATGCTGAAATAACCGGCGTTGCGCACGGTGAAATCTCCGTAAACCTTGACGCCCAAACCCTCGGTAAACACTTCAACCGCCTCACCTATATGGTTCATGTTCAGACTGCCTACATTTTCGACAATAAAATTCCCTTCCGATGTTTCGCTGCCGATTATGAGGCCGTTAAGACCGTGCATCGTCATATTCCTCGTCGCCCTTGTCGCGGCAATATCTATTACAAAATCCCCGCCAACAACCCAACGCCACCAGTTCCATTGTCCCGGCCCGCCCAATTCCGTATTTATATTGACGTTTTCCAAAACGGTTACGGTTTTGCCCGCGCCCGTATGACCGTTACGCTCGTTTTCCCACCATATGTACTGCTTGTTGCCGGGACCTATGCCGTCCGCAAAAGTCAGGCTCTTAACCGTCCAGTCGGCATTGACGCCGGCAATATGGTCGTTGTTCATGAACTCGGGGCTGATTATGACATCAGCGTTCGCCCAGTCTTCGGCAGACCAGTCGGCGGGCAAATCATTGCCTTGGGAATCCTTGTAGGAACCGTTTTCGGTTATATAATTCCAATTGTCTCCGGGATTTTGGAAATAGACGGTCTCCGCATACGCGTAAACGTAGATTAAAGAGATAAAACAAGTAAGCAAGGATATTCTTCTCATAGGGGGTATATTTACTTAGTTCAATTAGTGAAATAATGGGCTGCAATTACGTTTCAAGCAAATTCCAACAAAAAAACGCTCAATAATTCTGGGAACGCAAGGGCTAATGATTCTATCGGTATTCGTTTTTTTGATAACATTTACGGTAAGCGAACCGTTTTAGACTTTGTCGGCGGCATATGAAAAAAAATTCAATACTGGCCGCCGCATATGGGAAATATGCACGCAGCGCATTTCCCGGCTTTCAGTTTTTGAAAAGGGCGAACGGCAATGCGGTAGAACAATTCTATTATTGTGTCATTCGGAAACATACACCATAAGCCCCGAAAACACAACTCCAGTGTTTTTTCGAAGAATGCGGCGGTTTTGTACTTGAATCATACCCGCAGCAGCCCGACAATCTGCCCCTGTATATGAAACTGCTTTCAATATTGCTGTGCGTATCCGCATGCTGCGCATGCCATGCGCAAATGGTTTTCGAATATGAAATTCTTGACAAGGAACTCCCCCCCGAAACCGAACTGTACGAGTTTGAATTTCCGTTTGAAGTGAAGGATGCAACCGAAATCACGGAGGTTGGAATCGACTGTTCATGCACAAAAATAGAAAGCCCGAAAGTCGGTGACAAATTCGACGCGGGGATGTCGGGGAAGCTGAAGGGCCTGTTCGACTCCTCGTCAAAAAACGGCGAATATACCGGAAAAATAAAACTGTCGACAAGCCTCGGCCGCAAAGTTCTCACCCTGAAATTCAAAGTCAACAAGCTGATTACGCTCGGAAGGCTCACTTCGTTCCTCGGCGCAAAAAAGGAGGACGAAATACGGATAAAAACATACTATCCGTCGTCATTGGACAATTTTGAAATAAGCCCTGCGGATCATGCCTCCGCAGAAATCAAAAAAGCTTCGGACGACGGACGCAGTTTTTCCATTTTACTGAAAAACAAAGGCGGGCTTGAAAAACGCGAAAAGATAACGCTAACCTACACCTTTGACGGAAAGAGGCGCGAATTTGCAATCCATGCAATGCCCTTCTAGCGGAAGCAGGCAAAGGCGACCCTGCAGGAGAGAATGCGATCGCCCACGTCGATCGCCGTCAACGGCAAACATCCGCCATGCGCAAGCCTGAAGCGAATATGACGGTATTCAATCCGCGTTCGATTCAAGAAGCTCTTCGCGGCCAATATCTGCGAATAATGAAATTATTATCCTATAAAATTCTGGAGAATAATACGCACCGCTCTCCGGCATGGCGGATTGTATTATGCCGTCATTTTCCGGAGACAACCTTTTAATGCCTACTATATTTTCTATCCATTCTTTTATAAAAAACAAATACTTGTCACCGCCGGGAAAATCCACCGTCAATTCATATATCCTGCCGTCAAAATATTTTTTCGACACTGAAGATGAGAAATCCTGGTCATAGCTTTCAGGAAATATTCCAAGCGGAGAAACGCAAAGCCTCAATCTGACAAGCCCCATGCAAAAGGCGTTTCTTCTGCATTCTTGAATGGCATACCATTGGCATAAATTGAAATATTATTTGAATCTATATATTTTATGAAATCGTATCTGTTTTGCAGCTCCTTTTCACTTACGTTTTTATTCCACGAAACAATGTATTTTTGGAAAGAATCAAAATCGGCGGGATATTTCTGAGCATCGCCTGATTTTTTTGACGAGCCAATAAAACCCCCCAAGATACTGAAAACTTCTTCAGAATACTGCCATCCAGAAAATCCCGCCCAAACTTCGCTCGGATAACTCCATCTTGGCATGTCCAACATAAACGGGATGAAGTCTATGACCATCAAAGCCTTGACTGTTTTGTTTGCAAGCAATTCCAGCTTTTGCCCTTCTTTTCCCTGCGAAAACACATCAATATAGGCAATCTCTTTGGGATCAATTCGTGGATAAGTCTGGTTTTTATTGTTAAGCCTCAAAAGGGAAATCAAAAAGGCTTTTTCATTTTTGATGGCCTTGACGACTTCAGATCCAAATACTTTACAATACAACTTATCGTTACTGCGTTTCGCAATCAGCTCAAACAAATATGCCAAAGAAGATTCCGTCAAATTCTGAAAAACAAACTTATCCGCCACCGACCTAAATTCAGCTCGGCATTCAATATTAGATTCATACTGCTCATAATTCGCCAAAGACGCTTCACTCCCAATGCAAAAGCCATGACATAACACCACGGCTACAAGAACTAATATGAAATTTTTCATTTATAACGGATTTTTTCAGCCAACTCCCCGCTTTGTTTGCGGGTTTCCCCAAACGGCGTGTATTCGTATTCCGCAAGCAGTTCGTTGGTACTGTCGGCCTTGTACAGCGCCTCCACATTGCCTGTCTGGTTATTAAACACGTACACCAAGGTACCGTCTATGTTCGCCATACGCAAGCCTGAAGTATCTATAAGTGCAATACCTAAAAATAGTTATATTATTTTTTTGAAATATTAGCGATTGCAATTTTTGAGAAAATTGAAAATAGCATATTATACATTTCGGGAGAATAATACGCCCCGTTTTTTGGAAATATTGATTTTGCGGCACTATCTTTATTTATACCGGTAGAACTTATGTAAACAATATTCTCCTTATCCGATTTTACAGATATTTTAAAGCAACCATGATTCGAAATCGAAAAATTTAACACGTGCTCCGCCATTCCAGATATTTTTGCCCTAGGCTCACGAAATATTCTAGAATAATCGCCAGTATCGTAAAATGCGCGCAAACGTACGATACCTAATAGAAGAGCTTTCACAGCCTCGTGCGTAAGTTCAACAGGAACCCCATCCATAGTATCCGCAGTAATTGCGATATTTTGAGCCTGTTTCAAGAAATTATACTTTTCTACCAAGTTTTCGTAGGGACTAATCTCAACCTTGTCGAACAGCTTTTCAAGCTTGGCCAAATCGCTCAAAACATCTTTGGGACTATTGGAATCATTTGAAGGAAGAATTTTATATAAAATAGAAGCAAGTTCTGCAGAATAATACGAACCGCCCATATTTATGAACAGGCGATTGCGGCCATAAAACTGTCCGAGCATATTTGCATTATCCAAAAAGCTCGAGAACACATTTATGACAGGATATCCGGGATAGACGACAGCCCCGAAAAATATTTTATCTTTATGTTCTGGATCAGAATACAGGCGGATTCCAAGGCTGTAATCAAATACTGGGATAACCTCACCAAGCCTTAGATCCATTCTGACAAAGGCCATTAAAAAAGCCTTTATATCTTCCTCGTTAAGCCTCGCCTTTTCATCCTCCGAGACCTCACATTGCAACTGCAAAACAAAGTCGCATGCGTCGAAAGACATAAGCAAGTCATATGTAGAAGAAAGAACCGTTTCCGATGAATTTTGGCATATATATCTAGAATAAATTTCCCATAAATCTCCATACTTAATCTCGTTGTCGATTACTGAACGCCCAACCAAATCATCGTAGATAGAATGAACCTTAGCAAAAGAACAGACTCCTGCCACTTGCTGTATTATAATTACAACAACCAAAAATATTTTATATTTGAATTTCATTATTTGTTCTTGCAGTCTGTATTCATTCTTTAAAGGCGCTTTTCAAGGCCTTTTTTGTTTGTTTTTACAAAGTCATTTGGATTTTTAGGATCCGTATTTTCACCATCCGCTATCTCAAATTTTACAGATGAGCACCTTCGATATCCTCCAGGGCCCTTCTCGCACATTTCATCAATTAAATTTTGGGCTTCAGCGAGCAAAGCTTCCAACGCGTCAGCCGTAGGCATGGCATCTTTTCCTGCATTTTCCTCTATATCAGCCCATTCAGATTCTGATGGTTCATTGTAAGTGCGATTACCATCGTCGTCATAGTCTTTTTTCCCGGGAAGTTCGTATGTATTAACAGATGTTCCCGTTATGCCTGAAGGAATACCCTTGTATAGACTTTTCTGGTTCTTCCTTATCGCACCATTCACACCGGCAATAACAGAACTTGTATTGCATCCCAATGGTAAATTGAAATATATTCCCTTTGCGTTATCCTTATTATTATATAAATCATCCAGCAACTGTTGCCCCAAACCTGATTCGAGTCCAGCCTTAGCCCGATCTTCTTCGGACATATCCGGTGTTATGTTCGGGCCATGTGCAGAAGTTATTTTTATTACACATTCGGGACACAATCCCAATGAATCTATTAAGCTTACAGGATTATTGCCCGCAAACTGATACAAGTTATATCCCCCTTTTTCACCTATCGGGTCTTGGGAGAGCCATTTTTTTGTTACGGGCGAGTAGTGGCGGAAGCCGTAGTAGTACAGACCTGTATTGCCTTCGTGGTAGCGGGTACTGTAGCGCAGGGGGTTCTTGTTGGATAGTTCCCCGCTTTGGCGTCTTGTTTCGCCAAACGGAGTGTACTCGTATTCCGCAAGCAGTTCGTTGGATGAATCCGCACGATACAGCGCCTCCACATTGCCTGTCCGGTTGTTAAACACGTACACCAAGGTACCGTCTATGTTTGCCATCCGCAAGCCTGAAGTTCCCATCATAGAACATAAGACGCTAATTAGTATAAGATGATTCTTCTAAAAACTTATCACGGACAATATTTGAAAACAACGATATTACTATTCTATATAATTCCGGAGAGTAATAAACACCTTCCTGAATCGGAAGCTTATTTGCATGATTTCCGTTTTTTGATAATTGCTTAATCCCTACGAATTCATCCAAATCCTCCTTAATATTTATTATACATTTATCCATTCCCTCGATGGATAAAATAAGGCTATAGACCCTTCCATCAGCCGAAAATATGGAAGGGGCATTGAAATCTAAATTCACCGTTTGATACGCATGAGATAAATTTATCTTCAGCCTTAAAAGAGCCATTATGAAAACTTTCAAATCATTACCCTTGAGCTCCAAATCATTAAAACCATTTGCTAAACTCATGCGACCTGATGAATCTACCAAGCTTAGTTTAATATTTTCGTTCCACATGCGGATAAAGAAATCGACACCAAGAACAAGTTCATCGACTGAATAATTGGTGCAATTCTTTAATATATGCGCATAGAAATTGTCGTCAAAAAAAGATAAATCGCTTTTCGCCTCAATGCTCTGTTTTATATTACCTCGCATAATTTCTCTAATCACATTAAAAAATTCATCATCATATGCCCACCCGCTAAGCGAAATTAGAGAATTACGCGGAAATAAACGTTCAATTTCATTCGGGCATTTTGATTCAAAGCCAATGCCATTCGCATTAACAAATACATTTTTATACCAATGTATTGATGAAAAACGCCATAAACAGAAGCCATCGCTAGTTTCAATTGACAAGCTATTTCCTTTAAACGCATCTTCCTTCGGATAAGGAATTTCGCCGCTCGAATTTAATCGCATAATTGAAAGCAAAACAGCTTTTTTATATTTTCCAGTCAACTTTATTTTTAAATTTATTCCATTTTCTTTATAAACTGCAAATAATTCCTCTTTATTATAATCAATTAAAGCCATCGCATAATTTAGCAATACTCCATCTGTTAAATTTTGATATATATATTTCTTCAAACTCAGACATACAGGATCTTTTGCACAAGGGAAACATGTGCAAATTAAAAATAAATTTACAAAACATACCTTAAAAAATACACGCATAATAGCTAGCTTCCTGTGCAATTTTGATTTTTATTTTTTATTTCCTTTGCCCTATTTCTAAAATATGGATTATCTTCAAGGTATTGCTGAAGTTCCGGATCCTTTGACTTTATATCCACATCAACAGACTCACATTTTATAGGGTTCCCTTCCATATCAGTTCCTCCATTCCCCGAACACAGCTTCTCGGCAATTTCTTCTGCTAAATCTAAAGCATAATCAAGAACATCAGCGGTTCTTTTTGTATCAGGATGCATAGGAATAAATCCATTAAGCAAGCCCAAGTCCTTTTTATTGCCATTAATATCAACATCTTTATTTTTGCCTTCATTATGCCATGCTTTTTCCGTTATTCCCGAAAACCCAGATGGTATCAATGATCCATAACCTCTTTGGGTTAATTTTGATGCAACATTCTGGCTATAGCAACTACCTGGAATTGCATAATCATACCCTGGACGAGCCCCTTGATTATTTCCAAAGTCTTCTATTTGTTTACGTGCACCACCATTTCCCTTTGGAGTACCGTGCTCAAAAAATATATATACACGACAGCACAACCCCAAAACATCTATTCCATTAATAGGGTTATTTCCAGCAAACTGATATAAGTTAAATCCTCCGGTTTCACCCAACGGGTCTTGGGAGAGCCATTTTTTTGTGATGGGCGAATAGTGGCGGAAACCGTAGTAGTACAGGCCTGTGTTGCCTTCATGGTAGCGGGTGCTGTAGCGCAGGGGGTTCTTGTTGGATAGTTCCCCGCTCTGCCTGCGGGTTTCGCCAAACGGCGTGTATTCGTATTCCGCAAGCAGTTCGTTCGAGCTGTCGGCCTTGTACAGCGCCTCCACATTGCCTGTCTGGTTGTTAAACACGTATACCAAGGTACCGGCTATGTTTGCCATCCGCAAGCCTGAAGTTCCTCCTGTCGAATACACCGTATTCGCTATGTCCACGCCGTAGTAGTATTTGTTGGACGTCGTGCCCGTATAGCCGTTTTCGGTTACTTCGTAGATCAGGTTCCATTCGTCGTAGTAGCGGCGGTTTTCGCTTACTAGCGCCCACGCCCCGTTTTCGCCAGTTTCAGCGTTCCAGAGGTATCTTTGCGCCTTTATCTTACGGTGCTTCCAGTCGTACGTGTACACGTACTTTTCTTTCGGCGCGCCGGCGCTTATCGCGGCTTCTGTTGTCTCCATTTCGCTTAGGCGCTGGCGAGCGTTCCATTTGTAGTTCCAGCGACCGTCGGATATCAGGTTGCCCGAGTTGTCGTAGGAAAGCGCGTTTTCCGCCTTGTGCAGGAACGCGGAACCCCTTTCCATGCTTACGGCGTCGGCGCCGTTTACGCCGCCGCCATCGACTGTCGCGGTGAGCTTTATTTCACTGTAAAGCGGCGAGGCGTTTGCGGAGTTGTCGAGCGCAAACACGAAATCTTCCTGCCCGTCTGCGCGCTGGATTTGCGTTTCCACGCCGTCCACGGAGATTTTCAGCGACGCGTTCGACGCCGCGCTGCCGCGTATCGGGAACATCCTGTCCTGCGCGTTATAGAGCGAAACAAGCCTGTTGCCGGGGTCGGTCGCGTGGGTGTCCCAGTACGCGGACGCTTCCGATGCGTTGCGCTTCGCGGAAGTTATATTGCCTGCGGCGTCGTAATTGTAGGCTTCGAAAGAGTATTCGTCGGCGAGCGGCGCATCTTCCTGCGTACCGGTATAGAAGCCCGCGCTTGTGAGCGCCGAAAGGATGTCGTTGTAGCCGTACTTCCATGCGCCAACGCTTGCGCCGTCATTGAGGACGTTCACGGAGATTATCTTGCCGAGGGCGTCGTAGGCGTATTCGTTGCCCCTAAGGGTCTGGCCGCCTGCAACGTACTTTGCGGATGAGAGCATCCCAAGGCCGTCGTAGGCATAATCTATGGACGCGGTTCCGCCGAGGTTTACCGACGACACCTGCCAGAGGCTATTATAGGAATAAGAGACGGTCTTGCCCTCGGCCGTCAAGGTGGCTATCGAGCCGTTGGGATTGTAGGTATACGCCACGGAATAGAGCACCGCCCCCTGCGCGTCTTTGAGCGTGACAGACGTCACATTGCCCGCGGCGTCTATTTCGCGCGTGAGCGTATGGCCGTCCGGGTAGCTTTCGGAAAGCGGCATGGAGCTGTCGGGGCCGTACGCGTAGGCGTAACTGCCCTGTCCGCTTTGCACCGCCGTGACATTGCCGTTTTCGCGCGTGAAGGCGAAAGTTTCCTCGGGCGCGGACGTGCCGCTTTTGGTATAGCTTTCGGTGTCGCCGCCGTTCGAGTAGCTTATGGTATCGCCGTTGCCGAAAGTGTACGTTGCGGGCGTCATGCCGTCGTACGTCGTGGCGCTGCCGCCTATGCCGGGCACCGCCGCGGTCTTGCCCGTCAGGGTTCTGTTGGACATGTCGTATGTCCACGAGGTGACCGAAGCCCCGGACTTGTCGAAAGACCACTCTGGCGAAGCCAGCGCGGAGAGGTCGGCCGCCTTAAACATGTACATCTTGTTCATGTCGCCGAACTCGTTGTATTCGAATTCCACGGGAAGCTGCGCGTATCCCCAAGAGCGGGTTATGTTGCCCATGGCGTCGTAGTCGTAGTATGTTGAAAGGCCGGACAGGGGCGCGTCGTCGCTGCCGAAGGAGGTTGCGTATGTAACCGCCTTTATCTTGCCGCTTCTGTAGTCGACATCGGGATAATACTCGTACATATAGCCCGTCTTGGACGCGGGAGAGCCGTTTATATAGCCTATGACGGTTTCGCCCGAAAGCCTGCCCAGCGACTGCACCGTTCTGCCGTCCGTAAACGGGATCTCGGTGGTTTTTCCGGGATAGTAAAAAGACTTTTTGGCGTAAATAGTCGGCCCGTATGCGCGGTCGCTGTAAACATACCGCGAGGTTTCACGGCCAATGCTATCGTAATTGTACACGGTTACTTCCGCGCGCGCCGCGGCGCTTTGCGATTCCTCCGTGAAATATTCGACCGACGACTTTTCAAGAACTCCGAGCTTGTACAGTTTCGACTCTTTTGAACGCAGCACATAGGAGCCGCCGGACATTTCGTAATTAAGCGTCGCGTTTATAAAGGAGTTGCCCGAAGAACTGTATGAGACGTTGTTTAATATTTTCTGTTCGACGGTTTTTCTATCCTTATAAATTGTCTCTTTTTCGCTTGTCAGTATATAATTCGACGCAACAAGATAATGCAGCACATTACTGTAGCTTTCCTTCGAAATAGTTTCGAATCCCGTAAGGCGCGTCCTTGTTACAACATCATTTTCACTGCCGGAATCCCGCGAACTGTGTCTTGTTTCCTTAAGCCACCATCCGCCGTCGGCAAACTCGTATTCGATATTGTAAGACAGTTCGCTTACGTCGGCGCCGTCGGTTACGACCGTGCGTATAATCCTGCCGTGCCTGTCCTTGTAATGGCGGTAAGAAATTTCTCGCCCGTCGACGACCTTGGTTTCCGAATCGGTATCGACCGAAAGCGAAATCCCCTCCGGAGTCTGTTCCGTATTTACCACGGTTTCGGAAGAATACGAGCCCGACGGGGTAGACACCTCTTCCGAAGTGCGGCCATTTCCGTGGTCGGTTTCGGTTTTATTCATAACGTACGCCGAAGATGCGCTTCCCATTTTGTAGCTCGAAACCTTGATACCCGGTTCCGGGGCAGTCTGCGCGACACGATAGACATTCACAACGCCGTCGCCCTTCTTGGCGGCCAAAGCGTTTTGCGAATCATACACGGAGGAGGATATAGCGCTTCGAACGGCGCCTCCGCCGACGGACGTTACGACTTTGCTGTACGCCCCGCCGTCGACGTATTCGGCGTCTTCGGAATCACCCTCGCCCGCTTCAAACTCCTGAAGCTCCTGGGTTTTCACCGTGCCGTATTCGTCTATTTCAACGGGCGTGTGGTTTTCATTTTCCTCGTTGTAGCCTATCACTATGGAGTGGTTGAGGGGGCTTCCGCTTCCCGCCGTATAATTTATTATGTCTGCCTTGCCGCCGCCGGACAAGTCGACGGTTTCCTCCGTTTCCAAAACCGAACCGCTGCCCACTGAAACTCTGCGGCTTATCTCATTGCCGTCGTCGTCTACGTTTACAGTATAAGACCCGTTTTTGTCGGTCATGGTATACGACGAACCAGACAATGAGCAAACCGTCCTGTCGCCGTTTGAATAGTAACTGGACTTAAGTGGAGATACCCATGCTGGGAACGGCTGGTCCAAATAACTTTTAACATAAGAATGCCATACCCAATCTAACATTTGGAACTGGGTCCCATCCCATAAATAATTAGCTTCCAGCACGATTCTGCCAGTTCCAGGTTCGGCAAGATAAATTTTCAAAGTAGTATCGGAATCGGATGCTACAAAACCTTTTGCTGAAATACCCGATCCAGACGAATAATAAGGCAACTTTACAAGCGTAGAGCTTTCGCTCCCATCTGACGCATACTCCATAATGTAAGTCATGTTGTATGCGTGGGGGCCAGGAGTTCCATCGGGATGTGAAACCATATTATTTAGAGTCGGATAAAAATTGCTGCCAATCCAACTGATGCCTGGATGATAATATCCTCCCCGCGTTATACTTTCCGTTTTGCGCGTTATTTTAGAAGAGCTGCCAGCTTCCGCGGACATCGTCTTTACGGAAACGGCGGGCCTGGGCTCTTCCAAAGATTCGCGCGACAAAAGCTCCTCTTTTTCCAATATAGGCGCGGAAGCGTTTTCCGCGAGCTTCAGCACGCCGCGCTTTGCCGTCTTTGCCGAGATTTTTCCGCTAGAAGCATCAATGTCGTTTTCAATTATCTTCACGCTTTTGCCGTTCAGACTGGAAAGCCCAAGACTGGGCACTCCGATTTCGGAAGACTCTTCCACAGCTTCCTCGGGGGAATAAATTTTTGAAGGCTGGGCGCCGCCGCCGGCGTATTCGTATACGCGCCACTTGCCGTTTAGCCTCTGCGACTTCACAAGGCCCCGCGTCTCGCGCTCGCCCGCGCCCTGCCCCAAATTGAAGCTGCGCAGCCTTTCGCTTTTTACGGTGACGTTTCCGTCGGGCTTGACGTCGCAAACCTTGTCGACAAGCCGCAGGTCTTTCCTGAAGCCTTTGGCCTTGTCGAATGAGAGCAGCCCGTTCCTGCCTTTCTGCGCCAGCTCCGGGTATTCGAAATATTGCACGTCCTTCGTCTGGAAAATCCGGCCGTCACGCATGGTGGTTTTCGTGAAAACGTTGAACTCCGTGTCCTCGGCCATTCTGTTTTTAACGACGAGCTTTTCCATCGTTTTCTTCACGGTTGCCTGCTTGCCGCTTATATCGTAGGTCCATACATCGTCGGCGGGAACGCCCGCGCTTTTAAAATTCTGGCGGACTTTGAACACGCGTGGGGAGGATTCAAACGGGTATGTTTCATACAGGGCGGTAACCTCGTAAACGCCGTTTGAAACCTCTTCCGCCGGGATATAGCCGTCGTCGCCCGCGCCGTTTTTATAGCCGCCGGTGACAGTCACCTTGTAGGTAAGCTTGTTTTTGCCGGAAAGATCGTCTTCGCCCGCGGTAAACCCCTTTACGACATAGCCGCGGGAATTGGCGGCGAGTTCGCCTGATGGAATCGCATTCGCCTCTAGCCTCATAAGCGGGACGTCGAGCATGCCGCCGTCGCCGAGGATAAACGCGTCGTTGTGCCTGCCAACTTCGCTTTTGCCGAATTTCACGTCGTCGCCCCTGTCTCCGAGATTGTTGAATCCCGGTATGTGGATGTGTATGCAGTTTGGGGAGGAAAGCGTTGTTATGTCCACATCGTCCTCGCGCAGGATGGCGTGCCCCAAATGCTCACGCTGCGAATCGTATCCGAGGTCGAACAGCACGAGGGCGAGTCCGGGCTCGGACAGATAGTTGTAGTGTTTTTGCTCGTCGCAGCCGCCGCACGCACCGAAAGAATGGCTGGCAAAAAGCAGTGACAGAGAGTATGCGCAGAAAAGCTTGAAAAGTTTCATGTCGGAAATGCAGAAATTTGAAAGGTGGTAAAAACGCCCGCTATTTTTCAAGGGGCGTGAAAACGCTTAGTTTGGCCGAAGCGTTCCGCGATGGAGCCGTGCCGTTTTGGTAATGCTGGAGAACGGTCTGGCCGTCCCCGGAAAAATCGCCCCCTGCGGCGCCCCCGATCAGACCGCCAAAATAATAATGCTCCCACCAGTCGGGAATGCCGTTACCGTTGCCGTCGGTCCCGCCCGGAAGGGATCCCGAACTGTGGCTTCCGGAAACGCTCCACGAGAAAAGGTATTTCAGCTGACCGACGGTTGCCGCCTCGAACTGCTCTTCCTGCCACGCGGCCAAGTCGGGGCTTTCGTCCGCCGGTTTCGGCGGCCACGGGTATTTTGTATTTTCATACAAAACGATGCCGTTCAGGCTGACGCAGTCGGGGCGGGACTGCCCGGCGGCATAAAGCCTGTCAAAAAACGGCTTGGCGACAAACTTCAATTGGCCGACGTTCACAACTTCGAAATTTTCCCCGGGGTCCTCGGACTGCCCATAGGTTTTGAACGACGCAACCATTTCCTCTATCTCCGCCCCGGCCCCGCCGGCGCCGGAAAGTTTTTCATTCAGTTCGTCGCGCGCCTTTGCAGCAATGTTTTTCAACTGCCCGGCGTTTGCCGCGCTTAATGAATCCTCGCGCGCGGCGTCTGAAAAATGGTCAAAACCAGGCTCCGAAACACCGCGTTCAACCCACCATTCGGGGGCCGACGCCGCAAAAATTGAAACGCATGCCGCGGCAAACGCCGCGGCCAATATAAATCGCCGGATTGTTTTCATGAGGGCTAAATTTAATTTTCAGACTGCGGGCCGAATTCGCCCATTGATATGCCGCCGGATGCCTTGCCAACTTTGACGGATTTCGCCGTTACCGACTCCTGAATTTCAAGGCTTCCCAGAATTTCGGCGTCTCCGCTTTTCCTCACGACAAGTGCGTTCGAGCGCGCCTGCTTGGTCTCCCCGTTGCCGACGACAAATATGGGGTCTTCCGGGTTCCAAATGTCGTCGCGGCCGGACACCCTTATGCTCGGGTCATTTGCGCTGCCCACGGTCACCTGGAATTTGCTGTTGGAAACGAGGTCCGCGCCTATGCCCGCCATGTGGGGGCCGACGGCGTTGCCTATGCCGAGCGCTATGGAACTGTTGAGCGTTATCAAATTGTCGCAGCCCACGGCAATTGAATTGGTTGCCGCGTCGCTGATATTGCCGCTGCCCACAACAATTGTCATCTGGCCGTTCGCGCTCGTCGGATAGGACGCGAATTTATTTCCCTGCCCGACAACTATCGACCACGGGGAAATCTTGTTTTTAAAACCGAGGGACAGCCCCTGTCCGCTGAAAGAGTTCTGGTCGGCCCCGCTCCAGCGGTAGCCTTGCAGGTTCAAATAGTCGGCCACCATTTGCGCAGCCTCCACATACTTCAGCGACGTCGTCCCTTCAACGAACAAATTTCCCTCCGGGAAGGATGTGGTCGGATCGTCGGCTATGGTAACGACGCCTTCAAGCCTTATTTTGCTATCTACTGCAGACTGCGCGTTAACTGCGAAAAGCGCGCTCATTACGAACATGTTTATAAGTATTTTTTTCATAGGACTTGGAATTTTTAATTGTTTTTAAATTTAAACTGAAAGCATCAGCGGGCGCCGCGAATCGTTACCGATCCGTTCGGGCGGATTGTTACGGACTTGCCCGATGCGGAACCGCTCCACACGTGAATTCCGCTTTCAAGGATTATCACCTGCACGTCCTGCGCGGCCGTAAACGCGCCCGATATGGTTGCCTTCGGGGCGTCTTTTGTGCCGGCCGCCAAATCGCTGCCGTTGGCCGCGTCAACATACAAAACGCCCAATGCGGAACCGAGCACGTTCAGCGGCCCCTTAAGCCCCGAAGGCGATGCCACGCCGGATTTTGGGGCGTAGCCGTAATTTCCAAGCATGCTGTTGCTGTAATTGAACCAGCTCACATACCCCAGCAGGCCGCTATTTTCGGGCTTTCCGGAAGCGCCGCCGCAATCCCCCACCACTTCGACCGCGATTTCACGCACGGACAAGTCCGCATTGAGAATGCCCTCCCCGCAAAGCGACAGGGAAAATTCGCCGCCGAAATTTTTTGGAAGCGCCTCTTCAACTGGAAACGCCCCTCCCTCGGAAACGTCGAAAACCGCAAGCTCCTCTTCCCCCGATGGCGACTCCAAAAGCAGCAAAATTTCCGCCGCACCGCCGGCCGTACCGGATACGTCAAAAGCGCCGTACACGATATAACGTTTGGACGGGTCGGCGCAAAATGTCCCGGACTCGTAACGGCACCCGCCGTCAAGAACGCCTTCAGCTTTCCAATCTGCAGCGGACGGCGCAAGGACGGGGGCGTTCGGGGAGGGATTTGCGCCTTGCGCGCCGCGCAGGGCTTCGGCATTGCACGGCAACAGAAATGCGGCAAGCAAAACGGCAAAAAGGACAAACAAATTGTTTTTCATTGCTAAAATTATGATTTAACTCCAAAACTTGGTTAAAATATCATTTTGCATGCGCGTAAAGTCAATAGCATTTTATGAATTTATTGCATATTTATTATTTCTTTAGCTTATAATACGACAAAAAATAACAATTATCACTTTTATAATGTCAGTAAAATATTCAAGCTACGTTTTGGCCCGATTCCTGAAATACCACCTCCCACCCTGCTGATGCGGCGCGTTCAAATGCAGCCATATAAGCCTCTAACCTTGAACAGGGGCAAAACAGAAACAACCAGCCGGAATGTCACATTTTAAATTCGGCTGCTGCGCCTTCCGCCAATATTTGGGAAAACGTCTTCCCGCCGCTCGAAACAACATCAACCCGGAATTTTTCACCCTCACGTTTGACAATTATGTCAAATTTTTTTCCGAACAGGCGCACCTTCCTGAGCGCCATTTCATTCCACGCTTTCGGCATGCTCGGGGAAACCGAAAAAGAGTTCAGACCGGTCGGGCGGAGCCCGAAAACGCCTTCCGTAAGGACACGGGCGTAAAGCGCGCTCTCGGCGGAAAGATGCCTCTGGTTGCCCTCGGGGAACGCCTCAATCGCGTACGGCACATGGTCGCCCAAAAGGCGCATTGCGCTGTAATGCTTCAAAAATTCATATGCCTTGTCGGCCTCGCCCGCCGCAAAGATTCCGCGCAGCGCGTAGAGGGTGGATCTGTCCCAGAAATTGTTCGTGCCGGCCTGCGTAAGCAGCCCGTTTTCGGTCATGAGCCTCGGCGACAGGAGCGCGGCAACCGTTCCGCCCTTCCTGTCGTAGATGCCCATGCAAAGCGGAATGCAAATCCACGACCGAAGGATGTCGTTGCCGTCGTAGTATCGGTAGGTCTTAAAGCCTTCGACTTCCGCGCCGAAATATTTTTCAAGATTTTTGCGGATTTCCTTTGAGCGCGCCATGTATTTTTTGGAGAGTCCCGGCTTGCCGAGGTCTCGGGCAAGATACGACGCCGAAATAAGGGCGTCGTAATACAGCGAGGTTGTGCAAAGGTTGGCGCTCCCGGCGGGAAAGCGGTTTTCCAGTTCGTCGGAGTCCGACGCCACAACGCCCCGGGAGTTTATTTTTGACTCGCAGTACTCTATGCACCATTCAATAAGCGGCCAAAGCTCTTCGGCCTCCTTTCTGCTGCCGCGCGCCAGCAGGTAGCGCCCCGCACCGTATGCTACCATGGCGCTGTCGCCGCGGTCTCCCGCGACGCCTTCCGGGTACATCCCCTCGCAGATAACGGAGCTTGGCATGCATGTTCCGATATATTGCGCGAACAGCCTGAAGCAGTTGAGCGCCGCCTCGTTTCCCCTGCCATAGCCGAGATACGGGAAAAAGGGGTTGGCATATTCGGCCTGGTCGTTCGCCCACACCCCGGCATAATAGCCGCCGCCTCCGGGGCAATGGATGAATCCCGCAGCCGTCTCGAATATGTCCTCCGCCGCATGGATTTTCGCAAAGGCAAACATGCGGTTGACAACTTCGTCCGGGGTTTCCAGCACCAGAGACGAGGCCACGGCCTTTAAAAACTTTTTGCGCTCTTTCAGCTCTTTTTCGGCGCTTGCGCCCCTTTCCTCGCCGTCCCTGTACGCGCCGACATACGCCTGAAACGCCCCCTTTGCGCCCGGCTCCAGCCTGAAAGTTTTGTCCTCCACTTCGCGCGTTATTTCGTAGGGGCCGTAAAGGCTGTTTGCCTCGGAAGTCATTTCGGTCTCGAAAACCCCTTTTACAGTCACTTCGACGGGTTCTCCCGAATTGTTTTCAACCGTATAAAGGTCGCACCAGACGGGGCGGCTCTGCGAGGGGAACAATTCGCTTTTGAGCGCAAGGGTTTTTCCGTCGCCGTTGGCAATCTCGCTTTCGACCGCAAGCATTCCGTTCAGCGAAAATTTTTTCACGGTCTCCCTCGCAAGCGGCTTTCCGTCTATAAATATGTGATCGTAGATATTCCAGTTTTTCGAGAGCGCCAAATGCGTGTGCGTGCGGTTCGGCGTAAACCGGAGGGCCGGCCATATAAGCCACCGCTCGATATGGAGGCCGCCCAGCCCGTTCATGCCGTAGCGCAGATTTCCCGCCACGCGCGCGCCGGATATTTCGATGGTATCCGTGTGGTTCTTGTCTTCGGGAATGTCTTTGACCGTCCACGATATGGCTCCGTCGGGCTCCAACGCCCAGCGCTGCCGTTCGGCGTACGAAAAATTAATAACGCACGCGAAAACCGCTGTAAAAAACAATATCCTCATCATATGCCTATGCTGCCTCCGTATAACTTTTCCGGCTATACTGACAGGATATTGGCCGACCGCACGGCGGGCACAACAAAAAAGCGGGTACGGCAGCCTTATTTTTCGGCAACGGTAATGACGTACAGTTCGGCAGACCCCGGCGACTCAATAAAGCCCTTAAACAAAACGGGCTTTTCCGAAACAACAGGACCCGCGCCATTGCAGGAGCGCCGCCTCAAAACCGGCTTTTCCCTGCCGTCAACCATGACGCTTTTCCCGCCCATAAACGATTCATCAATCGATATGCCGGCGAGCAAAAGCGCATCCTTCTTTTTCAAATTCACAATCATCCGCGAACCTATATCCCTGTACTCAAGTTCGCTCACCGTTTCCTTTCCCGAATCGGGGCCGCGCTTTGAAGGGACGGTCCCGAAACCGACGGCAACAGGCATGACCATGGAGTTTACATCCTCATATTTCTCGCCGGCTTCGACGAGAAAATAAGCCAAATTTTCGGCGGCCTTTTCAATAAGGGCGTCAAGCGCGGACGGGTCTTTCAGCGCGTTTTCATAGGTTTCAATGCCGCAGTTCACGCTGCCGATGCGCAACCGTAAGTCTGCGCGAACGCCGAAACCGCCGCGGCTGCCGACGCGACAATAAATGCCGCAAGCTTCATATGAACCCTTTCAATCAGCCCTCGCCGTTATTGTTGTCCGCCCGGTTTTCGCCGTCGCTCAGGAAGAAAAGCCAGCGAGTCTTGGACTCGTCGTCTTTCATGTCTTCTAGCGACCATCCGCCGCCGAGGGCCTTGTAAAGCGATATTATGTGCGAAATGAAAAGCTGCCTGCTCTGTATCTGGCTCTGCTCCGCCGAAAGCATCGAGCGCTGGGCGTCCAGAAGGTCGATAAACTCGAGGCCGCCCTCCTTGTAATAGTTGAAGGAATACTGGTAGGCTTTCTTGTTGTTCTCCACGACGAGGTTTATGTACGCAATGCGCTCGCGCTCCTTGGCCGCCGTTATGAGGGCGTCCTCAACCTCTTTGAGCGCGGTGAGCACGGTGGACTTCCAGTCGATGCCCGCCGCCTCGGCCACGGCCTCCTGAAGCTCGACATTGTAAACCGTCTTGCCCGCCTGGAATATGTTCCACGAGACGCTGGGGCCCGCAGACCACGTGCCGTACTGTTTTTCAAACATGTCGCCGATTTTCGGGGCCTGGTAGGAGATGTTGCCCGTGATGTTGAACTTGGGATAGAAGTCGGCCTCGGCGTGCCCTATGCCCGCGAACGCTGAATGGTACTGGTATTCCGCCACCATGACGTCGGGGCGGCGGCGCACGAGTTCGGCGGGAACGCCGAGGGGTATGAAGTTTTCAAGCTCGGGGAGGTCCTTGGGCTCAGCCAGCTCCTCTTTCAGCGCGCCCGTGGGAAGCCCAAGAAGGAGTTCGAGGGAGTGGCGGGTGGTTTCAAGGTCAGCCTCGAGCGAAGGGATTTGCGCCATGGTACTCTGCACCTGCGCCGCGCCGCGCACGGCGTCGAGGTTGGCGGCCAGGCCCGCCTTGCTGCGCGTCAGCGTAACCTCGTAGGTCTTGGTCTGCGTTTCAAGGTTGCTGCGCGTGATTATTATTTCCTGCTGGAGCGTCCTGTATTTGAAATATGTGTCGGCCACTTCGGCAGCCACGGAAATCTGCGTGGCGCACTTGTCGGCAAGCGCCGCGCGGTAGCTGGCAACGCTCGCCTCTATCGAGCGGCGCGTGCCCCCGAATATGTCAATCTCCCAGCCCGCCGTCGCGCCCGCGCCGTAGGACGGCCCGCTGGAAACGTTGAGTTTGCCGCCCTCGCTGAACGACCCGTTCAAGTCGAGCGTCGGGAAGAACCCGCTCTGGGTTATGCCGAGGTTCGCGCGCGACTGCGCAATCTTGGTGCGCGCGCTCATTATATCCAGATTGGCCTCCAGCGCCCTGTCGATGAGCGAAGTCAGGGTTTCGTCGCCGAAAACCTTCCACCACTGCGCCAGATCCTCCTGCGTAAGTCTGTTGGACTCCCCGCCGTCCGTGAGGTTTTTTCCCGACACGTCGGTGTTCCATTTTTCGGGCAGGAATTCCGCCTCGGGCTTTTCGAAGTCGGGGCCGACCATGCAGCCGAAAAGCGGAAGCGCACAGGCCGCAACAAACAGTCTTGAAAAAATCTTATTCATATCTAAGGGCCTCAATGGGGTCAAGTTTTGCCGCCTTCCAGGCGGGATAGTAGCCGAAAACGATGCCGACCATGGCCGACACGGTGACCGCGAGGGCGATCGCCGCGTAGGATGTCGAAGACGGCCAGTTCATGAAATATGTGAGCGCCAGCGACGCGCCGTGCCCCACGATAATGCCTATGATGCCGCCGAAAACGCATATCACAACCGACTCTATGAGGAACTGCCTGAGGATGTCGCCCGCCCGCGCGCCGACGGCCATGCGCAGGCCTATTTCCCTCGTGCGCTCCGTGACGGAAACGAGCATGATGTTCATGATGCCAACACCTCCCACAAGCAGCGAAACGCACGCAACGCACAGCAGCAGGTTGGTCATTGTCTTGGTCTGCGAGGCCAGCATGTCGGTGAACTCGGCCATCGTCCTTATGTGGAAGTCGTTGTCGTCGGTGGGCAGCAGCTTGTGGGCTTCGCGCAGAGCCTCGATGACCTCGTCCATGGCGACATAGATTTTGTCGCTGGAAATAGAAGACGCTATCAGGCTGTCGACGTTGTTGAAGCGCACGGGCGGCATGTTGGAGTCAGATACGGGCGCGTAAAAGTCCACCCCCTCGGTGTACACCGAAGACGCCGTAGTGGTGCTTGTTGTCGACGAAGAGCTCGACGACGAACTGCCCACGCTTATGGAGGACGACCCCGCTCCGGTAAGGCGCGACTTTACAGCAGTCCACGGCGCAAGGATCGTGTCGTCCTGGTCCATGCCCATCATGTTGGCGCCCTTGGTTTTCAGAACCCCTATCACCTTGAACATGACGTCCTGTATGCGTATGTCCTTGCCCACGGGGTTTTCGCCGTCAAAAAGCTCCTTGACTATGGTGCCGCCGACGAGGCAGACTTTCGCGCCGCGGTCTACACGCTCCGCGTCGAAAGGCTCGCCGTCCTCGACCTGCCAGTTGGCTATGTCGAAATACTCCTCGTTGACGCCGTTTATGCTGAAAGGCCGCCAGTTCTTGTTGCCGTAAATAATCTGGCCGCGCACGGATATCACCGGCGAAACCGCGCTCACGTTCTGGCAGTCGCCGACAATGGCCATGTCTTCAAGGGTAAGGTTGGCCCTGCCGCCAGAACCGGAGCTTATGCCGCCGCGCGTGACCATGCCCGGCCAAATCCTTATGGTATTGACTCCCATGGCGGAAATGCTCTTCTGCAAAGTCTGCTGGGCGCCCGCGCCTATTTCCATGAGCGCGATGACGGCCGCAATGCCTATCACTATGCCCAAAGTCGTCAGGAATGTCCGGGTGGGGTTCCTCGCTATGGCCTTCAGGGCGTTTTTTATTATGCGAAGCTTTTTCATCTTACCAATTGGTCGCCGGTTATCTCGCCGTCCACGAGCTTGATTATTCGTTTCGCGCTGTTGGCCACGTCCATTTCGTGCGTGACAAGCACTATGGTCACGCCGTCCTGCTCGTTGATCTCGCGGAAAATGCGCAAAATTTCGTCGCTCATATGCGTATCGAGGTTGCCGGTGGGCTCGTCGGCGAACAGTATCTGAGGCCTGTTCACGAGGGCGCGCGCTATCGCCACGCGCTGCTGCTGGCCGCCCGAAAGCTGCGATGGCTCGTGGTCCATGCGGTCTGCGAGGCCCACCCTTTCGAGCATCGCCTTTCCGGCCTCAACCATCTCCTTTTCGGACATGTGCGCCGCCGTGTAGCCCAGCGGCATTATAACGTTTTCAAGCGCGCTGGTGCGCGCCAAAAGGTTGAAGCTCTGGAACACAAAGCCTATCTTCTGGTTCCTGATGTCGGCCCTGCCGTCGTTGCTCAGGTGCGAGATTTCCCTGCCGTCGAGCCAGTATTCGCCCGAAGTCGGCCTGTCGAGGCAGCCGAGGATGTTCATAAGGGTGCTCTTGCCCGAGCCCGACATGCCGGTAAGCGCAAGCATCTCGCCCTTTTCGACCTCCAGAGAAACCCCCTTTAGCACGGGCAGCAGGATGTCGCCCATGACGTAGGTCTTGCGGATGTCCTTCAGTTTTATAAGGCTCATCTTCTTACCTTCTTCTGCGCTGGGGCATCTTGGGCATGAAGGGGTTTGTGGAGGCTTCGGACTGCTTGGCGGCGGCCATGGACTCCATTCCGGTGACAATTTTCATGCCCTCCTTGAGGCCCTCCGACTCCACCGCGCTAAAAGCGCCGTCGTCGAGCACCACGCTGACTTTCACGGGACGGACTTTTTCGCCGTCGATTATCCACACGCGGTGCGAATCGCCAAGCTCCTCAACATCGACGCCTTCGGCGACCTGCTCCACTTCGGGAACCCAGCGCATTGCCGAATTGGGAATTGCGAGGGCGTTGTCTTTCCTGTCCACTTCAAAGGATACGTTAGCCGTAAGGTAGGGCAGAAGCCTGCCGCTGGAGTTGTCCGTCACGACTTCCACAACGTAGGTGACAACATTCTGCGACATGGTCGCGTTGAGCCTTATCTTGCCCACATGGCCTACAAAGGTTTCGCCGGGGAAGGCTTCGACGGTGAAAGTCACGGGCTGGCCGGGGCGTATGCTGCCGATGTCGGCCTCGTTGACCGTGGCCCATACTTCCATGCGCTTCAAGTCTTTCGCGACGAGGAAAAGGCTGCTGGCGCTCATGTTCGAAACGACGGTCTGGCCGATATTGACCTTTCTGTCAATAATTATGCCGTTGACCGGGGCCTTGATAAAGCAGTATTCCAGGTTTCTCTCGGCTACCTTGAGCGAAGCCTCGGCCTGCGCCACTTCGGCGTCGGCCTGCAGTATCTGCGCCTCAGCTACCGAAACTTCCGCCGTGGCCTTTTCCCACGCGGACTCGTAAGTGTCGTAGGAGGCCTGCGAGAGGGCTTCCGAAACGCCGAGGCGCTGCGCCCTGGCCCAGTCGCGCTCGGCCTGCCTCAGGCTCGCCTTTGCAAGAAGGAGGTTGGCCTTGGCCTGCGACTGCGACGCCTTGGCCTGCGCAAGCCTCGCCTTTTCCTGAAGCAGGTCGGACTGCGGAATTTCATCGTCTATCAGGGCGATCATGTCGCCCTCGGATATTTCGGAGCCGTAGTCTATGATGTTTCCGCTCTTGTCTTTTCCGAACGCGACGATTTCTCCTGAAACTCGCGCACCCACGTCGACGAGGTCTTCGGGTTCGACGACGCCGTTCGCGTCGACGGTCAGTATTATGTCGCGCCTCTCAACGGGCGACGTTTTGAATACCATCTTCTCGGAATCGTCCTCAAAAAAGGCCTTGTATGCGCCGAAAGCGGCCGCCGCAACGACAGCCGCCAAAATTAAAAGTTTTACAATTTTCTTCACCATGTCCTCCGTAAGTTTTTTAAATGCATGCCGTTTAAAATAGTTTCAAAATTTTTTCGCTTATTTTTCGGCGTCCGCCTCCCTGCCCGCCATCCACTTTTCGTACATCACCGAAAGACAGTAGCGGGCGTCCTCTTTTTCCCACCTTTCGCGACATATTTCTATTATGCGCCCAATGTGCAGCTCGGCGTCCTTTATCGCCAGCGACGGAAGGCGGCCGAGAATCCTTTCGGCCTCAACATCGCCCCTCGGATCGCCGAAATGCCCGGCAATCTTGAACCACATGTAAGCCTCTTTGAGGTCGAACGGAACCCCTTCGCCCGAAGCGTAAAGCAAACCCATGCGCAGCTGCGCACGCGCCCATCCCTGCCTTGCGGCATCGAGAAAATACTCTTTCGCCTTTTCCAAATCGCGCCCGGGAACCATGCGGCCCTCGTACCAGTATTTGCCCATGCGGTGCTGCGCGGCGGCGCTTCCGCCCTTGGCCGCAAGCCTGTACCAGTGCACGGCCTTCACTTCGTTGCGCTCGACGCCATAGCCGAACTCGTAAGCCTCGCCAACGTGGAACCGCCCCTCGGGCGAACCCTGTTCGGCGGCGCGGCGGAACCAGCGGTAGGCCTCGCCGACATCTCTGCCGACGCCGTCGCCCGCCATGTATTTCTCGCCGAAAACAATCTGCGCACCGACAAGCCCCTGTTTGGCCGCACTCTCAAACCACGATATGGCCTGCTCCACATTCTTTGGGACGCAATAGCCGTAATAATAAAACAGCCCGAGATTATACTGCGACTCGGCGTCGCCCAGCTTCGCGGCGGCCTCGAAAAGCCTGAAGGCCTCGTCCATGTCCAGAGGAACATTTTCCCCCGAAGCGTGCCACAGGGCCAGACGGCACTTGGCCGCCGCGAAACCGCTGTCGGCCGAACGCCTGCACCAATAGACCGCCTTATTGACATCTTTGTCAAAATATTTGCCCTCGAGGAACAAATCGGAAAGCGAAAGCTGCGCTTCGGGCACGCCGCTGTCGGCAGTTTTTACGAGAAGGTCCAACCCCTTCTGCCTGTGCTCCGAAGAATCGAGATAACAGCATGCAAGGCTGTAGGCGGCCTCGGGGACGCCGAGCTTTTCGGCTTTTTCATAATATTCTCGCGCGAGAGCCGCGCTTTTTTCAACCCCCGTGCCGAGGTCGTAGGCGACACCCATGGCATAGACCGCCTCGGGCAGGCCCTGCTCTGCGGAGAGATTCATCCAATAGGAGAATTCCTCCAAGTCGGGCTCGCAGCACTCGCCGTTCTTGCAGGTCATGGCGAGGTTGAACTGCGCGCGGGCATGGCCGTTTTCGGCGGCCCTTAGGCAATATTCGCGCGAAAGTTCGGGGTTTTTCTCCGTCACTTCGCCAAGATAATACACTCCGGCCAGCGCGAACTGCGCCTCGGCGCATCCCATGTCCGCGGACTTCGACAAGAGCCTCATTGCGGTTTCAACATTGCGGTCGAGAAGACCGCCCTGCATGTAAAGACCGCCCAGATTGCATATGGCCGAAGGGTCTCCCGCTCCGACCGCCCTGCGCAGCCAGAAGAGGCCGGCCTCGGTATCGGCCTCAATGCCCATCCCTTGAAAGTACGCCATAGCTAAGCTGTTCTGCGCGGGCGCAAAACCCTTCTGCGCCGCCTTTTTGAAGCATTCCACGGCCATCTCAAACTTGCGCGGGCCTTCCGCATGCGCCCCGTAAAACTTGCCAAGCTCAAAATTAGCGCGCGCCGACCCGCCCTCGGCGGCGGTCATGTGCCAGTAAAGCGACTTGTCGATGTCCTTCTTTTCGTCGCGATAGTATATGGCAAGCCTGAGCTGCGCCTCGCGGTCTCCCTCCTCCGCCATGAATTCGAGCGCCTTGATTTCATCGACACCACGTATTTCCCCGACCACCGGTTTTGACAGCCTCCCGCGCCTTTCGAACTTTCCGGAACCGCGCTTATGGCCGCCGCCTTTGCGTCTTTTTCCGCGGTTTTCATTCGCAGACAACGCTTCCGCCCCCTTATTTTCAGAGGACGGGAATAACGTCTCTTTTATTTTCCGCCAAAAGCCCATATATACAAACCGGATTCGCTTAATAATGGATTATATGCGCCGGGGATGTCAAACCAATGAGCATGTTTTCCAAAAAAAGCTGGAACTTAAACCCGCTTTGCCATTCAATATAGATATGAAATACTTCGAATTTTCCAACGGGGGACAAAATTCCGGCCCTAGGGCTTGGAACATGGCAGGCAGAGCCTGAAAAAGTTTACGATGCGGTTATTCACGCGCTGAAAGTCGGATACCGCCATCTGGACTGCGCCTATGTCTACCACAACGAGGAAGTCATAGGCCGCGCCATAGCCGACGCCATAAAAAGCGGCTTGGTGACGCGCGACGAACTTTTCGTAACCTCCAAGCTTTGGAACAGCGAGCACGACCCGAAGGATGTGGAACCGGCGATCCGCTCGACGCTGAAAGATCTCGGGCTGGATTATGTAAACCTCTACCTTATGCACTGGCCGATAGCCTCCCAGCGCGGCGAGGACATGCCAAGCGACCCGTCAAAGTTCATCCCCCTCGACAAGATGCCCATCGAAAAAACGTGGGCCGCCATGGAAGAACTGAAAACCAAGGGGCTGGCAAAGCACATCGGCGTTTCGAATTTCAGCGTAAGCAAGCTAAAAGACCTTTTCGGCAAGTGCAAAACGCTCCCCGAAATGAACCAGATAGAACTGCACCCATACCTCCAACAAACGAAGCTCGTCGATTTCTGCCTCGGCAGCGGCCTGCTAGTTACGGCATACTCGCCGCTAGGCACGGCGGCCTCCATCAAAAACCTCGCGGCAGATCCTGCAATAGTGGAAATCGCCAAAAATCACAATTGCGAGCCGCTCCAGATCGTACTTGCGTGGAATATCGAGCGCAGCGTGATAGTGATTCCCAAATCCGTGCACGCTGAGCGCATAACGGAGAACCTGAAGGCGGCGGAAATCGACCTGACGGCGGCGGAAATGGAAAAAGTGGCGGAGCTCGACAAGGGGCTGCGCGAAAATCCGGCGGACATCTTCACCATCCCGGGATCACCCTACACGCAGGAAAATCTCTGGTCCTAATTCTTTGACAATACCGTCATGGAATAAAGAAGGAGGACGAGCTTGCCCTTCTTTTTTTTAGAGAGCGGAGCCGCATGGCTCCGCTTTTTTGTTTTATATTAGGAGGCTCATAGCCGCCTCCTAAAACCTCCGCCTAGGAAGCAAAGCTTCCATTCATAGTGACGCTGGTTGCTGCTGTATCTTCCGCATTGCTTCGCAATAGCTGAACTGTTCATTTCTCATGTCTTCTCTTATGAGAAAAAAACGATGAAATGCGACCTGTCCTCAGCTTCAAGGCTTTATTGACTCGCACCCCCTCGCGGGGGCCGTCTCGCCCTACGGGCAATTTTGCTTCGCAAAATTGTCGTATTCGCGCCTCCGGCTTGAATTGCCGCCGCCCTTTGTAATTGGGCAGGCTAAAACTATATTGCATATAGTTTTACAATAAAGCCTCGGGGCGGTCTTTACACGATTCTACGAAGTTGTGTTCCTTATCTCTATACTTGTTAAGCGTTTTAATTACCTGCTCATTCACTAGCGTTCATTCGCACTGCCGCTTGTAAGGCATTTATAACCTAACTCTGTTCGTATAGCACAAACACTTTGCAAAACAAAAAACACAGTCAGTTCGCTTACGCTCCATATCGCTTTAGACTGGCGATCGCAATAGCGGTCGCCACATGATGCGCCGTTTATCGTATGTGCATTGCACATCGATAAACGGTGAAGCTACCGTAGCAAGTTCGCGTTTCTTCATGTATGCAAACAAGCAAAATCTAAAGCTACAAATTATTCAGCCATTGCTGAAAGCAATAGCGAAAGATTCAGCAGCAACCAGCGTCACTATGAATGGAAGCTTTGCTTCCTAGCGGGGGTTGCAGGGGGCAGCAATGCGCCCCCTATCTATAAAAAGCCCAGAGCGGGGCGCTATGAGCCCCGCGTTTAATAGCGGCGGCTTACTTTATGGTGTTGTCGCCTTCTTCGACGGTTTCGACGAACCGGAGTTTGAATGGTTCGGAGCCGCAGTCTATGAATTTGTTGTTTTTTAGCCTTATGGTTCCATGGACGGGGCCTTCGCGGGGGACGCCTTCGCCGTACGAGGCGTCGGCAAGGATGGCGGTGCGTGAGGCGCCGCTCCATATGTCGCAGTTTTTAAAGGTGGAGTTTTTGACGGTTAGGTCGCTCGTTGTGGCGCCTTCGAACCAGAAAGAGCCGTCGCATTCGACGAGGATGGCGGGGCCGGAGATTGAGTCGAACTTGCAGTTCTCGACGAGGGCCTTGGATGTCTGGATGAGGAAGCCTCGGGCGCGGTTGCCGCGCACGGTGGTGTCTTTTATGGTGAGTTTTGGCTTGGCGGTGGCATTGGAGACAAACACGCCCACGGGGGTATCGGCGGGGAGGGGCTCCTCTAGCTTCACAATGACGTGCTCCTCCTCTTTATTGACAATAACGTCAGACGCCTTCGTCGAAAATCCGGGCCTCAGCCAGTTTTTGGGCGAGCCGAACTCGACAATGTCGCCCACAAACGGGGCGTGGTCGGGCTGGAAGCCGGCAACCTTTCTGCCAAAGCTGAGCTTGACGGTTTTTGGGTCTATTATCTCGTCGAGAATCCAGTACATCTGATGGATGTTGGCGGCGTCGTCGCCCATGAGCTCGAAGAAGGAGTTCTTTATCGTGATGCTGCCCATGCAGCGGTTGAAGTGGGTGGCGTCGGCGGTGGCGCTCATGGCGGCGCCCTTTATGCGCGGGGACACCTTCATTTTGTCTATAAAGATGTTTTCGCTGTTGCCCGCGTAAATGCCCATGCCCGCGTACGAGGCTATCGAGAAATTGACTATATTAGTGTTCTTGGTGCTGGCCAGATAAATGGCCGAAGGCCCGTAGACTTCGTATCGCACCACAACGGTTTCACCGATTCTCGGCTTGGCGGCCCACGGTTCGAGCGGAACGCGCATTGAGGTTTCGGAAAGCAGTTCGGTCTTTTTCTGCGTTTCGAGCTGGTACACGTCGACGCCCTTGGCCATGCTGCGGTTTTCGACATCGTAGGAAATCACGGCCTTGGGGGTGGCCTCTATGGCCTTGTGCGGGGCTATAACCTCGCAGTCGAAGCTGTTGTCGCCCACGGCGGTGACCGTCGCGAGCGCAAAGGGAAGCTCTTTGGACTCCACTGAAAGGTTTTTGATCGTCACACCGTCGCTCGCAACAACGCCGAATGGGCTGAACATGTGGTGCGTTACTATGCGCGCGCCCCTGCCGTCGATCGTGAGGTCTTTCATGTCGTAAATGATGGCGTAAGTGTGCCCCGGCCTGTCGGAACCGTGGATAAAATCGTAAACGCCCTTTTCCAGAAGAATCTTAACCCCCTTTTCGCCCTTGATAGATTCGAGCAGCTTGCGAAGCGGCACGGCGTCGTCCTCGCCGTCGTCGGGGATGACCCCGAAATCCCTCGCTTTTACCACATTGTCAGCGCCAAGGCACAGCGGAAAAAACGCCGCAGCGATTGAGATATAAAACAGTATGCGCTTCATTAAATGCAATTGAAAATTATTTCCGGCGTATTGCAAGATTTCTTTGGCGGCCAATATGTGCTTGAATTCGTCCGCGCCATGCGTAGCTTTCTAGCCAATGGGAAAAAACTCCTTTTCTAAGAGCGGCGGCGTCGTGAGACTATTCAAGGCGTTCAAATATTCCATGCACGGGTTTGCCAACGCGCTCAAAAACGAGGCGGCTTTCCGGCAGGACTGCATGCTTGTTGCGGCCGCGCTGATATCCCTCATTTTTTTCGACGTTTCGCAAACGGGCTTCTGCCTCGTGCTTGGGGCGTCCGCGCTCCTTCTGATAACGGAGCTGCTAAACTCCGCCGTAGAGGAAACCGTGAACATATGCGCGCCCGAATTCCATCCGCTTGCGAAGCGCGCCAAAGACATGGGCAGCGCCGCGGTGTTTTGCGCGCTGGTCAACCTCGTCGCAATCTGGGTAATCGTAACGCTGCTTTAGCCATGAAAAAACTGATCAAAATTTTCGCCCCGGTCCTCGCGCTTTTCGCCCTTGCCGGATGCGCCACAAAAGAGTCCGACGGCACATACCCGATGGGCGTAATGCTTCCGCTGTCCGGCGACAACGCCGCCGCGGCGCGCGAGACACTTAACGGCATGGAGATCGCCCGCGACGAAATAAACGCGGCGGGCGGATTTTCGGGCGTTCCGGTTAAGCTGGTCGTGCGCGATTCCGACGCAAAGGAATTCACGTTCCGCGACGCCTACGACTCCATGCGGCAGTCCGGCGTGAAGGTTTTCAACATAGGCTTCGACCGCGAAGTTGTGGCCAGGCACAAAATCATCACGATGGCCGAAGACGTCTTCGTGAACCTCATGTGCCGCTACCCGCCCGCGACGATAGACACGACAAATGCCACGCGCATTTTCATAAACGGCGCGCAGGAGGGCGACATTCTGGCGAAGTCGGTGGACCGCAGCGACGGGCTTGAAAAACGCATAATAATAATGAACGCCGACACGCTCGGCGGGAAATCGTGCGGCGACTACCTAGCGTTCAACTTGGACGTCGGCAAAACCAAAATTTTCAAGGACGTGTTCGCTCCGGGCGAAACGCGCTTCGACTTTTTCAGCCAGCAGATTCTCACGCTTCAGGCGCGGTATGTATTCTTCATCGGCCACGGCCGCGAGTTGAAGCCTTTCCTGCAAAGCCTGGGAAAGCGCGATTTCAAAGGCATTGTCTCGACCAACTGCGGATACGACTATGAGAATGTTGCAGCCCCCGAGGGCATAATTTTAAGCCGCATCGAGACGCTTTTCCAGCAAGGCAAAATCAATACGCCCGAATCCAAAAACTTCGTCGCCGCATATAAAAAGCGCTTCGGCACGGAGCCGACATGGATGGCGGCCTACGGCTACGACAGCGTCAAGCTCCTCGCGCAAAGCGCGGCGGCGGCAAAGCTCAACCCCAAGAACATGCAGCAGTTTTTCAAGAACGCCGAATTTGACGGCGCGATAGGCAAAATGAAATTCGACTCCACCGCCGACCCCATTTCGGAACTCGACCTTGTCAGAATGCGATAAAGGCTTTTGCCCGGCGAAAGCCGCGGCGAACAACACATACTTCGTTCCGCTGCTGCCCTACCTTCTGGCGGGCGCATTGGCTTTTGCCATCGCGGGGAGCGTTCCGCACCTGCGGCAATTCGCGCACTACTTCCTGTCGGCGGGGCTGGCATGCTGGCTCTGCGCGCTGACATCGAAGCTCGTTTTCGAAACCCCGCCAAGCCCGATTCTCAGGCGCGTCGAAAAATTATTCATCTTCGCGATGAAAGTTCTGGGCGTATTCGCCATATGCGTCTGGTATTTCTTTTTCAGGATAGAGGCGAACCCCTATCCCGATTTCGCACCGCGCGAAATGCAGATAACGATGCGCATAGACGAGGTTTCGCGCGGCGCGAACGACAGCCGCTACGGGCTTGCCACAATACTTGAAGCGCCGAGTTTTGCCCCGAAACTTGCGGGCATGAAAGTTTGGTATGTGATTTCCGACGGCAAGAAAAGGGAGCGCGACAACCACGACATAATCGCGTCGCAGGTCGTGCGGATGAACGGCGTGCTTGGCGGGGTTTATCCCGCGCAAGCCAAGGCGCGCGGCTACAACGCAGACAGCGAGAATACGCGCGAGTTCGAACGCTACCTCGCAACGCGCATGATATATTTCAAGATACACTCCCGCATTGGCGATGCCGAAATAATCGAAAGCGCCGAACCGCGCTTCAAATTTTACAGCGACGTATACAAATACATGGACAAGTCTCTCTCGCGCTTTCCCGCCGAAGGCATGAACGAAAGCGAGGCGGCGCGCGCCTACCAGGCCATGATTCTCGGAGACAAGAGCAGGCTCGGCGCGGAGCAGAAGCAGAGCTTCATAGACACCGGCACAATGCACATTTTCGCCATCAGCGGCCTGCATGTCGGGTTTGTGGCGGGCATACTCTACGGATTCCTCGCGCTTCTTCGCGTGAACTGGCGCATCCAGCCGCTACTTGCGCTTCCCGTGCTGTATGTTTACGTTTGCGCTTGCGGAGGCAGGCCCTCGGCAATGCGCGCATTCGGCATGATAGCGATAGTGTGGCTGGCGCTCGCGTTCGGGCGGGGCTTGAGGCCCTTCGGCGCGCTCGTCATAGCGGCGAGCCTTTCGCTTCTGTTTGCGCCGCAGAATGTTTTCGACGCGGGCTTCACGCTCTCGTACTGCATAGTTGCCTCGCTCTTCGTCTACGGCATACCGCTGTACGACTATTTGAAAAGATACTCCCCCAGCAGGCATCTGGCCGAAGGGCATGAGACGCTCATGCAGAAGGCCAAAGGCGGAACATTCGCGTTCCTCGCGGGCGGACTTTCAATTTCCCTAGGCGCGTTTGTCGCGGGCGCGCCGCTTAGCGCGTACTATTTTTCATACGTGGCCCCCGCGGCGGTTTTGTTCTCGCCGTTTTTCGTGGCGGGCGCGGGCCTCGCGGTTGGATTGGGCTTTGCAGGCTTCGCCCTGCCCGGCTTCATAGCGCAGTTTCTCAACACGGCGGCGGTCGCGATAGTCTGGGCGATGTCGGAATCAGCGCAGTTCGGCGCGGGAGTTTTTCAAATAGCCATGGACACGGTGCGGCCCAGCGGGATTATGTGCGCGCTGTCGCTTTTCGCGTTTCTCGGGCTTTCGGCCATGCTTGAAAAGGCGCGCCCCGCCCTGCGTTTCGTTCTTGCGCCCGCCGCCGCGGCTGGCATTATGTTCGCCGGTATTTTAATGGCCCGATGATATTGGAATTTGCAAAAGACACGCGCTTCGACGTTCCGCTGGAACAAAGCGCACTGGAAAAACTTTTCTACGCGCGAGACGCTAACGCCCGCGTGGGCATTGCGTGCTCGGGCGGCGCGGACTCCGTATTCCTGCTCCTTTGCACGGCGCAAATACTTGGGAAGAACAAAAAAAACCTGCGCGTGCTGCACTTCAACCACAAGGCGCGCGACAACGCCGAAAAGGACGAGGCCTTCGTGCGCGGTCTCGCCGAAAAGCTCGGGATTGAATTCGTCACAGGGCGCCCCGAAAAGAGTCCGGAAAAAATGTCGGAGGACGTTTTCAGGAAAATGCGCATGGAGTTTTTTGAAAGGTGCTCCCGCGAAATGCACCTCGACTGCATCGCGCAGGGGCACCACGCCGACGACGTGGCGGAAACAACTCTCATGCGCCTGATGCGCGGCAGCGGCCTGGACGGCATGTGCGCGCCGCGCGCGGTCTCGGTGCACCCTTGCGCCACATTCGTGCGCCCGCTGCTTGAATTGAAAAAGGCCGCGATAACCGCCATGCTGGAAAAGCTCGGCATGGGCTGGCGCGAAGACGAAACCAACGCACAGACGCATTTCCTGCGCAACAGGGTGCGCAACGTAATTATCCCTGAAATAGAGAAAGCCTGCGCAGGCTCGTTTTCCAACTCAGCAGGGCGCACGCGCGCGCTGCTTCAGGAAGACTCCGACGCGCTGCGCAAAATATTCGACGACGAAATTTCGCAGGCCAACCCCGAAATATCCGGCGGCGCACCGCTAAACTCAATTAAACTTACGCCGATTTTAAAAGCGCACGCGTCTTTCATCAGGCGCGCGGCAATGTTGCTGATATCGCAAAACGGCCTGGAAAACAAAATCAGGTCGGGCGGCGTTGACGCGTTCGTGGAAAAAGCATTGAAGGGAAAAACATTTAAATCGAGCGTCGGCGGCGGATTCCTGCATTTCGACGCGCAGAACTCCTCCATATCGCTGGAGGCCTCCCCGGCGTGCGCGGAATTCGACATTCCGCTTTCAATCGGCAAAAACATCCTCCCCCGCGGCGGAATCCTGCGGATAAAAAGAATCACGCTGGGCGAAGCCAAAAAACAGGCCATAACGGGCGGAGACAACGACGACAGCATACGCGCGTACCTCGACCTTTCGGCGGCCGGCACATTCGAAGACGGCGCGCTGTCGGCGCGTACGCGCATGGACGGCGACGAATACGCCCCCATGGGCTCCAAAACTCCCAAAAAGCTTAAAAAGCTGCTGTCGGCAAAAAAAGTGCCCGCGGCGAAACGAAAGGGCGCCATTATTGTCTATAACAGGAAAGGGGAGATTTTATGGACGCCCGGACTGCCGCCCACAAACGCCTACAGGCTAGGCAGCGGCGCGGCGGCTATTGAATTGACCTTTGAAGAAATTGATATTTCATAAAGCACCTTTACATGGAAAATAAGAAAAAAGTATTACGCAAAATGCCGAACAAACCCTATTTCGTTTGGCTGTTGATAATTTTGGCAATAGTGTTCCTGGTATCGATGCCCAACAAGGGCGTGAACAAGACGCAGGAATTCGACGTGCGCAAACTGATGAACGCGGCGAGCAGCGAACAGCTCGTCGAAATCGACATGCGCAACGACCTCGGCGCGGGCAAGGACTGGTACGAGGTGAGGGGCAAACTGAAAAACCCCCTCTTCGGCCGCGAGGACGCCCCCAAGGACACGCCGCAGACGCTCGACTTCGCCTTCAGCGGAAGAATCACCGACGATATGTACAAGCGCCTGTCAGACCCTTCCGCGCCGTGGACGATCAAGGAAACCCCCGCGAGCACATTCTGGTCGAACCTGCTGCTTAGCGTGCTGCCCTTCCTTATCATAGTGGGCGTGCTCTACTTCCTTTTCACGCGCCAGATGCGCGCCTCGGGCAAAGGGGCCATGAGCTTCGGCAAGAGCCGCGCAAGGCTGCTGACCCCCGACAAGGACAGGGTCACTTTTGACGACGTGGCCGGCTGCGAAGAATCTAAAGAGGAAGTCGCGGAAGTCGTGGAATTTTTGAAGAACCCGCAGAGGTTCAGGGACATCGGCGCGAAAATCCCCAAGGGCATACTCATGGTGGGCCCCCCCGGAACAGGCAAGACGCTTCTCGCGCGCGCGGTGGCGGGCGAAGCCGACGTGCCTTTCTATTCCATCAGCGGCTCCGACTTCGTTGAAATGTTCGTGGGCGTAGGCGCGGCCCGCGTGCGCGACATGTTCGAGCAGGCCCGCAAGACGGCCCCCTGCCTCGTGTTCATCGACGAAATCGACGCCGTCGGCCGCCAGCGCGGCGCGGGCATGGGCGGCGGCCACGACGAGCGCGAACAGACTTTGAATTCGCTTCTCGTTGAAATGGACGGCTTCGACGCCCACACGGGCATCATCATCATAGCGGCCACCAACCGCCCCGACGTGCTCGACAGCGCGCTTCTGCGCCCGGGCCGTTTCGACAGGCAGGTGGTCATTGACCTTCCCGACGTGAAGGGCCGCGAGGAGATTTTGAAAATCCACGCGCGCAAAATCAAGTTCACCGACGACGTCGATTTGGCGCACTTCGCGAAAATCACGCCCGGATGCTCCGGCGCGGACTTGGCCAACCTCCTGAACGAAGGCGCCATCATCGCGGCTCGCAAAAACGAAAAGAAAGTTTCCAAAGAAGACCTCGAAGAGGCGCGCGACAAGGTGTTCTTCGGGCGCGAGCGCAAGAAGCTCATGGACGAATCCGAAAAGCGCCTCACGGCCTTCCACGAGGCCGGGCACGCGCTCATTCAGGCGGCCATCGACGACGGCAGGCTGCCCGTCCACAAGGTGACTATCATCCCCAGAGGCCAGAGCCTCGGCTCGACGATGTTCATCCCGTCGAAAGACATCCACAACGAGACGAAAACCGGACTGCTCAACCACATATGCACGAGCATGGGCGGACGCGTCGCGGAGGAGGTCGTGTTCGGCGAAATCACGAACGGCGCGGCGGGCGACATCAAGCAGGCCACGAAAATCGCGCGCAAAATGGTCTGCGACTGGGGCATGAGCGATCTCGGCCCGATTTCCTACGGCGAAAACCACGACCATATTTTCATAGGCAAGGAAATAGCCCGCGACCAGCATTTCAGCGAAAAGACCGCACAGCTTATCGACGACGAAATCAAAAAGATCGTCAGCGAACAGCTCGACCGCGCGCGCAAAATAATATCCGAAAACCGCGCCAAACTCGACACGATAGCCGACGAACTCCTGCTGCGCGAAACCATCGACGGAGATGACGTCTACAAAATCTGGGCGGGCACCTTCGTGCCGACAAACAAAGACGAGTGGAACAAAAAGCTCGAAGAGGCGGCAAGGCTCAAAATGGCAAAGCCCGACGCGGAACAAAAACCCAAGCAGGAGGAAGCCCGCAGCAGCGGAGACTTCCCCTCGGAAGAGCCGACCACGGCGTAGCGCGATAAATCTATTATAACAAACTTAGAGACTGCGGAAACGCGGTCTCTTTTTTTGCGCAACACCCAAAGCACACAATGAATCACACAGCCCGTTCGCCATCCAACCGTGAAAGGGATGAAGCGTTGACTGCAAATCCATGCAACCGCCCCGACATTGCCTGCAAAGCTCACATTGCCGAACAGGCATACGCAGGGCAGACACACGCCGCCCGGCGCCGCGCGGGGTGTGGGCGCCGCGCCTGTGCCCACATATGCCCGTGAACCTTTGCAAGCCAAACAAACAATATCGGGGCAACATCTTCGATTGGGGAAATACACTTTACCCCTCCACGGCAAAAACTTCACCGTATTAGGAACATCATGAGATTCAAATACGGCCTCCATCTCAAACATACTTTTATTGCGCCGCAATTTTGAGTAAGACAAACAGAAAGTAGAACGTTTTTCCGCAAATAATTGCCTTATAAATCTGTCAACAAAACGAAGTGCCTTGACAAAGCGCGGTGCGGCAATAAAGTCTGAATCCATCAAAAGGGGACATTTTAGTATAACTGAAACAATAGGAAAAATATCATATGAAAAAAGCAATGGTCGCGCTATGCGCGTCGTTAATTACAATAGGGGCCTTCGCACAGTGGAAGCCCGCGGGCGACAGAATAAAAACCGAGTGGGCCGACAAAATCAACCCTGACAAGGTTCTGCCCGAATATCCGCGCCCGATAATGGAGCGCGCCAAATGGGAAAACCTCAACGGGCTTTGGAACTACGCAATCCGCCCGCAGGCCGACGCCAAGCCCGACAAGTTCGACGGCAAAATACTCGTGCCTTTCGCGGTGGAATCGAGCCTTTCGGGCGTGATGAAAAACCTCGGCAAGGAAGACGCCCTATGGTATGAGCGCGAATTTACGGTTCCCGCCGAATGGAAAGGCCAGAAAGTCCTCCTGCATTTCGGCGCGGTCGACTGGAGCGCGCAGGTATGGGTAAACGGCAAGGAAATCGGCACGCATACCGGCGGATACGCCCCCTTCAGCTTCGACATAAGCGAAGCCCTCAAGGACGGCAGCAACACGCTCGTAGTCAAGGTGCTCGATGGCACGGACCAATCCTACCAGCCGCGCGGCAAGCAGGTAAACAACCCCAACGGCATATGGTACACGCCCGTCAGCGGCATATGGCAGACCGTTTGGCTCGAGCCCGTTCCGCAGGAATACATTTCGAACATAAAAATCACCCCCGACCTCGACAAGTCGCGCTTCAAAATCGAGGCGTTCTCGGACGCGAAGGACGCGGAAGTTGACGTCAAGATTCTGGACGACGGCAAGGTGGTCGCGGAAAAATCCGGCCCCGCCGGCAAGCCCGTCATGCTCAAGATTGCCAAAGCCAAGGAATGGAGCCCCGACTCCCCCTTCCTCTACGACATCGAAATAAGCCTCGTAAAAGACGGCAAAACCCTCGACTCTGTAAAAAGCTACGCCGCAATGCGCAAGTTCTCCATGAAAAAGGGTGACGACGGCTGGGTGCGCCTGCAGCTCAACAATAAGGACCTCTTCCAGTTCGGCCCGCTCGACCAGGGCTGGTGGCCCGACGGGCTCTATACCGCCCCCACCGACGAGGCGCTCGTGTACGACATCAAAAAGACGAAGGACTTCGGCTTCAACATGATCCGCAAGCACGTCAAGGTTGAACCCGCCCGCTGGTACACGCACTGCGACAGGCTCGGCATGATAGTCTGGCAGGACATGCCCTCCGGCGGCGAAGGCTCAAACCCCTGGATAGACTACAAGTATTCCGAAATGGAAAACAACAACCGCTCCGAGGAGTCCGACAAGAACTTCCGCAAGGAATGGATGGAAATCATGGAAAGCCTCTACTCCTACCCCTGCATAGGCGTATGGGTTCCCTTCAACGAAGCGTGGGGGCAGTATAACACAGCAGAAATTGCCAAGCTAACAAAAGAGAAAGACCCCACCCGTCTTGTCAATGCGGCTAGCGGCGGCAACTTCTTCATGGATGTCGGCGATATAGTGGACTCCCACAGCTACCCGTGGCCGAGCCTCAAGGCTATCAACCCGAACCTCGCCAACGTCTGCGGCGAATACGGAGGCATAGGCCTCGCCCTCGAGGACCATCTGTGGGTCAAGGACGGCAACTGGGGCTATGTGCAGTTTAAAACCCCCGGCGAAGTCACCGACGAATACGTGCGCTACGCCGACAGGGTGCTGAGCATGACGAAATCGCACGGCATGACCGGCGCCGTCTACACCCAGACCACCGACGTCGAAGGCGAAGTAAACGGCCTCATGACATACGACCGCAAAGTAATAAAAGTCGACGAAGGCCGCATACGCGAAATTAATCAGGCCATTGTAAACTCCCTCAGCGAAGAATAAAATTTTTTACGAGATTTAAAAATCTGCAAAGGCGCGCCTAAACAACGCGCCTTTTTTTGCACCCATAAGCCGTCTTAGTATTGAGGGCGCATGGACTCGCTCCCTTGCGTGGGCCGTTTGCGCCACTCTCAAAGTAGTGCTCGTTTGAACTCGCCCGTGCGGCGGCACTCGTCTCGCCTCTTCGGGGTGTCTTCGGAATTCTTACAAAAAGCTTGCCGGGCAACTTTTGTGTTCGGGCTAAAGGCTTTTGTCTTCGGCAAAATAAAAAATACGGCGTCGATCAACCTGTCTCGCAGTAACTAGGCTTTATTGCCGGGCGAGAGCTTCGCCGGGCATTGCGGGGCTTAAGCCCCAACAGGCGGATTACTCCGCAAATTTCTCCGCCTTCCCCCATTATACCCGGGCAGGCTGAAACTATGTGCAACGCATATAGTTTTACAATAAAGCCTCGGGGCAGCCTTTCCGCGATACTACAAAGTTTGCTTCCTAATCACTTTGCATGTTAAGCGATTTAATTACCTGCTCATTCACAGACGTTCATTTGCATAGCTATTAAGGAATGCATGGTGATACACATCAACATATCATCCGCACTCACAAGGCACCTACACCGCCCCCTGATGAGCGCAACCGCGCTCCGAACATGGCTTCATAGTAAGGTGTATGCAAACCAACAAAATCAACAGCTATAAAGCATTCAGCGATTGCGCTCCGCGCAATGCGGAGGTTTGACAGAAACCGACGTCATTATGCCGTGGCGCGGAGCGGCAATTCAAGGCGGAGCCGCGAATGAGATGCGAACATCGTGAGCAGACCCCGTAGGGGCGTTCACGGCGCGAAAGTGCCGTGAGTGGATTTGCCAATGAGCCCCGCTTCTAAACAACGGACATAAAAAAGGGGCGCAATTACGCCCCCGGTGAAATCTGTTGTTTTTAAAGCGTACTGTCTTTTGTGTAGTCGATGCCCTTGACGCCGAAACCGAACAGTTTCATGAATTCGGACTTATAACCGTCGAAGTCTGTGAGTTCGTTGAGGTTTTCGGTGGAGACTTCGGGCCAGACGGCTTCGACGGCTTTTTGGATATCGGGCCGCAATTCGAGGTCGTCGATGCGCACGAGACCGTTGTCGTCGAATTCCAGGCAGTTGTCGTTGTAGAGCTGCGTCGAGAAGAGGCGTTCGATCTGCATGATGCAGTCTTCGTGGACGCCCTTTTCCTTCATGATTTTGTAGAGTATTGATATGTAGAGGGGCACTACGGGAATTGCGCTGCTGGCCTGCGTGACGAGCGCCTTGTTGACGGAAATGAAAGCCTTGCCGCGGTGCATTTTGAGGGCGCCGTCGATGCGCTGCGCGGCTTCTTCGAGGTTCTTCTTGGCCATGCCGATCGTACCGCTGCGATATATAGGGTATGTCAACTCGGGGCCGATATATGAATACGCGACGGACGTGCAGCCTTCGGCTAGGACGCCGGCTTCGTCGAGGGACTTTATCCAGAGCTCCCAGTCTTCGCCGCCCATGACCTTTACGGTGTCGGCAATTTCCTTTTCGCTGGCCACGGGAACCTTGACTGTGACGATCTGCCCCTTGTCGGTATCGAGGCTTTTGTCTTCGCGCTCTTCGCCTATGGTTTTGAGGACGCTCTTGTAGACCTCGCCCGTTTTGGGGTCTGTGCGGCGGGGCGACGCGAGGGAATAGACGACGAGGTCCACTTTGCCCGCGGGGCTTTTCCTTATCGCATCGATTGCCTGCCGCTTGATTTCGTCGGAGAACGCGTCGCCGTTGATGTTGGCGGCGTAGAGCCCTGCCGCCTCGGCCTGCTTTGTGAATTCGGCGGTATTGTACCAGCCCGCGCTTGCGGGACGGCCTTTGGCAGCGTCCGCAGGGCGTTCAAAGAAAACTCCGACGGTGGACGCGCCGCATCCGAAAGCCGACACAATGCGGCTGGCGAGACCGTAGCCGGTCGAGGAGCCTATGACAAGGACGCTTTTGGCGCCGTTTTTGATGGGGCCTTTGCCCTTCACGTATTCAATCTGCTCGCGCACGTTTGCCGCACAGCCTTCGGGATGGGCTGTAACGCAGAGGAAACCTTTAACCTTGGGTTCTACGACCATAATCTGCTGTCCTTTTGAAATTTTGAAATAAAATCAGTTTATCCTGTTTTGCATGTAAGAAATCAGCGCCTTGAGGAACTCGCAGTTTTCGCTGAGGTTTTCGCAGTCGCTGACGGCGGCTTCGGTGAGCTCGGCGGCGAATTCTCGCGCGCGGTCGAGGCCGTATAGCGAAACCCACGTCATCTTTTCGTTCACGGCGTCCTGCCCGGTGGTTTTGCCCATGGTGGCGTCGTCGCTGACGACGTCGAGGATGTCGTCGATGACTTGGAAGGCGAGGCCGATGTTTTTGCCCATGCGGCGGCCTATTTCAAGCTTGCGCTCGTCGCAGGAGTCGGTGAGGCGCAGCCCCATGGTGATGGACGCGGTAATGAGCGCGGCGGTCTTGTTTTCCTGGATGAAAGAGAGCTTTTCGGGGGTCATCTTTTCGCCCGAACGTTCACCGATCACGTCTTCAACCTGTCCGCCGATCATCTTTTCGCTGCCAGCCGCATACGCGAGGTCTTCGACGAGCCCGATTGCCGCGGCGGGGGCGTTTTTGTATTCCTTGGCGAGAAGCCACGAGGAATAGGTAAGGAGGGCGTCGCCCGCAAGAAGCGCGACGGCTTCATCGAACTGCTTGTGGCAGGTGGGTTTGCCCCGGCGCAGGTCGGAATTGTCCATGCACGGAAGGTCGTCGTGAATGAGGGAATATGTGTGCACGCATTCCATCGCTACGCACGCCGCCATGGGGTCGAGCTTCGACGGGAAAAGTTCGCTTGCCGCGATTATCAGCATGGGGCGCAGGCGTTTGCCGCCGGCTTCGAGGCTGTAGCGCATTGCCTGGTGTACGATGGACGGGCGCGTGTCCGCGGGCGGAAGGAATTTGTCGATGGCCGCGTCAACCTGCTTGCGCTTGGCCGCCAGTTTTTCTTTGAACTCTTGCGTTGTCATGCGCGCCATATTCGCAGACTTTAAGCTTTTGTAAAGTTTTTTTCAACCAAGCCCATCACCGAAACGGCCGCCGCGCATGGCGCTTAAAACCGCGGCGGCATAAAAAAATCCCCGCCATTTTGCGGGGATTTTTTCAAAGGATGCAACGCGGTTGTTACTTTTTGCGGCGGGCCGCAAAGGCCAGCGCAAATGCGCCGAGAACAGCCGCCATCACGGCCGGTTCCGGAACGGCGCTTATTACGCCGGACAATTCGAGCGTACCGTCGTTCAAAGTGCAGTCGCCGACAGTCACCCATTCGCCGCCGAGCAAAAACTTTATCGAATCGCCAAGGGCTTCCCAATCGGCTGAAGCCACGCTGCGGAAGATGTCAAACATGACTCCGTCGACATTGTCGCCCATCTGAAAATCGTTGGGGTCCAGATCTATCACAAGGCTCGTGCCGGACCCGTTTATGGCGCCGGCAGAAATGAAATCGCTTCCGCTTTTTGATGCGTCGAAAATTATTTCTCCGCCGTCTAAATTGAGGACGTCGGCCGTAAAACTTCCCTGTTTGTCATTTGCCTTGGACGAATCGACAATGAAAAGCGTTCCGCCGGACACGGTAGCTTCGGTAAACTTGGTCGCGCTTTCGGTGCCGAGCGCCAGTTTTCCGCTGAGCATTGAAAGCGTCTGGGTTGTCATTGCCTCGTAGTTGTCGGAACCGACAAGGCCGTCGAGCAGACGCACCGTCTGCAGGCCTCCGCTGGCGCCGCCGTCCATAGTTATAGAAGCCGTTTTGCCGCCGCTGTACCAGCTCGCAAAAGCGCCCGTCCATTCGCCGCCAGTAAACGCGGTCTTGCCGTCAGACTTAAAAACGACGTTAAAGCTCAGCGCGCCGGGGTCGTTCGTGGCAAGCCTGAGGCTTTCGCCGTTGAGGCCGCCCATCTGGATCCACGAATTCATGTAGTTTTCAGATGGATTCGTAGAGCCGGTCCCGTTTCGGAGTATCCACTTGCCGTTGGCCTGCCCGAAGCTGACAACTCCGCCAACTACCATGCTCAGATCGTCTTTGCCGTAGGCGTATTTGTTGACAAATGTGTTATAGAGGGTCTGATTGGGGCCGTTTATTTCAAAATTGCCGCCCACCGTTATGCGCTTAAATCCCCTCATGGCCTCGGAATCTCCGAAGCGGAAGTCGGTACCGTTCTGTTCCATCGTAATGCCGATATTTTCGGCAACCTCTATCGATGCTTCGCCGGAGTCCACGTTGAACTGGCCGCCGTAGTTGCCCACAAATGTCATGTTTTTGGCGTAAACGGTGCCGTTGACAAGCTGGTCGCCATGTGTAAAAAACTTGTTGTTCTGGGCCTTGTAGTAAAAGTTGTCCTCAAGTGTCGGCGCCTGCCCGCCAAGATCCCACAAGGCGCCGTCGCCGCCTGTCGTCCAGTTGTACCACTGTTCGCCTGCCGTTCCGGCGCCGTATTCAAATTCTTTTGAAAAATCCCCTCGCGCCGGCGCATACGCCGAGCGACGCCGCGAGGATAATTGCGGATATTTTTTTATAGGGCAAATAATATGGATTAAATCGGTACAATTAAATACATAAATCGATATTTTATTTCAAACAAAAAAAGCTCCGATTATAGTTTTATCGGAGCTTTTTTGTTTTTATCGGAAAAAAAATCAGCTTTTCCTTCTGCGGCAAGCCGCCAGGGCTATCGCAAACGCGCCGAAGACGGCCGCAACTGCCGCCGGTTCGGGAACGGATATCACACCCGACAGAGCCAAATTGCCGTTGATCAAAGTGTGACCGTCGACGAAAACTTCCGTATCGCCCAGCATGAATTTGACACAGTTGCTTATTGCAGCCCAGTCGGCCGTGGAAACCCCTCGGAAAAGATCTACATTGAAACCGTCTACATTGTCGCCGATATTGAATTCGTCCACGTCAAAATTCACGATTATGTTCGTGCCGGAGCCGTTTATCGTCCCGACCTCAATGACGTCGTTACCTGTGTTGTCAACGTCAAAAATCAAGTCGCCGCCGTTCAGATTCAGAACGTCGGCAATGATGCTGCCGCCCTTGTCGTTTGCGCCCTGCGCGTCGACAATGTAGAGTTCGCCGCCGTTCATATCAATTTGGGTAAACTTCGTTTTGCTTCCGTTGCCCAGCGCCATTTTGCCGCTGCGCATTTCAAGCGTCTGAGTCGTCATGGCCTCGTCGGGAGATCCTATCATGCTGTCAAGCATGCGCACCGTCTGCAGGCCGCCGTTGGCGCCGCCGTCCATCGTTATGGAAGCCGTCTTGCCGCCGCTCCAGTAGCTCGTAAAAGCGCCAGTCCACTCGCCGCCGGAGAAGGCCTTTTTTCCGTCAGACTTGAATACGATATTAAAATCGGCCGCATGCGTCTCGTTCGTCGAAAGCTTCAACTCTTTACCGTTTAGGCCGCCCATCTGGATCCAAGTGTACATCATTACACCGCCCTTGCCTTCCTCCCTATTGCCTTCAATTTTCCAACGGCCGCCGTTTTGGACAAAATTAACGGTTCCGCCGACTATCATGCCGACGTCGTCTTCGGAATAGTTGTAATTGTCTACAAAAACGGTCTTAAAGTCACCTTTGCCGTCATAGTTAAGATTGCCGCCTATTGTTATGCGCTGGTATACGCTAACCTTTCCTACATCTCCGAAGCCGAATCCCTTTTCTGTAACAAGATTCACGTCTTCGGCAACTTCAATGAACCCTATGCCGCTGTCTATATTGAAATATCCGGCCTCTCCGGTGCTTATAAGCGTAAGGCTTTTGGCGTATATGGTATTGTTTAGCAGATCACTCGCATTTTTATTGAAGAACCACGTTCCATTTGCCTTGTAGTAGATGTCGTCCTCCAAGGTAGGCTGGATACCGCCCAAATCCCACAAGGTGACGCTTCCATCCCCATTTTGCCCCGTGCCCCAAATTATCCAAGGATTATCTGTTCTTTCGGCGGACAGTTCCCTGCCCGACGCGTATGCACACATTGATGCAATGCAAACTGCAGTTAATATTTTTTTCATTGATCGTATACTATAGGTTAAAATAAAGTTTTTGAGAAACTGACTTTAGTTAACTGCGTTAAATGGCCGAATCAAGCAAATTAGTGTTAAATTCAGATTGAAAAAGGCTTCTCAATTCCTCAATTTTTAAAAATCCGTTGATAAACGTTAAGGAACGCAAAAATCGGCCCCCCGATTGGAGGGAATGCCGATTTCAAGGGAAAACCCTAGCGCCTGCCGCGGCTGCAGGCCGCCAATACAAGGGCCAAAGCCCCGAGAAGCGCCGCAACTGCCGCGGGTTCGGGAACTGCAGCGATAACGCCGGACAAATTCAGCGTGCCACTACTGAACGAATGTCCGCCAACGGTGACTTCAACTCCGTCGAGCATGAACTTGACCGCATTGCTCAGAGCGTCCCAATCGGCGGCGGTCGCGCCGCGGAAAAGGCTTAGGCTTACGCCGTCCACACTGTCGCCCAAATGGAATTCGGCCGGGTCAAGATCAACTACAAGGCTTGTACCCGCGCCGTTTATGGCACCAACCGTTATGAAGTCGCCGCCGCCTTTCGATGCGTCGAAAATTATCTCGCCCCCGTCGAGGTTGAGAATGTCCGTAGCGAAACTTCCCTGCTTATCATTGGTTTTGGATGAATCGACAATCAAAAGCGTTCCTCCGGACACGGTGGCTTCGGTAAACTTGGTGACGCTTTCCGTGCCGAGGGCCAGTTTGCCGCTTAGCATGTCCAGCGTCTGGCTGGTCATGGCCGCGTCGTTTTCAGCCAAAGCCGAATCTATCAAACGAATGGTCTGCAGGCCGCTGTCAGCGCCGCCGTCCATGGTTATCGAGGCGGTCTTGCCGCCGTTCCAGTAGCTTGTGAACGCCCCCGTCCATTCGCCGCCCGCAAAAGGCGTTTTACCGTCCGACTTGAACACTAGGTTGAAGCTTCTGGCGCCGGGGTCATTGGTTGACAGCTTGAGGTTCTGGCCGTTGAGGCCGCCAAGCTGAACCCACGCATTGACGTAATCGACATTCGGATCCGTACTGCCGCCGCCGTTTCTTATAATCCAACGGTTGTTCCGGTCGTCTTTGAAATTTACGCTTCCGCCCACAACCATGCTCAAATCTCCCTCTCCGTAGGCGTATTTATTCATGAACGTGGTGTAAAAGCTCAGCCCCACCGCGTCTATATTCAAATCCCCGCCTATCGTTAGACTCTGGAAGCCCTGCCGGTTGTCATGGTTTCCAAAAGAAAAACTGGTATTCCACTGTTCAACCTTCAAATTTACATCGCTGGCGACGTCAATTTTCACAGAGCCGGAATCCGCGTTAAAATGTCCGTCCCAATTGCTGGTAAAATTCATGCTTCCCGCATAGACAGTGCCGTTTTCAAGGTCCGATTCATTCGCAAACAGCCTGATGTTTTCCGCCTTGTAGGTGAAGTTGTCTTCCCATGTCGGCAAAACGCCTCCGAGATCCCAAATGGCGTTGCCTTCGCCTGACTGCCCTGTGACCCAGTTATACCATTGCCGGCCGGCGCTGTCGCCATACTCGTACTCTTTGGAAAAATCTCTGGCCTGGACGCTCGCGCCTATTGAGACCGCACACAAAAATATGAGTATTTTCTTCATGACTTAGGGGATTGTTAAACAGTTATATTAAACAAACAACTGAAGTTTTTTTTTAATCCCCCGCCGTCGAATATTCAAGCATAAAAAAGCTCCGGCCGCAAGCGGCCGGAGCTTTTTTTTCAGCGGTTGAATCATTTCCTTCTGCGATACGCCGCAAAAGCGAACACCAGAACGCCGAAAACGGCGGCAACCGCGGCAGGCTCGGGAACAACCGTGCCGGAATCTATGGTTATTACGCCGTCGTTCCAAGAGTACGCAATGTCCTGCCTGACGCCGTTGAAATACGCCTCCACTGCGAGGCTTCCCCAGTCGTCAAAGCCTGTAACGCCCCTGAAAACGGCAAACTCCGCGCCGTCCAAAATATCGCCGATGCTGAAGAAGTCCTCGTTAAGGTTGAGGACGAGCACCGTGGAAAGGTCGCCGCCTATGCTGTCGGCGTAAATTATGTCGCCGTTGTCCGGGACGTCTCCCACATCAAACCATATATCCCCGCCGTTGAGGTTGAGCGTCTGCGTAAGCAGGGATCCCTTTTTGTCGTTCGCCGCGCTGCTGCCGGCAATGCCAAACTTTCCGCCCGAAACGTCGGTCGAAAGGAATTTCTCTTCGGAAAACAAATCGAGGGAACCGCTTTTTACGGATACGGAACTGCGCCCCACAACGCTGTGGTGGTTGCCGGCATCCCATCCGGGGGCCGTGGACATCACGCGCAGAATCTGCTTGCCGCCGTTCGCACCGCCGTCCATTACCACGTTTATATAGCTTCTGTCGTTGAAAAGCCCGTAGAAGTCGTTGAGCGTGATTTTGGCGTCGCCGCCCGTAAACGCGGTCTTGCCGTCCGACTTGAACGAAAGCGTAGTGAAGGCACCCTGGTCGTTGTTGCAGACCATGACAGTCTTGTTGCCCGTCGTTTCCAGGCCGCCAAGCTGGATTACCGAAGTCGCGGGCGTCTTTTCGCTGTCCGGAATGGTCCTGTTGACGAACGCGTTGACCGCCCATCGGTACGTTGCCGCGTCGTCGGAGTTGGTGAACTTTGCAACGCCGCCAATTATCATCGAAGGGTTGTTTATGTCGTAATTGTTGGTATTCTTGAACACCGTCTTCAGCTCGGGAGTCGTCGCGTTAACTTCGAAATTTCCGCCTATGACAATTTGGCGGAATCCGTCGCCGTCAGCGGCGGGCATTCCCCCCTGGGGCATGTTGTTGTAGCCTATTTGTATAATATTTCCGCTGAGATTTATGACAAAATCTTCAACAACGTTCAGGGTCTTGTCCTGCCCGAGGATGTTTATCCATCCGCCGTTGGTGTCGGCAATGGTAAAGCTCTTGACCGTGAGGTCGCCGCCCATGGGCTGCCAATTGCCCGTCTGCTACCTGCCCAAAATTACGTCATCGGCCGCAGTCGGCGCCCTTCCGGCCTCCACATTGAACTCGGGGTCGAGCTTCCATGCGCCGGAGCTGTTCATCTCCTGCGCCCAGTAATATAATGTTTCCGCCGTTGCGCCAGACGCAAGGGCCGCCGTAAAGGCGAATAATGCAAATTTTTTCATAGTAAAATAATCCGGGTAAGATGGTTGTTGTGTCGATTGATGTTTTAACAGGTAAATCGGCAAAAGGCCGATTTCAATAAAAAAAATCCGCCCGACACAAAGCGGATTTTTTCAAAAGCGAAATTCGCAGGCGTCAAACGCCCATGTGCCGCTTGTATGCCGCCACGGTGTTTTTCATAAGCATCGCCACCGTCATCGGGCCGACGCCGCCGGGAACGGGCGTGATCTTCGAGCACTTCGGCGCGACGTTCGCAAAATCGACGTCGCCCACAAGCCTGTAGCCCGTCTTGGTCTCCGAACTTTCCACCCTGTTGATGCCGACGTCTATCACGCACGCGCCGTCTTTGACCATGTCGGCCGTAACGGTGTTCGGGCGCCCAACCGCCGCGATCAAAATGTCGGCCTGCGCGCAGATTTCCTTCAGGCCCTCGCTGCGCGAATGGCACACGGTGACGCTTGCGTCCACGCCCTTTTTCATAAGAAGCAAGGCCATCGGCTTGCCGACGATTATGCTCCTGCCGAGAACCACAGCCCTCTTGCCCGACGTAGCCACGCCCGAACGCTTCAAAAGCTCCAGTATGCCCGCCGGCGTGCACGCCACAAACGCGCGCGAATCCTCCTGGCAAAGCATGCCCAAACTGCCGCTGCTGAATCCGTCGACATCCTTGTCGGGGCGAACCCTGTTGAACGTGTCGCGCTCGCTGAGATGCTTGGGCAATGGCGCCTGTATTAGTATGGCGTCCACATTTTCGTCGGCATTCAAATTGTCGATAAGCGCGTTGAGTTCGTCCTGCGATACGGATTCGTTCAGAACGTGCAGGCGGCTCGTTATGCCAATCTCTTCCGCCACGCGCCCCTTCTTCTTGACGTACGACACCGACGCGGGGTCTTCCCCGACGCGGATGAACGCCACACATGGCGGGCGCGAAAATTTCAAATTTGCGAGTTCCGCACCCAACTCGGCGTGGATGCTCTTCGCCACTGCGTTTCCGTCGATAGTCTCGTACATAAATTATTTATACATCCTCATTGAATCGATGCGCATGACCATATCGCCGTCGCGCTTCATTATCATGCCGCGCGCCTCTATGAGCTTGTCCATGTAAACGTCCATGCGGTTTGTAATGAACTTCGTGGTGTCTGCGTAAGCTACAAAATTGCCGTTGATGTCGTAAAGCGCGTACTTGTACGGCCTGTCCACGTGAATCGGCGAATATGTCGCGCCCGTATATTTCAAAACGCCCACAACCACGCGCGGCGTGTCGGACACATCCGCAATATCGTCACTCGCGCACCCCGCAAAAAACGACGAAACCATCACAACGCACGAAGCAAAAAAAGCAAATGCCAGTTTTGAAATTTTCATATCTAGCAAACTATACCGCACCCCGTCATTGGCAAGGCGTTTTTTTAATATCCGGCGCAACCTTTTAAAATCCCGGCCAGCATCAAGCCTGAATGGAATTAGAATTGCCGCACTCCGACGCCGGGCGGCGTTGGCGGCTATGGGCCACGCGTTCTAAAACAAAAAAAGACTGCAAACGCCGCCTTCCATAAACGACTACAAGCGCCTGCGCCATTGGACGAGACCGAACGCGAATGTGCCGAGAGCCATGGCAAAGACAGCCGGTTCGGGAACGGTAAACGTTATTGAAAGATCGTTACTCGAGACTTCATAAGTCCAGTCGCCGTCGAAAATTTCACCGTTGAGCATGAGGAAAAGATTTTCTCCCATAACAAAATCGTCCAAGCCGCTTATCCTTGAGCCGTTTTCCCATCCTATTATCTTGAATGTGAAGGTGTCCGCGCCGTCAAAGTCTCCGGATACATCCACATTAAGCGTGGAGCCTTCGAGAAAAGACAGCCCCGCCCCCGATTCCACGTTGATTTCCGTAAAATCATCTTCTGAGACGCAAACGAGCAACTCTCCGCCGTCGCCGAACTCAAGCGTTGCGTTGTCCGTTATGTCGAGCATAGCGCCGGCTTCAAGCGTCAGCTTTGCCCCGCCCGTCACGGATTCGTTCCGGTCAATTTTTGCATTGATTGCATCGGTGTCTTCATGCGGCCACATGTTTTCGTACTTTCGTATGGAAAAGCTATCCTCTGCAGACTTCATAGAAAAGTTTCCGATTGAGCCGTCATACATTATCGTATTTTTGACAACATAATATACATTAACAATTATTGTTAAATCCGTTCCGCGCAAATCCGCATTTGTAAAATTTAAATTATAAGCCTGACCATTCAATCCCTAACTAGCTCCAACAAGGTTTTGTCCGGAAAAGTCCCAACCGCTTAAATTAATTCCGCCAAAATTAACGCCGCGCAAATCTTTGTTTTTATAGCTGGCTGTGCTGTATAATTGTTCCTTGGTCAAACCATCCCCATCAATATTATTGAATCTGGCCATATTTATTACCGCATTTTCAAAATCCGCATTTGTAAGAATGCTATAAACAAAATTCGCCCCGCTTAGGTTTTGGCCCTTGAAATCCCAGCCGCTTACATCTCCATACCAAAACTCGACGCCGCTCAAATCACCCGCCTTATAGCTTGCAGTGGAATACAGCTGCTCTTTCGTAAAGCCTTTGGATATTGTTCCGTAAAAATTCACCCCCGCAATTATCGCGTCTTTAAAATTTGCGCCAGTAAGAACGGCGTCTTTAAAATCCATATCGATCAGGTTTTTCCCGCCGAAATCCCATCCGCCCAAGTCGTTTTCCCAAAGAAGAATGCCGCTTAAGTCTCCGCTCTTGTAGCTGGCGGTGGAATAAAACTGCTCTTTGGTAAACCCCAATGCGACTACGCCGTTTAAAACGGCCTTGTTCCCGTGGCCCCTTCAAAATTTGCGCCAGCCAGTGTGGTACCGGAAAAAAACGCCTTGGTAAGGTCCGCATTGCGGAAATCCGCGTTCGCCAGATTTGCCTTTCCGAAATCGGCATCCCGCGCAACACTGCCAACCCAGGTGGAATCCATGAGCGACATACCGTTAAAGTCCTGCCCGCTCACATCCTGCCCGTCATAATTTTCGTTGTCGGCAAATGCGGCCGCAGCCGACAGCGCCAGCACAAAAAACGAAATTCTTCTTTTCATCGCATTTAAACTTTCTTTTGCATTAATCCGGGTATTGAACAGCGCTTCGCCTGCCGATTATCTGTCTTTGCAAGAAAATTGCCGCCTGCGCCATATGCATCTTTCCCTCTCTTATTTGCAATGAGCCAAAATATGAAAGCTGTCAACCGTCTCGTCCGCCGCAACCTATTTTAACTAGTTAATAGAACCGCCGCACACATGAAATTTGCCCGAAAGCAAAAAAGCACAAGAGTTCGATGATTTTTGCCGCAATGATTTTGGATGCAGAAGTGTGACGCAAGAAACGGCAGAGGGTGGGAGCGTACATTAGTACGTGACCAGTCCTGCCGTTTTGAAGCGGCGCAGTTCTGCGCCAAAAGCATGCGGCAAAAACAAAAAAGAAGGACGGCAACATACCCCCATGTTGCCGTCCAGTTGTTTTCTACTTTATTTACCCCATCTCCCGTAGGAGAAATTGATAATTCTTTGTTTATTGTGCATTATCCTTGAGATTATTGCGGAAATGTCAAGAAATTTTTTAAAATTTTTTCATGCCTTAATAATCCGCAACAAAATAGTGATTATTAAATACTTCTGCAATCGTTCTCGTCCTTTTTCTCGTATCCGGAGTCTTGGCGTCCGTGGTTTATGTTGTTTTTCTTGGCATATGCGCCGTAAAAATCGTCGGCGGTCATGCCGAGAACCTGAGCGATTGAAACGAGAAAGTGCAGCATGTCAACCACCTCGACGCGCGCGTTCTGCTCGTCGAACTTCTGGTACTTGGCCCACCATTTCCACGGGACGGAATCGACAAGCTCGCAGTTTTCCTGCTGGAGGGCGCGGCTGTAATTCAGCACCCATTTGATTTTCTCTTCGTCGTTAAGCGCGGCGCTGTCAATGCCGATGCGCTTGTTGAGTTCGTACTGCATTTTGAAGATTTCTTCGAGCTTGTCCATAAGCCGCAATTTCTAGACTTTTTCAGTTTTTAGTCAAGAGCGGTATTTTTCAAAATGTCCAGCTCCTCCAAATCCGGAACGATTATCCCCTCGAGGTTTTTTACGGAAAAACGCTCGACGCGGTTTGTGGGTATGGCCGCGACAAAGTCCTTGCCGTAGCCCTTTGTTACCATGCGCGAATCGAGCACGGCCACCACCCCCCTGTCGCGCGACGAGCGTATGAGCCTGCCTATGCCCTGCCTGAATTTTATCACGGCCGACGGAAGCGATATTTTAAGGAAGGGGTTTTCGCCCATTGCCTGCGCGCGCTCCATGCGGGCTTCGAGAAGCGGGTGCTTGAAATTGTCGAACGGCAGGCGCGTGACGATAACCTGCGAGAGCGCCTCGCCGGGCACGTCTATGCCCGTCCAGAAGGTGTCTGTGCCAAGAAGTATGGCCGCGCCGTCCTCGGCGAATGCGCGGACGGTTTCGGCGCGCGACATCCTGCCCTGCACCAGTATCCGGCGGTTCTGTTTTTTGAGGATTTCCGAGCTCTCCAAATGCGCGGCAATCCTGTTCAGGTCGAAATAACTTGTGAAAAGCACGAGCGTGCCGCCGCGCACCATCGAGCAGAGCTTTTCGACGCTTTCGCACAAGTGCGCGCCGTCGAGCTTTCCGGTTTCCCGGTCGGGCGCGGGCGCGTCGGTCGAGATGAACGCGCGCATGTTCCTGTTGTAGTCGAAGGGCGAATTGCAGATGAATGTTTCGGCCGTCTCGCCGCCGACATTCTCCGCAAAGGTTTCCATTTTGCCCGATATCGCGAGCGTGGCGGATGTCATGACGAGCGGCACGCCGCGCGAAAACAGCACGCGCCTTAGGATGTGCGACACGTCTATGGGGGCGGAGTTGAGGCTTACGCCGCGCTTGTCCTTGCCCGTGGACTCCAGCCAGTAGACGCTGTCCTTGTCGCTCAAATAGACGCATTCTTCGAGCGAGTTTTTTATGCCAACTATGCGCCGTTTGTAGTCTTTTATTTCGGCGGCAAGCTGCTCGCTTTTGGAATTCTGCGCAAACATGTCCAGAAGCTGCGCGAGCGATTCCAGCGCGCCGCCGAAGTTGGAGTCGTCGCCCCACGAGGGCGCGCTCAGGCGCACGGTGTCGCGGGTAATGAGAAAGTCTTTTCTGGCCTGCGCAAAGAAGTCTTCGCATGCGGCCATCGCGTTTACAACGACCTGCTTGTCGTAGTGCTCGGCCATGCTCTCGCGGGTTATGAGGCCGCGTTTTTTCTTTGGGTCGTAAATGCGCTTGAGCTCGCGCATGACGCCGCCGCTCGTGAGCGAAAGCCCGAATGCGTCCGACGCCACGTCGGGAATCAGATGCGCCTCGTCGAGCACCACCATGTCGTTCGGGAAAAGTATGCCGGCGGAATCCTCGCCCACGCCCAGCCCCGCAGACAGAAGCGAGAACAAAAGATTGTGGTTGAGTATCACCACGTCTGCCGAAGAAATATTTTTGCGCGCGTTCTGGTAGAAGCATGTGCCGTCGCCGCAGTTCTTGGGCGTGCACGACGACGAATCGGCGTTGACCCAGCTCCACACTTCGGGATTGGGCGGCGGGCTGAGCTCTTCCACAAGCCCCGTGCGCGTGACCATGGCCCAGCGCGATATCCTGTCGAGCTCTTTGGATTCCTCTGTGTCAAAAAGCTCGCGGCGCTCGGCAATTGCGCGCTTGAGCCTGTGCGAGCAAAGATAGTTTCCGCGCCCCAGAAGCAGGGCCGACTTGAACTCGGCGCAGTCGTTGAGGGAGTCGATGTTCGAAAACATCATCGCGGCGCGCGGCAGGTCTTTTTCGACAATCTGCTGCTGCAGGGCTATCGTGTGCGTGGCTACGATAAGCTGCCTGTTGAAGCGCACCGCCGCGATTATCCCGGGGATTAGGTACGCGAGGCTCTTGCCCACGCCCGTGCCCACCTCGGCGAGCAAAGACATGTCGGAGGCGTATGCCTGCGCGCAATAGAACGCCATCTGCTCCTGTTCGGGGCGGTGCTCGAAATTCGGCAGGATGGAGGCGTAGCCGTCCTCGCGAAAAATATTTTCGCAAAGTTTGGGAAGAAAACTTTTTTCCTCAATATCCGGCATGCGCGCTATTATTAAAATTCATCTGCGCGCGCCGCTGCGTGCGCTCATTATTTTCAGGGTGCGTCAAACAGAGCTTCAGCGCGCGGCTTTAATTTTTGACGAAGCGCGAAGCGTACTTGAGTACGTGAGCGTTTTGGCAAAAATTGAAACGCGTGATCAAGCCCTGTTTCACGCGCCCACTTACGCGTCAGTCTTTTTGGAGAAATTCCGCTGATGCTTCGCCGCGCGGATCAGGCCGCCGAAACTGCCGAAAATGTCGCGCACCGCGCTCGCTTCGTATCCGCTGTGAAGCATGCAGTCTTTGCACTCCGGCTGCTTGCCGTTCGGCCCGAGGCTGTAGTTGTCCATCTCGGCCATCAGCTCGGCGAAAGTTTCGCAGTAGCCGTCGTTGATCAGGTAGCAGGGCTTCTGCCAGCCGTCCAAAGAGTATGTGGGGTTGCCCCACGGCGTGCAGTCGTACTCCTGCTCGCCCTTGAGGAAAGCGAGGAAGCCCGGCGAGTGGTTGAACACCCAGTGCGGCTTCGGGTTGCACAAAATCTTTCTGAAAAGCTCGACCGTCTTTTTGCGTTCGAGGAATATCTCCTGGTTCGGGGCCTTGTCGTAGGGAAACCCGGGGGAAATCATCATGCCTTCAACGCCGAGGGCCATGGCTTCGTCGAAAAACTTGCGGACTTCGTCCGGGTCGGCGTTGTTGAAAATAGTGGTGTTGGTTGTCACGCGGAAGCCGCGCTTAAGAAGCTCCTTGATGGCGTTGACGGAAATGTCGTAGCCGCCGTCCTTGTTGATGCTGCGCTCGTGCATCTTGCGCGTGCCGTCGAGGTGTATGCCGAAAGACAAATACTTGCTGGGCTTGAACAGGTCGATTTTGGCCATCATTATCTGCGCGTTCGTGCACAGGTAAACGTACTTCTTGCGGTCGACAAAGCCCTGCACCATTTCGGGCATTTCCTTGTGAAGCAGGGGCTCGCCGCCCGCAATGCTCACGACGGGCGCGCCGCATTCCTCTATCGCCGCCCACGCCTTTTCCTTGGGCATGCGCTTTGCCAGAATCTCCTTGGGGAACTGGATTTTCCCGCAGCCCGAGCACGCGAGGTTGCACTGGAAAAGGGGCTCGAGCATGAGGACGAGCGGATAGCGCTTCTTGCCCTTGAGCGTGTTGCCTATTGCGTACTTCGCAACGGTGAGCATTTGTGATATAGGAACTGCCATAAAATTATCCTGAATAAATGATTATCAAGACCCGAGAATGACAAAAGCCAAATGCACTTCAACACTTTTTTGCCTTGAAGGCCGCCCGGAATCTAACGGATTTTCCTGTATCGGCAAAAAACCAGGACAATTGCGCCCAAAATCAGCGCCATGTGCGCGGCCTCGGGAACGGCGGCGCCTTCATACGTGAGGTTCAGCGATCCGCCAGTCAAATCGACGCCGAACACATGCCCGCCCGAGACGACCTTCGTGTTTTCAGAATCGAAGCTGCCCACTACGCCCTCCATGACGGTGAAAGTCGTGCCGATGTCGGCTTCCGAAAACAGACCGTCGGCCGTCACAATCTCCAGATTTGCGCCGTCCACGCGGAAGTCGCCGTTGGCGGCAAACGCTGCGCCGTCCCAGAAAAGCTTCACCGTCGCGCCCGCGCCGACATTCACCGCGCCGTTTATGCCGGATGTTCCGCTGTACAAAATCAGCGTGTTGCCGCTTTGTATGTCCATGGAGCCCGTTAAGCTCGCGCCGTTTTTCACGTCTATCACAAAGTCTCCGTTCGACAAATCCAGCAAAGTTTCGGAATACCCGCCCGCATCGGCCACGGAGCCGCTTTCAAAGGTTATCACGCCGCCGCCAGACGCCTGCAGAAGCGCGCCGCTTCCGGTTTTCTGTATTACGCCAAAGTTCTTGAAATCCACACGGCAGTCGAAATTCAGCATGCCTGCCGCCTGTCCGCTCACCGTTCCGCGGTTCTCAAAAGAGAAAGTGTCGCCGTGCATGGAAAACACGTTGAATTTCGCCGTGCGGCCCAAGGCCACGTCTCCCATATTTTTGAAAGCCGTATTCGCGCCCCCGGCGTAAAGGTTTTCAAAGCTCATCGCCCCGGCGACGGAACCGCCGTTTATAAAGCTCACATTCCCGCCGCCGTTGCGCATTGAATAAAAGGCGCCTAGCTTCGTTCCCTCGTAGGTTTCGAAAACCGTATTGTACCCGTCCGCCGCATAAGAGTCCACCGTAGCGGAGTTCTTTATCGTGCCGCTCGCATAGACCGCGTGATAATCATCGTACAATCCCGCGTCATGCGTGATCTGCAGTGAATTCTTGCTGCCGCTGAATTCCTCAAGCTCGGCAAAGCCGTCGGGCGCAAATGCAACTGCGGCCAGAAACACTATGGTTCTAGTCAAAAGGGTTTTCATGTCTAAGGTGTGAAGCCAAACGCAACATCAATATTACGTTACGGTTATGCATAAAACCCAAACCGCGCAACTAGGTCAAATGAAAAAATTACATTTTTAGACAAAACATCCCTTTTCCTGACAAATTTTTCACACATGGAACAACTTCGGGAAAATGATAAATAAGGGATTCATAAGAAGAGTTAGAATTGAGGGGCGCATTGACTCGCACCTCCTAGCGGAGGCCGTTTGTGCTCGCTCGCACGGTAGTGCTCGTCTCGGCACTCGCTTTGCTCGGCTATTTGCCTGCGGCGAATCCACTCACGGCGCCTTCGCGCCGTGAACGCCCTCCGGGCAATTTTGCTTTGCAAAATTGTCGTATTGTACTCGCATTTTCAGTAGAAAATGTCTCGCCCTCCGGGTGGCGGCTGCGCCGCCATACTCCCCCTCGCCTTTCAGGCTGATGTTGTACTCGCATTTTCAGCAGAAAATGTCTCGCCCTTCGGGT